>CANCER010000006.1 GCA_947375135.1 Comamonadaceae bacterium | reverse complement strand
AGGTGCTGGTCGAAAATGGCTGGGTCACGCTGAAGGGCGAGGTGGATTGGCACTACCAGCGCCAAAGCGCCAGCAAGGCTGCGCGCGCACTCACCGGTGTGGTGGGTGTGACCAACCTGATTGTCCTCAAGCCCTCGGCGGTGCCGTCCAACCTGAGCATGCGCATCCGCGAGGCACTGCGGCGCCATGCCGAGCGCGAGGCCAGGGATATTTCGGTGGAGGTCCATGGCTCGGAAGTGACCTTGCGCGGCAAGGTCACTTCCCTGGCGGAGCGCTCTGCTGTGTTTGGCGTTGCCTGGTCGGCACCCGGCGTTTCCAGCGTCGTCAACGAATTGAAAGTGCGCCCCTGAGCGGCTTCCGCAGGGGGCCGCACCGGCCGTGTCGGCCCCGCACCCGTTAAGACCGGGGCTTGGTGCCCAATTTGCGGTACACCGTGGCGCGGCTGATGCCCAAAGCTTGCGCTGCTTGCGCCACATTGCCACGGGCTTGCGCTACGGCGTTGTGGATCATGGCTGTTTCCATGTCCTTCAAGCCTACGTTGTTGCCCGTGGAACTGGTGGCGTCGGCGTGGTAGCGGGGCTGCAGGTTTTTGCGCGTGGCTTCCCTGGCCAGGGCGTTCAGGCGCAGGCCAGTCCAAGTCGGCACTTCGAGCGTGGGGTTGCTGCGCCGTGCGGCGTCAAACAGCATTTGCAGGGGCAGGCCGAATACTTCGGTGGCATGCACGCGGCCGGTCGCCTGGAGGCCCGACACCATTTGCCGCGCCACCGGGTTGGCGCCGGTAATCCAGCCGTCCGCATCCAGGCAGAGCATGCCGTCGGCATCGCTGCCCAGCGCATTGCCCGGCCAGTTCAGGCGCAGGAGCAGGGTGTGGGGTTGCGCCTGTACCAGCGCGTTGCCTATCTTGCCCGCTACCTGGGTCACCAGATGGCTGAGTTCGGGGCGTTCCGCCGTGTCAATGCCGGTGAGGTCCAACATGCCGACGCAGGCGCCGCTGGGCCCGAACACCGGCGCCCCCGCGCAGCTGTAAACGGCGGTGTTGGCAAAGAAATGCTCGCCCCGGTGCAGCCAGACGGGTTGCTGCTCGTTGAGTGCTGTACTGATGGCCGTGGTGCCCACGCGCTGCTCCGAGAGGTCGGTGCCGACGCGGGTGATCAGGTCGGCACGGCGGTCACTGCGGTCAATTGGGCCGTTCACATCCACCACCACACCGTTCTGGTTGGTCAGGATGACAAAGTAGCCGGTGCTGACAATCGCCTTGCCCAGGTTCTCCAGCAAGGGCTTGGCTGTCTGCACCAGATGGGCATTGCCTTCTGCCGTGTGGCGCGCCAGGTGGGTGCTGATGAGGTCGAATTCGGCCAACTGGTGCGGGGCCAGGCCGTATTCCAGACAGCGCTGCCAGGAGCGCTCGACCCAGGGCGGCACCAGGCGGTTGGTGCCCTGTCTTCCGGCCAGCAGCGCTGTGCGGGCTTTTGCAATGGCGTCCAGGCGTGCGCCGGAATTTTCGGACACAGGGGAGGTCATGGGGGGCGGCATGAAAGGTTGTGGTGTGTCGGAATGCGCAGATTCGGGCAGAGGGTACAAGCCTATTGTGTTGCAAATTGAGAATTTCCATCAATTGTCATTTCCCACTAGGGTTATCCCTAGGGGTTTAAGGGTCTTAAGCTTCAACAATGCGTAGGCAATTCAATTCATAGGTATGGCCGTGCATAGGTTGCAGCCAAGCCTCAGGTTTACATACAGGAGAAACGCATGCAAAAGCTATTGCATATCAACGCAGACAAGTGCACCGGATGTCTGCAGTGCGAGATGGCCTGTTCTTTCGAGAACTACGGCACCTTCGCCACCGCCAAATCGCGCATCAAGGTCTTCAACTTCCATGAAACCGGCAAGAAAGTGCCCTACACCTGCACCCAGTGCGATGAAGCCTGGTGCCTGCACGCTTGCCCGGTAGAGGCCATCACGGTTGACAAGGCCACCGGCGCCAAGGTGGTGAACGAAGCCACATGCGTGGGTTGCAAGGTTTGCACCATTGCCTGCCCCTTCGGCACCATCAATTACGTGGAAGAAACCGGCAAGGTGCAGAAGTGCGACCTCTGCGGTGGCGACCCGGCCTGTGCCGACGCCTGCCCCACCTCCGCCATCACCTTCATCGACGCCAACTGGACTGGTTTGGGCAAGATGGAGGCATGGGCCAACAAGTTGGGCAACCAGCCCTCCGCAACTTAAAGGAGCACCAACATGTCTTGGGCAGGAAAAATTCTTCGCGTTGACTTGACCGCAGGTACCGTCAAGTCCGAACCCCTCAATATGGAATGGGCCCGCGCTTACATCGGCTCGCGCGGTCTGGGCACCAAATACCTCTGCGAAGAGGTGGATGCCACGGTGGACCCGCTGTCGGCCGCCAACAAAATCATCTGGGCCACCGGCCCGCTGACCGGCACTATGGCCTCGACGGGTGGGCGCTACACCGTCATCACCAAGAGCCCGCTGACCGGCGCCATTGCCTGCTCCAATTCGGGCGGCTACTGGGGTGCGGAGTTCAAGATGGCTGGCTGGGACATGGTGATTTTTGAAGGCGCCTCACCCAAACCCGTCTACCTGTATGTGAACGACGACGTGGCTGAGCTGCGTGACGCCGCCCACCTGTGGGGCAAGAGCGTCTGGGAAACCGAAGGCCTGCTCAAGAAGAGCCTGCAGGATCCGCTGACCCGCGTGTCCAGCATCGGCAAGGCCGGTGAAAACGGCGTGCTGTTTGCTGCCGTGGTGAACGATCTGCACCGCGCGGCCGGCCGTTCGGGCGTGGGCACCGTCATGGGCAGCAAAAACCTGAAAGCGATTGCGGTGCGCGGCACCAAGGGCGTGGGCAATATCAAGAACCCCGCAGCCTTCATGGCCGCCGTCAAGGAAAAGAAGAAGATCCTTGCCGAAAACGGCGTTACCGGCCAGGGCCTGCCCGCTTACGGCACCCAGGTGCTGATGAACGTGATCAACGAAGTGGGCGCGCTGCCCACCCGCAACCACCGCGACAGCCAGTTTGAAGGCGCGAAAGACATTTCCGCCGAAGCCATGGCCACACCGCGCGCCACCGACGGCAAGAAACACCTGGTGACCAACCAGGCCTGCTTTGGTTGCACCATTGCCTGCGGACGCATCAGCAAGATGGACCAGGGCCACTTCACCGTGGCCACCAAGCCGCAATACTGGGGCGCCAACGGCGGCCTGGAATACGAAGCAGCCTGGGCATTGGGCGCGGCCAACGGCGTCAAGGATCTGGAAGCGCTGCAATATGCGAACCTGATCTGCAACGAAGAAGGTATTGACCCCATCAGCTTCGGCGCCACCATTGGTGCCGTGATGGAGCTGTATGAAATGGGCGTGCTGACCAAGGAACAGATCGGCATTGATGCCAAGTTCGGTTCTGCCGAAGCGCTGGCCTTTTTGGTGGACGAGACCGTGAACGGCCGCGGCTTTGGCAAGGAAATCGGCCAGGGCTCCAAGCGCCTGACCGCCAAATATGGCCATCCCGATCTGTCCATGAGCAGCAAGGGCCAGGAATTCCCGGCCTACGATGGCCGCGCCATTCAAGGTATCGGCCTGGCCTATGCCACGTCGAATCGCGGTGGCTGCCACCTGCGCGGCTACACCATTGCGTCGGAAGTGCTGGGCATTCCGGTCAAGACCGATCCGCTGGAGCACGAAGGCAAGCCGGAGTTGGTCAAGGCCTTCCAGGATGCAACGGCTGCGTTCGACTCTTCCGGCCTGTGCATCTTCACGACCTTTGCCTGGGGTCTGGCCGACTTGGCACCGCAGCTGCAAGGCGCTTGTGGCGACGAGTTCGACACCGAAGCCCTGGCCCACATCGGCGAGCGCATCTGGAACCTGGAACGCGAGTTCAACAACCGTGCCGGCTTTACCGCCAAGGACGACAGCCTGCCCAAGCGCCTGCTTTCTGAGGCTGTGAACAGCGGCCCGGCCAAGGGCAAGGTCAACATGCTAGCCGAGATGATGCCCAAGTACTATGCCGCCCGCGGCTGGGACAGCGAAGGCCGCCCGACTGCTGAAACGCACGCGCGTCTCGGACTGTAAACACGCCAAAGAGACCGCTGCTGCCTTGCCGCCCACAGCGGAAAAGCAGCAGCTGGTCTGGCAGTAGCCCTTTACCCAAAAGGCGGTCATCCACAGGCCGCCTTTCTTTTTTCCGGAGCACACCCCATGACCCACCACCTGATTCTTGGCGCCGGCCCGGCCGGCGTGATCGCGGCGGAAACGATCCGCAAACTGGCCCCGCAGGACCGCATCACCATCGTGGGTGACGAGCCCGAGCCCTCCTACTCGCGCATGGCGATTCCCTATTTGCTGATCGGCAATGTGGATGAGCGCGGCACCTATTTGCGCAAGAGTCCCACGCACTTTGCCGAGCTGCGTATTGAGGTGCTGCAAGCCAAGGTCACGGCAGTGAATGCCGCCGCCAAAACCGTGGCGCTGGATAACGGCCAGAGCCTGGGCTTTGACACGCTGCTGATTGCCACCGGCTCGCACCCGATTCGCCCGCCCATTCCCGGCATTGACGCTGAAGGCGTGCACACCTGCTGGACGCTGGAGGACGCTCGCAAGATTGCGGCCCTGGCCACCAAAGGTGCGCGCGTGCTGCAACTCGGTGCCGGTTTTATCGGCTGCATCATTATGGAAGCACTGGCATCGCGCGGTGTGCAACTCAGTGTGGTGGAAATGGGCGACCGCATGGTGCCGCGCATGATGGGGCCGACCGCCGGCGGCATGATCCGCGACTGGTGCGAGGCCAAAGGCGTGCAGGTGTTTACCGGCACCCGCGTGGAGTCCATTGCACGCCCCGAGCCGGGTATCGGGGAGCGCATTCTCGGTCTGCTGGGCGCCGCTGGCGACAGCAAAAAGCCGCTGCACGTCAAACTCTCCAACGGCAAAACGGTGGAGGCCGATCTGGTGATCAGCGCCGCCGGTGTACGCCCCGCAATTGGCTATCTGGAGAAGTCCGGCATCACCTGCCTGCTCGGTGTGCTGACCGACGCGCATCTGCAAACCAATGTGCCCGGCATTTATGCCGCAGGCGACTGCGCCGAGGCCTTTGACAAGGTCAGCGGCAAGATGATTGTCAGCGCCATACAGCCCAACGCCGCCGAGCAGGCACGCATTGCCGGCGCCAACATGGTCAACCATGCGCGTGGCCAGGCACTGGGCTCCCAACTCCCGGGCGTCACCCAGATCAATGTGCTGGACACGCTGGGCCTGATCTCCACCAGCTTTGGTGACTGGCAAGGCCGCCCCGGCGGTGAGCATGTGGAGCTGACCGATACGGCCAACGGGCGGCACCTGAGCTTGCAGTTCCAGGGCGATGTGCTGGTGGGCTGCAACTCGGTCGGTTGGACCGAGCATGTGGGCGTGATGCGCGGCCTGGTCGAAGGCCAGGTGAAGCTGGGTGCCTGGAAAGAAGTGCTCATGAAGGACCCGACCCAACTCGTCGAGGCTTACCTGGGCGCGGCGCAGGGCCAGCAGGAATGGTCGGGTGCCAATGACGCGCGCCGGCGCTAGCATCCACAGCATGAAAATAACCTTCAAACTGTTTGCGTCGCTGACGGATTTCCTGCCCCAGCAACATCGCACCGCCAACCAGGTCACGCTGGAGGTGGCGGACGGTGCCACCATCCTGCAGGTCATAGAGCCCTTTGGTTTGCCTGAGAAGATGGTGCATCTGGTGCTGATCAACGGGCGCTACATTGCGCCCGAAAACCGCGGTACGCTGGCCTTGCAGCCGGACGATGTGCTGGCGATCTGGCCGCCCATTGCCGGCGGATAACGACAAGATGAACGCGACGGAAATGCAATCTGTTTACGACGAGCGCTTCGAGCGCGACATGGGCTGCACCGAGGCCGACTGGTTGCGCTGGCTGCCCGATGCCATTGGGGACAAGCACTGGAAGCGGCAGGAGCGCACGGCGGGTGTGCGCATTGGCGATGGCGCCCTGGGCTTGAAGTGGGTGGTGGCCGAGCCCCTGGTGATCGCGCAGGTGCAGATGCCGCGCCTGCGTGTGAGCTTTCGTTTTGCCGGTGTGGACGAGGCAGCGCGTTACGCCTTCATGAGGCGCTTTGACCTGTACATGCAGCGCGGCGGTGGTTAAGGCCGCGCCCGCACCCGGACGGGTCTAGCGCTTGGGCAGCACCGCAAAAAGCATCATGGGGCTCATCAGTTCCACGCCCATCAAGAATGCGCCGGGGTGCTGTTTTTCCGAGGCGCCCTGCTGGGACTGGCCGCACCAGGCCACGCGTCCGAACACTTCCAGTTTGACATTCGGGTCGGTGTACTCGATGGAGATACGCTCGGACACCCCCACCTGCTCGTTCAAGGAGAAACTGATACCGGAGTTGGAAATGTCACGCAGGCTTTCTATCATGATGCGTTGACCGCGCCACACCAGGCAGACCGAGCCGCGAGGAACTTCGCCAAGCAGCATGCGCGGCAATATACGTTTGTCTGGTTGATTCATAGTGCGTGTCTTGGTTGAATAGTGGTGAAGTCGAAGGACGTAAGGGATTTTTTTGTGCAATCCTGAAAGCAACAATGGCAAAAGCGTCCCGAAGGCCAGGGAAGTAGGGTACTCTTCCGAGGGTGTATTTTTAAAAATAAATTTGGGGTATTGTAAAAGTGGCAACACTATCCACACCAGAACTTTTACGGCGGGTGCCCCTGTTTGAGCACTTGTCCGACACACAGGCTACCTCGCTGGTTGGTGCGTTGGAGAAAAAGCGCTTCAAGCGCTCCGAGCGCATGGTGGAAGCCGGTCAAAAATCCAACATGTTGTATGTGATTCTGTCCGGCAAGGCCAGCGTGGTGGTGACCAATTCAAGCGGCAAGGAGTTGGTCCTGGCGACCTTGGGTGTCGGTGATTGCATTGGTGAGATGAGTCTGCTGGACAACCAACCGCACTCCGCCAGCGTGGTGGCCGAAACACAAATCGACGTCTTGACGCTGAGCCGCGAGGGCTTCAACAGCTGTATTTTGCACAATGCCCAGATGGCCGTTTCGGTCATGCGCGGCCTGGTCACGCGCTTGCGCAAAGCTAACCAGAAAATTGTCTCCCTGGCGCTGTTCAGTGTGTTCGGCCGGGTGGCTCGGTACCTGCTCGATATGGCGGAAGAGGGCGAGACCCATCAGCTGGTGGTGAAGAAGAAAATTTCCCATGCAGCCATTGCCCGGGAGGTAGGCGCCTCGCGCGAGATGGTTAGCAAGGCACTCAAGGAGTTTGAGACGCAAGGCTTTATTCACAAGTTGGAGGATGGGACGCTGGCCATTACGGAGCGGCGTGCCAAGGCCCGCGCATGAGGCGTGCGCTGATTGCCTGTTGCTTGGCTGGCCTGGCCCTGCATCCGGCGTTGGCGCAGGTTTATACCGGCGTCAGTCCCGAAGGTTCGATTATTTTGTCCGGCAACGAAGACGAGACGGCTGGCATCCTGCTGATTGAGGCCGAGAAACTGGCGGTGGTGCCCCTGCCCCAGGTTCCGCTGGCTGCGGCTGCGGAGACCTTTCTCGCCAAGGTGCCGGCGGGCTACTTGGCGTTTATCCAAGAGGCCAGCGCGGTCTACCAGATACCGTCCGAGCTGATCCATGCGGTGATCCTGGTGGAGTCGAATTACAACCCGCGTGCCACGTCTCCCAAGGGGGCCCAGGGCTTGATGCAATTGATGCCGGCTACCGCCAAACGTTTTGGCAACTCCAACCGGCTGGATCCGCGCCAGAACATTCTCACCGGCAGCAAGTACCTGCGCTGGTTGTTGGACTTCTTTGGTGAGGACCTGGAACTCACCATCGCCGCCTACAACGCAGGAGAAGGTGCCGTCATGCAGGCCGGGCGCAAGATTCCGAAATTTGCAGAGACTGAAAGATACGTGCCCAAGGTCCTGTCCATCTACAACAAGGCCAAGCAGCTCACCTAACGCCGACGGGGCAGGGGTTGCACCACGCCCGGTGGTGGCGGTGTGTTGTTGGGGCGCGGGACGTTGCCAGGGGTGGCCAGGGGTGCTGCGCCGGGCGCTGTGTAGCCCGCGCCGGCAGCCAATACCGGATTCGCAGCCGGCAGGGCCGAGCGGAATACCCAGTCGGAGTAGCGGTCCTTGTCCAGGAAGGTCTTGTCGCGCAGGGCAAAACCAAACACCTTGAAAGGCTTTTCACTTGAGGGGCTGTAGACACCCACCAGTTGCCCGTTGGCCAACCGCACCTCGCCCCATTGCGGCGTGTTGGTCATCGGGTCGGCATACAGTTTGCGCAGGAAGCGCGCCGGCTTGTCCGGCGTGCGCAGGTCCTCGACCAGTTCGTCCAGCGTCATGGGAAAGCGTCTGGCGGACGGCGGGGACTGCAAATAGTACCTGCTGATGGCCTGGCGAATCTGGTTCCCCACGAACAGCAACTCCTCCTCCTTTTCACGCTGGCGCGACTGCGTCCAGACCTCGGAGGTCGCACTCAACCCGATGCCGATGACGGCCAGGCCAATCAGCAAAGCGATGTAGACAAAGCCGCGCGCAGGACGGGCGCGCTCACCAATCCGCATACGCAACACCGTCGGCGTCTGTGCCCGCAGCACCGCTGCTGATGTTGTAGACACCGCCATCCTGGCCATCCACGGACGGCACCAGCACCCAGGCCTGGTCACTCTCGGCAATCGGGTCCCAGGGCAGGGTGCGCAGATAATGCCGGTCCACCAGTTCGGCCAGTTGGGTGGGGTACCTGCCGGTGTCGGCGTGGAACTTGTCCAGCGCATCGCGCGTAGCAGCCAGGTTGGCCTTGAGGACCGTTTCCTTGCTCTTGTCGATCGAATGAAAGTAGCGCGGCGCGGCCAGCGTCAACAGCAGGCTGATGACGGTCATGACCACAATCAGTTCAATCAGGGTGAAACCTCGGTGTTTACGGTGCATCACCAGTCCTTGTAGGCAACGCCATTGAGCCCTGTGGCCAGGGAGCGCGAGTGGATATCAAAAATGTCGGCACCCTGCTGGGGATCGTTCGGGCTGCTGGCGTAACTGCGTAGCGCCCATTCGGCCGCACCGCCCTGCGCTGCCGGGCCTACGGGGTCGCGGGGGATCTTCCGTAGAAAATAGATTTTCTTGTCCCTGCTCGGGCTCTTGGCGTCGGCAACGCCGCTTACCAGAATGTCCAGACTGGGCGGGTAACCGGTGCCCTTGGTCTCTTCCACGATGCGTCCCTCGTCCACCGCCTGCTTGTAGCTGTCCAGCGCGGTCCGGATCAGGCGCAGGGCCTCACGCAGTTCGCGCTCGTTGCTGCGTCGCTCGGCCAGCTCCAGCATCGGAAATGCGATGGTCGACAGCAGCCCGACGATGGCCACGGTCACCAGCATTTCAATCAGCGTGAACCCGCGCGGGCGCACAGGACGGCGCAAGGCGTTCATGGTGCGGCTTTGACGTCCAGTTCCAGCGCCGCAGCTTCCGGCAGTGTCATGCTGCCGCTGTCCGGTGTTTGCACAGTGGCCGCACCCAGGCTGAGCTGGGTGGTGCCGGCTGCTGCCAGCACTTCAAACTGAACCTGAGCCAGTGCGCCGCCTGCGGCAGGCAGGGTCTCGCCACGACCGGCGGCCAGTTCCAGGCGCACGGAGCCGGCGCTGTCACCGTCGCCGGTGAAGCGAATGCCGGCTGCGCTGTTGCGCGCGCTGTCGGCCTCGGTCACGGCCAGCAATTTCAGCCGGCTGCTGTCATAGCTCAGGCTGGTTTCCAACAGGCTGGCGGCAGCCAGCGGCGGAAAGGCCAGGGCCACAGAAATTTTCTCACCGGCCTTGGCACTCGCAGGTGCGGACAGTGCCATCGGGCGCACAGCGGCTGCTGTGACCACCGCTGCCCCCGCCACAGCCGGTGCTGCTGCCGTTCGGGCAGCCGCAGCCACGCCCCGGGGGGACGGCCTGACGCTGCCGGCAGCGGCAGGTGCAGCAGCATCGGGTGCTGTTGCAGCAGGTGCGGGCGCAGCAGGTGCCGCTGTGGCGGCGGGCGCTGCCAGTGCGCCTGCCGGTGCCACGGACACGTTGCCCGCGCCAGCTGCGGGCTGCAGCTTGACATTGCCCACCTGGCGGGTACCGAAGCGCATATTGTTTTCTGTGCCTGACCACATTTCCAACAGGTCGCTGTCCACCTGGCGGTTGTTGCGCACAATGCGCGGCGTGATCGACATGATGATTTCTTTTTTGTTCTTCACGTCGGTCTGCTTGCCAAACAAGCGTCCCAGCAGCGGAATGTCACCCAGAGCCGGCACGCGGGTCGCGTCGCTGGTGTCTGCGTCCTGAATCAGGCCACCAATGACTTCCGTCTGGCCGTCCTTCAGACGCAGCACGGTGGTGACACTGCGGGTGCCAATCGTGTAAGCGATGGTGCCGGTCTTGGCCGCATCGGCGTTGGGTGCGCCGGCCGAACTCACTTCCAGGGTCAAGCGGATCGCGACTTCACCGTCTGCATAGATGGTGGGTTCCGCCTCAATCTTGATACCCACTTCCACATACTGCACGTTGGTGTTGTACACCGCACCGGCACCGGTGGTGGCCGTCGAGCCGGGCACGGCTGCAGTGGAAATCACCGGCAGGCGGTCGCCGACCAGGAACTTCGCCTTCTCTTTGTTGCGCACACGGATGCGGGGTGTCGCCAGCGTATTCACGTCGGAATCGGTCTTCTTGGCCGTGATGGTGATGCCCGAGCTGGAGACGAAGTCACCGCGCCCCAGGTTCGCTATCTGGTCCAAAGAGTATGTAGCGCCTGTGACGGTGCCAAAGCTGGTGGGCAGGTCAATGCCCAGTGCCATCGCACGGTCCCGGGTGATTTCCATCACGTCCACTTCCAGCATCACTTCCGGCTCGGGCTGGTCCATCGCGACAATCAGCTTCTCGACCAGGCGGATGATTTGCGGCGTGTCGCGCACCACCAGTGCGTTCGTTTTCTCGTCAACAAAAATGTCCTTGGTCTTGGTCATGGTCTTGACCATGGCCATGACGTTCTTCGGATCTGCATTGGTGATGGCAAAGCGGCGGATCTTGAGCTCGGCGTATTCACGCGACTTGGTTTCGGTGTCGGCGTAAATCAGGATCGAGTTCTCGCCCATCACGCGCTTGGCGGTCTGGGTTTGCATCAGGATGAGGTCGATGGCTTCGTCCACGGGCGTGTCGCGCACAAAGATGGTCACCTTCAGGTCGGGCTTCACGTCCTTGTCGAACATGACGTTCAGGCCCGTGGTCTTGGCAATGGCCTCCATCACCATGCGCAGGTTGGCATCGCGGAACTGCAGGGTGACCGGCTTTTTGCCCTTCATGTTGAGGCTGACCCCATTGAGCGAACTGTTCTGGCTCGTCGCTTCCATGATCTGGGCGCGCAAGGCCACGGCACGTGCGTGGGTCGGGTTTTCCACCAGCACGCGGCCAATCATGGTGCTGGCCTGGTCGAGATCGCCTTTTCCATACAGCAGTGCCGCTTCGTCCACGCGTCCGCTCTGGCGGCGCTCTGCCGTGATGTCGTTCATGGCCTGGCGCGCTGCCACATGGCCACGGTCCAGTTTCAGCACGCGCGCATAGCGCTGCAGCGCTGCTTCCCAGTGCTGTTCGCTTCTTTCCCTGTCGGCTTCCTGCATGAGCGCAGCCGCTAAGCGGTCGCGCTGGTTCAGCCAGTCCTTTTTGAAGCCTGGATTGCTGGGGTCAGACAGCTTGGCTTCTTCCAGCTTGCTCAGGCCCTCTTCGAACTTGCCTTCTTGAATCAGGGCGATGCCATCGCTGTGCATGCGGTCTGCGGCACAACCGGCCAAAGCCAAGGTCAACATCACAGCCAAAACATTGCGTGACGGAAATTTCATTTTTTTCACAGGGCGCTCCCGGTGGATAAAGATTGCGAGATGCCCAAGGGCAGGTAGGTAAATGTCACTTTGCTGGCCTCTATGCTTTCAACTTTGTAGGTGTTTTCAAGCACATCACCCAGCGTGACGGTGATCACGCGGTTGCCCTTGTTCAGGATCACGACATGGGTGTCGCCCTGATCGAACTTGCCCATGTAGGTATAGGGCAGCGCGGGCGCCGTAGGCGGTGGTGGAGGCGGTGGCGGGGGCGGAGGAGGGGGCGGCGGCGGAGGCGCGATCACCCAGCTGCTTTTGGCAAACAGTTCACCTGTCGCTTTTTTGGTCAGGTGTTCGCGCGCATCCACGGTTTTGAGTGGCTTGTCCAGGCTTTGCGCAGCCGCGCTCAAGGCCGGCTGTTCCACGGCCCGCTTGGCTATCTTGGCGCTGTTGGCCTTGGCCGGTTCGGAGACGGCCACAACGCTCTCGCGCGGTGCGAACCAGAACAGGCCGGCGGTCAACAAGGCGCCGCCTGCAATCAGGAATTTGGTTTGTCCCGGCGTCATGGTTGTGTGTCCACATAGGCCACGAAGACCAGCTTGGCATCGACCCCGGCGTCATCCACCTTGTCGCGCTTGAAGATGACGTTTTCCAGAGCCAAGGTCGCGTTTTCCTGCAGCACGGTATCCATGAAGCCCAGCACCTGCGTGAACGTGCCTTTTACCGGCAGCGAAATGCGGTAGCGCCCCAGGCGCTCCGTGCCGGTCTGAACCCAGGTGTATTCCCCGGTGTCCAGCGTCAGCTTGTATTTGTCGGAGGCGCGGTAAATACGTTTGAGCGCATCGGGCACCTTGTTGCCGGTGGGAAAGCCTTCGTAGAAGACCTGCAATTGCTCCTCGCGATTCAGTGCGGAACTCACCGGCAGGCTGTTTTTGGACTCCACCTGCTGCTTCAGCGCCTCCAACTTCAAGCGGGAGCCCGCCAGTTCTTTCTCACCGGCACGGATCAGCGTGAACCAGCCCAGTGCCGCCAGCAGCAGCAGGAGCAGGCCCAGGCTTCCCGCGCCACCCAGTTGTGCCAGCCGGTACTGAAGCTGGCGTTGCAAAGCCACGGCGTTCATTCGGTGGTCCTCCAGGTGGCCGATACGCGAAAGCGCACCGGTTTTTCAGGCATGGTCTTGTTGATGGTGTGGGACTGCAGCGCCACTTCGGAGAAGTCCTTGCTGCGTTGCATGTCGGCTACGAACTTCAACATCGCCTCCAGGTTGCGGGCTTCGGCAAGCAGCACCACATGGCCCTTGACCGGATCGGGTTCAATCGAAATAAAGGCGACGTCGCCGCTCTTGCTGGCTTCGCCCAAGGCCACGAAAAAACGCTGCCAGGGCAGTCCCAACTGCACCGACACATTGCGCGCGCGCTGCCAGGCCTGGGCCAGATCGGCCGGCTTCACGTTGGAAGTCGGTGCGGGCATGCGCAGCTTGGACACCTCGGCCTGCACCAGCTCACGTTGCGCGCTCAGCTGGGGGTACGTCACCCATTGCCAGTAGGCCAGGACCGCTGCCAGCGCTGCAAGGCCCAGCAGAAGCACCACAGCGCGTACCCAGAGCAGATAGCGCGGCTGCGCCACCAGGTTGAAGTAAAAGCCCTTCATGGATTCACCCCCATCAGCGCGAACGCATATTTGGCGCCGGCCTTTTTGTCTTCGGTCTTCAAGGGGATGAAGCGCACACCCTCCAGCTTCCCGAAGGGCAGGTGCTCGAATGCCGGGGCATGTAGAAAAATAGATACCGGCTGCTCCGCTTTCAGGCTGGTGGAGGACAGCTGGATCTCCTGGCGCACGCGGTCAAGCAGCGCTTCGGGGCTGTTCAATTCGGCATGTACCGAATAGATCCAGTTCCAGGAATGGTCGCTCCAGCAACCCAGCGTAAGACGCCCTTCTTCCAGGTTGATCAGCCAGCCCTTGTCTCCGAGCTGCTTGCGGTGGGTTTGCAGGGTGGCGCAAAAGGCAGTCTGGATCGATGCGACCTGGAGCTGCTTATCGCCAAAATTACTTTGCAACACCGCAAACAGCGACTGCGGCACCGCCACCGAAATGCGCGATTGGCCCGGCTTGGCAGCGCTAAAGCCGAAGTGCCAATCGGCGCTGGACTGGGCGCCGTACACATCGTCAAAGTTCATGCGGGCCATGCCCAGGTCTTCGTCTGCGTTGCGCAACTCAGCCCCCCAGGGAAAGCTGGCATAGCGCGCCAGCTTGTCCGACAGCACAATGTGCAGCCGCTGCGCCTTGCTTTGTCGCGCCAGATCGGTCACCACGCGCGTCAGACCCTGCCAGTTGTCGGCGGCCTGCACAGAGGCCTCACGCTGGCGCAATTCCACGGCGCGCCGGCCCCAGCCCGTGGCCTTGACGGCCTGGACCCGGTCCGGTGCGATGTACAGCGACAGGGTGTCAGGCAATAAAAGTGACACGATTGATCTCGCTTAAAGTAGTTTCGCCATTGCGCACCAGGGCCAGGGCCGATGCACGCAGCAAAAGGGTGCCATTGGCTTGCGCCGCTTGTTTGAGTTGCCGGATGGGCGCACGCGAAATAATCAACTCGCGTATCTCGTCGTTCAGATTCAGAATTTCGGCGATGGCCTTGCGCCCCTTGAAGCCGCTGCCACGGCAGTGTCCACAGCCCTTGCCGGCACGGAAGCGCCAGCCTTTCACGTCGTCTTCGGACAGGCCCGATGCCTTGAGCAACTCGGGCGTGGGGTGGTCGTCTGCCTCGCAATGCTTGCAGTTCACGCGCAGCAGCCGCTGCGCCAGCACGCCATTGAGCGCCGACACCAGGCTGTACATGTCCACGCCCATGTGCATGAAGCGGCCGATCACGTCGAACACATTGTTGGCGTGCACCGTGGTGAACACCAAGTGGCCGGTGAGTGCCGACTGGATCGCAATCTGCGCGGTCTCGGAGTCGCGGATTTCGCCCACCATGATCTTGTCCGGATCGTGGCGCAGGATGGAGCGCAGGCCGCGCGCAAAGGTCAGCCCCTTCTTCTCGTTGACCGGAATCTGCAGCACACCCGGCAACTGGTATTCCACCGGGTCTTCAATCGTGACGATTTTTTCCGACCCGGTGTTGATCTCGGAGATGGCCGCATACAGCGTGGTGGTCTTGCCGCTACCGGTGGGGCCTGTCACCAGCATCATGCCGTAGGGCTCGGAGGCCAGGCGGCGCAAGACGATGGCGACGTCTTCGTCAAAGCCCAGGCTGGTGAGTTGCAGCCCCTTCATCTGGTCGCTCAGCGACTGCTTGTCCAGAATACGCAGCACCGCGTCTTCGCCGTGGATGCTGGGAATGATAGAGACGCGCAAGTCAATCAAGCGGCCTTGCAGGCTGACACGGAAACGCCCATCCTGCGGCACGCGGCGCTCGGAGATGTCCAACTCCGACATCACCTTGATACGCGAAATGGTTTGTTCGGCAAGGTCCGAGGTGGAGACCGAACCCACCGTGCTCAGCACCCCGTCCACCCGGTACTTGATCACCATGCCGGCGCCATTGGACTCCAGGTGGATGTCGCTGGCGCCTGCGCGCAGGGCATCGAAGATCGTGGAGTTGACGAACTTGATGACCGGGCTCGCATCCTCACTGATGGCACGAAAGCTCAGCTCTTCAATGGCACCGTCATTGCTTTGCGCGCCGCCTTCGCGCTGCTCCTGCGAATCCAGCGATTCCATGGCCCGCAGGCCCTTTTCCTGCCGTGTCAGATAGGCGGCAATGTCGCTGCGGTGGGCCAGGCACTTGGTGTAGACAAAATTCAGGTTGGCGTCGGCCCATTGGCGCAGCTTGTGATCAAACGGATCGGAAAGCACCAGCAGCAGGTCGTCGTCTTCGTCACGCAGTAGCAGGCACTCGTGGCGCAGCATGTCGCGAAACGGCATCAAATCCAGCGCGGCCGTGATGCTGTTGATGTCAGCCATGGTGACCACCGGCAGGCCCACGCGCTGCCCCATGGCATGCAGGAACTGCGCGTTATCAAGGTCCATGATTTGCTGCAGCGGCTCCACCATGGGAAGGTTTTCCGCCTTGGCCTGGTCCTGCGCCTGGCGCATCAGACCGATAAACTCGGATGGCGTAGCACTCACTTTGTCGTTCATCGGATACTTCCTGCGAGTTCGAAGATCGGGAAATACATCACGACCACAATGAAGCCGATGACCAAGCCGATGAAGGCCATCAGCAGGGGCTCAAACAATTTCACAAACCAGTCAATCCATTGGCTGATTTCGCTGTCATAAAAAAGCGCGATGCGTTCCATCATCTCGCCCATTTGTCCGGTGCGTTCCCCCACCCGCAGCATGCGTGCGGAGACCGCGGTGGTGAGCCCGGTTTTCTCCATGGCTTGCGAAAAGGGCGCGCCTTCGCGGATCATTTTGGTGGCAATGGCGAGCTGTTTGCTGAGTGCGCCCGGCAGCAGATCGGACACCAGCTCCAGCGAGGCCACAGCCGGCATGCCGCCGCGCAGCAACATCCCCAGGGACCGGTAGAAACGCGCCAGCTGGTACACCCGGATGCGTTCACCCAGAGCCGGCATTTTTTGCAAGGCCTGGACGATGCGCGCGGGCGTTTGCGGCCGTGCGATCCAGATGCCCAGGCTGACGATGGCCCCTGCAATCGCCACCAGCAGCACCAGGCCGTAGTCCTGCGCAAAGTGGCCCCACTGGATCAGCAGCCGGGACATCCATGGCACCTCGCCACCCAGGTCTTCAAAGATCTTGGCGAACTTGGGCACCACATAGCCCATCAAAAAGGCAATCACCAGGGTGCCGGCGACCATCAGCAGCACCGGATAGATGCTGGCGCTCACAATTTTCTTTTTTACCGTGTCGAGCTGGCTCTGGTAGGCCACATATTTTTCCAGCGCCTCGGGCAGACCGCCGGTACGCTCGCTGGCCCGCACCGTGGCGACAAACAACGGGGGGAAGGTGTTGGGAAACTGCGCCAGCGCGTTGGACAGGGAACTGCCGCGAAACAGGTCGGCCACCAGCTTGCCCAGGATGTCTTTGCGCTCCGCACGGGTTTCTTTTTCGTTCAGGGTTTCAATCGACTCCACCAGCGCCAGGCCGGCGTTCAGCAGGGTCAGCAACTCCTGGCTGAATTGCCCCACCGGGAAATCGCTCTTGCGCTTGCGCAGGCCGGGCCAACCCAGGCTGGAGCCACCGGTGATGGAGAGCACGCGCAGGCCGCGCTCCACCGCCATCTTGGACGCCAGCTCCCTGCTCGGTGCGTCCAAGCTGTCTGTGCGGAGTGCGCCTGTTTTGTCGACCGACCGGATGGTAAAAAGCATAGGTGCGTGCGGGATCCTGATGGGGGTCCGGGCTATTCCCAGCTACCCAGGTCCGCGTCTTCACCCGTGCCGCCGGGGACACCGTCTTTTCCGAAGGAAATGATGTCGTACTCGCCATGTGTGCCGGGGCGTTTGTAGGTGTACTGCGCACCCCAGGGGTCTGCCGGTATGCCTTTTTTCAGGTAAGGCCCGTCCCAGCGCGTTTCATCCGCCGGTTTGGTAATCAGTGCGGCCATGCCCTGCTCGGTGGTGGGGTAGTGGCCGGTGTCCAGGCGGTACTGGTCCAGCGCCTTGCCGAAGGATTCAATTTGCGCACGCGCCACCTTCACCTCGGACTTGCCCACCTGTTTGAAATACATGGGGGCCACATAGCCCACCAGCAGGCCGATGATGACCATCACCACCAGCAATTCCAGTAGCGTAAAGCCGCGGCTCTTGTTCGTGCAGTGGTTCATGGCATCAGCCCTTCACCTGCTCGCGCATCTCTTTGATCACCTGTTCGGCACTGGGGAAGCCTTCCAGCTGCACCCAGTTTTTCTTGTCACCGCCATTGATGAACATCAGCGGCACATGGTTCATCTTGTCACCCCGGTACGCGCCAAAGGCCTTTTGAATGGCTACGCTGTTGGCCAGGGTGCCGCTGTAATGTTGCCACTGCGCTTGCGCACCAAAGTTCTTGCTGTAGGCCAGCAAACGCTCGGGTGTGTCGTATTCCGGGTCAATGGAGACCGAGAGAATGCGCACCTTCTTCAAGTCCGCACCCAGCAAATCCTGGGTCTTGGAAAGAATCTGGCTGGTCACGGGGCACACCGTGGTGCAGGAGGTGTAGATAAAGGCCAGGATGGTGGGCTTCTTGCCATCGAGCTCTTTGGCCAGCGTGGTCTTGCTGCCATCCTGCTTGACCATCGGTGTGGCCGCAACGGTGACATCCATCATGCTGCGCTTGACGGCGGCGTTCGGGTCCGGGTGCATATGGTGCGCATGCGGGTCCATGCCCGACATGTCATGACCTGCATGCTCGTCCGCAGCCCATACCGCCTGCGAAAGGCCCATCCCTAAGGTCAGCAGTGTGGCGGCATACCGATATGCAGCCAGACGAACCTGTTTTTTTGATTTCATATTTTTTCCGGTCTCCGGATTAATCTTCGCTATCTCGCAGGGCGTAATGGTACGCGAATCCACCTGCCTGGCTGCGCATTACGCCCTTACCAACCGACTATTTCACGCCTACTTGGCTGTGCGTGCCTGGTAGGTCACACGGTCCACGGCCAGGTAACGCCTGGAAATGGCAGGGTTGGTGTTGGTCAGGGTGGTGTAGCTGGCTTCCTGCAGCATCAAGGCCCGGTAAGAGGCCAGTTGGGCAGCAACCGTTGGATCAAAGCCAGGGGGGGCCGTGATCACCGGGGGGGTATAGGGTTTTGCAGGGGTCGTCGCGGTCGGGTCTGCGGCGGCCGTGCTGGTGCCGCTGCCCGCTGCTGCAGCGCCGGGGTCGGCTGCGGCGCCGGGGGCACCCGCCGCTGTGCCGCCTGCATAGCCACCAGCATTGCCCGCGTAGGTTCCGTTGCCGGCGGGCATGGCCGGGTTGTCGAGTGGTGGGGTCAGCGCCTGCGCCTGTTGTCTGTCTGGCGCTGCTTCGTTTGCTGCGCGTTCGGGCGCCAACTCGGTCGCATCTGCGGCTTGGGTGGATTCGTCCGAAGCAGCATCGGCATTCTCACTGTCCGTGGTGTCTGCCACGCTCTTGCGCTTGCTGCCTTTGGCCACCACAGGCTTGGCTGCAGGTGCTGCAGGTGCTGCAGCGGCAGGGGTGCTGGTGGCCGGGGCCTTGGCCACGGGCACCACCGTCGCGCCGGGTCCCGGCTCATCCAGATTGCTCAACTCGACCGAGCCGCTGTCTGTGGCGCGCTGGTGAATCTGTTCTGCTGCAAGGGCCGACTGGCTCAGCACGGCGGCGGCCAACAGCAGGCTTATGGAAAATCCTTTGGCATGGGTCATGGCAAATCTCCTGGGATGAACGGTATCAGGGAACCATCCAGGGACCTTGCGCCTGCAAAGTTCCGGAGGGGGTGTCGGTGTATTCGACGATGTAGGCGCCCTTGGAGGCATAGCGCTGGCCGGGGCCCAGGGTCAAGCGGGGGTAGATGGTGGTGCCTTCACGCATACCCGTGGTGTGTTCGGCAATGCCGGGCCCGTACTTGGGACGCGGGATGGACGCGTCCATGGGCACGGAGCGCACGCGCGGGCGTACCAGGGTCTGGTCGCGCATTTCGTCCTCCGCCTTGCGGGCTTCGCGCTGGCCGATCATGTTTTCGGCACGCTCCAGCAGGTAATCGCGGTACAGGTTGTCCAGCAGTTCGGACATGCTGTCGGTCAGGAAGTTGAGCGCGAAATACACCTCGGACTGCAAAGCCTCGTCAACCAAGGGGAGCTTGCGCATCTTCAGCCAGATGTGCATATAGGCCAGGTTGGCTTGCTGCCCCTCCGGCATGTCATAGGGGTAGACCAGGCGCATGTTGGTGCGCAGGGCTTGCGGCATGTTTGACGCCATGCCCCCTAGCAGGCTGCCGGATGCGTAGTGCAGGGACTGGTTGGCCGTCAGGGCGGTTTGCAGCAGGCGCAGGTCGGCAGGGCGCAGCCAGCTCAACACCGTGTCTTTGGCCGACAACGCGGACAACTGCGCAGCCAGTTGGGCCGGCGCCTCCGCTGCGCTCCATTGGTCCAAGTTGATGCTGCTGACACGCAGCTCGGCGTCGTTGGCGAGTTGCTTGCTTAAAGAGGCAGCGGCCGCGCTGCTGGCGTCACCGGCGCGCATGATTTGCACCAGGCGGCCTCCAAGCTTTTGGGCGCGCACATGCTCCGCCATGACATCGGCCTCCAGCAACACACCCTTGCTGAAGTACAGCGAGTAGCGCGGTTGCTCCGCGTGCTCCGGCGTGGCTGCCACCGAAGGAAACCAGCAGGGAATGTGCTGTGTCTCGCAAAACGACTCCACCGGCGCCCAGGTGGTGTTGCTGATGCCCGAGAGCAGCGCAAACGGTGGGGCCAGTTGGTTGTAGCTCGCCAGCTGCGCGCCCCAGGTCTCGGGCGGGCCCTTGAGTTCCCAGATATCCAGTGCCCATTTGTTTTCCGTGCCCAGCACCAGTTCTGCCGCGCTGACCATGTGGCGCCGGGCCACGGAACTGGTGACCGTGCTGCCATTCTTTTGGATCACGGCGGTGCGCAGCATGTCGAGCAGTATCTTCTTGCGCTCCGGCTCCACGCCGGGCGTGATGACGGTCGCAAAGCGGATCGTCCGGTCTTCCACCCCGGGTGAGGGTTCGACCGAGAGTTGGCGCAAATACGCGGTCAGCAGCTTCATGTCCGCATCACCCAAGTCATAGCGCGGCATCAGCGGGCTGACAGGGACGCCGCCACTGCCCTTGCCGGTGCGGATGGACAGGGCCAGGCTGGCATCCGTATGGGCTTCGCGCTTGAGGTTCATGCGCTTGCCGATGCGCGGGTCCATAGTGGCCAGCGGCCGCTCGCCCGCTTGTGGAAACAAAAAGCGCCCCGCGATGGGAGCCACCTGGATGTCACCCTCCACGGAGCCCATGCCACTGGCCTTGTGGCAGTTGGCACAAGCCGCAGCGCTTCCGGTGACCTGCGAGCCGTCCGGGCGCTTGCCGCTCAGGCGGGCGCCGGAAGGCAGCACGCCGGTTTCAAACAGGCGGCGTCCGGCTTCCAGGGTGGGGTCTGTTACAGGCTGTGCCTGGGCCAGGTTGAGCATGGCCAGCAATACCCCACAAAACCCCCGACGGGCCAGTCTTTTGAGGGAAAGGGAATTTAGTGAAGTACGCATGGTCATGAACTTAGAGTGCGGGTTTGGCGATGCCTTTGAGGTCCACGTCAAACACCAGGGTTTCATTGGGGCCGATATCGGTACCGACACCGCGTGCGCCATAGGCAAGGTTGGGCGGAATCACGATTTGCCAATGCGAGCCGATGGGCATTTGTTTGACTGCCTCGCGCCAGCCCACAATCAAGGCAGACATCTTGAGCGTGGTGGCCTGGCCTGCAGGGGTGGCATCAAACTCTTTGCCGTCGATCAGCGCGCCGCGGTAGATCACCTCAATCGCGTCATCGATCGTGGGCTTGGCGCCGGTTCCGGCTTGGATCACCTTGTACAACACGCCATTGGGCATGGTCACTGTGCCGGCTTCCTTGGCAAAGGCGGCGCGGAATTCGTCGCCCTTTTTCTTGTTGATGCTTTCTGCTTCGTGGCGATTGAGCGCCATTTTCTGCCGCATGTCGGTGACCAGGGTGTTCATGATGGCCTTGATCTCCTTGTCCGCAATGGCGGTGCGGCCGCCGGCGATGGCGTCCTGCATGCCCTTGAGCACGTTGGCGGCGTCAATCTCGACACCGTCGTGCACCAGTTGGCGTGCGGTGGTGACACCGATGGCGTAGCTCACGGCGTCTTTGCGGCTGGCAAACCCGGCTGGAACGGCGGTGTCTGCGCTGGCGGCTGACTTGGCGGTGGCGGCCTGGGCCCAGACCGCTGTGCTTCCTGCAACACCCAAGGCCATCAGGCAGGCGAGGGGCAAAACTTTAAGCGACTTCATATTGGAAGAGTTCCCTAATTCTTGTTCGAGACAGTATCTTAATCATTAAAAAAACCGGCGCCCGCCTTGTGGGCTAGCGCCGGTTTCAGTTAAGCAACTTTACGGTTGGTTAATTGGCCTGGAATGGTCCGATCGTCGTGGAGGTTGCCGACGTACCGGCTCCGTTGCTTGCGCTGATACGGAAGTAGTAGCTGTACCGAGTTAACGAAAGCGCGGTGGCTTTTCTTGCCACTTGGAAAGTGGTGCTGGTTCCAGTCACTGGCGCAGTCGGCGTCCAAACGGTCGGCGCAGTAGAGCGGGCCCATTCCACGGTGTAGCTTGGCGATGTACCGGTGGCACTTGCAGTCCAGCTCACAGCCACATTTTCAGTGGTTGATGCAGCTCCGGGCAAGCCAGTTGCTGTATTCGTCAAGATTGCTGCCAGGTTCGTCGGGGTAGACGGGGCAACAAGCTGCGGCTGAACGGTCAACACCGGGCTGGTGGTTGCAGAAGAGGTTTGCACCGATCCGGCGATGGACTTCACTGCACTCACTCGCACCAGGAAGCTGCCGCCAGCACTGGTGATCGGGCTGGTCGTCGTGGTCCAGGAAGTACCTGTCGCCGCGGCGTTCACCGTCGTGTAGGACGTGCCGTTGTTGGTGCTCAACTCCACAACGTAGCTGGTCGCGCCTGTTACGGCAGCCCAGCTGGCTGTGATGTTCGCACCAGTTGCGGTGGCGGTGGCGGTAGCGGGTGCTGCCGGTGCCGTCATGTCCACAGTGACCACATTGCTCGGCTGCGAAACCATGTTGCCGTTGAGGGCAATCAGTTCGAAGCTGTTCACTGCGCCGGACACCAGCGCGGCACTGGCCATCGTTCCTGTCAGCGGAGTAGGTGCCAGGAGTTGAATGCCCGCAACTGTCAATCCGTTGCACTGGACTGCGGAGGTGGTGCCGGTGTGTGCGCCGATAGCCGCACCCACTGCCACATAACCTGCGCCGGTGTTGCGCATCAACTGGAAGCCCGTTTCGTTGTCGGCGTTGTCGCAGTAGCTGAAGTTCACACCCAGGGTGCTGCCCGTTGGCGTCAACTTGAAGTTGCTTGGCGCTGCGGGAGGGAAGGGCAGGGTGTACGTGGCAGAGTTCGATCCCGCTGCACCGACGGCTGTCACGGTGTAGGTGTATTTCGTGCCTGTCACCGGGGTGTCGGCATCCTTGAAGGTGTTGGCGTTGGCCAGCAGATCCACGGTTCCGGCTGTCATCGCTGGGGAGCGGGACACCTGGTACTTGTATTCCGACACCGCGTTGTCAGTCCATGTCAGCGTGACCTTGTTGTTCACGTCGTAGGAACCCACCACATTGGACGGCGCTACAGGCTTGGCTTCGTTCGCATTGAACTTGACGGCACGCATGAAGTCGTTTTCTTCGTGGCCCAGGATGTGGCAATGCCACACGTATTCCCAACCGTAGTCCTCGTAGCCGTTGACGATGGTCGCGGGCAGGCCGTTGGTCGGGTCGATCTGCGTAAAGCCTGCTGGGGAACCTTCGGGTTGCGAAGGATCGCGCAGTCGGCGGCTCAGGGGCAAACCAAAGCTGCGGGCTGTTTCCTTGATGCTGCCATCGGGCTGCAGTTCGCCGTTGAAGATTGGCTTCTTGGCACGCACGGCCACCACGATGTCTTCCAGCGGATGCATCTTGATGGTTTCTTTCCAGCCCACTTCGTTGGCCAGCGGTGGCTTGACGGTGCCATCCCAGCCGATGCGGTTGATCAGCTGCACGTTCAACAGGTGGAAGTGCACAGGGTGGCTGTCCACGCCGTTGTGGGTGATCTTCCAGATCTGTGTTTCACCGTTGTCGAACTCTTCGGTGTGCGGGTCGATGTAGCCCAGCGGAATCGTGGTCTGCGACATGGCACTGGTGAAGGGCAGTTCGATACCCAGGGTTGCATTCATGCGGCCGTAGGTCGGGTCAAACAGTTCCTGAATCGCCTTGGACTTGACCAGCATGCTGCCGCCAGCCTTGGCGACTGCGGTGGCCTGGACTTCTGCCGGTGCGTTGAGGGGCGCTCCGCCTGTTGGATCCGTGGCGGGCGGTGTGGTTGGCTTGGGAGCCACGGCCACCGTGACGGTGGGCGCTGCCGTGTAGCCGTCACCCTTGTGGATGAGGGTGATGTCAAACACCGAGCCACCGGTTACCGCTGCCACGGCCGGGGTCTTCACGCCGGGGGGCGTGCTGAACACCACGGAGGTGAAGTAGAGGTTGTTGTACCCGCCACCGCCAGCCAGCTCGGGCCTGCGGGGGTTCGGCGACGTCAGGATGACTGCGTCCACGCCGGCCAGTGAGGTCAGCTTGGCGCCAACGCCGGTTACGCCGGTTGCCGCAGCGACGGTCACGCCAGGTGCGCTGCCGTAGCCGGAGCCTTCCGAGCGGCCGGTGCCGGTGAGTACGGGTTTGTTCAAGCGGGTGATCGCTCCCGTTCCCGAAACGCGGCTCACGGTCACATAGCCTGCAGCGCGCACACCGCCTGCACGGACGGGCGCAGCGAAGGTCAGGTTCAGGCGGTCACCGACCTTGTAGCCTGTGCCGGCTGCAGAGAGGTTCACTCCGACGACCTTGAGGGTGGCGTAGCCTTGTGCGCCGTCGCCTACGGCCACCAGCGGCTGGCCGGTGACAGGGTCATTGACGGCGTTGCCGTTGTTATCCGTAATGGGCAGGTTGCTGAAGCGCACCAGCGGGGCAACGATGTAGCCGGAGCCCGGGTCTGTCACTGCCACGCGGCTGACGCGCAGCGAGGTGAAGGCAGTGGCTTGCACACCGTTGGGCGCAGTGGGTGCGCCGACGGTGACGGCCGGTGGCGTCATGTAGCCCGTGCCGCCATTCACCACTTCAATGCTGGAGAAGATGCCGTTGCTGTCGCCGGGAACGAACTTCAGCGTGGGTTCCTGCAGGGAGCCGGTGAAGATGTTGGCGAAAGCACGGGTGCCGGTGGCTGCGTTGGGCGCATCGGAGTAGTTTTTGCCGAAGGCCTGGTTGTATGCCGACTGGGCAACGATAGGCGCTTCCTGGGTGGCACCGTAGGCCTGGGCCAGCTTGGTGTTCAGGGTGTCGACATTGATGGGAGCCGCAGGTGCGGTGGCTGCCACGCGGAACTGCATCACCGTACGGGTGTTGGGGCCGAAGCCGGGGCGTGGTGTTTCCACGCTACCCACTGCGCTTTCGTCGGGCTTGCCGGTCCAATGGTCGTTGCGCGGGTCGAAGGCGGGCACAGGTGCCGGTGAATCGTTGTACACGATCACGGTCTTGCCGGCGAACTGCGAGAAGTCCACCACGGTGTCGGCACGCTCTGCATTGCCCAGGAACAGGCCAAAGGTGAAGGTGTTCAGCACCGTGATGCTGCGGCGGTTGTATTCAAAGCCCATGGGCTTGGCATTGATTTCAGCAACCTGGGGCAGCAGACCGCCTTCGGTGCCGATTTGCAGCCAGGAGGGGCCGGCCGTCAGTGGGTCCGGTACGCCGCCATCGCGTCCGTCTGCGGGCCACTCGGATGGCCAGCATTGGTTGCTTGGGCCTGGGGGCAATTCGTTGCCGGCAGCGTCGACGCCACAGGCTGGAGTGGATTGTGCGACTTGTGGCACAGCGTTGACCATCTTGACTTCGGTGCCGGCCGCGGTAGCGCCTACAAAACCGGCGCCATGCGTGGATGTGACGGACAGGATGTTCGGCGACAAACCGTAGCCGGAGCCCGCGTTGTCAATGGCGATGCCTGTGATGCCACCGGTTCCGTTCACGCTGGAGACGTGTGCGGTGGTGGTGTCGGTGCCCACGGGGGGTGCAGCAACAATCACCTTGTCACCCACGGCGTAACCGGTGCCCGGTGTCTTGACGTCGATGCGGCTCACGACGCCATCGGCCACAAACATGCTCAGGTTGAACATGCGGTCGTTGGCGGCGTTCAAGATCTTCAGGCGGTACGCCTTGGGGTCGACTTCAGCGTAGGGGTAAGCCACGCCGTTGACCAGGGGTGTATCCATCCAGGCTTCAGGCGTGATGGTCACATCATCCACAGCGCCGCTGGGGATGTTGTACAGGGAGGGGAACACAGGCCAGAAGTAAGGGCCCCAGTCCCAGCGGCCTACGCCGTTGGTGCCGTCCAGGCCGTTGCTGGGGTCCTGGTTGATTTCGTACACGTGGGGGTACCACATGTCGCTCTCGCTGCCCCAGATGTTCTTGGGTGTGACCTTGCCGTCAGCAGGGTGGTTGGCATTGCTGTTGTTCCACAAACCGTCTTGCAAAGCGATGTCGGCAGGCACAAAAGTCTTGTCCTGGATCACCATGGTCAGGGTACGTGATGCATCCGGGAAGCCGGGCACGTTGGTGGCGTTCAGGATGGCGTCTTGGCGGCTGTCTTCCAGGATGTAGGGAGCTGCTTCACCGGCGTACACGTTCAGGCGGGTCAGACCAAAGCTGTGGTCGTGGTACCACATCATGCGGCCGCTCTGGTTGTTCGGGAAGTAGTAGGTGGCGGCACCGGCTTCGGGCGCGGGCATATCCGGCACGTTTTGCTGGCTGTCACCCTTGATGTAGTGGATCGGGTCGCCACCGTTGGCCTTGGCGGTTGCAGCCACCGAAGCGGGGTTGGTCAGGTCGGACTCGCCAGCGGGTGTGATCCACTGGTGGGGTGTGCCGTCGCTGATCCAGGGGGTGTCGCCACCGTGCATGTGAATCAAGGCGCGGTTTTGCGTGTAGTTCGTCACGCCATCAGGGCCAACGCCAGCGCCGGCCAGGGTGGTGTCCACGGGGACAAACAGGTCGCCGTTGCGTGTGACGGCACCGGTCAATGCGTTGGTAACCACGGCGTGGCCCACGGGCAGGAAGTTGTAGAACTTCAGGCGCACCGGGGTGCCGCGCACCGCATCAATGGCCGGGCCCAGGTAATGGGGCTTGGCGTAGGCGTACACCTGGTTGCCGTTGTCAAATTTGATGGCGGAGCCGTCAGGGTAAGTCAGCGCAAAAGCACCTGCAGGTGCCGTCACCGTCTTGGGGTAAATCTGCACATAGCCACGCAGGGTGGTCGGATTCTTCAGATCCGAGTGCATTTTTTCCTTGTACTCGACCACAGCGATTTCATAGTAATCGTCGGTGGTTTGGTTGCCATTGCCGTCCACCCACTTGGTGGACTGTGCCAGCGGGATGTACTTGGATGTGGTGCCGTCAGACAAGGTGCCGCCGGCAGCGCCAATGCGGGGCAGCGGATCAATGAACTTGCGCAGGGCAGCGCCAGTGGACTTCAGTGCGGCGCCGTTGAGGCCGACCGGGTCAATCGTGGCGCAAGTGCCGTCTGCCGCGAACGGCACCATGCAAGGTGCCAACAGGCGGTCACCCGTGGGGCTGTGTGCATAGTAGGTACGTGCGCGGATCGGGTTGCCCGATGCGTCGAAATGGTCACCCCAGCCTGCGCCGGCTTGTGCAGCACCGGCTGCAAGCAACATGGAAAAGGTGAGGCAAGCATGCGCCACAGGGCTGCGGCGCAAATTGGAATGCTTACCCGTTGTGCTCATCGTCTTCATATGAATCCCCTGCAAAAAGTCAACCGTTGATATAAGGATGCCGACTGCAGGACTTTCCCGGTCAATCGGTATCTGACTTCACCTGCTTGGTTCTGTCAGTGAGCATATTTTGCAATTACTTACAAATAAAGAATGCATCCGACGACGGTGAAACATGGCAAAAGTGCCAGATATGCACCGTTTTGACCGATTGGTTGAAAAGTTGAATGTAAGTTTCAAGTCAGTTTTAAAATAAAACTGCTAAAAATGCTCATTTTTGGTGAGAAGTGGCAAAAAAGCGCAGCGGTACATCCGATTACTGCGCAGTCTCTGGCGTGTGCACGTCGATTGAAGCATTTCGACTGGTGCAGCCGCTTGGGACACCGGTCGCGTGCCGCTGTCGCGAAATTGTTACTGAATGAACAATGCTCCAACCCGCAAAAGAAGGGGCAACCGGCTCGCTGAACCGAGCCCGATCGGGTCAGCCCTTGCGTGGGAAATCCCACCAGGGCAGCACGCGGCGCAGGGACTGCACCTCGCCGCTTTGCCAGGCCGCGTAGCCCGGCAGGCTGGAGAGTCGCGCTTGCCATGCCGGGCTTTTGAGCAGCAGCATGAGTGCCACGATGGCTGGGTCGTCCAGGGCGGACTTCAGGCAGACCAGGTGGTAGCTTTCCTCCACCAGGGGCACAAAGTCCAGACCATGGGCGCGTGCCGCCACCTCGATCCCCAAGCCGACATCGGCCGTGCCGGCGGCTATGGCGTGCGCCACGGCCGTGTGCGAAGGTTCGGTGTGCACGTAGCCGGGGAACTGCGCCGCTGACAAATCGCTTTGCGCCAGCAACTCGTCCAGCACCACGCGGGTGCCGGCGCCCAGCGGGCGGTTAACAAAGCGTGCCCCGCAGTTCTGCACGTCCTGCAGGGTGCGCAAGTGCAGCGGATTGCCCGCTGCCACCATCAGGCCCTGCGTGCGTGTGGCAAAGCCGATGATCTTGTGTAGACCGGTCTTGAGCAGGGGCTTGTAAATTTTTTCGGCCACTGAGCCTTGCTGGGGGTTTTGCAGAGTGTGAAAACCGGCCAACACGCAGCGCCCTTCGTTGAGTGCGCGAATGGCATCCACGCTGCCGCTGAAGCGGATGTCCAGGTGCAGGCGGCTGTGGGCGGCAGACCAGGCTTCGCTGTTTAGCGCAAACTCGCGCAGTGCACCCAGCGCATGGTCGTGGCTGGCGTACAGGGTGACCACATGGGCTTGGGAGTCGAACGCGACGGCAAAGGCGCGCTCCAGTTCGCTGCGCAGGGCCTCGATTTGCGGCGCCAGTCGGGCTTGGGCCTGTCCTTCGGCCCACATCAGCTTGGAGCCGAATTCGGTCAGCCGGGCCGACTGGCCTTTTTCCCAGATGAGCAAGTCGTTGCCCAACTCCTGCTCCCAGCGCTTGAGCTCCCCCCACACGTGCCGGTAGCTCAAACCCAGGGCGCGGGCACCTGCTGAAATGGACCCGTGGATGGACACGGCCTGCAGCAGATCGATCAGCGGATTGCGCACCAGTGCCGGGCTGCTTTGGCGGGAAAGGGTGTAGTGGAACTGGAGCCTATGCACAGAATTTCATACGTTAGGGGAATCGGGCTGCGACTACGATACCTGAAGTTATGACGAGCTTTACCGACAGCGCTGCAACCGCGCTGAACCTGATTGTTTCCCTGGACCAGAACCTGATGGCCATCGTGGCGCGCTCTCTGTGGGTGAGCGCCTGGGCCTCGGTGATTGCCTGCGTGCTGGGCCTGGTGCTGGGCGCGGCCCTGGGGGTGAGCCGCTTTGCCGGGCGCGGCGCGCTGCTGGCTCTGCTCAACACCTTTTTGGCTGTGCCCTCGGTGGTGGTGGGGCTGGTGGTGTACCTGCTGCTGTCTCGCAGCGGGCCCTTGGGCTTTCTGGGGTGGCTGTTTTCTTTCAAGGCCATGGTGCTGGCGCAAGGCCTGCTGGTGTTGCCGGTGGTCACCGCCCTCACACGCCAGGTGGTGGAAGACGCGGAGGCGCTGCATGGCGAGCAACTGCAGTCCCTGGGCGCCCGCGCAGTGCTGCGCAGCGTGCTGCTGGCCTGGGACGAGCGCTATGCGCTGCTCACCGTGGTGCTGGCCGCCTTTGGCCGTGCCGTGTCCGAGGTGGGGGCGGTGATGATTGTGGGCGGCAACATCGACGGTTTTACCCGTGTGATGACCACGGCGATTGCGCTGGAAACCAGCAAGGGCGATTTGCCGCTGGCGCTGGGGCTGGGCATTGTCTTGTTGCTGGTGGTGCTGGTGCTCAATCTGCTGGTGGCCGCCGTGCGGCGCTGGCGCGAGACGCAGGAGGGCGTCAGCCGTGCGCTGCCGCAACTGGGGGTCAGCGTATGAGCACTGCGGCGGCCAGGCAAGCGGTGTTTGTGCTGGAGCAGGCTGGCGTGCGCTTCGGCGCGGGTGCGCGGGCACTGCCGGCACTCAGCGATGTCAATTTGCGCATTACCGCAGGCGAGCGTGTGGCCCTGATTGGTGCCAATGGCTGCGGCAAGAGCACCTTGTTGCGCTTGTTGCACGGCCTGGTGCCGCCCAGCAGCGGTGGCCTGCAGCGCGACGACAGCCTGGGCCAGGCCATGGTGTTTCAACGGCCCTACCTGATGCGCACTTCGGCACAAAACAATGTGGCGCTGGGCCTGTGGCTGCGCGGCCAGGGCTGGGCGGCTGCCAAGCACGCAGCGGCGCAGGCCTTGCACCGTTTTGGCCTGGCGGAGCACGCACAGCGCCCGGCACGCAAGCTGTCGGGCGGGCAGCAGCAGCGTGTGGCGCTGGCACGTGCCTGGGCGATGCAGCCGCGCGTGTTGCTGCTGGACGAGCCGACCTCCAGCCTGGACCCGCACGCCAAGCGCGAGGTGGAGACGCTGATTCAGCACATAGCTGTGCGCGACGCCAGCATGACGTTGGTTTTTGCCAGCCACAACCTGGGCCAGGTCAAACGACTGGCTACCCGGGTGGTGTATCTGGAACAGGGCCGTGTGCTGGCGGATCTGCCGGTGCAGGATTTTTTCGGCTTGGACCTGCTGCCCCGCAGTTACCCGCAAGCCCATGCATTTGTAAAAGGAGAACTTGTATGACATGGAACCAATCCCCCGCTTCTTCCACCTCTATGGGCCGCCGCGTCACGCTGCTGGCGCTGCTGTGCAGTGCCGGTTTCGTGGCGGGCGCGCAGGCGCAAAGCATTGTCATGGCGTCCACCACGTCGACCGAACAGTCGGGCCTGTTCCCGTATCTGTTGCCCGAGTTCAAGAAGGCTACGGGTGTGGATGTGAAGGTGGTGGCCGTCGGCACCGGCCAGGCCATTGACATGGGCCGCCGGGGTGACGCCGATGTGCTGTTCGTGCACGACCAGGTGGCCGAAGAAAAGGTGGTGGCCGAGGGCTTTGCGGTCAAGCGCTTTGCGGTGATGTACAACGACTTTGTGCTGATCGGCCCGGTGGCGGACCCGGCCAAACTCAAAGGCAACACCATTGCGGAGGCCTTGAAAAAGGTGGCCGCCAGCAATGCCGGCTTTATCTCGCGCGGCGACAAGAGTGGCACCCATGCGGCCGAGTTGCGTTTCTGGAAGGCGCTGGGCGAGGGCGCATCCAAGGGCGCGGGCTACAAGGAATGTGGTTGCGGCATGGGCCCGGCCCTGAACATGGCAGCCAGCACCGGCGCCTATGTCTTGGCCGACCGTGGCACCTGGCTGAGCTTCAAGAACCGCGCCGATCTGGCCGTGCTGGTGGAGGGCGACAAGGCCTTGTTCAACCAATATGGCGTGATGGTGGTGAACCCGGCCAAGCACCCGCATGTGAAGGTGGCAGACGCGCAGAAATTCGTGGACTGGGTGATTTCGCCGGCCGGTCAGGGCGTGATTGCGTCCTACAAGATCGACGGACAGCAGCTGTTCTTCCCCAACGCGGGCAAGTAAGCAAGAAGGGCGCTATACCAGCGCCCGCACCGGCTGCAGCAGCACCACCAGCGCCCCGGCACCGCCTTGCATGGGCGGGGCCTGCACAAAGGCCACTACCTCGGCCTTTTGCACCAGCCAGCGGTGTACTTTGTCCTTGAGCACGGGGGCCTTGCCGGGCGAGCCCAGGCCTTTGCCGGTGACTACGCGCACGCAGCGGATGCCTTGCCGGTGCGATTCCCGGATAAAGGCGGTGAGCGCCTCCCGCGCTTCGTCGCTGCGCAGTCCATGCAGATCCACCTGGCGCTGGATGGACCACTTGCCGCGACGCAGCTTTTGCGTCACGTCAGGCCCCACGCCGGAACGCCTGAAGCTCAGCTGTTCGTCTGTTTCCAGCAGACTGCTGACATCCACTTCGTCGCTAAGGGCTTCCTGCAGCGCGGCTGCGTCGTCCATGAGCTGCTGTTTGGGTATGGGCTTGGGTGGCGCGGGCTTGAGGTTGGCCAGTTCGGTGTGCGGCAGGCGCGCCACCTTGCCCACTGCGGCTTGAAACAGATTGCGCCGGGCTGCCAGTTGTTTGGCCTCCAGCGCGCGCTGGGCCGCTACCGCAGCCGCACGCACGGCCTGGGCTTCGATTTCTTTCTTGACCGCCTTCAGATCGGCCAGCGAGGTGATTTTCACAGCAGGCCCTTTTCGGCCATGGACAGGGCCTCGCCCGGCCCTACGATGATGTGGTCCAGCACCCGCACATCCACCAGGGCCAGTGCAGAGCGCAGCGTCAGCGTCAGTGCGTGGTCGGCGGGCGACGGTTGTACCGAGCCACTGGGGTGGTTGTGCGCCAGCACCACGGCAGCGGCGTGGTGGTGCAGGGCTTTGAGCACCACCTCGCGCGGGTAGACGCTGGTCTGGCTGAGCGTGCCGCGGAACATTTCCTCGGCTTGCAGCAGTTTGTTCTGGGCATCCAGAAAGCACACCATGAACACTTCGTGCCGGAGATGCACCAGGTGCAACTGCAGAAATTGTTTGACCGCACCCGGGTCGGCCAGCACGGTGCGCTCCTGCAGGCGCTGGGCCACGGCGCGCCGGGCCAGTTCCAGCACCGCCAGTATCTCGGCGCGCTTGGCGGGCCCCAGGCCCTTGACCTTTTTCAGGTCATCCGGCGTGGCGTTGAGCAATCCGGCAAAGCCCCCAAAGCCGCGAGGCGTGCCTTCAGCCACCTGATGGCCCTGTATCTGTAGCAGCTCTTCGGCCATCTGCAGCACGCCTTTGCCGGCAATGCCGGTGCGCAGGAGCAGCGCCAGCAACTCAGCGTCGCTCAGGGCAGACGGGCCGCGCGCGAGCATTTTTTCACGCGGGCGGGCTTGTGCAGGAAGGTCTTTGACGGACATGGGGGCAGGCTTTCTACAATAGGGGCCAGTTTATCGGGACTTTTATGACCACAGTGCTTCCCCGTGTACAAGCGGGCTCCTTCCTCACCTTGCATTACCGCCTTGGCGGTCCAGCGGGAGACATCATCAATACGTTCACCGGCAAGCCCGCTACGCTTAGTCTGGGCACCGGTGAGTTGTCACCTGCGATGGAGGAGTGTCTGATCGGTCTGGAGGAGGGCAGCCGCACCACCTTTGAACTGGCCGCTGGCGCCGCCTTCGGCCCGCGCAACCCCGACATGCAGCAGTGGCTGGCGCGCAAGGTGCTCACCGACATGGGTGACCCGCAGGAAACCTACACCATCGGCGATGTGGTGGAGTTCCCCACGCCGGATGGCAAAGGAAAGTTCGCCGGTGTGGTGCAGCAGGTCAAGGACGCATCGGTGCTGTTCGACTTCAACCACCCCCTGGCCGGCCACCCGGTCACGTTCGAAGTGCAACTGATTGGCGTGCTATGACCCAAGAACTACCAGATGCCGCGCTGGAGGGCTTTGGGGTTGAAGTCCTGCTGGCCGAGCCACGCGGCTTTTGCGCCGGTGTGGATCGGGCCATCGAGATTGTCGAAAAGGCCCTGGCCAAGTTTGGCGCCCCGATCTATGTGCGCCACGAGATCGTGCACAACACCTATGTGGTGAACGACCTCAAGCAAAAGGGTGCGATCTTCATTGAAGAACTCGACGATGTTCCCGCCGGTGCCACGCTGATCTTCTCGGCCCATGGCGTCAGCAAGGCCACCCACGAAGAGGCGGCGGTGCGCGGCTTCCGGATTTTTGATGCCACCTGCCCGCTGGTGACCAAGGTGCATGTGGAAGTGGCCAAGCTGCATAAAGAAGGCTATGAGTTCATCATGATCGGCCACAAGGGCCACCCCGAGGTGGAGGGCACCATGGGCCAGTTGGAGAGCGGTATTCATCTGGTGGAGGACGTGAAGGATGTCGCCTTCGTCAACCCGCTGCAGACCGACAAACTGGCCGTGGTGACACAGACCACCTTGAGCGTGGACGATGCGGCCGAAATCAGCGCCGCAGTGCGTGCGCGCTTTCCCAAGGTGCGCGAGCCCAAGCAACAGGACATTTGTTACGCCACGCAAAATCGCCAGGACGCCGTCAAACTGATGAGCCCGCAGGTGGATGTGGTGATCGTGGTGGGCAGCCCCACCAGTTCCAACAGCAACCGCCTGCGTGAAGTGGCCCGCAAGCTGGGCACCCAGAGCTATATGGTCGACAACGCCGACGAGTTGCAGGCGGCCTGGTTTGATGGCTGCAAGCGCGTGGGGCTGACTGCAGGTGCTTCCGCGCCCGAGATCCTGGTCAAGGCGGTGATTGACCGTATCAAGGCCCTGGGCGCCGTGTCCGTGCGCAAGATGGACGGTATCCAGGAGACCGTCAAGTTCCCGCTGCCCAAGGGCTTGCGGCTGGACTCCGCAGTTGAATAGACCTGACTACCCCCTCACAAAATAGAACCCATGCTGGACATCACACAACTCCGTAAAGACCTCGACACCGTCGTGGCCCGCCTTGCCACCCGCAAGAGCCCCCAAACCTTTCTGGACGAAGCCGCGTTTCGCGCTTTGGAGGCCGAGCGCAAATCCATTCAGATGCGCTCCGAAGAGCTGCAAAGCAAACGCAATACCCTGAGCAAACAAATCGGCATACTCAAGTCCAAGGGCCCTGCCGGTGCGGCGGAAGTCGAGGCCGTGATGGCCGAGGTGGGTGGCCTGAAGGCTGAGTTGGACGCCTCGGTCACGCGCCTGGACCAGATCCAGTTGGACATGCAAACCCTGCTGCTGGCCGTGCCTAACCTGCCGCACGAAAGCGTGCCTCTGGGTGTTGACGAACACGGCAACGTGGTGGCGCGCACGTGGGGTGCTCCGGCCCGGTACGACTTCGAGATCAAGGACCATGTGGACCTGGGCGCTCCTTTGGGGCTGGATTTTGAAATGGGCGTCAAGCTCACCGGCGCGCGCTTTACCGTGATGAAGGGGCCCATAGCCCGCCTGCACCGCGCGCTGGCCCAGTTCATGCTGGATGTGCAGACCCAGGAGCACGGCTACACCGAGTGCTACACGCCCTACATCGTGAATGGCGAAACCCTGCGCGGCACCGGCCAGCTGCCCAAGTTTGAGGGAGACCTGTTTGCTGCCAAAAAGGGCGGGCAGGACGGCGAAGCACAGCCCGACAACACCGCGCTGTACCTCATCCCCACCAGCGAAGTCACCATGACCAACTTCGTGCGCGATGTGGTGCTGGCCGAGAGCGACCTGCCGATGAAGCTGACAGCCCACACGCCTTGCTTCCGTTCCGAAGCGGGTAGTGCCGGGCGCGACACCCGCGGCCTGATCCGCCAGCACCAGTTCGACAAGGTGGAGATGGTGCAAATCGTGCACCCCGAGAAGAGCTACGAAGCACTCGAAGAGATGACCGGCCACGCCGAAGCCATCCTGCAAAAGCTGGGCCTGCCCTACCGCGTGATGAGCCTGTGCACCGGCGACATGGGCTTTGGCGCCGCCAAGACCTATGACCTGGAAGTCTGGTTGCCGGCGCAAAACACGTACCGCGAGATCAGCTCTGTGTCGAATTGCGAGGCCTTCCAGTCGCGTCGCCTGCAGGCACGCTTCAAGAACGCCCAGGGTAAGAACGAACTGGTGCACACGCTCAACGGTTCCGGGCTTGCCGTGGGCCGCACCCTGGTGGCCGTGCTGGAAAATTACCAGAATTCCGACGGTTCCATCACCGTGCCCGAAGCGCTGCGGCCATTTATGGGCGGTCTGGAACGGCTGACGCCGTAAGGTCTGTTTTCCCCTGATAGAATCTCGGCTTCGTCCAAGCGAAGCCGTTTTGAGGAGAGGTGGCAGAGTGGTCGAATGTACTTGACTCGAAATCAAGCGTACCGCAAGGTACCGTGGGTTCGAATCCCACCCTCTCCGCCAGACAAGCCCCAAGCGATTCGTTCTCTTGGGGCTTTTTTGTTGTTCGGCCCTGCCGTGACTCCCCCCCCCCTGCTCAATCGATACGGCAGGCCGCGACGGTGCATGGCAGTGGACATTCCACTTTCGTCGCACGCCGTAAAATGCGACATTACCCGCAGAAACACTTTTAATGCCCCGCCACTTCACAACACCAACCAAGCGCTGGGCCTATGGCACCGTTTTGTCGCTTCTGCTGCATGCGTCGGCCGCATTTGCTGTGGGAAACACGGGTCATTCGGTTTTTCTGGAGGAGTTGACTTCGTTTGAGCTGCGCGCAGCAGTTGCCAATGGCAGCACCACAGTATTGGTGCCGATTGGTGGAACCGAGCAAAACGGACCGCATATGGCGCTGGGCAAGCACAACGTACGCGTGAAGGCACTGGCAGGTCAGATTGCGCAAAAACTCGGCAACGCCATCGTGGCACCCGTGCTGGCGTATGTCCCTGAGGGCGCCATCTTTCCGCCGGTGGCGCATATGCGTTTTAGCGGCACTATTTCCATCGCGGATGCAACCTTCGAGTCCATTCTGGAATCGACCGCGCGCAGTTTCAAACAGCATGGCTTCCATGACGTGGTGTTCCTGGGTGACCATGGCGGCTACCAAAAGAGTGAACTGCGTGCCGCAGAGAAGATCAATAAAGAGTGGGCAGCCGACACACGCTTTCGCGCGCTGGCCTTGACGGCCTATTACGAGGCATCCCAGGCGCCCTATATTCAGGTCCTGCGTGGCAAGGGGTACTCGGACGCGGAAATCGGCACCCACGCGGGACTGGCCGATACGTCCATGATGCTGGCCATAGACAAGTCGCTGGTGCGCATGGAATTACTGGCCGAGGGTGCCCAAACCGCCCCCGCTGACGGTGTGTATGGCGACCCCCGGAAATCCACTGCCGAGTTGGGGCAACCCGGCATTCGCGGTATTGTGGACAGGTCCGTCCAAGCGATACAAGAAGCTGTCAAGCAGCACGCATCCCGATAATTTACTGCTGGAAATGTTGTCAATATGAAATTCCAAAAAATCAACGTCCTGGCTGTATCCAGTCTGGCACTGGTGGGCTTTGTCACGTTCGGAAACGCGGCGGGCCCTGCGCCCAAGGTTGCCGTGAATACAGTGGCCGGTATGGCGGCTGTCGTGGATTCTGACAACCTGTACAGCGAGACGCGTACCGATCAAATGCTGCCCGCCGTCAAACTGGATCTCGAACGCGTCTATGTGCCCAATCTGCGTGGCAACAACGTCACTGTGATCGACCCCGCCACCCTGAAGGTGGTGGACACTTTCAAGGTCGGGCGGGCGCCGCAGCATATTGTTCCGTCCTGGGATATGCGCACACTCTGGGTTGCCAACAACGCCGAGCGCGGCAACGATGGCAGCCTGACCCCCGTGGATCCGCGTACCGGTAAGTCGGGAAAGGCGATCCCTGTCGATGACCCCTACAACGTCTACTTCACGCCTGACGGGCAATCCACCATTGTGGTGGCCGAGGCCAAGCACAGGCTGGATTTCCGCGATCCCAAGACGCTCAAGCTGCAGTACGCCATCGAAGCGCCACAGTGCGGTGGCATCAACCATGGCGATTTTTCAGTTGATGGTCGCTACGCCATCTTCACCTGCGAATTTCAAGGCAGCGTGGTCAAAATCGATCTGGTGAATAAGTCGGTCATCGGTTATCTGAAACTGGAGATGCCCAAGACGCGCTTCAAGGGCGGTGTCAAATCCCCCAACCCGCTGGAAACGGAAATTTGTACGGTGACCAAAGGTATGCCACAGGACATTCGCATTGCGCCGAACGGCAAACTGTTCTATGTGGCAGACATGCAAGCCGATGGCGTGCATCTGCTGGACGGCGACGCGTTCAAAGAGGTCGGCTTTATTGCGACGGGTGTGGCGGCACATGGCTTGTATCCCAGCCGGGATGCCAAGTCACTGTATGTGGCCAATCGTGGGTCCCACGCCATTCACGGCAAGCCCCACGGGCCCGGCAGTGTGACGGTGATTGACTTCGCTACCAACAAGGTGGTGACCAACTGGCCCATCCCCGGGGGTGGCAGTCCTGACATGGGCAATGTCAGCAATGACGGCAAGTGGCTTTGGCTGTCAGGACGTTTTGACGATGTGGTCTACCGCCTTGATACCAGTTCTGGCAAGGTAGACCAAGTCGCGGTGGGCCTGGAGCCGCATGGTCTGGCCGTTTGGCCGCAGCCGGGTCGCTACTCACTCGGACACACGGGTAATTTCCGCTAACTGCGGGGGCTGCCGGCACTACAGGCAGTTCGCAAGCTCGAGGATTTGCGCTACCTGTTGGGCAATGGGTTGGGGTATTGGTGAGTCGCCATTTAGCACTGCTTGAATGTAGGCAGCCGTCGTTTGTGCGTCACAGCTTTGGGGCAAGTCGGGTAGCTTGGTGAGCGTTCCGGCCTGGTGCTCTACGGCGGGCATGGATTGCCCTCGCAAGAGACGCGTCATTTTGGGCGTTCGTCTGGCGTCTGCTACCGCTTCGCCCTCGGTGCCACGGATCAGCAAAGCGCAGGATTCCATCTGGCGAAGTACCTGCTCCATGGACTCTGCATATTCCGGATGGGTATAGCTTGTCACCAGTAGCTGTGGACCTTCGCAAGGCTGCATCAACTTGACCAGGCTGTGTGCCGGGTTGCGCAGATTGACCACACGGCGTACATCCAGCAGGCGCTGCAAACCACTGTGTAGCACGGTAGTGGGATAAAAGAACACCTTGCCCAGAATGAGCGGTTCGATCGCCGTCTGCGCAGCAATGCCGAGTGCGGCAAGTACCTCCGATGTGAACACGCGTTTATCCTCGGTGGCGGTGCCATGAATCACCACAGGTAAACCTTCGCGTGCCAGCAAAAGCGCCAGCAGCGGCGTGAGCACCGGAAGCTTGCGTGCGCCGTTGTAACTGGGAATGACGACCGGCGCTCGCAGGGGTTGGGTAGGGCAAATCTGAATCTTGGTAAGGCGTTGCTGCGTGGCATCCAAAAAACCACACATTTCTTCCGTGGTTTCTCCCTTGATCCGCATGGCCAGACAAAACGCCCCGACTTCCAGGTCGCTCGCGAAACCGTCCAGGATTTGGCCAAACAAATCGGCCGCTTGCTCCCGCGAGAGAGCGCGCGCACCCTCTTTTCCGCGCCCGATTTCTTTAATGAAATGTCCTATTGCCATGGGCCAATTGTCCGTGATTGAACAGTCAAACGGTGCCCGAAAAGGTATGCATGTCGATGGCTCGAAATCATCATATTTTAATCAAGTTGTTTTTTGCCGCTTTGGGCAAGATTAGTTCATGTTTAACCCGGATGCGGTCGCAACCAAATGCGCCAGAAAGAGGACCATGAGCGGCAAATCTAAATCCAAATCTCACACACCTTTGCAAGTGGTGCTCGGTAGCCAAACCATCAAGGCTTTTGTGGCTGCGCCAAAGGAATTCAAGGTGCTTGGCATCGTACGTATGGGCATGGAGTTTGGTTTGCTGGCAACGACTGCGTCCGGCACGTATGTTCGGGTCAATGGGTCCACTGTGAAAGCCCTTAGCACAGAAGCCGTGGAAGAGGCTATCAAGGTGGCTCGCTCCAGTGGTCGCGGTGAGTCTTATGCAGCCTCGCGGTCGCACAGCGCCGCCGGTGCGGCTGCTCCGGCTGTGGTTGTGCGCAAGCGTCGCCGCCACATTGAAATGCCGGAGTTCCGCAAAGAGCCCGCCGTCAATTCCGCAGTTCATTCGGTTGCCGCCTGAGCGGGTTTGCGCCAGTAGTGGTAACGCCAGGCGGTCTGGAAGCCCAAGCGGTGATAGAGCCGAATGGCCCCTGCGTTGCCTTCTTCAACTTGTAAAAGCAGCGCTGAGTATTTCTTTTCAGAGCCAATTTACTCAGCGCCGCTATGAGCGTGCTGGCACGCCCCCGACCGCTAAGCCGTGCCACGGTGTGCATGTTGTACGGACCGGCCCAGCCTTGGCTAAAAGACGCAGTTCCGGCTGCCATGGCACCGGATTCGTCACGCAACCAGGCGTAGACCAGGCAGTGGCCTCGGCTTAATGCCTGAACCCGGTTGGCTCCGTCCACCGGATCAAATTCTTCCGACAGGTATACCGAGCCCCAGTCTCGGTTGGACTGATTCGAGAGATGCACGGTCGGGCCTTGTCCCTTGTGTGGCCAATCATGGATGCTTCAAACCATTGTGAATAAAGGTTCCCACGGCCGGGGGCGCGACAGCGTCCAAAGTGGCGCGTTCCAGGGATTCAGTATCGGTTTCTATGCGGTACTCTAAACTCTGCGCCCTATGGTGAAAAAGTTGTTGATTTTGGGAATTGAGTCGTCGTGCGACGAAACGGGCGTTGCACTGGTGCAGTGTGAAGCGGCGTCCGGCTCGGAGCAGGTACCTGCGCTGTTGGCACACGCCCTATATAGCCAGATTGCCATGCACCAGGCTTTCGGGGGGGTGGTGCCTGAACTGGCCAGCCGGGATCACATACGCCGCGTGCTGCCGCTGACACAAGAAGTGCTGGCCAATGCAGACTGCCGACTGGCAGACATCGATGTGGTGGCCTACACACGCGGTCCGGGTTTGGCCGGGGCCTTACTGGTCGGCGCCGGTGTCGCGTGCGCTCTGGGCGCCGCACTTGGCAAGCCGGTGCTGGGCGTACACCATTTGGAAGGGCATTTGTTGTCGCCGTTTTTGAGTGCCGATCCTCCTCAGTTTCCTTTTGTTGCCTTGCTGGTTTCTGGTGGTCATACCCAACTCATGCGGGTTGATGGGGTGGGTCGCTATGTTCTGCTTGGCGAATCGATAGACGATGCTGCGGGTGAGGCCTTTGATAAGTCGGCCAAGCTGATGGGTCTTGCGTACCCGGGTGGTCCTCTGCTGGCTCGCATGGCGCAGGAGGGTAATCCCAAGGCCTACGCATTGCCCAGGCCCCTGCTGCACAGCGGCAACCTGGATTTTTCCTTTGCTGGCCTGAAGACTGCCGTGTTAGTCCAGTCGCAAAAAATGGTTGCTGCAGCGGGTGCCTCCAACTTCGAAGCACTGCCCCGGGTTCAACAATGTGACCTGGCGGCTTCAACGCAGGCGGCCATTGTGGAGGTCTTGGTCAGGAAATCCATGACAGCGCTGAAAGAAACCGGTCTGACACGGCTGGTCGTAGCGGGTGGGGTGGGGGCTAATCGCCAGTTGCGGCTGCAGCTCAACGAAGCGTGCGCAAAGCGCAACATCCGGGTGCATTACCCGGAGCTGCACCTGTGCACCGACAACGGCGCCATGATCGCCTTGGCCGCGGCGATGCGCTTGCAGAGTGGGTGTCAGCAGGGCGTCGAGAATTACGCTTTCGACGTCAAACCGCGGTGGCCGCTGCAAACGCTCTAAAACTCGCTTCACCGTACCCGCCCATCAGGGAGGGGTCAGTGCTCCCGCAACGGCAAAGAAGCTCGGTTACAATCGGCAGGCTTTGCACATCGCAAAGCGCACGTGTGGAGCAGTTCCAGCACCACACGCAAGTTCATCAACCGGGACGTCGCCCTACGAGGCGAGTCGCCAAACAGGAAGAAAAAATGATTGCATCCAGCATTAAAGCCACCGTTGTCAAAGACAACGCCCGCAGCGTCGGTGATACCGGCTCCCCCGAAGTGCAAGTCGCACTGCTGACCGCACGTATCAACGAACTCACTCCCCACTTCAAGACACACGCCAAGGACCACCATGGTCGCCGTGGTCTGTTGCGCATGGTGAGCCGTCGCCGTAAGCTGCTGGACTACTTGAAGGGCAAGGACGCTGACCGTTACACCGCGCTGATCGCCAAGCTGGGCCTGCGTAAGTAAGCGAAAGCAAGAATCGATAAGGCGCCTGAGTTAGGTCACTAGCTCAGGCGTTTTTTACTTCGGAAACAGCAAAAGCAGAGCGAAGCTATGTCATTCCAGCGTCATTTGGCGCAAGTGCCGCTGGAATGGCATCGTGGACTGTGACGTTGAATCCGGGCTTGGGTGAGGTGGCCTGTACCTCCCATTTCATTTCCGAAATCAATGGAGAAAAGCAAAATGACAATGTTCAAAAAAGTTAGCAAGACCTTCCAATGGGGTCAACATACGGTCACCATGGAAACCGGCGAAATCGCCCGCCAATCCAGCGGCGCTGTACTGCTTGACATGGACGGCACTGTGGTGCTGGCCACCGTGGTTGCAAAGACCGAAGGCAAGGCCGGCCAGGATTTCTTCCCGCTGACCGTTGACTACCTCGAAAAGACTTACGCCGCCGGCAAGATCCCCGGTAGTTTCTTCAAGCGCGAAGGCCGTCCCAGCGAGTTTGAGACGCTGACCAGTCGCCTGATTGATCGCCCCATTCGCCCCCTGTTCCCGGAAGGCTTCTTCAACGAAGTTCACGTGGTGGTGCACACCGTGTCCCTGAATCCCGAAGTGGACGCCGATATCGCTGCCCTGATCGCAGTGAGCGCCGCTCTTTCGGTTTCTGGCGTACCTTTTAGTGGCCCTATCGGCGCGGCCCGCGTCGGTTACGTCAACGGTGAATACGTGCTGAATCCCGGCCAGACTGCTCGCAAGGGTTCGGTGCTGGACTTGGTGGTGGCTGGTACCGAAGCTGCTGTGCTGATGGTGGAGTCCGAAGCCCAGCAACTGTCCGAAGAAATCATGCTGGGTGCCGTGGTCTATGGCCATCAGCAAGGCAATATTGCCATCAACGCCATCCACGAACTCGTGCGTGACGCCGGTAAGCCGATGTGGGACTGGAAAGCCCCTGCCAAGGACGAAGCCCTGATCGCCAAGATTGACGGCCTGGCCAAGGACAAACTGGTTGCTGCTTACCAGATTCGCAACAAGCAAGCCCGTACGCAAGCCTGCCGCTCGGCCTACTCTGAAGTCATGGCTGCATTGAAGGCAGATGGCGCCGCTTTTGACAGCGTAGCCATCGAAGGCCTGTTGTTTGAAATTGAAGCCAAGATTGTGCGCAGCCAGATCCTGGCCGGCGAGCCCCGCATCGACGGCCGTGATACCCGCACCGTGCGCCCCATCGAAATCCGCAATGGCGTGCTGCCCCGCACCCACGGTTCTGCCCTGTTCACACGCGGCGAAACCCAGGCCCTGGTGGTCACCACCCTGGGTACCGAGCGCGATGCCCAGCGCATCGACGCACTCAGCGGCGAGTACGAAGACCGCTTCATGCTGCACTACAACATGCCTCCGTTCGCCACCGGCGAAACCGGTCGCGTCGGTACGCCCAAGCGCCGCGAAATCGGTCACGGCCGTCTGGCCAAGCGTGCACTGATCGCCTGCCTGCCCAACAAGGAAGATTTCCCCTACACCATGCGTGTGGTGTCCGAAATTACCGAGTCCAATGGTTCTTCTTCCATGGCTTCGGTGTGCGGCGGTTGCCTGTCGCTGATGGATGCCGGCGTTCCCATGAAGGCGCACGTGGCCGGTATCGCCATGGGCCTGATCAAGGAAGACAACCGCTTTGCGGTGTTGACCGACATCCTGGGTGACGAAGATCACCTGGGTGACATGGACTTCAAGGTCGCCGGTACCACCAACGGTATTACCGCGCTGCAGATGGACATCAAGATCCAGGGCATTACCAAGGAAATCATGCAAGTCGCTTTGGCCCAGGCCAAAGAAGCCCGCATGCACATTCTGGGCAAGATGCAGGAAGCCATGTCCGAGGCCAAGACCGAAGTGTCCAACTTCGCTCCCCGCCTGTTCACCATGAAGATCAATCCCGAGAAGATTCGTGATGTGATCGGCAAGGGCGGCTCCGTGATCCGTGCGCTGACCGAAGAAACCGGTACCCAGATCAACATCGAGGAAGATGGCACCATTACCATCGCTTCGGCTGATCCTGCCAAGGCTGAAGAAGCCAAGCGTCGCATCGAGCAGATCACGGCTGAAGTGGAAATCGGCAAGGTCTACGAAGGCCCGATCACCAAGATTCTGGACTTCGGTGCCCTGGTCAACCTGCTGCCTGGCAAGGACGGTCTGCTGCACATCAGCCAGATCGCTCACGAACGCGTGGAAAAGGTTTCCGACTACCTGTCCGAAGGCCAGATCGTCAAGGTCAAGGTCATGGAAACTGACGAAAAAGGCCGTATCAAGCTGTCCATGAAGGCTTTGTTGGACCGTCCTTCACACGACCATCAGGGTTAAGGCCTTTAACGCATAGCCACAGGCGCCATCTGCGTTTTTCGCGCAGATGGCGTTTGACCTGCAAGCCCATGAAAGTCATTGAAATTTCCTCTTTCGGCGGTCCGGATGTATTGCGTCTGGCCGAGCGCGCGATGCCGGTTGCCGGTCAGGGAGAGTTGTGTCTGCAAGTCAGCGCCAGCGGTGTGAACCGCCCGGATGTGTTGCAGCGTGCGGGGCATTACCCGGCACCGCCTGGAGCCTCGGATATTCCGGGCTTGGAAGTCGCTGGTGTCATCGTCAGTGGTGACCTGCAGGCCATGCAAGCTGCCGGATTGAAGCTGGGTGATCGCGTCTGCGCACTGGTTGCTGGTGGCGGCTATGCTGAGTTCTGTGTTGCGCCAGTGGCCCAATGCCTGCCGGTGCCCAAGGGTTTGAGTGATGTGGAGGCAGCCAGTTTGCCGGAAACCTTTTTTACCGTTTGGAGCAATGTGGTGGACCGCGGCCGTCTGGTTGCCGGTGAAGCCTTATTGGTGCAAGGCGGTACCAGCGGAATTGGTGTCACCGCCATTCAGCTGGCCAAAGCCCTGGGCGCCACAGTGATTGCCACTGCGGGCAGTGACGCCAAGTGCGATGCAATCCGTGCGCTGGGCGCTGACCATGCCATTAACTACAAGACACAGGACTTTGAGGCCGAGGTGAAGCGCCTGACCGACGGCCGTGGCGTCGACGTGGTGTTAGACATGGTGGCTGGAGATTACGTGGCGCGTGAGTTGAATTGCCTGGCTGAGGATGGCCGTCTGGTCATCATTGCGGTGCAGGGTGGTGTCAAGAGCGAGATCAATGCCGGGCTGGTGATGCGCAAGCGATTGACCATCACGGGTTCCACCCTGCGCGTGCGTCCGGTTGCCTTCAAGCAGGCGATTGCAGAGGCCTGCCTTGCGAAAGTGTGGCCCTTGCTGGAAGACGGGCGCATCAAGCCGGTGGTTCACAGTGTGTATGCAGCCGTGGACCCTGCGCGGCCGACGGGCAGTGGCGCCGCGACTGCACATGCCTTGATGGAGTCCAATCAGCACGTGGGCAAGATTGTTTTGAATTGGAGAACAGCATGAAGAAAAAACTGATCGCCGGTAATTGGAAGATGAACGGCACGGCCGCTTCCAACGCAGCCCTGCTGCAAGCCTTGCTGAACCAGTCGGCTGACTGGAACTGTTTGGTTGCTGTCTGCGTGCCTGCGGTATACATGGCACAGGTTCAGGGCATTGTTGAAGGGACCGGTATTGCATTGGGCTCGCAGGACGTGTCTGCGCATGAATCGGGTGCTTATACGGGTGAAATTTCCGCCACCATGTTGAAAGACTTTGGCGCGCGCTATGCCATCGTGGGACATTCGGAGCGTCGCCAGTACCATGGTGAAACCGATGCCATTGTGGCTACCAAAGCCACGCGGGCGTTGGCTGCGGGGATTACACCCATCGTATGTGTCGGCGAGACCTTGGCTGAGCGCGAGGCAGGGCGTACCGAAGAGGTCGTCAAGCGCCAACTTGCTGCAGTGATCCATGCGAATGGCCATTGCATCAGCGAAATTGTTGTGGCCTACGAGCCAGTCTGGGCGATTGGTACCGGAAAGACTGCTACGCCGGAAATGGCGCAGCAGGTGCATGCAGTGCTTCGTGCCCAGTTGCACGCAGCCAGTGAAAAGGCCGACCGTGTACACATTCTGTATGGCGGGAGCATGAATGCGTCCAACGCGGATGTGCTGTTGGCGCAACCGGACATTGACGGGGGTCTGGTGGGCGGCGCTGCGCTGAAGGCAGCCGATTTTCTATCCATCATTGCTGCGGCCCGCTAAGTGCGCGCTGACAGTTGTTTAACAAATCAGGAGTGAAGTATGAGCGTAGTGGTAACGATTATTTTGACGGTTCAGATGTTGTCAGCCTTGGCCATGATTGGCTTGATTCTGGTGCAACACGGTAAGGGCGCCGACATGGGGGCGGCCTTCGGTAGCGGCGGCTCCGGCAGCCTGTTTGGAGCCAGTGGCAGCGCCAACTTCCTGTCACGCACGACAGCCGTACTGGCCACCGTGTTTTTTGTTTGCACATTGGCTTTGGCCTATTTTGGTAACCTGCGCCCGGCCAGTTCCGGCAGCGTTTTGGAGTCGGCTGTGCCTGCGGTTCCAGCCGTCAATGTCGCTCCGGCTGTGCCGGCAGTTGCAGCATCCGGTGCTGCACAAATCCCGGCGAAGTAAATACCTTTACCCTACGAGAAGCGGGGTGAATCCAGGGTAAACTCTAGGGTGTTGGACAAGCAAAAAACCGCATGGTTCCTCACGCAAGTTCAGCAAAGTAAAGCCGCCGTCGTGGTGAAATTGGTAGACACGCTATCTTGAGGTGGTAGTGGCGAAAGCTGTGCGAGTTCGAGTCTCGCCGACGGCACCAGAATAGTTTGGATTGCACCGGGTTTGAAATGGTGTAGTCAGTTAACGATGATTAGATCCAAAGATGAACCTCGATCAATATCTTCCCGTCCTCATGTTCATCTTGGTCGGCATCGGTATCGGTGTTGCACCGCAGGTCATTGGCTACTTGCTTGGGCCTAATCGTCCGGATGCGGCAAAAAACTCCCCTTATGAATGTGGCTTCGAGGCATTTGAAGATGCCCGCATGAAGTTCGATGTGCGCTACTACCTCGTAGCCATTCTGTTCATTTTGTTTGACCTGGAAACTGCCTTTCTGTTTCCCTGGGCGGTGACGCTCAAGGAGACGGGTTTGATGGGTTTCCTGATCGGTCTCGAATTTGTGGGCGTGCTCACAATCGGGTTTGTCTATATGTGGAAAAAAGGCGCCCTCGACTGGGAGTAATCAGATGATTGAAGGTGTACTCAAAGAAGGCTTTGTTACGACGAGTTACGACTCGGTGATGAATTGGGCCAAAACAGGATCTGTGTGGCCTATGACCTTTGGTCTTGCGTGCTGTGCGGTGGAGATGATGCATGCGGCATGCGCTAGGTATGACCTGAGCCGGTTTGGCGCTGAAGTGTTTCGTGCCAGTCCGCGTCAGTCGGACTTGATGATTGTGGCCGGCACCTTGACCAACAAGATGGCGCCGGCCTTTCGCAAGGTCTATGACCAGATGTCGGAGCCGCGCTGGGTAATTAGCATGGGTTCCTGTGCCAATGGCGGTGGTTATTACCACTACAGCTATTCGGTGGTTCGGGGCTGTGACCGCATCGTGCCGGTTGACGTGTATGTGCCGGGTTGCCCGCCAACGGCAGAGGCATTGATCTACGGCATCATGCAGCTCCAGCTCAAGATTCGCCGTACCGAGACCATCGCACGGGCCTAAGGAACAAGCATGACAACATTCTCCGTGCGCCCTGAGGTCACCCGCGATGCGGTGGTGGCTGTGTTGGGCGCTAAGGTTCAAAAAATTGCCATCGCTCTGGGTGAGGTGACCGTCCATGTGGCGGCAGCCGACTACCTGGTTGCAGCCCAACTATTGCGCGACTCCGCTGGCTGCCAGTTTGAGCAACTCATTGACCTGTGCGGAGTCGATTACTCCGCTTACAAGAATGGTGACTACGAGGGTTCACGCTTCTGCGTTGTGACCCATTTGCTGTCTGTGGCGCTGAATCAGCGCCTGCGTCTGAAGGTGTTTGCGCCTGACGACGGTATGCCTGTCGTGGCATCGGTGAGCAAATTGTGGACGACTGCCAACTGGTTCGAGCGCGAAGCTTTCGATCTGTTTGGCATCGTGTTTGAAGGTCACGAAGACCTGCGTCGCATTCTGACCGACTACGGTTTTATCGGCCACCCGTTCCGCAAGGATTTTCCTGCGGAAGGGCATGTGGAAATGCGTTACGACGCCGAGCAGGCGCGGGTGGTGTACCAGCCGGTGACCATCGAAGCGCGCGAAATTACGCCGCGTGTGATTCGCGAAAACAAATACGGGGGCCTGCAATAAGCAGATTGACGCATGGCTGAAATCAAGAACTACACCCTCAACTTTGGTCCCCAGCACCCGGCAGCACACGGTGTGCTGCGGCTCGTGCTGGAGCTCGATGGCGAAGTCATCCAGCGGGCCGACCCCCATATCGGTCTGTTGCACCGTGCCACTGAAAAGCTGGCCGAAACCAAGACCTACATCCAGTCGCTGCCCTATATGGATCGGCTGGATTATGTGTCCATGATGTGCAGCGAGCACGCTTACTGCCTGGCCATCGAAAAGCTGCTGGGTATTGATGTGCCAATTCGCGCCCAATACATCCGTGTGATGTATTCCGAAATCACCCGTTTGCTCAACCACCTGATGTGGCTGGGTTCACACGGCAATGACCTGGGTAGCTCCACCATTCTGATTTACACCTTTCGTGAGCGTGAAGACCTGTTTGACATGTACGAAGCCGCCAGCGGCGCGCGCATGCACGCCGCTTACTTCCGTCCCGGTGGTGTGTACCGTGACCTGCCGGAAACCATGCCGCAGTTCAAGGCCAGCAAGGTGCGCAATGCCAAAGGCATCGAAGAGCTCAACCGCAATCGCCAGGGATCTCTGCTCGATTACATCGAAGACTTCACCACGCGTTTTCCCGCCTGCTTGGCTGAATACCACACGCTGTTAACCGACAACCGCATCTGGAAGCAGCGCACCGTGGACATCGGTATTGTGACGCCTGAGCGCGCCTTGAACATGGGCTTCACCGGCCCGATGTTACGCGGCTCCGGCATTGCATGGGACTTGCGCAAGAAGCAGCCCTACGATGTGTACGACCAGCTGGACTTCGACATTCCGGTGGGCAAAACCGGTGACGTGTACGACCGTTACCTGGTGCGTATGGAAGAGATGAAGCAGTCCAACAACATCATCAAACAATGTGTTGCATGGCTGCGCGCGAATCCGGGCCCGGTGATTACCGACAACCACAAGGTGGCACCTCCTTCACGCGAGTCCATGAAGACCAGCATGGAAGAGCTGATTCACCACTTCAAGCTGTTCTCCGAAGGGTTCCGCGTTCCCGAGGGCGAAGCCTATGCAGCCGTCGAACATCCCAAGGGTGAGTTTGGTATTTACATCGTGAGCGATGGAGCCAACAAGCCGTACCGCCTGAAGATCCGTCCGCCCGGTTTTGTGCATCTGTCCGCCCTCAATGAGTTGGCCAGCGGTCACATGATTGCTGATGCCGTAGCCGTCATTGGCACTATCGATATTGTTTTTGGAGAGATTGACCGATGATCTCCGTCGCTACCAAAGAGCGCTTCGCCAAAGAAGTTGCCAAGTACCCTGCTGACCAGAAGCAGTCGGCTGTGATGGCCTGTCTGACCATTGTTCAGGATGAGCTGGGTTACGTCAGTGCTGACAGTGAAAAAGAAGTAGCCGAATATCTCGGCATGGCACCGATGGCGGTGCATGAGGTGACCAGCTTTTACAACATGTACAACCAGCGCCCGGTTGGCAAGTTCAAGCTCAATGTCTGCACCAATTTGCCGTGCCAGTTGCGTGATGGCCAAAAGGCCTTGCACCACCTGGAGCAGAAGCTGGGCATCCACATGGGTGAGACCACCGCCGACGGCCTGTTTACCCTGCAGCAAAGCGAGTGCCTCGGTGCTTGCGCTGATTCTCCCGTGGTGCTGGTCAACGACCTGAAGATGTGCAGTTTCATGTCCAACGAGAAGCTCGACCAGTTGGTAGACGGCATCCGTGCCGCGGAGGGCAAGGCATGAGCGCACAGGACATCATCAACCAGTTTGCCGCCACCGGCGTGCAGACCTGCTTCCATGGTCGCCACATCAATCCGCAGATTTACGCGGATCTGAATGGCTCCAATTGGCGCCTGAGCGATTACGAATCACGTGGCGGCTACCAGGCCTTGCGCAAGATTCTAGGTAAAGATGGGGCAGCACCGAATGCCGAAACCGGTATCGCGGGCATGACCCAGGACCAGGTGATTGCAACCGTCAAAGAGTCCGCCTTGCGCGGACGTGGCGGTGCGGGCTTTCCGACGGGTTTGAAGTGGAGCTTCATGCCCCGCAAGTTCCCCGGTCAAAAGTACCTGGTTTGCAACTCGGATGAAGGCGAGCCTGGAACCTGCAAAGACCGCGACATTCTGCAATTCAATCCGCATATCGTGATTGAAGGCATGATCATCGCTGCCTACGCCATGGGCGTTTCGGTAGGATACAACTACATTCACGGCGAAATTTTCGCGTCCTACCAGCGCTTCGAAGAGGCACTGGAAGAAGCCCGTGCGGCCGGCTACCTGGGTGACAAGATTCTGGGCAGCGAGTTCAATTTCCAGCTGCACGCCGCCCACGGTTTTGGAGCCTACATCTGCGGTGAAGAAACCGCTTTGTTGGAGTCCTTGGAAGGCAAGAAGGGCCAGCCCCGCTTCAAGCCACCGTTTCCTGCCAGCTTCGGCATGTACGGCAAGCCCACCACCATCAACAACACCGAAACGTTTGCAGCGGTTCCGTGGATCATCCGCAATGGCGCGCAGGCCTATCTGGAATGCGGCAAGCCGAATAACGGCGGCACCAAGATCTATTCCGTCAGTGGCGATGTGGAACTTCCAGGCAACTACGAAGTGCCCATGGGTACACCGTTTGCCAAGCTGCTTGAGCTCGCCGGTGGTGTGCGCAAGGGCCGCACCCTGAAGGCGGTTATCCCCGGCGGATCATCTTCGCCGGTGCTGCCGGCTTCGGTCATCATGGAATGCACCATGGACTACGACTCGATCGCCAAGGCCGGCTCCATGCTGGGCTCGGGCGCGGTCATCGTGCTGGACGACAGCCGTTGCATGGTCAAGGCCTTGCAGCGCTTGAGCTACTTCTACGCCCATGAGTCCTGCGGCCAGTGCACACCTTGCCGCGAAGGCACGGGTTGGCTCTCTCGCGTGGTGGATCGCATTGAAGGCGGACAGGGTCGCGCCTCCGATCTGGACCTGCTGGACAACGTGGCTGAAAACATCATGGGCCGCACCATTTGCGCCTTGGGTGACGCCGCCGCCATGCCAGTGCGCGCCATGATCAAGCATTTCCGGCACGAATTCGTGTACCACGTTGAGCACAAGACCTGCATGGTCACGGCCAACGTCTGAACGGGTTAAAAGCATGATTGAAATTGAACTCGACGGTAAGAAGGTAGAAATCTCTGAAGGCAGCATGGTGATGCATGCGGCCGACAAAGCGGGTACCTATATTCCCCATTTTTGTTACCACAAGAAGCTGAGCATTGCGGCCAACTGCCGCATGTGCCTGGTGGACGTGGAAAAGATGCCCAAGCCCATGCCGGCCTGCGCTACCCCTGTGACCCAGGGCATGATTGTGCGCACCAAGAGCGACAAGGCCATCAAGGCGCAAAAGTCGGTGATGGAGTTTTTGCTCATCAACCACCCGCTCGATTGCCCGATCTGCGACCAGGGCGGTGAGTGCCAGTTGCAGGATTTGGCAGTGGGTTACGGAGCCTCTTCTTCGCGCTATGAAGAAGAAAAACGCGTGGTCTTCCACAAGGACGTGGGTCCGCTGATTTCTATGGAAGAAATGAGCCGCTGCATCCATTGCACGCGTTGCGTACGCTTCGGCCAGGAAGTGGCCGGCGTGATGGAGCTGGGCATGTCCAATCGCGGTGAACATGCCGAGATCGAAACCTTCATCGGCCAGACCATTGATTCCGAACTGTCAGGCACCATGATCGACATCTGCCCCGTGGGCGCGTTGACCAGCAAGCCGTTCCGTTACAGCGCCCGCACCTGGGAACTGTCGCGCCGCAAGTCGGTCAGCCCGCACGATTCCACCGGTGCCAACCTGATTGTGCAGGTCAAGAACAACCAGGTATTGCGCGTCGTACCGCTGGAAAACGAAGCGGTCAACGAATGCTGGATTGCCGACCGCGACCGTTTCTCCTACGAAGCACTGAACAGCGATGAGCGCCTGAAGGCTCCCATGCTCAAGCAGGGCGGCGAGTGGAAAACCGTGGATTGGCAGACGGCCCTGGAATACGTGGCCAATGGCCTCAAGCAAATCAAGGCCAACCACGGCGCCCAATCCATTGGCGCGCTGGTCAGTCCGCACAGCACCTTGGAAGAGCTGCATCTGGCAGGTGCCCTGGTGCGCGGTCTGGGCAGCGAAAACATCGACTACCGTTTGCGCAATGCCGAGTTTGAAGTGGCTGACAAAGCCCGCTATCTGGGTACATCGATCGCTTCTTTGACCCACCTTGAGCGCGTGCTGGTGGTCGGGTCCAACCTGCGCAAAGACCATCCACTGTTCGCACAACGTATTCGCCAGGCCGCCAAGCTCGGTTGCCAGGTGAGCGCACTGAATGCCGCGTCTTACGACTGGGCTTTGCCCGTCGCCAATACGCTGAACGTGCCGGCATCTCATTGGGTGCAGGCTTTGGCCGACATCGCCGCCGCAGTGGCTGCAGAGAAGGGCGTTGCCGCTCCCGCTACAGGTTCTGTTAGCGCCGCGGCCCAAGCCATCGCGCACAGCCTGCTCAGCGGCGAGCGCAAAGCCATTCTGCTGGGCAATGCCGCAGCACACCACGCCAAGGCGTCCAGCCTGCTGGCACTGGCCAACTGGATTGCTGCACAAACCGGTGCAACCGTCGGATATTTGACCGAAGCGGCCAATACCGTGGGCGCTCAACTGGCTTGCGCTTTGCCTGGTATGGACGGTCTGAATGCAGGACAGATGCTGTCCGGCGGACTAAAAGCGGCCATTCTGTTGAACACCGAGCCGGTGCAAGACAGCGCTACCGGTGCGCAGGCAGCTGTGAACCTGGCCAAAGCCGACATGGTGGTCACACTCAGCCCGTTCAAGGCGAATCTGGCATTCAGTGATGTGCTGCTGCCGATCGCACCGTTTACCGAAACTGCCGGTACTTTTGTGAATGCCGAAGGCCGCGTGCAAAGTTTCCATGCGGTGGTGCGCCCTGCGGGTGAAGCGCGGCCGGCCTGGAAGGTCATTCGCGTACTCGCCAATTTGCTGGGCCTGCCCGGTTTCGATTTTGAGTCTGCGCAAGACGTGCTGGCTGCCATGCACCAGGACAACGGCGGCGTACCTGAGTGGGTACCCGCTGCACGCCTGGGCAACGGCAGCAACGCAACGATTGACCTCATCCCGGCTACGGCCGAACCGGTTGTCGCTGCCATCTACCAACTGGACGGTACCGTGCGCCGGGCTACATCTCTGCAACTCAGCGCAGACGGGCGGGCTGCCGCAAGCCTGTCAGCACAGGAGGCACTGGCATGATCGATACCCTTTTTAACGCAGGTTCCGGTTTGTTGAGTGACCCGTGGTGGGCTGCGCTGGCGTGGCCCGTGATCTGGACGCTGATCAAAATTGTTGCGGTCGTGTTGCCTTTGATGGGCGCTGTGGCCTACACCACACTGTGGGAACGCAAGTTCCTGGGCTGGATGCAGGTTCGCCTCGGCCCGAATCGTGTGGGACCCTGGGGTCTGCTGCAGCCCATCGCCGACGCGATGAAGTTGCTGACCAAGGAAATCCTGGTTCCAACCGCTGCCAGCAAGGCCTTGTTCTTCATCGGCCCGGTGCTGACCATCATGCCGGCGATGGCGGCCTGGGCGGTTGTTCCGTTCGGCCCTGAAGTGGCTTTGGCCAATGTCAACGCCGGCCTGATGTATGTGATGGCGATCGCTTCGGTGGAAGTCTATGGCGTGGTCATCTCCGGTTGGGCATCCAACTCCAAGTATGCGTTCCTGGGTGCCATCCGTGCTTCGGCCCAGATGGTGAGCTACGAAATTGCCATGGGCTTTTGCCTGGTGGTGGTTTTGATGGTGTCCGGCAGCATGAACCTGACCGACATCGTGTTGGTGCAGGGCAAGGGCCAGTTTGTTGACATGGGTATGGGCGTGTTTTCCTGGAACTGGCTGCCTCTGCTGCCGATTTTTGTGATTTACGTGATCTCCGGCCTGGCCGAGACCAATCGCCACCCGTTTGACGTGGTGGAAGGCGAAGCTGAAATTGTGGCCGGCCACATGGTGGAGTATTCCGGCATGTCCTACGCCATGTTCTACCTGGCTGAGTACGCCAATATGTGGCTGATTGCCATGCTGGCAGCCGTGTTGTTCCTAGGCGGTTGGCTGTCACCATTTGCAGCACTGGAATGGATTCCCGGCTGGATCTGGCTGGGCGCGAAAGCGTTCCTGATGGTGAGCTTCTTTATCTGGGTGCGCGCCACCTTCCCCCGCTTCCGTTATGACCAGGTTATGCGCCTGGGCTGGAAGGTGTTCATTCCCCTGACGCTGTTCTGGCTCACCGTGGTGGGCATCTGGATGCAAACGTCCTTCAACATCTGGAAGTGAAGGATTCAAACATGTCTAACCATTTTGTAACCCGCACGCCTTCGGTCTTCTCGCTCAAGGACTTTCTGTACAGTTTTTTGCTGGTGGAATTGTTCAAGGGCTTGGCACTGACCGGACGCTACCTGTTTCGCCGCAAGGTAACGGTTCAGTTTCCTGAAGAAAAAACACCGTTGTCCCCGCGTTTCCGTGGCCTACATGCACTGCGCCGCTACGAAAACGGTGAAGAGCGCTGCATCGCCTGCAAGCTGTGCGAAGCGGTCTGTCCGGCCATGGCCATCACGATCGAATCCGAAGTGCGCGCTGACGGCTCACGCCGTACCAGTCGCTACGACATCGATCTGACCAAGTGTATTTTTTGCGGATTTTGCGAAGAGAGTTGCCCGGTGGATTCCATTGTGGAGACCCATATCCTAGAGTACCACGGTGAGAAGCGCGGCGACTTGTACTTTACCAAGGACATGCTCCTGGCTGTGGGTGACCGCTACGAAAGCGTGATTGCTGCCAACAAGCAGTCTGACGCCAAGTACCGCTAAGACCCTTGACAGAAAGAATTTGAATTATGAGTGTCACTACCGGTCTTTTCTATATCTTCTCCACGGTGCTGCTGATTGCAGCGTTCCGGGTCATTACCGCCCGCAACCCGGTTCAGGCCGTGTTGTACTTGGTGCTGTCTTTCTTCCAGGCGTCCATGATCTGGATGCTGCTCAAGGCGGAGTTCCTGTCCATCGTGCTGGTGCTGGTCTATGTCGGCGCGGTCATGGTGCTGTTCCTGTTCGTGGTCATGATGATGGACGTGAATGTCGAAAACCTGCGCAACGGTTTTTGGAAGCACTTTCCATTTGCAGCATTGGTGGGCGTAGTGATCGCGCTGGAAATGTCTGCAGTCTCCATCGGCGGCTTCCGCGGAGCCGAGGTGATCGCCACGACGACGCCGGGGCCTGCGGTGTCCAATACCCGTGAATTGGGCGTCGTGCTGTTCACACAGTATGTCTACGCTCTCGAAGTGGCTGCTGCCATTTTGCTGGTTGCCATGTTTGCCGCCATTGCGCTCACATTGCGAGCCCGCAAAGACAGCAAGCATGTGAGCGCCGGCGAGCAAGTGCGCGTCAAAGCCAGGGACCGAATGGCGGTGCTCAAGATGACTGCCACCCAGCCGGCTGTTGAGCCTGCACCAGAAGCTGCACCGGAGGTAAAAGCATGACACTCACATTAGGTCACTTTCTGTCATTGGGCGCGATTTTGTTCGCGATGTCCGTGGTGGGTATTTTCCTGAACCGGCGCAATCTGATTGTGTTGTTGATGGCACTCGAATTGATGCTGCTGGCTATTAACACCAATTTTGTTGCCTTCTCGTACTACCTGCATGACATGCACGGTCAGATTTTTGTGTTCTTCATTCTGACCGTCGCTGCGGCGGAATCTGCCATCGGTTTGGCGATTCTGGTGCTGTTGTTCCGTAACAAGTCCAGCATCAACGTGGACGAACTCAATTCGCTCAAGGGATGAACATGAGCCCCCACGCTACTCACTTCGTGTATTCGCTGCCCCCCGCGGGGGCGCATCCCGCCCTTGGGGCGGTCCTACGGGCGGTCTAAATATGTCTCAAACCCTTTCCGCTTCAACCCTTATCTGGGTTCCACTGGCTCCGCTGGCCGGTTCTATCCTCGCCGGCGTGCTGGGTACCAAATTCGGCGGCAACCGCATGGGCCGCGCCGGCAGCCATTCACTGACCATTCTGGGCGTGCTGGTGGCTTTTGTACTGTCGGTCATGACGCTTCTGAGCGTAGTGCAAGATGGCGCCCGCTTCAACGAGACCCTCTACACCTGGATGTCCGTCGGTGGTCTGAAAATGGAAGTCGGCTTTTTAGTCGATGGCCTGACCGCCATGATGATGTGCGTGGTGACCTTCGTTTCGCTGATGGTTCACCTGTACACCGTGGGCTACATGCATGAAGACGAAGGCTACAACCGTTTCTTCGCCTACATCTCGCTGTTCACCTTCTCCATGCTGATGCTGGTGATGAGCAACAACCTGCTGCAACTGTTCTTCGGCTGGGAAGCCGTGGGGCTGGTGTCGTATCTGTTGATCGGTTTCTGGTTCAACAAGCCCACTGCGATTTTCGCCAACATGAAGGCCTTTCTGGTCAACCGTGTCGGTGACTTCGGCTTCATCCTGGGCATTGGCCTGATCGTGGCTTTTGCCGGCACTCTGAACTACGCTGAAGTATTCGGCAAGAAGGAAGAACTGGGCGCGCTGCTGTTCCCCGGTACCAACTGGATGCTGGTCACCGTGGTGTGCATCTGCCTGTTTATCGGTGCCATGGGCAAGTCGGCTCAATTCCCCTTGCACGTGTGGTTGCCCGATTCCATGGAAGGTCCGACTCCGATTTCCGCGCTGATTCACGCAGCGACCATGGTGACGGCCGGTATCTTCATGGTGGCACGCATGTCACCGCTGTTTGAGTTGAGCGATACCGCCCTGAACTTCGTGCTGGTCATCGGCGCCATTACCGCCTTGTTCATGGGCTTTCTGGGCATCATCCAGAACGACATCAAGCGCGTGGTGGCCTACTCCACCTTGTCCCAACTGGGCTATATGACGGTCGCTTTGGGCGCTTCGGCCTACTCGGTCGCGGTGTTCCACCTGATGACACATGCCTTCTTCAAAGCGCTGCTGTTCCTGGGTGCCGGTTCGGTCATCATGGGCTGCCACCACAACCAGGACATCCGCTGGATGGGCGGTCTGCGCAAGTACATGCCCATTACTTGGATCACCTCGCTGGTGGGTTCTCTGGCACTGATCGGTACGCCCTTCTTTGCAGGCTTCTACTCCAAGGACAGCATCATTGAAGTGGTGGCCGAAAGCCATCTGCCCGGTGCCGGCTTTGCCCACTTTGCCGTGCTGGCCGGTGTGTTTGTGACCGCCTTCTATTCTTTCCGCATGTACTTCCTGGTATTCCATGGCAAGGAGCGTTTTGACCAGAATCCGGATGCCCACCACGGTCATGATGACCATGGTCATGGCCACCATGACAGCAAGCCGCACGAATCCCCCTGGGTGGTGTGGGTGCCTTTGGTCCTGCTGGCAATCCCCTCGGTGTTCATCGGTTACATGACGATTGACCCCATGCTGTTTGGCGACTTCTTCAAGGGCGCGATTTTCATCGACGCCGAGAAGCATCCCGGCATGGATGAACTGGCCCACCTGTTCCACGGCCGCGTGGAGATGGCCTTGCACGCAGTCAGTACGGCACCGTTCTGGTTGGCCTTGTCCGGTGTGGTTCTGTCGTACTACATGTACATGATCAACCCGGCGCTGCCCACAGCGATCAAGAAGATGGCTTCGCCCATCTACAACTTGCTGGAAAACAAGTACTACCTCGACTGGTTTAACGAGAACGTGCTGGCTCGCGGTGCCCGCGCGCTGGGAACCGGTTTGTGGAAGGGTGGCGATCAGTTCCTGATCGACGGCGCCGTGGTCAACGGTTCCTGGAAGCTGGTTGCTTTGTTATCGGGCGGTGTGCGGAAGATCCAGACGGGTTACCTGTACCACTATGCGTTGGTCATGATCCTGGGCGTGTTCGTCCTCATGACGTACTTCGTTTGGCTCAAGTAGGAGATAAAGATAATGGGATTGTTGAGCCTTGCGATCTGGACGCCAATTGCGTTCGGAATTGTCCTTCTGGCCCTGGGTCGCGACGACCAGGCGAAAACCGTACGCTGGGTCGCGCTGATTGGCGCCCTGGTCAGCCTGCTGGTGACACTGCCGCTTTACGCGCAGTTTGACAACCACTCGGCGGCTATGCAGTTTGTCGAGAACGCGCCCTGGATTGAGCGCTTCAACATGAGCTACCACCTCGGTCTGGACGGTATCTCCTTTTGGTTCGTATTGCTGACAGCGTTCATCAACGTGATTGTGGTGATTGCCAGCTGGGAATCCATCACCACGCGCGTAAACCAGTACATGGGCGCCTTCCTGATCCTGAGCGGTCTGATGATCGGTGTGTTCTGTGCCCTCGACGGGATGCTGTTCTATGTATTCTTTGAAGCCACACTGATCCCGATGTACCTGATCATCGGTATCTGGGGTGGCCCGAACAAGATCTACGCAGCCTTCAAGTTCTTCCTGTACACCTTGATGGGTTCGCTCTTGTTGTTGATCGCCCTGATCTATCTGTACACCCAGTCGAACGGCAGTTTTGATCTGGCTGTCTGGCACGCATTGCCGCTGGGCCGCACCGCGCAGACCTTCATCTTCTTTGCCTTCCTGGCGGCATTTGCGGTGAAGGTTCCGATGTGGCCGGTGCACACCTGGTTGCCCGATGTGCACGTGGAAGCGCCTACGGGTGGTTCCGCCGTGCTGGCTGCCATCATGCTGAAGTTGGGCGCCTACGGTTTCCTGCGCTTCTCGCTGCCGATTGCACCCGATGCCGCGCACGAATGGTCTGGCCTCATGATCACCTTGTCGCTGGTGGCTGTGGTGTACGTGGGTCTGGTTGCCATGGTCCAGCAGGACATGAAGAAACTGGTGGCCTACTCGTCGGTGGCGCACATGGGTTTTGTCACCCTGGGCTTCTTCATCTTCAGTGACCTGGGTGTTTCCGGCGGCATTGTGCAGATGATTGCGCACGGTTTTGTATCGGCTGCGATGTTCCTGTCCATCGGTGTGCTGTACGACCGGGTGCATTCCCGCGAGATCGCCGCCTACGGCGGTGTGGTCAATACCATGCCCAAGTTTGCCGCCTTTGCGCTGCTGTTCTCCATGGCCAATTGCGGCCTGCCGGGCACTGCCGGTTTTGTGGGTGAGTGGATGGTGATTCTGGGTGCCGTGAAGTACAACTTCTGGATCGGATTTGCAGCTGCCAGTGCCCTGATCTTCGGTGCCGCCTACACCCTGTGGATGTTCAAGCGGGTCTACCTCGGCCCCGTGGGCAACCACCATGTCAAGGACCTGCTGGATATCAATGCCCGCGAGTTCCTGGTCATGGCCTTGCTGGCCGTGGCTGTGCTGTACATGGGTATCTATCCCAAGCCATTTACGGATGTGATGGACGCGTCGGTGGCGCAGTTGCTCCAGCATGTTGCTGTGTCCAAATTGAATTGAGAGACAAAAGATGATTGACCAAATCAGTTTGATCACGGGCTATCCCGAGATGCTGTTGTTCGTGATGGCCTGTGTCATCGCCATCTTCGACCTCGGCGTGAAGACCCCCCTGCGTAGCGCCACCTACGGGCTGACGCTGCTGACCCTGGCCGCGGTAGCCCTGCTGGAAGCCCTGTACGCGTCCGGTGGTGACACCTATTACGGCTTTGGCAACATGGTGGTCAGCGACTCCATGGGCAACTGGCTGAAGTGCTTTGCCGCCGTGGCCACGATGGTGACCCTGGTGTACGGCCGTCCCTACGCCGGTCAGCGCGACATGTTGCGTGGTGGCGAGTTGTTTACGCTGACACTGTTCTCCTTGCTGGGCATGTTTGTCATGATTTCAGGCAACAACTTCCTGATCACCTATTTGGGCCTGGAGTTGCTGACCCTGTCGAGCTACGCCCTGGTGGCATTGCGCCGTGACCATGTGGTGGCCACTGAAGCCGCCATCAAGTACTTTGTGCTGGGTGCCATGGCTTCGGGTTTCCTGCTGTACGGCATGTCCATGCTGTACGGTGCCACCGGTTCGCTCGACATCACGGCCGTTTTCAAAGCCATTGCGTCGGGCCATGTGCAGCACCAGGTGCTGATTTTCGGTCTGGTGTTCATCGTCTGCGGCCTGGCCTTCAAACTGGGTGTGGTGCCTTTTCACATGTGGATTCCCGACGTCTACCAGGGTGCACCGACAGCCGTCACGCTGATGATTGGTGGCGCTCCCAAGCTGGCGGCCTTTGGCATGACCATGCGCCTGCTGGTGGAAGGCATGTTGCCCCTGGCCATCGATTGGCAGCAAATGCTGATGGTGTTGTCGATCGGCTCACTGCTGCTGGGTAATCTGGCTGCCATCATGCAGACCAATATGAAGCGCATGCTGGCCTTTTCCACGATTTCACAAATGGGCTTTGTGCTGCTGGGGCTGATGGCTGGCGTGGTCAATGGCAACACCTTGCCGGCTGCCAACGCGTATAGCTCGTCCATGTTCTACGTCATTACCTATGTGCTGACCACGCTGGCCAGCTTCGGTGTCATGCTGCTGCTGTCGCGGGAAGGTTTCGAGAGCGAAGAGATTGCTGATTTCGCCGGTCTGAACCAGCGCAGCCCGTTGTACGCCGGCATCATGGCTGTGTCCATGTTCTCGCTGGCGGGTATCCCCCCCATGGCCGGTTTCTATGCCAAGTTGTCGGTGCTGCAAGCCCTGATCGCTACCGGCAGCCCGGTATACCTGTATTTGTCGGTGTTCGCCGTGATGATGTCGCTGATTGGCGCCTTCTATTACCTGCGCGTGATCAAGGTCATGTACTTCGACGCTCCCATCACCGCCAGCAATGTGGTGGCCGGTGCCGATGTGCGCGTGGTCCTGTGCCTGAATGGTGCGCTCATCATCCTGCTGGGCTTGATGCCCGGCGGCTTGATGGCCCTGTGTGCGCGCTCTGTCCTGCAGATGTTGGGTACCTGATCCACTGGCTAAACTTACCGTCCGCGTCCGGGCTGCAATCTGATTGCAGCCCGTTTTTCATTGAGAGAAGGGAAAATTCCTTTGACCGCCCTCGCATTCACCCACTTGATTGAAACCCGCAAGTCCTCTGAGGAGCTCTTTAAAGGCCGCTTTTTGCATGCCTTTCGCGATGCGGTCACGCTGCCGGACGGCAACGAGGCGACGCGCGAATATGTGGTGCATCCCGGTGCAGTGATGGTTATTCCGCTCTTGCAGGATGCACAGGGAGCCTGGTGCGTGGTGCTGGAGCGCCAGTACCGCTACCCCATCGGCCAAGTGATGATCGAATTCCCAGCGGGCAAGCTGGACCCCGGCGAGTCCGTCGCTGCGTGCGCGCGGCGCGAGCTGCTGGAGGAGACCGGCTACACGGCTGCCGAATGGGCGCGTGCCGGCCTGATGCACCCGGTGATTTCCTATTCCACCGAATTCATCGATATCTGGTTTGCGCGCGGCCTGACGGCCGGTGCGCAGCATCTGGACGCAGGCGAGTTTGTGGACGTGTTCACTGCCTCGCCCGAAGAACTCCTGCAGTGGTGCCTGCAAGGGAAGGTGACCGACGCCAAGACGCTGGCGGGTGCCTTGTGGTTGCAAAACACCCTGAATGGCGCCTGGCCTCTGGAATGGCAAAGCAGCGCGAGCCTGTTCAACGCTTGAGAGTCGAGCCATGAAAGTCCTGGATTTGCAGTGCACCTCGGGCCATACTTTTGAGGGCTGGTTTGGCTCGGAGGAGGATTTTGTCTCGCAGTGCGAGCGATCTCTGGTGCAGTGCCCGTTGTGCGGCGATGCCTCCGTACATAAAAAGCCCAGTGCACCCCGCTTGAATCTTTCTGCCAGTCGCCAGGACAAGGCCACCGGGCACCAGGTCACCCCGCTGGAAGTGGTCGCCGCACCTGCTGCGCAGGACCACTCCATCAGCGCTGCCTGGCTGGCACTGGCCCGGCGCATCGTGGCCAACACCGATGACGTAGGCGACCGCTTTGCCGACGAGGCGCGCAAGATGCACTACGGTGAAACCGAAGAGCGCGCCATTCGCGGCAGGACCACGGCCCATGAGGCCCGCGAACTGCTCGACGAGGGCATCGAAGTGCTGCCCCTGCTGCTGCCGCCGGCTGCGAAGGAACCCCTGCAATAAGCAGCGCAGCCCGGTGCAGACTGCGCGCGGTGTTCAGGGGTACAGACCGCGCAACTCCCGCGCCCGCAAAATCCGGGTGCAGGCCACGATGAAGGTCGCCGTGCGCAGACTCACCTTCTTCTCCTGGGCCACCGCCCAGACGCCGGCAAATGCGTCTTGCATGATGCGCACCAAGCGGGCATTGATTTCGTCCTCGCTCCAGAAGAAGCTGGAAAAATCCTGCACCCACTCAAAGTAGCTCACGGTCACGCCGCCGGCGTTGGCAATCACATCCGGCAACACAAGGATGTTGCGCGACTGCAGGATGTCATCGGCCTCGGGTGTGGTCGGGCCATTGGCACCTTCAATCACCATGCGTGCCTTGATGCGGTGGGCATTGCCCGCGTGGATCTGTTGCTCCAAAGCGGCGGGTATCAGGATGTCGCAGTCCACGTCCCAGAATGCCTCTTGGGCAATGACCTCCGCTTTGGCAAACCCTGCCACAGAACCGTGTTCGGCCACATGGACCAGCAGAGCCGGCACATCCAGGCCGGACGCCTGGTACAGGCTGCCGCCATGGTCCTGCACCGCCACCACCCGCGCACCTGCCTGAGCGAACAGTTTGGCGGCGATACCGCCCACATTGCCAAAGCCCTGCACCGCCACACGCGCCTGCGAAACGTCCATGCCGATGTGCCTGGCTGCTTCCACCCCCACGGTATAGACGCCACGCCCCGTGGCTTCGCGGCGTCCCAGCGAGCCGCCCAGATCGATCGGCTTGCCCGTTACCACGCCGGTTGCCGTGGCGCCTTCGTTCATGGAGTAGGTATCCATCATCCATGCCATGATCTGTTCGTTGGTGTTTACGTCGGGCGCCGGAATGTCCTTGGTCGGCCCGATGATGATGCCGATCTCGCTGGTGTAGCGGCGCGTCATGCGCTCCAGTTCGCCGCGCGACAAGGTCTTCGGGTCCACGCGGATACCGCCCTTGGCGCCGCCATAAGGCACGTTGACCGCCGCATTTTTCACCGACATCCAGGCCGATAGCGCCATCACCTCCGACAACGTCACATCCTGGTGAAAGCGCACACCGCCCTTGCCCGGACCGCGCGAGGTGTTGTGTTGCACGCGGTAGCCTTCGAAGTGGGCAATGGTGCCGTTGTCCAACTCTATGGGCACGTCCACGATCAGGGCGCGCTTGGGGCGCTTCAGCGTTTCTGCCCAGCGGGCCAGATGGCCCAGGTAGGGAATGACACGGTCCACCTGCTGCAGATACACGCCCCAAGGGCCGAGCTTGTCGGACTGCAGGTACGACGGCAGAGGATGGCCGTAGAGGTTGGAGACTGCGGCCGGCTGGAGGTTTGCGGAACTGCTGTTCATAGTGGCCCTTTGCGTTGGCATGAGAAGCCTTCACTGTATGCCCCGGCCTGTCAGCTGTCCAAGGCCGGATCAGACTCTAACTATGCGTAAAAGTTATGGACTGCGCGAACGTGGGCTCTCGATTACAAAATTAGCCGAACGGAGTGCTATGCCGAATGCAATTTAACAAGCGACTTTGTTCCGGCGCAGCAATAGTCAACCAACTATCCGTTAACAGCCAGGCATGCCAGGCAAATTGCGGGCAATGTCGATAGCCACCGCGTACACCTGCAATAGTGCCTTGCGGCAGTGTCATTGGCATACCAGAGGCTGCGCCTGCCACTGCCAAGAATTCTGGCGGCACCGTTAATCCGCAGCCCATGGCTTTGCCAAGCGCCTCCTTGCATGTCCAGAGCAAGCAAAGCTGGTCGATATCACGCAAGGATGGTAGAGCCATCCGAATGGCCATGCGCTCTTGCAAGTCCACTAACGATGAGAAAACAGCGATCTGCTCCGGGTCGATGCGTTCGAGGTCTAGCGCCATCGGGTGCCTCTGGTCCACCGCAAGTGCCACTGCACATCCATCGCGGTGGCTGATACTCACTGCCAATCGACTGGCCGGGCCGACTGCGCTCAGTACCGGTTGCGTGAAAACCCCTGGCAAGATACGCAAACAAGACGAGTCGTCCACGGGGTCCAGTGCGTGAACGCCCAAGGCCGCACCAACAGCCTGCCGTGCCGCGAGCCGTCCCAATACATAGTCCCTTTGCCGACTGAAAATCGCATTGGCAGAAAGAGCCGAAAGCTCCTCTGGGGGGAGCTGGCACGCCAGGTGATGCAATTGCATCGGTGTCAAATTGGTCGACTGCAAGCAGACCACCCATGCCTCGAAGCGCTGTTTCTGCCACTCAAAGTTCAACTGTTGGGTCCAGCCCACCAAATCCGGTCTCTCTTGAGATTTCTCCTTCGACTTCACTTCAAGACCCGGTCATTCAGCAAAGCGTGCAACTGCCGGGCCAGCAACCGGGCATGCCGACCTTCATAAAAGGCCAAATGGTCGTCAATCGGCATTTTGTGTAGAGTGCACCCCTTTTTTGCCATGAAACGCCAGTACCAAAAGTGATGGCTTGAAGTGTCGCTCGGAAACAGCATTTCCACTTTTACGGGCAAAGGCGTTGGACGGTATTTGCTATGGGCCAGATTTATCCGGCAAGGCTCGACGGTGTTTGTGGTGACGGCTGTTAGCGCCTTGGTGAAAAGCAAGGCGTTGGCAGTGCGCAACACCGCTTTGGTACGTCGCCTCAACCAACGCAAACCGCGCAGTGGCAAGCTGCGCAGCGGCATGTGCAAGAGCCTGTCACCAACCCGCACCCAAAGGGGCATGTCAGCGCTGCTATGCACATCCAGCATCACCAAGACCTCTACCTGCGCGCCGCGCCTGAGCAATTCAGTAGCCGTAGCCCAGACAATCCAGCCACCCAGCGAAAAGCCCGCCAACCGAAAGGGCCCCGTGTGCATGGACAGCAACTGATCAGCGTAGTGACTGGCCATGTCTTCTATACGCTCATGCACCGGAGACAAACCATCCAGACCCTGAGCCTGTATTCCGTACACCGGCTGCTCCGGTGCCAGCTCTTGCGCCATGGGCACAAAGGTATACACACCACCACCCCAGCCATGGAAAAAGAAGAGCGGGTTACAGGTGCCCCTCGTTTGCATGGCCACGACTGAACTCCAGGGGTGCGGCTGATCCCCATGCTGCAGACGGCTTGCCATCTCGGCCACCGTTTGGGTGGAAAAAAATTGCGCGACCTGAATTTCCAAGCCCAAGACCTTATGAATCCGCTGTGCCAAGCGCGCAGCAACCAATGAGTGACCGCCAGAAGCAAAGAAATTGTCATCCTTTCCCAAACGGGCCAGCCCCAGGGCATCACGCCAGAGCTCCAACAATCGGACCTCAAGCAGGCTGTCGGCAACTGCGGTGGCATTGCTCTGTGGCGCAGAGGGCGCAGGTAGTGCGTCATAGTCCAGCTTGCCATTGCGTGTGACCGGCAACGCCTCCAGCAGCACATAAACCGATGGGAGCATGTAATCGGGCAGGCTGTGCTGCAAGAAATCGCGCAGATACTCACCATCAGGCTGGTGCTGGTCAGGTGCTGCTACGACATAGGCCACCAAGCGACGCTCTCCATGGTCTGGCTCATGCATGACGACCACTGCATCACGCACCGATGCGTGCTTACGCAATGCGGATTCGATCTCGCCCAATTCAATGCGAAAGCCGCGCAGCTTAACTTGCTGGTCCAGCCGCCCCAGGAATTCCAAGGTGCGGTCCGCTCGCCAGCGCACCTGATCGCCGGTGCGAAAGAGCCGCTCTCCCTCGCGCCAAGGGTGCGCAACAAAGCGCTGCGCCGTGAGCGTGGGCTGACCCCAGTAGCCACGGGCCAGTCCCAGGCCGCCGGTGTAGAGTTCACCCGCAATGCCCACAGGCAGGGGTTGCAGGTTTTCGTCCAAGACCCACACATCCGTATAGGCAATGGGGCGACCTATAGGCACGCTGCGCTCGAAAGCGCTCTTCGGTGTCGCGCCGCCCTGCATGCGATGGCAGCAGGTAAAGGTGGTGTTCTCGGTAGGGCCATAGCCATTGATAAGCGCATGTTCCGGTGGCATCAAGGCCAACAGCCGCAATACATGGTGGCTCGAGAGCACATCTCCGCCGGACAACAACTGACGCACTCCCGCCAAGGCCATAGGCTGCTCATCCACCATGAGGTGAAAAAGCGCCGAGGTCAGCCAGGCGAAGCTGACCTTTTGTGTAACCAGAAATTGGGCCAGCTCGGCCGTGGACGGCATACCCGGCGGGTGCAGAGCGATACAAGCGCCGTTGAGCAAAGCACCCCAGATCTCCAGCGTAGCCGCATCGAACGCGAACGATGCAAATTGCAGCACGATGTCTTCCGGGCCCATACAGAAGGCACTGTTTTCCGCCGCCAAACGCACTACGCCCTGGTGGGGCACCGCCACGCCCTTGGGTTGCCCGGTGGAGCCCGACGTGTACATCACGTAGGCAAGGTTTTGTGGTGACACATTTACCACCGGGGCATCTGTCCGGGGCTCCGGCATCGCGTCTGGTACATCCAAAAACAAGGTAATCAAGCCTTCACGCTGTGGCAGCTTGTCCTGCAGGGTCGACTGCGTCAGCAACACCGGCGCAGCGCAGTCTTCCAACATATAGGCGAGCCGTTGTGCCGGATAGGCCGGATCCAGCGGCACATAGGCGCCGCCAGCCTTCAGTACGGCCAACATCGCCACCACCATCTCAAAGCCGCGCTCCAGCGCCAGGCCGACCGGCACATCGGGGCCCACGCCCCATGCGCACAATCGGTGCGCCAGCCCATTGGCACGGGCATCCAGTTCGGCATAACTCAGGCTCAGCGTGCCAAAGCGCAAGGCCGTGGCCTGCGGCTGCTGGCTTGCCATGGCTGCGAAACGCTGGTGCACGGTCCCTTGACCACCCGGCCCTGAAGCGGTATCTCTGGCCAGTTGCTGACTCCACTCCGCCGGGTCCAGGAGAGGCAAGGTATGCAGGGGCTTGTCGGGCTCGTCCAATGCCGCGCTCAACAGACGTACAAAGTGACCTGCCATGCGCTCAGCGGTTTCCGGCAAGAACAGATCCAGCGCGTATTCCAGCCGCGCGTGCCAACCCTCGTTGCCCTCGGTGATGCTCAGCAGCAGATCGTATTTCGCAGTACCGTTGTGAATCTCCCTGATCTTGCACTCTAACCCGGGCATGGCCACCCTGTGCGGATCGGGAATTTGCCACGCCAACAGCACTTGGCACAAAGGCTCCCAGGCCAGACTGCGCTCCACGTGCAAGGCCTCTACCACCTGCTCAAACGGCAGCTCCTGGTGGGAAAACCCCTCCAGACATGTGCTGCGTACTTGCGCCAGCAAGCCACGCAAACCAAGATTTTGAGACAGCGTGATCCGCAAAGCCAGGGTGTTCACGAACATACCGATCAGAGGTTCCAGCGCGTGGTGCGGCCGATTGGCCACGGGCGAGCCGACCAGCAAGTCTTGCACGCGGCTGTAGCGTCCAAGCAAACTGGCCCAGATTGCCATCACCACCATGAACGGTGTGGCTTTCTCCTGGCGCGCAAAGTGGGTCACCTGCGAGGCCAATGCGGGCGACAACACAAAATCCACACAAGCGCCACGGTGGCTTTGCTGTGGCGGCCTGGGCCGGTCCGTGGGCAATTCAAGCCGCTGCGGCGCGCCTTGCAACTGGCCGGTCCAGTAATCCAGCAAGGCCAGCAAATGCGCACCTGCAAGGCGCTGCCGCTGCCACTGCGCGAAGTCGGCGTATTGCATGGACAGGCGGGGCAGTCCGGCTGTCGTCTCGCCAGGACCGGCCACCGCAGCGGCATACAGGGTATGTAGCTCAGCCAGCAGAATTTCAATGGACCAGCCATCAATCGCTGCGTGGTGGATGTTCAGCAGCAGCAGCCACTGCGATGCGCCGGTACGGGCCAAGAACAGCAGCAAAGGGCCCTGGTGTTCCAGATCCAGAGGCTGTGCGGAATGCTCCAGCAACCATGCATCCGCGCTGTTGTCCGGGTGACCGCGCAGATCCGTCAGCCCAAGCGCAAGCAATTCAACAGGAGCCGGATCTACCCATTGCCTCGGCAGCGTTTTGTGCTCCACCAAACGCGTCCTTAGAACTTCGTGCCGCCGCACCACATCCGTCAGTGCATGCCGCAAAGCAGGGACGTCCAGCGAACCCTGCAATTGCAGTGCCAAAGAGACGTTGTAAGTACCCTGCGCGCCCTGAATCTGTTCGGCCAACCACATGGCTTGCTGGGCGTAAGACAGGGGTAACAGGTCCTGACGCGGCGATGTGCCGGGCGGCACATCCTCATGCGCGCCTGGAGCCGCCAAGCCTTGCCCTGGCGCTTTGCGCAGGACGGCCGCCAGCTCACGAACGCAGGGATACTCAAACAGTAGCCGCAAAGCCACCGGCCCACCCAAGCGCTCCTGCAATACCGAGCGCAGCCGCGCGGCCAGCAGCGAATGTCCGCCCGCATCAAACAGGCTGTCCTGCACACCCAGATCACCCCGCCCCAGCACTTCGCGCCAGATCTCCAGCAGTTGTAGCTCAAGCGGGTCAGTCACTTCCGACGCGTGGGAGGTCCACCCTGGCCCGCTGGGCAATGGCGATTCTGACGGAAGCGCAAACAATGCCTGCCGGTCCAACTTGCCGCTAGGCGTGCGTGGCAATGCCTGCACACAAACAAACACATCCGGCACCATGTATTCCGGCAAGCGGTCGCGCAGATAAGGCCTCAGTAAAGCGCCAAGGGCTTGCGATTGCAGGTCGGCCGGTGTGGTCACACCCATAGCCGAAACGGCCACAAAGGCGGCCAGCCTGCGCTCATCCCTGCCATTGCGGCCGAGGGGAGCGTCCTTCGTAGCCGCGTCCAACACCTGAACCAGCACCTCCCGAACTGCCGGATGGCTTGCAATCACGGCCTCCACTTCACCCAGTTCCACACGAAAACCGCGCAATTTCACTTGTTGGTCCATACGGCCCAGGAATTCGAGTGCGCCATCCGTGCGGCGGCACACCAAATCGCCACTGCGATAAAGCCGTTCACCCGGTACGAAGGGGTGCGGAACAAACCGATCGGCGGTCAGTGCTTCCTGTCCCAGATAGCCGCGTGCAAGGCAGGCTCCCCCATGCCAAAGCTCTCCAGGCTCGCCAACCGGCAGGGCTCGCCCCTGTTCATCCATCACCCAAAAGCTGACATTTGCAATGGGGATCCCAATCGGTGGCAAGGTGGGCCACTGGTTGGCCGGAGGCCGTAAGATCCATTCACTATCGATGATGCAGGTCTCTGTGGGCCCATACTGGTTGTGCAGCACCGCCTCCAGGCGAGAGAAAAGCCAGACCCCCGCGGGTGATACCCGCAACTGCTCACCCGCCGTCATCACCCGGCGCACCGACAGGGGTACCAAACCGCTTTGCATGGCTGCGTGGCAGAGGGCATCCAGGGCGACAAACGGCAGGAAAAGCCGCTGCACCTGTTGCTTAAGGATGACATTCAGCAGGGTCAGGCTGTCGCGCCGCTCGTACTCATCTATGAGCTGCAGGGTGCCACCTTCCACCAGCGTGGAAAAAATCTCCTGCACGGACACATCAAAACTCAGCGAGGTGTATTGCAGTGTGCACAAACCAGCTGCGCCCTCTGCCGCCAGGCTGGCGCGCTGCCAGTGCAGAAGGTTGCAAACCGGACCATGTGACATGGCCACGCCCTTGGGCAGCCCTGTAGAACCCGAGGTATAAATCACATAAGCCAGATCCTGCGGCGCCACATCAACAGCAGGCGCATCAGCACGCGGCGCAGGCCAGTTGCCCGGGCTATCCAGGCACACGGATCGCAAGCCCTCGATCGGCAAGAAGTTTTTCCGCAGCGACGTCTGTGTCAACAGAATCGGCGCCTTGCAGTCCCGCAGCATATACGCCAGACGCTGTGCCGGGTAGGCTGGGTCCAGCGGCACATAAGCACCGCCAGCCTTCAGCACCGCCAGCACCGCTACCACCATGTCAAAGCCGCGTTCCAGCGCCACGCCTACCGGTACATCGGAACCGACACCCCAGTCGCGCAGGAGGTGTGCCAGCCCATTGGCACGCGCGTCGAGCTCGGCGTAACGCAACTCTTTCCCGGCAAACCGCAGGGCAACGGCATGGGGCATAGCGGCCGCCGTTGCGGCCACCATCTCGTGTATGGCTGATTCGGGTACCGGGCTTGCGTTCTGGTTCCAGGCGAAGTGCTGTTTTAGCGGATCAACTGGATCAGCTGAAACCATATTTGTATTCATTTTGGACCTAAGACCCGGGTGCTCTACTTTATTTTCTGAAGCCAAGTGCTGACCGTGCACTTGCCCCCAGTTGACTGAGCATGAAGGCACGCCCCAACTTGCAAGCAATTTTACCCAGGGTCTAGACTGAAATGTGCCAAGCGCAGACCGCAGGCGCGCAATGGCAGCGCGCCGTTGCGCTCAGGCGTTGAACTGCAGCGCCGCCAGTCCGGCGTAGACGCCACCCTGCGCCACCAACTCGGCATGGGTGCCTTGCTCCACCAGACGGCCGTGGTCCAGTACCACAATCAAATCGGCTTTTTGCACCGTGGCCAGGCGGTGGGCAATCACCAGCGTCGTGCGGTCGCGCATGGCCGAGTCCAGCGCATCCTGCACCACGCGTTCGCTCTCGGCATCCAGGGCGCTGGTGGCCTCGTCCAGCAGCAGCAGGGGCGGGTTTTTCAGCATGGCACGTGCAATCGCAATGCGCTGGCGCTGGCCGCCTGAGAGGCGTACACCACGCTCGCCCAGAAAGGTGTCATAGCCTTGCGGCAGGGCGTTAATAAAGCTGTCGGCGAAGGCGGCTTTGGCTGCTACGCGCACCTCGGCGTCGCTCGCACCGGGTTTGCCGTAGCGGATGTTTTCCAGCGCCGAGGTGGAGAAGATCACCGCGTCCTGCGGCACGATGCCCACGCGCTGGCGCAAGTCCTGCAGCGACATGTGGCGTGTGTCCACACCGTCGAGCACGATGTGCCCGCTTTGCGGGTCGTAAAAGCGCAGCAGCAACTGAAACACCGTGCTCTTGCCCGCGCCGCTGGGCCCCACGATGGCCACGGTCTGTCCCGGCAGAATGTTCAGTGAGAAGCCCGACAGCGCCGCTTGATTCGGGCGCGAGGGATAGTTGAAGCCAATGCCCTCAAACGCGATTGCGCTACCGGCCTGCGGCATGGCGGCCGTTACCGGCAGCGCGGGGGAGGTTACGGGCGACTGCGTGCCGAGCAATTCCATCAGGCGCTCGGTGGCACCGGCTGCGCGCAGCAAATCGCCATAGACCTCACCCAGCACGGCAAAGGCGCCGGCCAGAATAATGACGTAGACCACGGTCTGGCCCAGATCGCCCGCGGTGATGCGTCCGGCCACCACCGCCTGTGTGCCCTGGTACAGGCCCCATAGCAAGGCGGCGGACGTGGCGATAATGATGAAGGCGACCAGCACCGAGCGCGCCCGTGTGCGGCGGATGGCGGTTTCAAAGGCGTTGCCGGTGGCGGTGCTGAAACGCTGTGCTTCGCGTCCTTCGGCGGTATAGCTTTGCACCACGGGAATGGCGTTGAGCACCTCGGCGGCAATCGCACTGGAGTCGGCAATGCGGTCCTGGCTGGCACGCGAAAGCTTGCGCACCCGCCGGCCGAACCAGACGCTGGGCACGATGATCAGGATTAGCACCATCAGCACCTGCAGCATCACCACCGGATTGGTCCAGACCAGAATGCCCAGGGCACCCAGGCCCATCACCAGGTTGCGCAGGCCCATGCTGAGCGAGGAGCCCACCACCGTCTGCACCAGCGTGGTATCGGCCGACAGGCGCGACAGCACCTCGCCCGTTTGGGTGGTCTCGAAAAACTCGGGGCTTTGGTGCAGCACATGGCGGTAGACCGCGTTGCGGATGTCTGCGGTGACCCGCTCACCCAGCCAGCTCACCATGTAGAAGCGCGCTGCAGAGAAGACACCCAGCGCCATGGCCACCGCAAACAGCAGCAGAAAGTGCTCGCGCAGCGCCATGAGCTGGTCGCCCTTGTTGGCCTGCATCAGCCCGCCATCAATCAGGCTGCGCAGCGCCAGCGGAAAGGCCAGCGTGGCCATGGCGGCCAGCACCAGAAAGCACAGCGCCAGACCCATGCGGGCGCGGTAAGGCCTTAGGAACGGCACCAGGCCGGAGAGGGATTTGGGGTTGCTGGCTTTCGCGCGTTCTTTGGTCATGGCCGCTTAGATGGGGTTGATGCCGGCGTTTGCAAGCAAGGGGGAGGGCATTAAAGCTTGAGGGGTGCAGCGTAGCCGGTCATTTCCAGATAGCCGCGCCCCGCCAGATGGTTGTTGCTGTCCCAGACCTCGCACAGGCCTTCCCAGTAGATCGCGCCGGTGGAGTTGCGGCTGTCGAGTTCCTGGTTGTCGACCACCGCTTTGACGGTATAAAAGTCGGCCGGTGTGCGCACCATCCACTCCACCGGGTAACTGGCCCGGCTGCTCGGGCTGCGCCAGGTGCGCAGCGGCTTGAAGGTGACCTCGCCCGGCTTGAAGGGGTAGAGCGTCTGCCCGGAGCGAAACGAGCCGCCGTCCCACAGCGCCGCCCCGCCCTTGTCGCGCACACGAAACGCGGTCAGCGCGCTGCCGTCCAACAGGTTGATGCCTATCCAGTCCCAGCCCTGGGCACCGTCAGGCAGGATCTCTTCGCTCCATTCGTGGTCCAGCCAGGCCGTGCTGCCGGCTGCCATGGGCAGGGCTTTGCCTTGCAGCATCAGCGTGCCGCTGACACGCAGTTGCGGCAGGCTGTAGTAATAGCTGGTCTGGCGCGGGTCCGGCCCCTTGCGTGACAGGCCCTCCTGGCCCTGCAAGAGCAGGGGCTGGGTGGCGGCAAAGCGCAGGTCCATGGAGAAATTCTCTGCGCTGATCCGCGCGCGCAGGTCGCCTCCCTCGCGCAGCAGCGACCAGTCGCGCAGCAACACGCCCGTGTCCTGGGTGCCGGCGGAGGCGCTATCGGCCGGGTTGCTGCCCGGCGCTTCACCGGACCAGCGCGCAATGCGTTGGTCGTGGTGCAGTTGCTTGGCCCGCACATCGGTAATGGCGGCATGGGCAAACAGTAACTGCCGGGCGGCCAGGCGCGATTGCATGCCCTGCGTGGCGTCCACCCGGCTGCGAAAAAAAGTAATCTGGAAACCGTAGGCAGCCTCCTGCCCCGGGCTGTTGGCCCAACCCGTCAGGTACCACCACTCGGTCTTGTAGTCCGGGTGGGCACCGGCGTCGCGCGGGAATTCCAAGCGCCGCGTTGCGGTGGAAGGGGCCGCATGCACAGCGGGCGCTGGCAAGGCGCCCGCCAGCGCTGCCGCAGAGCCCAGGAGCTGGCGGCGACTCAGGGCACGCAAGGCGTTCAGCTTGTACAGATGCATTACCAATCCTCCTTCACCGCCATCACGGCATCGCTGCCGGCCGCGGCCTGGCCGGACAGCCAGGCTGTTGCCGTGCCTGCTGCCACCACGGCCATTGCCAGCGCCAGCAGCCGCCACCAGGGCAGCGCCATCTCCATGGTCCAGTGAAAGCTTTGCGGGTTCACCACATGCACCAGCACCACGGCCACCGCCAGCCCCAGCGCCACGCCGGCGATGGCTCCCAGCGTGGTCCAGGCCGCGCCCTCGGCGGCCACCACGCGCAGAATCTGGCGCCGCGTCAGGCCCAGATGCGCCAGCAGCCCGAACTCCTTGCGCCGCGCCAGCACCTGCGCGCTGAAACTGGCCGCCACACCAAACAGCCCAATGCCTACGGCCACCGCCTGCAGCCAGTAGGTGACGGCAAAGCTGCGGTCAAAAATGCGCAGCGTCATGGCGCGGATCTGGGCTGCCGAGCCGAACTCCAGCAACTGCCCGGCCTGCCCGTCACGGCTTTCGGCTTGGCGGTCGGCCAAGTCGCGCAGCGCCTGCTCCACGGCTGCGGCAGAGGCGTCGGGCGCCAGCCACAGCGCCAGGTCATTGACCCGCCGGTCCGGGCTGAGCAGGGCAAAGTCCGCACTGTCCACGGCGATGGTGCCGAACTGGCGTGCGTAATCCCGCCAGATGCCCGCTACAAAGAACACCGGCGGCTGGCCCTGCGGTGTGCTGCTGCTGAAAGCCTTTTGCAGCGGCTCGAAGTTTTGGCCGACCCGCGCCCCGTACAAATCGACCACCGCTTCACTCACAAAAATGCCGATGCGCCCCGCCGGCACCGCCAGGGCTTGGCCAACCAGGGGCAGGTCGGGTGCGCCGGCCGCACCGTTGTGCAAGGCCCGCACCAGCAGCGAGACGGCTGGCTTTGCGGCATCCAGATTGACCGGCATGGTGCGCTGCGCGCCCAGCCGCTCCACGCCCGGCACCTGTGCGGCAGCCTGCACAAAGGCCGCATCGAAGTAGGCGAGTTCATTGGCGCTTCCCACGCCCGAGCGCACATAGAGCGAGGCCGGCAGCACCGTGTCCAGCCAAGTGGTGACCGATTGGCGAAAGCTGCTGACCATCACCGTCAAGGCCACCGCCAGGCTGAGGGACGCGACCACGCCGCTGACGGCCACCGCCGCGCTCTCGCGTACACGCCGCGCGCGCTCCACCGCCAGCAGCGGCAACAGCCGCTGCGCCACCCGGGGAGCAACACGGTCCAGCACCAGGCCGACCAGCCAGGGCAGGACGACGATGCCGCCTATCAGCAGCAGGGCCACGCCCAGGTAGGCGCCCAAAGGCATGCCCGCCACAGGAGGGGCCAACGCCAGCAGGCAGCCGCCCAGCAGCAGGGCCGGGCCCATCCAGGCGCGCGCGGCGCGGGCTTGCAGGCTGCCCAGGCCCTTGAGGGTTTGGGCCGGTGGCAGCGCCTGTGCCAGCCGTGCCGGCTGCCAGGCGCCGGCCAGGGCAGTGGCAAGTCCCATGGCCGCGAACAGCGTCGCGGCCGGTGCGCTCCATTGCAGCGCCGGCGCACCGCCCGAAAAATAGCCGCCCCCTAAGTCGCCACCCAACAGCTGCAGCGCCAGCGCCGCCAGGCCGGTGCCCAGGGCAATGCCCAGTGCGCTGCCCAGCACGCCCAGCACTGCGGCCTCCAGCAGCACCAGGTGCAGGCGCTGGCTGGCCGTCAGCCCCAGCACGCCCAGCAGCGCAAACTGTTGGGCCCGGCGCGTCACGCTCAGCGCCAGCACCGAGAACACCAGAAAGCCGCCGGTGAACAGCGCAATCAGAGCCAGCACGGTCAGGTTGACGCGGTAGGCGCGCGACAGATTGCCGATGCGCTCGGCCGCGTCGCCCGGGGGCAGCAGGCTCAGGTCGTTGCTCCAGCCCGGTGTGGCCTGCAGGGTGCGCACAAAGGCGTCGCGGTCGGTGCCGGCCTGCAGCCGGATATCCACGCGGCTGAGCTGTCCGCCCTTGCCGAAAAAGTCCTGCGCGGCGGCAATGTCCATCACCGCCAGCGGGCTGCCGCCGGCGCGCACGCTGCCGGCTACCTGCGCCGTTTTCAGCTGCAGGCCCTGTTGCAATGCCACGCGGTGCCGGCCCAGTGCCAGGGTGGCGGCGGCATTCAAAAACAGGGTGTCTGGCGCAAACAGCGACCAGCGTGCGTCGTCGGCTGCGGGCAGGGGCATCAGGTCCGGTGCCAGTGCCGCCACCTGCAGGGTATCAACGCCCAGCACCCGTAGCAGCACGCGTTTGGGCGGGCTGCCGTCCTGCGGGCTGGTCATCGCGTAGGTACTGAGCTCCACCACCGGCAAGGCCATGGCCACTTCCGGCCTGTGCAGCAGTTCGCCCAGGCGGGCCTCGTCCAGGCTGGCGTTGGCGGCCTTGCTGCGCAACTCCAGATCGGCCTGTCCGCCTACGGAGCGCACCGCCTGCGAAAACTCATCCAGCGCTGAGGCGTTGATCAGGTGAACCGAGAACGCCAGCGCCACGCCCAGCATGACCGAGACGACCGCTGCTGCATTGCGCCAGGGGTGGTGCAGCAGTTCCTGAAAAGAAAAAGTTTTGAGCAGGGGCCACAGCGCAGAAGACATGTCTGCATTGTGCGTGCAAGCACCGGCCCCAGTGCTGTGTGGGGCTACGCGCCCTGGCGTATGCCGTCGGCGCTGAGATGCAACACGCGATCTGCCTGGCCCGTGGCCAGCACGGAATGGGTGACCAGCACCAGTGCGGCGTTCTGCGCCCTGCATTGCTGCACCAGGGCCTGCATCACCAGCGCGGCCGTCGCCGGGTCCAGGTTGCCGGTGGGTTCGTCGGCCAGCAGCAGGCGCGGTTTGTGGACCAGGGCGCGGGCAATGGCCACCCGTTGCAACTGCCCGCCACTGAGCTGCTGCGGCAACCGGGCGCCCAAGGCGCCCAGGCCGACCACGTCCAGCAGGGCCTGCACCCGGGCCTCGTCCGGCTGGCCCAACAGCAGCAGCGGCAGGGCGACGTTTTGCGCCACATCCAGATGCGGCAGCACATGGAAGGCCTGGAACACAAAGCCCACTTTTTCACGCCGCAACAGGGCACGGGCATCCTCGTTCAGGGTGCCCAGGTCCACACCTTCCACCTGCACCGTGCCGCTGTCCCAATGGTCCAGCCCGGCCATGCAGTTCAGCAGCGTGGACTTGCCCACGCCCGACTCGCCCACAATGGCCACAAACTCGCCCGGCGCCACGTCCAGCGAGACGTTGGCAAACACCGGTGTCTCACCGTAGTGTTTGCTCACGTTGTGGATGCGCAGGGTCATGCCGTGGGGTTGTACCAGAGCGGTGCCTCAAGGCGCCGGCAAGGGGTTTTCATGCACCGCCTGCGCAACCAGTTGCAGCACCCCGCTCAAGGCGTCCGCGCTCTCACAGGCCACCACCTTGCGCGCCGGCATGGAGCGCAGCCAGGTGATCTGGCGCTTGGCCAACTGGCGCGTGGCAAACACGCCCTTGTCGCGCAGTTCATGCAGGGGTGTGCGCCCGTCCAGCGCTTCCCAGGCCTGGCGGTACCCCACGCAGCGCATCGAGGGCAGGTCGATGTGCAGGTCACCACGGGCGCGCAGGGCTTTCACCTCGTCCAGAAAACCAGCCGCCAGCATGGCGTCAAAGCGTTGTGCAATGCGCGCGTGCAGCCAGGCGCGGTCTGCGGGCTCCAGGGAAATCAGCAGGCTGTTGGGCACGTTTGTGTCCGCTCCCCGGGACTTGGCTGCGTGAAAGTGGGACAGCGGCAAGCCGCTCACGCGGTACACCTCCAGCGCGCGCTGAATGCGCTGGCTGTCGGCCGGCGCCAGGCGTTGTGCGGTGACGGGGTCTACGGCGGCCAGTTGGGCATGCAGGGCGGGCCAGCCTTTTTCTGCGGCCTCCTGTGACAGAAGTTCGCGCACGGCCGCATCGGCCGGGGGCATATCGTCCAGTCCGTCGGCCAGTGCCTTGAAGTACAGCATGGTGCCGCCCACCAGCAGCGGCAGCTTGCCGCGCGCGTGGATGGCCTGGATCAGCGCGCCCGCATCGCGCACAAATTCGGCTGCGCTATAGGCCTGCAGCGGGTCGCGTATGTCGATCAGGTGGTGCGGCACGGCGGCTTGCTCCCGGGCGCTGGGCTTGGCTGTGCCCAGGTCCATGCCGCGGTACACCAGGGCCGAGTCCACGCTGATGATCTCCGCCGGGAATTGCGCGGCGATCGCCAGTGCCGCAGCCGTTTTCCCCGCAGCCGTGGGGCCTGCCAGCGCGACGTAAAAGGGAAGCGCGGGGGGGTCAGTTCTTGCCATCGCGGGGTACCAGGGTCCAGGCGCTGAGGGCTATCAGCACGCTCCAGAAAAACAGGCCCTGCACCAGCGGGAAAATGCTTCCATCCATATGCGTGCCCAGCCACCGGCCGGTGCCAAAGGCCGCCACCATCATCAGGAATCCGTTCAGGGCCGAGGCCGCACCGGCGGCCTGCGGAAAGGGCGCTACCGCACCGCTTTGCCCGCAGGGCTGGTGAATGCCGTGGCCGAACATGAAGAAGCCCATGGGCAGCATGATGGCCCACCCGGCCACCACGCCGGCCAGCGCCAGCAGAGCCATGCTGCTGCCACCCAGCAAAGAAAACAGCCCGGCGATGGCCACGCTGCGCCGCACCCCGTAACGCACCACCAGGCGGCGGCAGGCAAAGGTGCCCAGCAGGTAGATGAACGAGTTCAGCAACATGGCCAAGCCGTAGTCGGTGGCAGTAAAACCCAGCACCCGGATGTAGACAAAGGAAGAGGCCGCCAGGTAAGTGAACAGGCCGCCGTAAGAGCACAGCGACAGGGCCGAGAAAGCGACAAACTGCGGGTTGCGCAGAATGGCCGACCAGGTGGCCAGCAAGGTGGCTGTCTGCAGGGCTTGCGGATTTTTTTGCGCCAGGGTTTCTTCAAAGCGCCAGGCGATCAGCGCCAGCGTGCAGGCGGCAAATGCGGCGAGTGCCAGCAGGGCCGCATGCCAGCCCCAGAGCGAGGTCAGCGCACCGCCCAGTGGCGCACTCATGCAGGCAATGACGCCCAGGCCGCTCAAGCCCTTGGACATCACAGTGGCGCCCTGCTGTGGCGGGTACAGGTCGCGCACGATGGCCCGTGCGCACATCACACCGGCACCCATGGCAATACCCTGCAGCGCGCGCCAGAAAATCAGCCAGTCCATGCCCGGCGCGAGGGCACTGGCCACCGACGCCAGCAGATAGGCCAGCATGCCGGCCAGCAACACCGGGCGGCGCCCGAAACGGTCGGACACGGGGCCCCAGACCAGTTGCGACAGGCCAAAGGCCAGCAGCAGGGCCGTCAGGGTGAGTTGGGCCTGCGCCATGCTGGCACCCAGATCCCGGGTCAGGCCGGGCAGTGCGGGCAGGTACAGATCGGTGGTGATGGGTTGCAGCCCGAGCAGCAGCGAAAGCATCAGCACCACGTTAGCGGCGGACATGCGGGTAGGAGTGGGTGAGCCGGTCATGGGGTTTTGGCAGTAGATTTCAGACGGCTGGCAGGTGCTTGCGTGTCACCTGGCGCAGCATGATGAGCAGGCCGCTGGCGGCCACCGTCAGACCGACGATGAGCGCAATCCAGAAGCCCTGGGCTGCCATCGGCCCGGCCGGAGCAAGCGGCAGCCATTGCGGTGCCAGCCCCAGCAGGCACCCCAGCGGCAGCGAGAAGCCCCAGAAGGCCGCCAGGTGCAGCACCATGGGGGCCCGCGTGACTTTGTAGCCACGGATGGCGCAACTGGTCACCACCTGGGTGCAGTCCGACAACTGGAACAGCGCAGCAAACACCAGCAACTGCGCAGCCAGCGCAGCCACCACCGCATCGCTGGTGTAAGCCGACGCAATGATCTGACGGAACAGGGCCATCCCAATGGCCGCGACCACAGCAAAGACCATGGTCATACCCACTCCTACCCAGGCCCGAAAGCGTGCGGTATGCGGGTCGCCCGCGCCCAGGCTCTGGCCCACGCGGGTCAGCAGGGCCACGCCCAGGCTCAGCGGCACCATGAAGGTCAGCGAAGTGAAGTTCAGCGCAATCGCATGCGCCCCCACCTGGGCGCTGCCGAACTTGGCGACCAGCAGTGCAATCAAACTGAAGGCGCTGGTCTCGGCAAAGTAGGTGACGCCTATCGGGATGCCCAGCTTGAGCAGGGTGCGCAGCATGGGCCATTGCGGCCCCTCGTAACGGGCAAAAGGCCAGGTGCGCCGGTAGGCCGGTGCCACCCGCATCCACCACAGCAGGGCTGCCAGATGGAACCAGACGCACACCAGGGTCGACCAGGCACAGCCCACGCCACCCAGCCGGGGAAAGCCCCAGTTCCCAAACACCAGCAGCCAATTGATCAGGCCATTGAGCAGCAGGGCGATCAGGGCAATCACCATCATCGGCTTGGTCTGGTTGATGCTGGTGCTGTAGCCGTAGAGAACGCGGTAGCAGGTGAAAGCCGGCAGACCGAAACTGCAGACCCAGACAAAGCGCTTGGCCACATCGCGCACGGCCGGCTCGATGTCCATCACGTCAAACACCTGCGCCGCCAGATTGGCCAGCACGAAGGCCAGCAGGCCCACACCCAATGCCTTCCAAAGCCCCTGGCGCACGACATGCGGCACGTCATCGAATGCACCCGCCCCGACAGGGTGGGCCACCATGGGGTTGACCGACATCAGCAAGCCCATGAGCGTGAGGATGGTCATGTTCCAGATCGACACGCCGAGCGAGACGCCGGCCAGGTCGGCGGCTGAAGCGTGCCCGGCCATTGCCACGTCAGTGACCGACATGCCGATGGTGGCCAGTTGGCCGATCAGGATGGGCCAGGCCAGAGCCAGCAGTGCGCGCGCTTCCAACCCAACGCGTCGGCTCCGGGACGGGGGGGCGTCAGCCGGCGTTGTAGATTCAGGAAGGAGGGTCATCAGCCGGTTCATTCTACGGGAGCGGTTTATGGCTGCGGCCTGGCACTGAAGGGCTTGTATTTTTAAAACGGTGGCGTACGCAAGGGGTGCGTCTCACCGCTGAAATAAGGGTTAACCCCGAGGGTTTTGGGTAATTAAATTTTTTCGGGTTCGTGCTGAAATTTCTTCAGCGGGAATCAGCCGTTTTAGCTGACGGCAAGCTGAAGGCATACCCTGAACGTGGGGCAAACGCGTATAGATTACGGCCTGACTCGGGCATAGACTCTGCACCACACGTAGCCGCGATTTGCAACAGGCTTGCGCAGCGCGTCGTAAGACTTAATTTTTCAATATGGAGACAACATGACATTTCAATTCGCCAAGCGTGCTTCCCTCATCGCCATCTCGGCAGCAGTTCTCGGTCTGTCCGGTCTGGCCCATGCGGCTGACCCGATCAAGATCGGTGTCTCCGGCCCCTTCACCGGCGGCTCATCCTCCATGGGCGTGAGCATGCGCGACGGCGTCAAGCTGGCTGTCGACGAAATCAACAAGGCCGGTGGCGTGATCGGTCGCCAACTGCAAATCATCGAGCGTGATGACGAAGCCAAGAACGAACGCGGCGTGCAGATCGCCCAGGAACTGATCAACAAGGAAAAAGTGGCCGTCACCGTCGGCTTCATCAACACCGGCGTGGCCCTGGCTTCGCAGCGCTTCTACCAGGAAGCCAAGATCCCGGTCATGAACAACGTGGCCACCGGCTCGCTCATCACCCACCAGTTTGATGACCAGCCTGAAAACTACATCTTCCGCAACGCCGCGCACGACAGCATCCAGGCGCCCATGATCGTGGAAGAAGCGATCACCCGCCGCGGCTTCAAGAAGGTCGCCATCCTGTCCGACTCCACCAACTACGGCCAACTCGGCCGCGCGGATCTGGAAAAGGCTCTGGAGCTCAAGGGCGTGAAGGCCGTCGCGGTTGAGAAGTTCAACATCAAGGATGTGGACATGACGGCCCAGTTGCTCAAAGCCAAGGAAGCCGGCGCCGAAGCCGTCCTGACCTACGGCATTGGCCCTGAGTTGGCACAAATCGCCAACGGCATGACCAAGCTGGGCTGGAAGGTTCCTCTGGTCGGCAGCTGGACCCTGTCCATGGCCAACTACATTGACAACGCCGGCCCCGGCGGTGAAGGCGCGCGCATGCCGCAAACCTTCATCCAGGAACCCACCACGCCCAAGCGCCAGTCCTTCATCATCAACTACCTGAAGACCTTCAGCCCCAAGAACGCGCGCATCGATTCACCCGTGTCTGCTGCCCAGGGCTATGACTCCATCTACCTGCTGGCTGCTGCCATCAAGCAGGCCAACTCCACCGACGGCCCCAAGATCAAGGCTGCCCTGGAAGACCTGAAGACACCGGTTGAAGGCGTGGTTACTACTTACACCAAGCCCTTCACCGCCAAGGACCATGACGCCATCACCGCCAACATCCCTGTGTTCGGTGAAGTCAAGGGCCAACGCGTGGTCTACGCTTACGAAGCCGACTTCAAGAAGGCTTCCGAAGTGCGCGTGAAAGACGCCAACGCCAAGGGCGCTCTGGTTCTCAAGAAGTAAGCCACCACCCGGTAGCTTCTAGCAGGCATCGCCCCGGTCGCAGTGGCTGGCGCGGTGCCTTTTTTCGGCCGTTACGCGGTTGCGGTTCACTGATTTTCTTTGCACAGGACCCCCCATGGAAATCCTTTTACAACTTGTCTATAGCGGCATTGCGATGGGCATGATTTACGCTGTTATTGCGTTTGGCTACCAGCTGACGTTCCAGACCTCGGACACGCTGAATTTCGGCCAGGGCGACGCCCTGATGCTGGGCGCCATGGTCGGCCTGACGCTGGTCAACATGGGCGTTAATTTCTGGCTGATGCTGCCCATCGTCATCGTCTTCGGACTGGTACAGGGTGCCCTGGTGGAGCGCATTGGTGTGGCACCGGCCATCAAGATCAAGAGCGAGTTCGGCTGGATCATGTCCACCATCGCGCTGGGCATTATTTTCAAGAACGTGGCCGAGAACATCTGGGGCCGCGACGACCTGAAGTTCCCCTCGCCCCTGCCCGAATCCCCCATGAAGTTGCTGGGCGCCAACGTGCTGCCCATGGAAATCCTGGTGGTGATTGGCGCCGTGCTGATGATGCTGGCGGTGGAGTTTTTCAACCGCAAGACGATTTACGGCAAGGCCGTGGTCGCCACCTTCAACGACCGCGATGCCGCCAAGCTCATGGGCATCAACACCGGTCTGGTGATTACCTTCTCGTACGCCCTGTCATCGGCTAGCGCCGCCTTTGCCGGTGCGCTGATTGCACCCCTCACCCTGACAGGTGCCACCATGGGCGCAGCGCTGGGCCTCAAGGCCTTTGCCGTGGCCATCATTGGCGGCCTGACCAGCGGCATGGGCATCATCGTGGGCGGCATCATCCTCGGTGTGGCCGAAACCATGACCGGCTTCTACCTGTCCACCGGCTACAAAGACGTACCCGGCCTGGTGCTGCTCTTGCTGGTGCTGGCCTTCAAACCGTCCGGCCTGTTTGGCAAATCTGCGATCAAGAAAGTTTGAACATGAAGCTCAAGTCCCTTATTGCCGGCGTGATCGGCATTGCCATTCTGGCGGCGGCGCCGCTGTACACCAGCAACCCGTACTACATCCACATGATCGGCACGATCATGATTTACGCCATCCTGCTGTTCGGCCTGGACATCGTGGTCGGCTACACCGGCCAGGTGTCGCTGGGCCACGCCGGTCTGTTCGGCGTGGGCTCGTACACCGCCGGTGTGTTCTTCCTGAAACTCGGTGCGCCGCTGTGGGTCATCATCCCGGCCAGCATCGGCGTAACCGCCGGTTTTGGTGCGCTGCTGGCGCTGCCCGCGCTGCGCGTGACCGGGCCGTACCTGGCCATGGTGACCCTGGCTTTCGGCACCATCATCCAGATTTTGATCAACGAGATGGACTTCCTCACCGAAGGCCCGCTGGGTCTCAAGATCCCCAAGCCTTCGATTGCCGGTGTGCAGCTCGATGAACACGGTTTTTACTGGATGGTGCTGGCGCTGATGGTGATCTCGCTGGTGGTGGTGGACCGCATTCTCAAATCGCAACTCGGCCGCGCCTTTGAAGCGCTGCGCGGCAGCCCCGTGGCGTCGGACTGCATGGGTGTGTCGGTGTACCGCTACAAGGTCTATGCCTTTGTGATCAGCGCCGGCTTTGCCGGCCTGGCAGGCTGCCTGTATAGCTACTCCGAGCAATACATCTCGCCCAACACCTACAACTTCGAGCTGACCGTGCTGTTCCTGCTGGCCGTCATCATGGGTGGACGCAAATCGCGTGTGGGCTCGCTCTTGGGTGCCGCCATCATCGTGATCCTGCCCAAGCTGCTGGATGACCTGGAGCTGTTCCGCATTGTGGCTTCCACGCTGGCCGTGCTGATGGCTGTGGGCGGCGTGGTTGCGGTGTCCCGCAAGATGACGACGGTCAAAGCCATGGCCCTGCCCGTGGTGGGCACCATGGCGCTGGCCGGCTTCGCGTTCTGGCTGCAGTCGATCACCGACTGGCGCCTGTCCATCTTCGGCCTGATGATTTTGTTTGTGGTGTATTACCTGCAGGACGGCATCGTCGGCTTTGTGCGCAATCTGTTTGTGCGCAAGGGCTCGCGCGCCAGCCAGCCGGTAGTACTCGCAGGCGGGGTGGCCAAGGATGCCATCATGAACGCAGCCAGCACCCACAGCGGTGAAGACCTGTTGATCGCTAAGGGTGTGCTGATGCAATTCGGCGGCTTGAAGGCCATCAACAACGTGGACATCCGCGTCAAGCGCGGCACCATCCACGGGCTGATCGGCCCCAACGGCTCCGGCAAGAGCACCATGATGAACGTGCTGACCGGCATTTATGTGCCCACGGCCGGTGCCATCGAATTTGCCGGGCGTTCCGTGGTCGGGCGTACCTCGTCGGACATCGCCTTGTCCGGCATTGCCCGTACCTTCCAGAACGTGCAGCTGTTCGGCGAGATGACCGCGCTGCAAAACGTGTAGGTGGGCTTGCACCACACGTTCAACAGCAACATCGTCGATGTGGCCCTGCACACGCCGCGCTACAACCGCGAAGAGACGGCCTCGGTGGAACGCGGCCTGGGCCTGATCGACTTTGTCGGCCTGGCCGATCTGGCCAACGAAGAAGCACGCAACCTGCCCTATGGCAAGCAGCGCCTGCTCGAAATCGCCCGCGCCCTGGCGCTGGATCCGCAACTGCTGCTGCTGGACGAACCGGCCGCAGGCCTGACCGCACCCGACATCAAGGAACTGATCACCATCATCCGCAAGATCCGCGACCACGGCATCACCGTGATCCTGATCGAGCACCACATGGATGTGGTCATGGGCGTGTGTGACAACGTCTCGGTGCTGGACTTTGGTCAGAAGATTGCCGAAGGCAAGCCCGCCGATGTGCAGGCCGATGAGAAGGTGATTGAAGCCTACCTCGGTGGCACCGCCGCATAAGAACAGGACAAGACCATGTTGCAAATCAAAAATCTCGAAGCCGGTTACGGCAAAGTGCAGGTCCTGCACGGCATCTCCATGGACGTGCCCAAGGGCAAGGTCGTCACGCTGATCGGCTCCAACGGTGCCGGCAAGACCACCACCATGCGCGCCATCTCCGGCATGATCAAACCCACCTCGGGTGAAATCAATCTGAGCGGCAAGCGCATTGACGGCATGGAGTCGTACACCATCGCCAAACTGGGCCTGGCCCACTCGCCCGAAGGCCGCCGCGTCTTCGCCACCATGAGCGTCACCGACAACCTGATCCTGGGCGCCTTCCCGCGCCTGACCGGCAGCCGCCCCAAGGGCGATGTGGCAGCCGATCTGGACAAGGCGCTGGAACTATTCCCCCGCCTCAAAGAGCGCCGCACCCAGTTGGCTGGCACCCTGTCGGGTGGCGAGCAGCAGATGCTGGCCATGGCCCGCGCGGTGATGCTGAACCCCGAAATCGTGCTGCTGGACGAGCCCTCCATGGGTCTGGCGCCGATTCTGGTGGAAGAGGTTTTCCGCATCATCGAAGACTTGAAGTCGCGTGGCGTCACCATGTTGTTGGTGGAGCAGTTTGCGGCTGCTGCGCTCAAGGTGGCGGACTATGGTTATGTGCTGGAGAACGGGCGCATTTCGGTGCATGGGCCTGCGGATAAGTTGCGTGATGATCCGGCGGTGAAGGCGGCTTATTTGGGGGGTGGGCACTGATTTTTGTGTTGTTGGACTCCTGCATTTTTTAACTCCCCCATCCCCCCCGCCCCTTACCCCCCGTCGGGGTAAGGGGTGCCGGGATCGGACAGCCCATTTGGCTTTTTCGCTTCGGCAATGGCGCCACAAGGGGGCGGTTGATATTTCTTTTTCTTGGTTTCTGCGTTCGGCGCTCGGAACTGCCGGCGTGAAATTTGGGCGAAAAAAAGTGGCGGCAACGCCTCGTCTTTTATTCCGTATTCGGCGCGAGGTAGCCAAATGGGCTGTCCGCTTTAGGCACCCCTTACCCCGACGGGGGGTAAGGGGCGGGGGGGATGGGGGAGTTAAATGTCCCGTACAGCGGGTATGCTTCTGCGTCTATACCAGCGCTTTGAAGGAACCTGTATGTCTTCTGGAAAAATCCTCGTCGCCCAAGGTGGCGGCCCTACGGCTGTGATCAACCAGTCGTTGGTTGGCGTGGCCCTGGAGGCTCGGCGCTTCCAGCAAATCGGCCATATTTACGGCGCCCTGCACGGCGTGCGCGGCATTGTCAACGAAGACTTCCTGGACCTCACGCAGGAAACCAGCCACAACCTGGAGCTGGTGGCCAACACCCCGTCCAGCGCGTTGGGGTCCACGCGCGACAAGCCGGACGTGCCTTATTGCAAAGAGATCTTCAAGGTGCTGCGCGCGCACCAGATCGGCCACTTTTTTTACATCGGCGGCAACGACTCGTCCGACACCGTGCGCATCGTCAGCGAAGAGGCACAAAAAGCCGGCTACCCGCTGCGCGCCATCCACATCCCCAAGACGATTGACAACGACCTGGTCGGTAACGACCACACGCCCGGCTTCCCTTCGGCCGCGCGCTTTGTGGCGCAGGCCTTTGCCGGTGCCAACCTGGACAATGCGGCCCTGCCCGGCGTCTATGTCGGTGTGGTGATGGGCCGCCACGCCGGCTTTCTGACGGCGGCCTCCGCCCTGGGTAAAAAATTCCCCGACGACGGCCCTCACCTGATTTACCTGCCCGAGCGCACCTTTGTGCTGGAGAATTTTCTGGCCGATGTGAAGGCCACCTACGCGCGCTACGGCCGCTGCGTCATTGCGGTGTCCGAAGGCATACACGACGCCTCCGGCCAACCGATTGCCGCCTTGCTGGCCAAAGACTTGGAGCACGATGCCCATGGCAATGTGCAACTCAGCGGCAACGGCGCGCTGGCCGATTTGCTGTGCGAAGAAATCAAGGCCAAGCTGCAGATCAAGCGCGTGCGCGGCGACACCTTTGGCTACCTGCAACGCTCCTTCATCGGTTGCGTGTCGGACGTGGACCAGCGCGAGGCCCGCGAGGTCGGCGAAAAGGCCGTGCAGTTCGCCATGTGGGGCAAGCAGGATGGCTCGGTTGCCATCAAGCGCACCGGCTTTTATTCGGTGGACTACGAACTGCTGCCGCTGGACGCCGTAGCCGGCAAGACCCGCGTGATGGAAGACGCGTTCATCGACGCCAAGGGCACCGGCGTGACGGATGCCTTTCGCATGTACCTGCGCCCGCTGTTGGGCTCGGGCATGCCGGATGCATTCCGGTTGCGCAACAACCGCGTACCGAAAGTGCTGGCCTGATCGGTGGCCGGCCTGCGGGAGGGCCGCAGGGAGGGGTTCCGTCTATGCCCTCTGTGCCCGCAACACAGCAGTGCCAGCACGACCAGGGGGGCAACGCCCCGTGCGTGTTTAGAGAGGGCTGTCGCTGCGCAGCAGTTGCAGCCCGGTGGCCAGTGCGGCCAGAGCCAGCGACCCGTATTCGACCCAGGCGCCCACGCTGTGCTGCAAGAGCCGGGCGTTGAGCGCCGAGTCGATGTAGTGGAAAGACACGTAGCGCAGCAGATACAAGGCCAGGGTCCCGCACGCTGACGAGAGCAGCGCGCTTTGCAGTACGGAGGCGCGTGCGGCTGTCTGACTCCGCAAGCCTTGGCCTTGCCGCCAGACTGCCCCTGCCAACCAGGCCATAGCCAGCAGAGCCCCCAGCTGGAAGATGCGACGCATGTCATACCACTGGTGCGCGCGGAAAAAGCGCCTGGCCCATTGCAACCACAGCTGGTCGCCCTGCACCAGGCAACTGGCGGCAACCAGCAGATACAGCGCAGACAGGCCCAACCAGAGCGGTTGCAGTTGCGCCGGCGTACGCAGGGCCAGGCGTTGCGATGTACCCAAGCAGAGACAGGCCGGCGCTGCCAGTCCATAGAGCAGGGGCCTGAGCCAAGCCCCCGGATGGTCCCAACCGGCATGGCCTCCAAGTGCCTGTAGCGTGTCCATCATGCGGCCGCCGGCACCTTGCTGGTCTGATTACCCATGGCCAGGCAGGCTGTCTTGCCGAGGACTTTGGGGTCGCCGAAAAAGAACGCCCACCACACATCCCGTGTCTGTTGGCGCAGGCGCCCGAACAGTTCGGTGCTGCTGACGCGTTCGCTAATCGAGAGAGGGCGCAAGGGGGGCATTCACAGCAAGGGCAGGCCACAGGCCCGGCGCTTCGGCTGCTTGCGACTGGCCATCAGAAAATCCAAGTGGGGCGAGTCGCCATTGTAGGGCGGTGAGAGTCAGCGACCCGGCCCCATGGCCTGGCACCGCCGCCTCCGCTGCGTGGGCTCCACCCAGGAACCAGCGGTCGATGTGCGGGTCGGTAAGTAGTTCGGAGGCTGGTTTTTGCAGCACCAGCCGGCCCGATTCCAGGGCAATCGCTTCGTCTGAAATTTTCAGTGCACTCTTGACGTTCTGCTCCACCGTCAGCACCGTGGTGCTCTGGTCGGCCAGCAGGGCACCACGCAGGTTGTTGAAACTACCGATGCGGGCTGGAAAGAAGGCCTTTTTGCCCAGCGACTCCCACGGCCCGCATGGCGCGGCCCGCTTGCCGCACAGCGAAGCAACGGGTGGGCGGTTGGGTGTCTGCGCATGCGGGTGCTGGACCGGTCTGACGAATGCAAGGTTTTGAGGCTCTTCACGAGCCCCTTTTGATTGCCTGCGACGAAGCTGCTCCATTGGACGTTGCATGCGTATTGAGCGGGCGCAGTGTCAGGAGCCCGCCTTGCAGACGACGTCCATGACCCGGCGGATCAAATTCAGCGTTTCCTGCTGGGTCAGGGTGCTGGGTCGCAGGGAGCTGGTGGCCAGTGCCACCTTGGTCCTGAGTTCAGGTTGGTGAATGGGGCGCACCGAAAGCACTGCGGGCCGGGCGTAAGAGGAAACGGCATGGCGCGACAGAACAGCGCTGCCTGCGCCATCAGCCACCAGGTCCAGGATGGCGGAAACGCCGTCTATCTCCAGGGCAATCCGGGGCCGGCAACCGATTTGCGCCATCTCGGACTCCACCTGCATCCGAATCGCATTGGGGCGGCAGGGAATCACCAGCGGCAATTGGGCAACCTCCAGCAGTGCAACAGGCCCGTCAGACCATGGCAAATCCGGTGCGTGTTTTTGCACCAGCAACAGTTCCTCGTCCGGCAAGGGAGTGATCTCGATTTCATTGGCGTGCTGCGGGTTGTAGAGCACGGCAATGTCCAGACGGCCATTGATCAGGGACTCGCGCATGGCGACCGACAGACCCTCGCTGATGGAGAGGGTGGCGTCCGGCAGGTGCTGGCGAAAGGCGCGCGTGAGCGGCACCGTCAGCACCCGGGCCAGGCTGGTGGGCAGGCCCACGGCCACATGTCCCGCCAGCGCCCCCCGGACCCGACCCAACTCTTCCAGGGCGCGTTCGACCTGGTGCAGTATCCCCCGCCCATGGGCCAGCAGAAGCTTGCCGGCTTCGGTGGGCGTGGCGCCGCGTCCGTTGCGTATCAGCAGGTTTTGCCTCAACTCGACTTCCAGCATACGCACCTGCCTGCTCAACGCGGGCTGGGCCACATCCAGCGCAATGGCCGCACGCGTAAAGCTGCCCAGCTCCGCAACGCGCACAAAGTATTCCAGCTGCTTAAGGTCCATGGCTCTGATCTCGGAAATAGCCCGGATAGAGGGCGCCTGATTATGCTGAATTGCAATAGCTGCTAGCGTGAACCGTGCCTTCACGGGCAGGGAGGGTCTGGCCGACAATGTCGGGCATGCATTCGCACTACCAATCTGACCCCAATGCCCTTCTCAAAGGCATCTCTTCCATGGCTACGCGCCAGCTCTTGACCGAGTTGCTGGCCCTGTATGCAGCCCAGGGTGGCGCCGCAATGCAGTTGGAATCGGTGGGGGGTGTGGACGCTGCCAAACGCGTGCAAGCCGGTGAAGGCTGTGACATTGTGTTTCTGGCCAGCGACGCTATCGACAAGCTGGTGCAGTCGGGCCATCTGGAAGCCGGCAGCAAAGTGAACCTGGCCGACAGCGGCGTGGCCGTGGCCGTGCGAGCCGGTTCCGCCCAACCAGACATTTCCACGGGTGAAGCGGTGCGCGCCGCCGTGCTGGCTGCCAAGAGCCTGAGCTACTCCACCGGCCCCAGTGGCGTGGCCCTGGCCCGGCTGTTTGATGGGTGGGGCATTACCGAGCAGATCAAAGACCGCATCGTGACCGCGCCAGCCGGTGTGCCCGTAGGCAGCCTGGTGGCCAAGGGCGCGGTGGAACTGGGCTTTCAGCAGCTCAGCGAACTGATTCACCTCGAAGGCATCACCCTGCTGGGCAATCTGCCCGCCGATATCCAGATCACCACGACCTTCTCGGCAGCGGTCCGCAGCGCGTCAGCGCATAAGTCGCAGGCCCGGGCCCTGCTGGCCTTCCTGACATCGGACCAGGCCGCAGCCGCCATCCGCCGCCAGGGCATGGAGCCCGCCCGCCGTTGAAGCCGGGCACCCAAGACAACACCACAAGTACAGAGGAAACGCATGAAAAAACCATTGACCATCGACTGCCACGGCCACTACACCACGGCACCCAAGGCGCTGGAGACTTGGCGCAATGCCCAGATCGCCGGCATCAAAGACCCGGCAAGCATGCCCAAAGTGTCCGACCTGAAGATCAGCGACGACGAACTGCGCGAAACGATTGAGCTCAACCAGCTGCGCCTGATGAAAGAGCGCGGCAGCGACATCACCCTGTTCTCGCCGCGCGCCAGCTTCATGGCCCACCACATCGGCGACTTCAATGTCTCCAGCACCTGGGCGGCGATCTGCAATGAACTCTGCTACCGCGTGAGCCAACTCTTCCCCGACCACTTTGTGCCGGTGGCCATGCTGCCGCAGTCTCCCGGCGTGGACCCTGCGACCTGCATCCCCGAACTGGAAAAGTGCATCAAGGAATACGGCAACGTCGGCATCAACCTGAACCCGGACCCGAGCGGCGGCCACTGGACTTCGCCGCCCCTCTCCGACAAGCACTGGTACCCCATTTACGAGAAGATGGTGGAGTACGACATCCCCGCCATGATCCACGTGAGCACCAGCTGCAATGCATGCTTCCACACCACCGGCGCGCATTACCTGAATGCCGACACAACAGCATTCATGCAGTGCCTGACCAGCGACCTGTTCAAGGAATTCCCCACGCTGCGTTTCCTGATTCCGCACGGCGGCGGCGCCGTGCCTTACCACTGGGGCCGCTTCCGGGGTCTGGCGCAGGAACTCAAGAAGCCGCTGCTGGAAGAGCATTTGCTCAACAACATCTTCTTTGACACCTGCGTCTACCACCAGCCCGGCATCGACCTGCTCAACACCGTCATCCCGGTGAAGAACGTGCTGTTTGCCTCCGAGATGATTGGTGCCGTGCGCGGCATTGATCCGCAGACCGGCAATTACTATGACGACACCAAGCGTTATATCGAATCGTCGAAGATTTTGAGCGACATTGATCGCTTCCAGATTTATGAAGGCAATGTGCGCCGCGTGTTCCCGCGCCTCGATGCCGCTCTCAAGCAACAAGGAAAATAAGCATGTACGAACTCGGAATCGTTAAACGCAACATCCATCGCGCCGACAAGGCCGCTGTAGAAAAACTCGGCCGCTTCGGTGTCGCCACCATCCACGAGGCCATGGGCCGCGTCGGTTTGATGAAGACCTATATGCGCCCCGTCTACAAGGGCGCCCGCATTTGCGGCACGGCCGTGACGGTGCTGCTGCAACCCGGTGACAACTGGATGATGCATGTGGCCGCCGAGCAAATTCAGCCCGGTGATGTGGTGGTGGCGGCCTGCACCACCGACAACTTCGACGGCTTCTTTGGCGATCTGCTGGCCACCAGCTTCCAGGCGCGTGGTGCTGGTGGGTTGGTCATTGACGGCGGTGTGCGCGATGTGGACGAGCTCGAAAGAATGGGCTTTCCCGTGTTCAGCCGCGCCATCAACGCCAAGGGCACCATCAAGGCGACGCTGGGCTCCGTCAACATCGATGTGGTCTGCGCCGGCGCGCTGGTCAAGCCCGGTGACGTGGTGATTGCCGATGTGGACGGCATCGTCGTCGTCCCCGCTGCACGTGCGCAAGAGGTGGCCGATGCGGCTGAAAAGCGCGAAAGCTTTGAAGGCGAGAAGCGCGAGAAGTTTGCTGCGGGTGTCTTGGGGCTGGATATGTACAAGATGCGTGAGCCGCTGGCGGCTGCGGGCTTGAGGTACATCGACTAAGTCACTTTTATCGATCAGCATTGGGGCTACGCGGGCTGGCTCATATTGTCCTTCGGACACAAATCGCCAGCCCGCGTAACCCCAATGCTTCCTGCAACTATTACCAAGACCAAGCACGATTCATGTCTAAACCTACAACAGGTGATTTCACCAAGACTTCCGGTTGGATGGACTGGTTCACCGGCCCTACCCAACCGCGCTTCCAGGTGCCTGCGGGCGCCGTCGACGCGCACTGCCATGTCTTCGGCCCGGGGGCAGAGTTCCCCTTCGCGCCTGAGCGCAAATACACACCTTGCGACGCGTCGAAGGCGCAGCTCTATGCGCTGCGTGACCACCTCGGTTTTTCCCGCAACGTAGTGGTGCAAGCCACCTGCCACGGTTCCGATAACCGCGCCATGGTCGATGCGTTGATCAACTCCAATGGCAAGGCACGCGGCGTGGCCACGGTCAAGCGCGGCGTGACGGACCAGGAGATTCAAGCCATGCACGACGCCGGTGTGCGCGGCGTGCGTTTCAACTTCGTCAAGCGCCTGGTGGACTTCACGCCCAAGGACGAGTTGCTGGAAATCGCCGGCCGCATCGCGAAGTGGGGCTGGCATGTGGTGATCTACTTTGAAGCCGTGGACCTGCCCGAGCTGTGGGACTTTTTCACCGCCCTGCCGACCACCGTGGTGGTGGACCACATGGGCCGCCCGGATGTGTCGCTGCCGGTGGATGGACCGCAATTTGCGCTGTTCCAGAAGTTCATGCGCGAGCACAGCAATGTGTGGAGCAAGGTGTCGTGCCCCGAGCGTCTGTCGGTCACCGGCCCCAAGGCATTGAGTGGCGAACAGAACGCGTACACCGATGTCATCCCCTTTGCCAAGCGCATCGTTGAGGAGTTCCCGGACCGCGTGCTCTGGGGCACCGACTGGCCGCACCCCAACCTGAAAGACCACATGCCGGATGACGGGCTGCTGGTGGACTTTATTCCGCACATCGCGACCACACCCGAGCTCCAGCAAAAATTGCTGGTCACAAACCCGATGCGCCTGTACTGGCCGGAAGAGGTGTAACCATGTCATTAGATAAGCCATATCTCGACGTCCCCGGCACCATCATTTTTGATGCCGAACAATCCCGCAAGGGCTACCACCTGAACCAGTTCTGCATGTCCTTGATGAAGGCCGAGAACCGCGCCCGCTTCAAGGCCAATGAGCGCGCGTATCTGGACGAGTGGCCCATGACCGAAGAGCAGAAGCAGGGCGTGCTGACGCGCGACCTGAACCGCTGCATGGCCACCGGCGGCAACATCTATTTCCTCGCCAAGATTGGCGCGACCGATGGTCTCTCGTTCCAGCAAATGGCAGGCAGCATGACCGGCATGACCGAAGACGAATACCGCGCCATGATGATTGCCGGTGGCCGCAGTGTCGAAGGCAACCGCTATATCGGTGAAGACGGTGACGCGCAGGCGAAGAACCAGCCGCAGGGCTCGGCCCACAAGAATAAAAAGGACTGAACATGGCACGCATAACCGCTTCCGTTTACACCTCGCACGTCCCCGCCATCGGCGCCGCACTCGATGCCGGCAAGGACAAAGAGCCCTACTGGCAGCCGGTGTTTGCCGGCTACGACTATTCCAAGCAGTGGATGAAGGACAACAAGCCCGACGTCATCTTTCTGGTCTACAACGACCATGCCACGGCCTTCAGCCTGGACATGATTCCCACCTTCGCCATCGGTACGGCAGAGCAATACCAGCCCGCTGACGAAGGCTATGGCGCGCGCCCCGTGCCCACGGTGATTGGCCACCCGGAGCTGGCCTCGCACATCGCGCAGTCGGTGATCCAGCAGGACTTTGACCTGACCATCGTCAACAAGATGGACGTGGACCACGGCCTGACCGTGCCGCTGTCCCTGATGTGCGGCAACCCGCCCAAGGATGACTTCAAGTGGCCCTGCCCCGTGATCCCGTTTGCCGTCAATGTGGTGCAGTACCCCGTACCCAGCGGCCAGCGCTGCTTCAACCTCGGCCAGGCGATCCGCAAGGCGGTGGAGTCTTATGACGAGGACCTGAACGTGCACATCTGGGGCACGGGCGGCATGAGCCACCAGTTACAGGGACCGCGCGCCGGCCTGATCAACAAGGAATTTGACAACCGCTTCCTGGACCTGCTGATCAGCGACCCGGCGGCCGCCGCCGCCATTCCGCACATCGACTTTGTGCGCGAAGCCGGCAGCGAAGGCATTGAGCTGGTGATGTGGCTGATTGCCCGCGGCGCCATGAGCGACGTGGCCGGCCGTGCCGATGGTGTGAATTTGAAACACCGTTTCTTCCACGTGCCGGCATCGAACACCGCAGTGGGACATCTGATTCTAGAGAATATGTTGTGATCAGACTCTGGCTGGTGTTGGTATCTGTCGCTGCGCTCGCGGGGTGTTTTCCCTATGTGAAAAGCCCCGCCGAATACATTGGGGCAAAGCTGGACATCCAAACGACGTATGACTATTTCGAGCTTCACGCCACAGATGGGGTTCGCACATCAAGAAGACTACCAACTTCTGTCAATTGTCATGATGTGCCTGGCGACGATTTGGCATTTGTGCTCAAGGGCACCCGACACTTTACGTTCAACACATGGAGTGATCAACTGCTTTTGAGCATTCATCTCAATCCAGGCGATCAGTTTTCGATGGTGAGCAACCAAACCGGTGTGGGGGGCGACTATCCCAGTAAAAAATATTCTGCCCCATTTATGGAAACGTTTGAGCCTGGCAAGGAGTCCTATTCCTTGCCTCGAGAGTTTCTTGGGACGCTGATATACCAGGCGCAGATTCGTTTTCTTGTGCTCGTCGATCGCCAGCGAGCATCAAGTTTTATGCCTGTTCCGCTTCATCCCTTTGAGAGCTACACCGTTCAGCTTCCAGATGCAATATTGAACGGCGAGCGCATAGCCTTTGCCCCCGTTACCTTAAAACACAAACAAGTGAGCTACCGCCGATGCGAAGTCCGGGGCTAATCTGCGGCGGGCTTGCCGCTGTTGATTCATTTATTTATTCTGTCTCGTCGTAATGGAGATAAACCATGAAACCAAGTATCAAAGTAGCACTCGCCGGTGCCGGCGCCTTCGGCATCAAGCACCTGGACGGCATCCAAAACATTGACGGCGTGGAAGTGGTCTCGCTGATCAGCCGCGACCTGGAAAAGACCCGCGAAGTGGCCGAAAAATACGGCATCGCACATGTCACCACCGAACTCGCTGAGAGTCTGGCGCTGCCGGAACTCGATGCCGTGATTCTGTGTACCCCCACGCAAATGCACGCCGAGCAAACCATGGCCTGCCTGAAAGCCGGCAAGCATGTGCAGGTGGAAATCCCCTTGGCCGACAGCCTCAAGGGCGCGCAGGATGTGGTGGCGCTGGCCAAGCAAACCGGCCTGGTCGCGATGTGCGGCCACACGCGCCGCTTCAACCCCAGTCACCAGTATGTGCACAAGGAAGTCGCGGCCGGCCGCTTCAATATCCAGCAGATGGATGTGCAGACCTATTTCTTCCGCCGCACCAACACCAATGCACTCGGCCAGGCACGCAGCTGGACCGACCACCTGCTGTGGCACCACGCAGCCCACACCGTGGACCTGTTTGCCTACCAGTGCGGCAGCCCCATCGTGGCGGCCAACGCCATGCAAGGCCCGATCCACCCGGTGCTGGGCATCGCCATGGACATGAGCATCCAGCTGAAAGCTGCCAACGGCGCGATCTGCACTTTGTCACTGAGCTTTAACAACGACGGCCCGCTGGGTACCTACTTCCGCTACATCGGCGACACCGCCACCTACCTGGCCCGTTACGACGATTTGTTCACCGGCAAGGAAGAGAAGATCGATGTGAGCCAGGTGGACGTGTCCATGAACGGCATCGAGCTGCAGGACCGCGAATTCTTCGCCGCCATCCGTGAAGGCCGCGAGCCCAACAGCAGCGTGGCCGGCGTGCTGGCCTGCTACGAAGTGCTGCACCGGCTGGAGCAGCAACTGGCCGCATAAGCGCGCATGCCGCAGAAAGCCAGGCGCAAACGCATGCGCCTGGCTGCACCAGCAGTTAATTCATCGAGTACTGGTTCACCGATTCGATCTGCAGGTCATGGCGGTTGCGGGCAATCAGCCCGACCCAGTCAAAGTCCCCGTTGGAGGGCGTTGAATTCATACCCGTCACTGCCGGGAATGCCGTGGCTGAATGCACGGTGTAGCTATTGACTGACGGGGGAACGCGGGGGTTCGCAGCCACCAAGGTGCCCGCAGCGCGAATCTGCACCTCCACCGCACCCACCCGGGGCGCGTAGGTTTGCGGTGTCCAGGACAAGGGCATTGCATTCCCACCCGCAAAGGCGGTTGTCGAACTCGGAGCCAGCAAGCCGCGCGTCGTGGTACTTAGATGGGTCCAGCGAACGTTTGGCAACGCAGCCGTGGTCAACGGCCGTGAGCGCAGGTATTCGGTATACGTGGCGATATCCCTATTGGTGAGGCCGTCATGGATTTTTACCGTGTACCGCGAGAACGGCGTAATGGCCTGGAGTGTTGTGTCAGAGACGATGCCATCGGCATATTGCGGCGCATGCTGTGGGCTCGGCGTGCCGCCACCCGTAATCGGCCCTGTGAAGACATTGACAAAGGCCGCCTGCTGTACCGAATTCACGGCCTTGCCCGTCATACGGAAATAGCTCGCACAGGAGTTTCTGTGGCCTGCCGCAGTGTTGCCACTCTCGGAGGTAATGGTCAGAAATGGGCAGCTTCCCAGGCTGGTCTTCAGAACCACGCCAGCAGCCGGCAAACCAGGCCCTGTGACCAGCACATAGGAGTTCGCATTGGCAAATACCGTGGCTGCAGAGCCTGCCGTGGCGTTGAAATACAAATTGATACCCGAGGTGTAGGCGCTTGGTACGGCGGCGGAGGCATTGAGCTGATTGACCCATTGGGTCATGCCGTTGACGAAGGTGTGGAAGTGCCTCTGGTTGCCGCGCAGTTTCCAGAGGTTGCCGGTGCTCGCGCTGCGTTCTGCAAGCGTTGTAAATGCGTAGCGGCTGCCGTCCGTCAGGTCAAGCACCAGTTTGATCACGGCGTGCGAGTCGTCTGTGTAATAGACAAGCTGGGGTGACTCTGCAGTGGCATTGTCAAACGCGGCATTGTTGAACGGGGCCAATTCCTGCGCGGCGTTGAATCCGTTGTTCAGGTAGTCGCTGGTGAAGAGCCCTGTACAGGCTGCGGAAATGGAGCGGGTGGAACTGGCGGTGCCGGTAAAACAGGCGGTGATGGCGGACTGGATGCGGTCCAGAATCAAATAGCTGGCGGGTGTGGTGAGCGCCAGGCCCGAGGCCGACCCCGCTGCCAGATTCAGGTTCGCAGTCGTGACGGTCCCGTTGCCGTCCTTCACCGCAAGCGTGGTGCCGCCTCCTGCCGTGCCACCAGGGGCCACGTTCACCTGAACGGAGTCCAGCAACTGGTCCATTCCGGTGCCGTCTGCCACCAGCGTTCCGCCAACAAAATCCGTGTTGCCCTGCAAACCCAGGGCCGTCAACACATTGCCCAGGCTACCCTGCAGATTGGTCTGCACCTTGTTGAGCGCAGCGGTCGTGATGTTGGACGACTCGGTGGCCATATTGGCAGCCAGATGGAGCGGGTCGCCGTTGGAATCCAGCGCTGCCGCGAGTGCCGTCGTTAGTGGGGTGGTGTGGACGGTTGCCCTTGAGCCATAGGCGGGGCTGGTTGGGGCCACCGAAACCAGGGTTTCAGTGCCGTCGCCAAAATCGCCGGACGCCACGATCACAAACGGAGCAACCAGGCCAGCCACATCGAATGTGTAACGCCCGGAGGCATCACTGGTCGTCGTGCGCGACGTGCCGTTGGCATCGGTCAGCGTAATCGCCGCATTGGCCAGTGCAGAACTGGTGGCGGCGACGCCACCCACAAGGGGTGAAGAATTGCTGGACGGGCCGCAACCGCCAAGACCGGCGCCTAGCAGCAGTGTGGCGCACAAGGCGGCAGCACAGGTTCGAAGTGACATCTTGGATCTCCTTGGTGTGAGGTGTGGGTTAGAGGCAATCTGCCATGCCTCAGATTGACTGCACACCACCAAGACCCCCTTGCGAATTCGCAAATTTAAAAGGCGAGGGCGCAAATGATTTTCAGGGCTCCATAGGAAAGCGGCCCATGTCACGAGACAACAAGCGTCAACCCAGGCGCGCGCGCGCCGCAGCGCACTCTAGCTGCGCGACGACGTGCTGCACCGCTCAGCGCCACTGCAGACGCGCCGGCACGCTGTACCGCGCGCGTAAGCAAGTAGCGCGAGGCCGATCTCTGCGGCACATTTCATTCATGCAAATGGGTGCGCAGGAACTGGCGGAAATAGGCCATTGCCGGTGCCTCGGTGCGACCTGCCAAGGTCACATAAGCAAAGCGCGCCGTGGCCAGCAAGCGGGGATTGAGCCGCAGCTCCACCAGGCTGCCATCCCTGAGACCGTCGCGTGCCGCTGCAATCACCCCCAGGAAAACGGCGTCAGTCTGTGCCACGGCCGCAAGCATGCTGCTGACATCGTCGCAGCGCATTGCCACCATTTCCGACGGGTTGGCCTGCAAGCCGTACTGATCCACCAGCAGCCGCACCACTTCATCCGAGAGCGGCGTGCACGCCACCGGGAACTGCAACACCTCTGACAGGCTGACGGACCTTTTGCGGCCCAGGGGATGTTCGGCGCGGGCCACCAAGCCGGCCTTCAGTTCAACCAGCGATTCGATGTTGAGGTCCGCGCCCGGTATCACGCGGCGCATGTCCACCACCATGGCATCGAGTTGGCGGCTGCGCAGCTGCTGGATCTGCAACTCCACCGGGCCTTGTGTCACGGCCACGCGCAATCCCGGTTGGGTGGCGGCGGCACACATCAGGGGCACCATCAACAAAGCTGCCGGCCCGGCACCCAGCCCCACGCTGATGGCCCCGCGGCCGCCTTCCTGCAGCAGCTTGGCACTGTGGCGCAGCTCGGCCGCATCCCGAACAATATGCCGCGCCCGGGACACCACGTCCAGCCCCAAGGGCGTGAGTTCATTGCGCTTGCCAATGCGGTCCAGCACCCGGCCGCCCAGGTCTTCTTCCAGACTTTGGATGCTGCGGCTGAGCGCGGATTGGGTAATGAAAAGCTTCTCAGCGGCGCGGCTGAATGAACCCGTGTCGGCCAGTACCAGAAGGTGTTCCAGATGCTTGATGTTCATGGCGGCAAATATGAGTTTTGTGAATGATATCCACAAAAATAATACATTGGACACATCAAAACAAGCGTCCTACGATGCAGCCACTAACAGTAAACAAATGGAGACAACCGTGCAAACTACTCCCCCCATGGACTACGCCTCACCGCCCGCAAGCGCATCTTCCCGCGCCAGGGGTACCGCCATTCCGCGCAAAGTGGTGGCTGCCACCGTGATCGGTAACGCGCTGGAGTTTTATGACTTCGTGACCTACGCCTTCTTTGCGGTGTACATCGGCAAGACCTTCTTCCCGGCGTCCACCGAACTGGGCAGCTTGCTGCTGTCAGTGGCCGTATTTGGTGTGGGCTTTGTCTCGCGCCCGCTGGGTGGGATTCTGATCGGCGCCTATGCTGACCGCGCCGGTCGCAAACCGGCCATGCTGCTCACCATCGGCCTGATCACCGTGGGCACCCTGGGCCTGGCCGTCACGCCTTCGTATGCAAGCATCGGTCTGGCGGCCCCCATCATTGTGGTGCTGTGCCGCCTGATCCAGGGCCTGGCCCTGGGCGGCGAAGTCGGCCCCAGCAGCGCCTTCCTGATTGAGAGCGCACCGGCGCACCAGCGCGGCCTGTATGGCAGCTGGCAGCTGGCAAGCCAGGGTGCCGCCGGATTTGTGGCTGGCTCCATTGGCATGGTGTTGACCAGTACCTTGACCCCTGCCGAGTTGCTGGCCTGGGGTTGGCGTGTTCCCTTCGCTGTTGGCATGTTGCTGATTCCTGTGGCGGTCTATCTGCGCCGCGAAATGCCGGAGACGCTGGAGCAGGGCCACACCACGTCATCGGGGGGTGTACCTCCCACGCTGGGCGCGCATCGCCGTTTGATTGTGTTGTCCATCCTGGCGGTGTTGGGCGGCACCGTGTCCACCTATGTGGGCAACTACATGACCACCTACGCCATCACCACGCTCAAGTTCGCACCCACCATCGCCATGGCGGCTACCGTGGTCGGTGGCCTGTCCACCGTGGTGTTCTCCCTGCTGGGCGGCTGGTTGTCAGACCGCTTCGGACGCCGCCCGGTGATGCTGGTGCCCCGCCTGCTGGCAGCACTCCTGTCCTACCCCGCCTTCCTGATGCTGGTGGACCAGAAGACACCGGCAGCCCTGTTTGCCGTCACCATCCTGCTGGGTGCCCTGACTGCACTCAGCGGTGCTGCGTCCCTGGTGGCGATTCCCGAACTGTTTCCGCGCCGTATCCGCGCCATCGGCATGTCGATTGCCTATGCGGTGGGCGTGGCGCTGTTTGGCGGCACCACACAGTTTGTGGTGACCTGGCTGATCGGTGCGACCGGCAACCCGGCCTCACCCGCCCTGTATGTCACCGCCACCAGCCTGATTGCGGCAGTGGGCATGTACCTCCTGCCCGAAGGCCGCAACCGCACCTTGGAAGGCTAAGACCATGTCCGTTGCCGCCATGGAACGTGACAAGGCCCTGGTCCCGGCGCAGGATGTGTCCGCGTTTGTAGCTTTGCGCCGCGACATCCACCAACATCCGGAACTGGCTTTTGAGGAGCACCGCACCAGTGAGCTGGTGGCGCAATCCTTGACCCGCTGGGGTTACCAGGTCACCCGCGGCCTGGGTGGCACCGGGGTGGTGGGGCAGTTGCGCAAAGGCAATGGTTCCAAGCGCCTGGGGCTGCGTGCAGACATGGATGCCCTGCCGATTGAGGAGCAGACCGGTCTGCCCCATGCCAGCGTGCATGCCGGGGTGATGCATGCCTGCGGCCATGACGGCCACACCGCCATGCTGCTGGCAGCCGCCAAGCAGCTCGCCGAGCAGGGTGCCTTCCAGGGCACGCTGAACCTGATTTTTCAGCCCGCTGAAGAGGGCTTTGGCGGCGCTAAAAAAATGATGGAAGACGGCTTGTTTGAGCGCTTCCCTTGCGACGCCATTTTTGCCATGCACAACATGCCGGGCTTCAAGCCGGGGCATCTGCTGTTCCGCGACGGGGCGACCATGGCATCGAGCGAGAACATCACCATCACCCTGCATGGCAAAGGCGGCCACGGTGCCATGCCCCATATCGCGGCCGATCCGGTCGTGGCGGGTGCCTCCATCGTCATGGCGCTGCAGACCATCGTGTCGCGCAACGTGGCTCCGCTGCAAACGGCGGTTATTACCGTGGGCAGCTTCAAGGCCGGACAAGCCAACAACGTCATTCCGCAAACCGCGACGCTGGAACTGAGCGTGCGTTCGCTGGACCGCGACGTGCGCCTGCTGCTGAACCAGCGCATTGAAGAACTGGTACAGGCACAAGCAAAAAGCTTTGGCGTGCGCGCCGAGGTGGTCTTTCGCGGTGGCTATCCGGTGCTGGTCAACACGTCCGTGGAAACCGAATTTGCCACCCGGGTGGGCGTGGAGCTTGTGGGGTCTGAACGCGTGGTGGCCCGCACCGAGGCGCTGACCGGCAGTGAAGACTTTGCCTTCATGCTTGAACAAGTGCCCGGCAGCTACCTGTTCATCGGCAACGGCGATGCCAGCACCGGCGGCCACGGTGCCTGCATGGTGCACAACCCGGGCTACGATTTTGACGACAGCAACATCGCAGTGGGCTCGGCCTACTGGGTCCATTTAACGGAGCGCTACCTCGTGTAGGCCCTACAATTCACCACTTGGTGATCGGGAGAGACTGTGGGCCCAGCCGCACAGCGCCGAAGGAGCAACCGCCCCGGAAACTCTCAGGCAAAAGGACCGATCACCGCAAAGCACTCTGAAGAGCTGCCGGAGCTAGTCGCCCGGTGCACCGCAGGAGCAAGCCCCCCGGCCACCAGGCCAGGAGGTGAATCTCTCAGGTTCCAAACAGAGGGGGCGTAGGCCGCGCATGGTGCGCAGCCCTACTTCCCCGTCTGACTGATTTGGAAACCTCAAACCATGCCTTCTCCATCAAGCAAGTCCATCGCTGTCATAGGCGGCGGCATCACCGGCGTCACCACTGCCTACGCCCTGGCCAAACGCGGCTTTGCCGTCACCCTGTTCGAGAAACACCGCTATGCGGCCATGGAGACCTCCTTTGCCAACGGCGGCCAACTGTCGGCCTCCAACGCTGAGGTATGGAACCACTGGTCCACCATCCTCAAGGGACTGAAGTGGATGCTCAAGAGCGATGCGCCCCTGCTGGTCAATCCGAAGCCCAGCTGGCACAAGCTGTCGTGGTTTGCCGAGTTCATCAGCCACATGCCGCACTACCGCCGCAACACCATTGAAACCACGCGCCTGGCTGTGGCCGCACGCGAACACCTGTTTGCCTGGGCCAGGGCCGAAGGGGTCGACTTTGACCTCAAGAAAGAGGGCATTCTGCACATCTACCGCGACAAGAAGGGCTTTGACCACGCCGGCGAAGTGTCCAAGATGCTGGCCGAGGGCGGCTTGCCCCGCCGCGCCGTAACACCGGCCGAGATGAAGGCCATCGAGCCCACCCTCGCAGGCAGCTACTACGGTGGCTACTTTACGGAGAGCGACTCCACCGGCGACATCCACAAGTTCACCAACGGCCTGGCCACCGCGCTTTTGCGCATGGGCGTGAAGTGCCTGTACGGGCAGGACGTGGTAGCCCTGCGCAGCGATGGCGCCAGCGCCAGCGTGACCGTGCAGGAAGACGCCGGGCACCAGATGCACCACTTCGACGGCCTCGTGGTGTGTGCGGGCGTGGAGAGCCGCGACTTTGCCGCGCAGCTGGGTGACCGCGTGAATATCTATCCGGTCAAGGGCTACTCCATTACTGTGCATCTGAACGACGCACAAAGCCAGGCCGCCGCACCCACGGTGAGTCTGCTGGATGACGAAACCAAGCTGGTCACCAGCCGCCTGGGCGCAGACCGTTTCCGCGTCGCCGGCACGGCCGAATTCAATGGCTACAACAAGGACATCCGGGCCGACCGCATACGCCCGCTGGTGGAGTGGGTGAACCAGTGCTTCCCCGGCGTCAACACGCGCCAGGTGGTGCCCTGGGCCGGCTTGCGCCCCATGCTGCCCAACATGATGCCCCGCGTGGGCCGTGGCCGTCAGGCCAATGTGTTCTACAACACCGGCCACGGCCACCTGGGCTGGACCCTGTCGGCCGTCACCGCCGACATGGTGGGCGATGTGGTGCAGGGGGCGTTGCAGCCGGGCGTCACCGCAGTCGCAGGCAAGCCCCACCTGGTTTTGCAAGGCTGACGGGTCGCGCATTCAGCGCTTGCAGCAGCCGGGCCTCACGCTGCAAGCCTGCACCATGCGCTTGCGCCAGCAGGTCCTGCACTTCAGCGGTCAAACGCGTTCCAGAATCAGCGCAATGCCCTGGCCCACGCCGATGCACATGGTGCACAGCGCATAGCGCCCGCCCGTGGCGTGCAGGCGGTTGATGGCGGTGGTGGCCAGGCGTGCGCCCGAGGCGCCCAGTGGATGGCCCAGCGCAATCGCGCCGCCCCACGCATTCACACGCGCGTCGTCGTCCTGCAGGCCCAGCTGGCGCAAGACCGCAAGGCCTTGCGCGGCAAAGGCTTCGTTGAGTTCAATCACATCCAGTTGCGCCAAGGTCAGGCCAGTCAGGGCCAGCACTTTGTCGGTGGCCGGTGCCGGGCCCATACCCATGATGCGCGGTGCCACACCGGCGGTGGCCATGCCGACCACACGGGCTCTGGGAGTCAAGCCGTTCTTGCGCGCCGTGGCTTCGTCGGCCAGCAACAGGGCACAGGCACCGTCGTTGACGCCGCTGGCATTGCCGGCGGTGATGGTGCCGTCGGGGCGGACGATGGGTTTGAGTTTTGCCAGCGCTTCGAGGGTGGTGGCGCGCGGGTGCTCGTCGGTGTCGAAGAGGAGGGCGTCGCCCTTTTTCTGCGCAATCGGCACACCCACAATCTCGCGCGCAAAGTGGCCGGCCTGCTGCGCGGCCACGGCCTTGCATTGGCTGGCCAGGGCCATGCGGTCCTGCGCCTCGCGTTCAATGTGGTAATCGGTGGCCACATTCTCGGCCGTCTCGGGCATGGAGTCCACGCCGTATTGCGCCTTCATCAGTTTGTTGACAAAGCGCCAGCCGATGGTGGTGTCATAGACCGCGTTGTTGCGGCTGAAGGCGCTCTCGGCCTTGGGCATCACGAACGGTGCGCGGCTCATGCTTTCCACGCCGCCGGCAATCATCAGAGTGGCTTCACCTGCCTTGATGGCGCGTGCTGCCGTGCCCACCGCATCCAGGCCCGAGCCGCACAAGCGGTTCACGGTGCCGCCGGGCACCTCCAGCGGCAGGCCGGCCAGCAAGGCGCTCATGCGTGCCACGTTGCGGTTGTCTTCGCCGGCCTGGTTGGCACAGCCCAGGATCACGTCGGTGATGGACGCCCAGTCCACGTTCGGGTTGCGTTGCATCAGGGCCCGCAGGGGAATGGCACCCAGGTCGTCGGCGCGCACGGAAGACAGTGCGCCGCCGTAGCGGCCGAAGGGGGTACGGATGGCGTCGCAGATAAAGGCTTGGTTCATGGCGTGCGTTCAGGCGGCAGGGTTGTAATTCAGATCAAACAGGCTGGTGGCTTCCAGGTCCAGCACTTCGACATTCTTTGCGTTGAACAGTTGCCAGCGCCAGCGCAGGATGCCCAGACCGGGCTGGCTGCGTGCCACGCGCGTATCGAGCACGGTGGCGCGCACGCTCAAATCGTCACCGGGGCGCACCGGATGCAGCCACTTGATGTAGGCCAGGCCGGGCGAGGCAAAGGACTCCGAGCCCTGCAAGGCCTTGTCGGCCATCAGCCGCATGGCGATACCGCAGGTCTGCCAGCCGCTGGCAATCAGCCCGCCGTGGCGCCCCTTGGCGGCGGCTTCAGGGTCGGTGTGGAACCACTGCGGGTCCCAGGCCTTGGCAAATTGCAGCACCTCGTCTTCGGTCAGGTGGTAAGGGCCGGCCTCAATGACCTGGCCCTGGGTGAAGTCAGCAAATTTCATATCAATCCTGCCAGGTGCGCTGGCGCAGCAAAGGGCTGGCGCGGTAGCGCTCGCCACGGTAGAAGGCATCCAGCGCGTCCAGCAACTGGCACACCGGCACGGCACCCCACAGCGCCAGCCACTCAAAGGGGCCTGCGGGATAGTTGACGCCCAGCTTCATGGCAGCGTCGGCGGCCGCCTCGTTGCACACACCCTGGTGCACGGCATCGGCCGCTTCGTTGACCAGCATGGCGATACTGCGTGCCACCACCAGGCCCGGTGTGTCGGCCACGCGCTGCGGGTTGAAGCCCAGCGCCTGCAGCCATTGTTCAGCCTGTGCCGTCCAGGCGGCAGAGGCGCGCGAGGAGGGCGCCCAGGCCAGCACCGTGTCTTGGGTCGTTTGCAGCGGCAGATCGAACACGGCCACATCGGCGCCGAGTTGCGAGGCGCAGCGGCCATCCGTCATGCGCAACTGGCAGCCCTTGATCTCCAGACCGATCCATTCGCTGCTTTCGTCGCGCAGCAGCGCGGGCGCGGCACCGGCATCGGCATCGGGCAAACGTTCTGTCCCGAGGGCACGTTCACAGGCCGCGTGCAGCGCATCGGCCAGCGGGCCGCGGCCATGCAGCCAGAGGGACTGGGCAGCGGGCATGGGCGAAGCCTGCGCGGCAGCGATGGCGGGCTTGGCCGCATCGGCCGCGTAGCGGTAAAAGCCCTGGCCCGATTTGCGACCCAGCAGGCCGCCATCGACCATCTCGCGCTGCATCAGCGATGGCTGGTAGCGCTTGTCAAAAAAGTTGGCCTCATAGACCGACTGCGTCACCGAGAAATTGGTGTCATGGCCAATCAGGTCCATCAGCTCGCAGGGGCCCATGCGAAAACCGGCGGCGCGCAGGCAGGCGTCCAGCACGGCCGGTGTGGCCGACTGTTCTTGCAGCAGCGCCAGGGTCTCTGCGTAATAGGGGCGCGCAATGCGGTTGACGATAAAGCCCGGCGTGGAGCGCGCATGCACCGCCACCTTGCCCCAGGCCTGTGACAACGCAAAGATGGCCTGGGCAACCGCTGCATCCGTTTGCAGGCCCGACACCACTTCCACCAATTTCATCAGCGGCACCGGATTGAAGAAATGCATGCCGACCAAGCGGCCGGGATGCTGCAGGCCGTTGGCAATCGCAGTGACCGAGATGCTGGAGGTGTTGGTGGCCAGAATGCAATCGGCGCTGACGAGTGCCTCCAGTTGCTGAAACAGGCCGCGCTTGGCTTCCAGCTTTTCGACAATCGCTTCCACCACCAGACCGGCCGCTGCGGCTTCCTGCAGACTGCTGATCGCGCTGATGCGGGACAGGGTTTGCGCCACCGCATCCGCGTTGAGCTTGCCCTTGGCCACCAGGGCGTTCAGGCTGGAGGTGAGTTTGTCTTTGGCTTCAAGGGCTGCGCCGTCGCGCATGTCAAACAGCATGACGCTGTGGCCCGCTTGCGCGGCCACCTGCGCGATGCCGGCGCCCATAATGCCGGCGCCGACGACCAATACGGGCGCGTTGTTCAAATCATTCACTGTGGAATCCAGTTCGCGGGGCGCTTGGCGAGGAAGGCGGCAAAGCCTTCGCGGGCTTCGTCGGTGCCGCGCACGCGGCTGATGGTTTGGGCGGTAAGTTCGCGCACTTCCGGGCTGATGGGGCCGACTTCGAGTTGTGCAAACAGGGCCTTGATTTCGCGCTGGGCGTTGGGGCTACCGGCCAGTAACTCTTTGAGCGTGGCATCCACTGCCGCGTCGAGCGCATCGAGTGCCACGACCTGCTGCACCACGCCGATGGCCAAGGCCTCGGCTGCGCCGATGCGCGTGGTGGCCAGAGCCAGCCGCTGCGCTTGGCGCTTGCCCACGGCGTTGGTGACATAGGGGCCGATGACGGCGGGCAGGATGCCGAACTTGGCCTCGCTGACCGAGAAGCTGGCGTTGTCGGCCGCAATGGCGATGTCGCAGGCGCACGCCAAACCAACCCCGCCACCGAGTGCTGCGCCCTGCACGCGCGCCACCACCGGTTTCGGCGCGCTGGCAATGCGGTGCAGCATGCCGGCAAAGCGCCTTGCATCCAGCAGGTTCCATTCCTGCGTCGCCTGCGCTGCGCGCTGCATCCATTGCAGATCGGCACCGGCGCTGATGTGCTTGCCCTCGCCGGCCAGCACGATGACGCGCACGGTCGCATCGTCAATCAACTCGGTGAACGCTGCGTCAAGCTCGCCAATCATCAACTCGTCAAAGGCGTTGAACACGGCCGGACGTGACATGGTGATTTGCGCCACGCCAGGTGCGCGCTGGGTGACCAGCAAGTTGTCAAACACAGTCATCAATAAGTCTCCAGATGCAGACGGCCTTCGCGTTTGAGTGAAGCGCCTACGGTTTCCCAGTTCAGGCCCGCAGCCTTGGCAATGTCATGCAGCGCGAGCACCACGCCCTCTTCCATGCTCTTGAGTCCGCAGACATAGAAGTAGCTGTTGCTGTCGGCCAGCAGCGGCACCAAATCGGCGGCGCGTTCGCGCATCAGGTCCTGCACATAGTGCTTGGGCTGGCCTGGCGTGCGCGAGAAAGCGAAATGCAGGTCGATGAAATCCTTGGGCAGGTTTTGTAGCGGGCCGAAATACGGCAGCTCTTCCTGGGTGCGCGCTCCGAAGAACAGCATGAGCTTGCCGCCCTCGAACTTGCCGGAAGCGCGCAAACGCCTGCGCCACTCGGTCATGGCGCGCATGGGGGCGCTGCCGGTGCCGGTGCAGATCATCACGATGGTGGAGCGCGGGTGGTTGGGCATCAGGAAGCTGGTACCAAACGGGCCGATCACGTCCACCGTGTCGCCAATTTTCAGGTCGCACAGGTAGTTGGAAGCGACCCCACGCACCGGCTTGCCACTGTGGTCTTCGAGTACGCGCTTGACGGTGAGCGACAGGTTGTTGTAGCCGGGCCGTTCGCCATTGCGCGGGCTGGCAATCGAATACTGGCGCGCATGGTGGGCGCGGCCATGGTCGTCCACACCCGGCGGCAGGATGGCAATGCTCTGGCCTTCCAGCACGGGGAAGGGCATGGCGCCAAAGTCCAGCACGATGTGGTGGGTGTCGTAGTCCGCACCGGCGGTGGCACCGACTTCGGTGACGCGCACATTGCCCACCACCTTGGCGGTAATGGTTTTCTCTGTGGCCTTGGGGCCGTAGAGGTTGGTGTACGCGTGGGCTGCCGACCAGGGTGGCAGGGTGGCGCCGAAGGCAGCCGAGTTGAAGGCGTCCTGGCCGCTGGGGTCTGTTTGTGTCGTTGTCGCTACCGGTTGCGCTTCGGCAACTGCGGTTTCTGCGACGCCGGCAGCGGCGAGTTGTTCGGCGGTCAGTTCTGTGGGCAGTTCGTCCCACAACAACTGGTCTTCGATTTTGTAGGCGATAACCTTTGGCATGGTGCGCCAGTTGTCGATGGAGCCTGTGGGGCAAGGCGAGATGCAGGCCATGCAGAGGTTGCAGACATCGGCCTTGACCACGTAGTTGCGGCTGTCATGGGTGATGGCACCCACCGGGCAGATGGCTTCGCAGGTGTTGCAGCGGATGCAGATCTCGGGGTCGATCAGGTGTTGTTGGATGACGGCTTCTGTCATGGTGTTGTCTCTCTCGTTTTATGCGGGCTGCCTATTGTGTGCGGATATGGGTTTTAACTCCCCCATCCCCCCCGCCCCTTACCCCCCGTCGGGGTAAGGGGTGCCTAAATCGGACAGCCGATTTTGTTTCTTCGCTTCGGCTAGGGCCTTACTGGGAACTGTCAATTTGGGTTGGCGTTGGCCAGCTTGGCTTGGCTTGGTTTACGGTTCAACAATTTCGCTTCGCTTTGCTTATATCGGCTACGGCACTCGGAACTCGTGGCCTGAGATCTCGGTACACAAAAGCAATGGCAACCTCCCGCATGTAATTCCGTATTCGGCGCGAAGCAACCAAATCGGCTGTCCGTTCCCGGCACCCCTTACCCCGACGGGGGGTAAGGGGCGGGGGGGATGGGGGAGTTAAAAAGCGAGGTCTAGCTTAAAGAACCAAACGATCAATTAAACCGAACATATTCAAAGTCAACAGGCTGGCGGTTGATACCCATCACCGGAGGTGCAATCCAGTTGGCAAACTTGCCCGGCTCCGCCACCCGGCCCATCAGGCTGGCAACGAATGCGCGGTCGGCACCGGAGGGCAGCCAGTTGTCGATATTGGCATTCCATTCAGCTTCAGACAACACACGGCCGTCCGGCGAAATCTTGGCGCCGGAGAGCGCGCCGATGTTGCGGTGGAAAGCCTTGTGCGGTGTCTTCAGACGGAAGGGAATACCGGCCTTCTCGATCACCTTGTTCCAGCGCTCTACACCACCAATAGAGTCCTTGATGTAGTCGTCGCGCAGCACTTCGTTCAGGGCGTTGAGCATGGGCACATCGCGTTCCACCAGTTGGCCGTTGACGACCGACATCACCTTGTAGGTCTGGCCCTTGAGCAGGTGGTCGTCGTTGCGCTTGCCTTCTTCATAGCGACCCTTCAGGCCGGTGTTGTAGAAGGTGGCGGCGTTGCTGGACTCGTCGGCGCCGAACAGGTCAATCGTCACGCTGAAGTGGAAGTTCAGGTAGCGCTGCAGCGTGGGCAGGTCGATCACACCGGCGGCGCGCAGCTTGGTCACGTCGTCGGTCTTCATCTCGTTCATCGCAGCACAGGTGCGGCTGATGACGCGGCTGATGCCGGACTCGCCCACAAACATGTGGTGCGCCTCTTCGGTCAGCATGAACTTGGTCGTACGTGCCAGCGGGTCGAAGGACGATTCGGCCAAAGCGCACAACTGGAACTTGCCGTCGCGGTCGGTGAAGTAGGTGAACATGAAAAAGGCCAGCCAGTCCGGTGTCTGCTCATTGAAGGCCTGCAGAATGCGCGGGTTGTCTTCCTGGCCCGAGCGGCGTGCCAAGAGCGCTTCGCCTTCCTCTCGGCCATCACGGCCGAAGTGCTTGTGCAACAGGTAGACCATGGCCCACAGGTGGCGGCCTTCTTCCACGTTGATCTGGTAGAGGTTGCGCAGGTCGTACATGCTGGGCGCGGTCAGGCCCAGGTGGCGCTGCTGCTCGACGGATGCCGGCTCGGTGTCACCTTGGGTCACGATGATGCGGCGCAGGTTGGCGCGGTATTCGCCGGGCACGTCCTGCCAGGCGGCCTCGCCCTTGTGGTCACCGAAATGGATTTTGCGGTCCTGCTCGGCCGGGTTCAGGAACACGCCCCAACGGTAGTCACGCATCTTCACGTGGCCGAACTGGGCCCAGCCCTGCGGATCCACGCTGACGGCGGTGCGCAAATACACGTCGGAGTCGGTGCTGCCCTCGGGGCCCATGTCGTCCCACCAGTTCAGGAAGTTGGGCTGCCATTGTTCGAGCGCGCGCTGCAGGGTGCGGTCTTCGCTCAGGTTGACGTTGTTCGGGATCTTGTCGCTGTAATCGATGCTGCTCATGCTTGTCTCCTAAAAATTAATGAAACTATCCGGCGCGAAATGTCTTAGACACGGTTCCAGTCGAAAACGGCCTTGTCGCCTTTTCCGTAGACCTTCAATGCACCCTTTTCACCCACAGCGTTGGGGCGCTGGAAGATCCAGTTCTGCCAAGCGGTCAGGCGGCCGAAGACGCGGGTGAACATGTTCTCGGGGCCGTTGAAGCGCAGGTTGGCTTCCAGGCCGGTGAGTGCGTCGGGCGACATGGAGACACGCTCCTCAATCGCGATGCGGATTTCGTCGGTCCAGTCGATGTCGTCGGGGTTGGCGGTGACCAGGCCCAGGGCAAAGGCAGCGTCGGCATCCAAGGCTTTCCCGGCCTCTGCGCGCACGGCATCCAGAGCGGGTGCTTCGCTGTAGAAGCGGCGTTGCAGACGGCTTTGCTCGGTGACCATGGGGAACAGGCCGAAGTTGGTGTCCGACACGGTGATCGTGGGGCTGGCGGCTTCGTCGTCAGGCAGGATCAGCATGTAGCTGCGGTCGCAGGCCAGGGCCAGCTCAAGAAGAGTGCCGGCAAAGCAGGAGCCGGATTCGATCAGCGCAAACAGGCTGCGCGAAGACACATCCAGACGTGCCAGCGTGCGGCGCAGCAGACCAATGGTTTCGCGCACCAGCCAATGGCTTTGATGGGCCACCAGCACGGCGTCGGACGCCAGCACGGCAGCCGAGTCGCCCTGGGTTTTCATCAGCCAGATGCCGATGTCCAACTCGTTGGTGCGCATTTGCAGAATCGCGTCTTCCAGTTCGCGGGCCATGGCCAGCGGGTACCACTGGTCACCGGCGGCCTCAATCCCGGCGATGTCGGTGGGCTGTGCGCCGTTCGGGCTCTTGACGGTGAATACAGCGGTGCGCTTGGCACGGTCGATTTCCACGCTCACATGCTGGTAACGCAAAGCATCGGCTTCCACCGTGCGGTGCAGCGGGTTGAGCGTGACGCCCTTGCCGTCAGCAGGGCGGTCGCTTTGCGCGGCCAGGGCCAGGGCGCGTTCCTGCACCTTGGCAGCAAACACGGCGGGCTTGGCAATGCCGTCCACCAGGCGCCAGTCCACAGCCTTCTGGCCGCGCACACCTTCGACGCTGGTGCAAAAAATATCGGCCAGGTCGTGGCGCACTTTGCGCTTGTCGGTCACGCGGGTCAGGCCACCGGTGCCGGGCAGCACGCCCAGCAAAGGCACTTCGGGCAGGCTGACAGCGCTGCTGCGGTCATCGACCAGCAGGATTTCGTCGCAGGCCAAGGCCAGCTCGTAGCCGCCGCCGGCGCAGGCGCCATTGACTGCGGCCAGGAACTTCAGGCCGCTGTGCTTGGAAGTGTCTTCCAGGCCGTTGCGGGTTTCATTCGTGAATTTGCAGAAGTTCACTTTCCAGGCGTGGCTGGAAACGCCCAGCATGAAGATGTTGGCGCCGGAGCAGAACACTTTGTCTTTGGCGCTGGTGACGACCACGGTGCGCACTTCGGGGTGCTCAAAACGGATACGGCCCATGGCGTCGTTCAGCTCAATGTCCACGCCCAAGTCGTAGCTGTTGAGCTTGAGCTTGTAGCCCGCGCGCAGGCCGGCGTTCTCGTCGATGTCGATGGACAGGGTGGCCACCGGGCCGTTGAAGGCCAGCTTGACGTGGTTGTACTGGCTGGGGTGGGTCTGGTATTCGACGCGGGGAGGGGTGGCTGTGGTCATGGGTTTATCTCCAAAAAGATGTAAGTCAGTGCAGGTGTTTGTTTTCTTGATGTGAATAATAATGCATCTATTCAAACGAGGTCAAGCACTTTGTTGCATCTTCTTTGAAAAATTTCTGGCCGGAGGTTCTAGGCGGGCAGTTGCAGCAGCTCGCGCACCATGCTGCGCAAGGCCTTGAAGGTCTCGTCCAGCGGTTGGGCACTGGTATCGAGCTTGAGCTGCGACTTGCTATAGAACGCAGCGCGCCCGGCCAGAATGCTTTTCAGGTCTTCCATGGCCTCACGGCTGTTGGCCATGGGGCGCATGTCGCCCTGCGCCACCACCCGCTTCATATGGTCTTCGGGGTCGGCGTGCAGCCAGACCGTGGTGCAGTGGCTGAGCAACTGGTTGAAGGTGGCCGGGTCCGACACCAGGCCGCCCGGGGTGGCAATCACCGCCTCGGGGTAGATCTGTATGGCCTCTTCCAGGGCGCGGCGCTCGTAGCGGCGGTAGGCGTTCATGCCGTACAGGTTCTGGATTTCGTTGACGCTGCAGCCGGCGAACTTCTCGATCTCGCGGCTCAGCTCTACAAAGGGAAAACCCAGGTCGTCGGCCAGCATTTGCCCCAGGGACGACTTGCCTGCGCCGCGCAATCCCACCAGCGCCACGCGGGGGTTGGCAATGGGTGTGCCACCGCCGGTGCCCAGGGCTTCGCCAATGGCAATGCGTGCGCGGCGCAGGTGCGCCTCGTCCGCGTTTCCCAGCAGTTCGCGGATCAGCAGCCACTCCGGCGTGGAGGTGGTGACATCACCCAGCAGTTCGAACAGCGAGCAGTGCAGGGCGCCGGCCACCTGCAGCAGCACCAGGATGGAGGCATTCCCTTCCCCGTATTCCAGGTTGGCCAGGTGGCGCTCGGACACACCGGCCGCCGCCGCCACAGCCTTGCGTGTCATGCCCCGGCGGGCCCGCAGCGAGCGCACACGCTCCCCCAGGGTCACCAGAAACGGGTTCTTTTCCGGCACCGTGGCCGGGCTGTTGTTTGTCAGGGGCGCCTCCAGGAGAGGACTTGCTTCAATCTTCATAGTGGGACTCAGTGTAAACCCGCATACATGCAATATAGTGCTTGACAGTGGGGTGGACCGGCTTTATCGTTCATGCATGCACAATAATTCATGTCGTGCGACTTGGCAAGCCTGAAAATCAAACTGGAGCAAACTTGTGTCCACCCCTGCTGTAACCCCTTCCTCTGTCACGCCTGCGGCTGTTGCCGCCTTTCGTGAACAGATCGCCACCTTGACCGCCGGAATTGCCGGCAAACCGCTGGACGCAACCCTGGACGTCTGGCTGAACGAACACCATGGCGTGGCCAGCGCCAGCTACCAGCAACTCAAGGCCGCCTGCATCCAGGGCGCCGCCGAGGGCTGGCTGTGCAAATACGAAGGAGGTGGCTTGCGCTATGGCCGCATCTTCAAACCCGCCGACGACCTGCACGGCTTTTCGGTGGACGTGGTGGACATGAAAGATGTAGCCGGTCCCCACCATGTGCACCCCGAAGGCGAGATCGACCTGATCATGCCGCTGGACGAGGGTGCCCTGTTTGACGGCCGCCCTGCCGGCTGGATGGTGACGCCTGCGGGCAGTGCCCACCGCCCCACCGTTTCAAACGGCCGCGCCCTGGTGCTGTACCTGCTGCCCAAGGGCCTGATCGAATTCACGGCGGCCGCGTGAGCGCGCTGCCACTTCACTCCCCGTCCACCCGTTTCGCACTGCGCTGCACCAAGGTATTTCAATGACTGTTTCCCCTTCTGAACTTCTCCCCAACTACCTGGGCGGCCAATGGCACAGCGGCACGGGCACAGGCACGGCCCTGTGGGATCCGGTCACCGGTGACGCGCTGGTGCGCGTAGACGCCACCGGCCTGGAGCTGGCAGCCGGTTTCACCTTTGCCCGCGAACAGGGCGGCGCGGCCCTGCGGGCCCTCACCTACAAACAGCGCGGTGCCCTGCTGGGCGCGGTGCTCAAAGTCTTGCAGGCCAACCGCGATGCCTATTACGAGATCGCCACCGCCAACAGCGGCACGGTAAAAAATGACTCGGCCGTGGACATTGACGGCGGCCTGTTCACCCTGGGCGTCTACGCCAAGATGGGTGACGGCCTGGGCGAGCGCCACTTCCTCCTGGATGGCGAGCCCGCCCGCCTGGGCAAAGACCCGTTGTTCCAGAGCCAGCACATCCAGAGCCCCACGCGCGGCCTGGCGCTGTTTATCAACGCCTTCAACTTCCCGGCCTGGGGCCTGTGGGAAAAAGCCGCACCGGCGCTGCTCTCGGGCGTGCCGGTGATCATCAAACCCGCCACGGCCACCGCCTGGCTGACGCAGCGCATGGTGAAAGACGTGGTCGACGCCGGTATCCTGCCGGCCGGCGCCCTGTCCGTCATCTGCGGCAGCTCAGCCGGTTTGCTGGACCAGTTGCAGGCCTTTGACGTGTTGAGCTTCACCGGCTCGGCCGAAACCGCCGCCGTGATCCGCTCGCACCCGGCCGTGACCCACGCTTCAGTGCGCGTGAACATCGAAGCCGACAGCCTGAACTCCGCTTTGCTGCTGCCCGGCGAAGCCATGGGGAGCGAATCCTTCGACCTCTTGGCCAAGGAAGTGGCGCGCGAAATGACGGTCAAGTCCGGCCAGAAGTGCACCGCCATCCGCCGCATCTTTGTGCCCGAGGCGCTGTACGCTGCTGCGGCCCAGGCCATCAGCGCACGCCTGGCGAAAACCACGGTGGGCAACCCGCGCAACGAGACGGTGCGCATGGGCGCGCTGGTGAACCGCACGCAGTTCGACGCGGTGCGCGAAGGCCTGGACTACCTGAAGGCGCAAACCGAAGTGCTGCACGATGGCTCCACCCACGCGCTGGTGGACGCCGATGCAGCGTCCTGCTGCATGGGCCCCACGCTCTTGGGCACACGCGACGCGGCCGGCAGCGATGCATCCGACCGCGTGCACGACACCGAAGTCTTCGGCCCGGTGGCCACGCTGATTCCCTACCGTGATCTGGCGCATGCGCTGCACCTGGTGCGACGCGGTCAGGGCTCGCTGGTCTGCTCGGTCTATGGCAGCGATGCAGAAGCATTGGCCCATGCCGCCAGCGAACTCGCCGACAGCCACGGCCGCGTGCACATCATCTCGCCCGACGTGGCAGCCCTGCATACCGGCCACGGCAATGTCATGCCGCAGTCGCTGCACGGCGGCCCGGGCCGTGCCGGGGGCGGTGAGGAACTCGGTGGCGTGCGCGCCCTGAATTTTTACCACCGCCGCTCGGCCCTGCAGGCCAGCAGCACGGTGCTGGCGCAGTTGAGTGCACCCACAGCCATCGCTGCAGATGCAGCCAACGCAGGCTCCGCCACGGCAGCCGCCTAAAAAAAACGAGGAGACAAAGACATGTCCGCAGACACCCCCCTGACCCAAGGCCTGGCGCCGCTGCCCGAGCAGTTCAACTTCGCCCGGCACCTGCTGGGCGAGAACACGGCCCGCGCGACCAAGACCGCCTTTATTGACGACCACGGCGCGATCACCTACGCCCAGTTGGAAGACCGCGTGCGCCGCGTCGCCGCCGGCCTGCGCAGCCTGGGTATTCGCCGCGAAGAACGGGTGCTGCTCCTGATGCACGACTGCTGCGATTGGCCGGTCAGCTTTCTGGGCGCCATGTACGCCGGCCTCGTGCCGGTGGCCGTGAACACGCTGCTGACTGCCGACGACTACGCCTACATGCTCGAGCATTCCCGCGCCCAGGCCGTGCTGGTGTCCGGCGCGCTCTTACCCGCGCTGACGGCTGCCATGACCAAGTCCGACCACGAGGTGACCAAGGTGGTGGTGTCGCACCCGGCTGCGCCCCTGCACCCGGCCGAGGTGGAGTTCGAAGCCTTTGTGCAGGCGCACCAGCCGCTGCACAAGGCAGCAAGCACCAGCCCGGATGATCCCGGCTTCTGGCTGTATTCCTCCGGCTCCACCGGCCGGCCCAAGGGCACGGTGCATTCGCACGGCAACCCCTACTGGACCTGTGAGCTGTATGCCAAGGCCGTTCTGAAGCTGCAGGAAAACGATGTCTGTTTTTCCGCGGCCAAAATGTTCTTCGCTTATGGCCTGGGCAACGCGCTGACCTTCCCCATGAGCGTGGGTGCCACCACCATTCTGATGGGCGAGCGCCCCACACCGGACGCCACCTTCAAGCGCTTGTTGGGACAGGTCGGTGGTCAAAAACCCACGGTGTTCTTTGGCGCCCCCACCGGCTTTGCCGGCATGTTGGCCAACCCCAGCCTACCGGCGCGCAGCGCGGTGTCCATACGCCTCGTGTCCTCGGCCGGTGAGGCCTTGCCGGCCGATCTGGGCCAGCGTTTCAAGGCCCACTTTGGCGTGGACATTGTGGACGGCATCGGCTCCACCGAGATGCTGCACATCTTCCTGTCCAACACGCCCGAGCGCGTGCGCTATGGCACCACCGGCTGGCCCGTTCCCGGCTACACCATCGAACTGCGCGGCGATGACGGCAAGCCGGTTGCGGATGGCGAATCCGGCGAGCTCTATATCCACGGCCCCTCGGCTGCCATGATGTACTGGGCCAACCGCGCCAAGACGCGTGAGACCTTCCAGGGCGGCTGGACCAAGAGCGGCGACAAATACATACGCAACGAGGACGGCAGCTACACCTACGGCGGGCGCAGCGACGACATGCTCAAGGTCAGCGGCATTTACGTCTCGCCCTTTGAAGTGGAAGCCACGCTGGTGCAGCACGCGGCCGTCCTGGAAGCCGCCGTCATCGGCGTGCCCGATGGCGAGGGCCTGACCAAGACCAAGGCCTTTGTGGTGCTGAAAGACGGCGCCAGCGCCACGGCCGAGGAACTCAAGGCCTTTGTGAAGGACAAGCTCGCACCCTACAAATACCCGCGCCAGATCGTTTTTGTGCAGGAACTGCCCAAAACCGCCACTGGCAAGATCCAGCGCTTCAAACTGCGTGACCAGGAAATCAGCGCCGCATGAACACCGCAGCGGTCACCGCAAACGCGAGCGCCACCGAATGGGTGGCGCTGGACTGGACCGGGCGCAGTGTGCGCATCGCGCACCAGTGGCTGCGGCGCGAAGACACGTCTGCGCCACTGCTGGTGTTCCTGCACGAAGGGCTGGGCTCGGTGTCCATGTGGCGCGACTTTCCGCACGCATTGTGCGAGGCCCTGCAATGCCGTGGCTTGGTGTATTCCCGTCCGGGCTATGGCCAGTCGACACCGCGCGCCGCCGATGAGGCCTGGGGCATCGACTTCATGCACCGCCAGGCCCATGAGCTGCTGCCCGCGCTGTTCGAGGCGCTGGGCGTGGATACCCGCACCGACAAACCCTGGCTGTTCGGTCACAGCGACGGCGGCTCGATTGCACTGCTGTTTGCCGCGCGCTTTCCCGAACAGGTGGCCGGTGCCATCGTTGTGGCGCCCCACATTCTGGTGGAAGAGGTAACCGTCGCCAGCATTGCCGAGACCCGCAGCGCCTATCTGCATACCGACCTGCGCCAGCGCCTGGCGCGCCACCACGCGGATGTGGATTCTGCCTTCTGGGGCTGGAACGACATTTGGTTGCTGCCGGGCTTTCGCCACTGGCGCATTGACGGCGAACTGGCCGCCATCCGCTGCCCGCTGCTGGCCATACAGGGGGTAAACGATGTGTACGGAACCCTCGAACAAGTGCGTGGCATTGCCAGAGTGGCGCCACAATGCCAAGTCGTTGAACTGGCCGATTGCGGCCATTCACCGCACCGTGACAAACCAGACCGCTTGATTGCAGCGGTTCGCGATTTTTTTCAACAACAACGTTAGGAGACAAGACCATGAAGACCCCACTTTTCCGCACCACCCTGATCGCAGCCGCCGCTGCCGTTCTGTCCACCGCTGCCTTTGCACAAAACACCGGCAAACTCAAGGTCGGCCTGATGCTGCCCTACACCGGCACCTTTGCCTCGCTGGGCAACGCGATTGAAAACGGCTTCAAGCTGTACCTGACCGAGCAGGGCGGCAAGCTGGCCGGGCGCGAAGTCGAATTCGTCAAGGTGGACGATGAGTCCGATCCTTCCAAGGCCACCGACAACGTCAACAAGCTGGTCAAGCGCGACAACGTCGATGTGCTGATCGGCACCGTGCACTCCGGCGTGGCCATGGCCATGGCCAAGGTTGCCAAGGAAAGCGGCACGATTTTGATCGTGCCCAATGCCGGCGCCGACGCAGTAACCGGCGCCATGTGCGCACCCAACATCTTCCGCAGCTCGTTCTCCAACTGGCAACCCGGCTACGCCATGGGCGAAGTCATGGCCAAGAAGGGCATCAAGAAGGTTGCCACCATCACCTGGAAATATGCAGCCGGTGACGAGACCGTGCGTGGCTTCAAGGAAGCCTTTGAGAAGGGTGGCGGCACCGTGGTCAAGGAGCTGAACCTGCCCTTCCCCAACGTCGAATTCCAGGCCCTGCTGACCGATATCGCAGCCACCAAGCCCGACGCCGTGTTCACCTTCTTCGCCGGTGGCGGTGCAGTGAAATTCGTCAAGGACTATGCAGCCGCAGGCCTGAAGAAAACCATCCCCCTGTACGGTTCCGGCTTCCTGACCGACGGCACGCTGGACGCCCAGGGCGCGGATGCCGACGGCCTGTTCACCGCACTGCACTATGCCGACAGCATGGAAGTCCCCAAAGACAAAACCTTCCGCCTGGCCTATGCCAAGGCCTACAAGCTGCAGCCCGATGTGTACGCCGTGCAAGGCTATGACGCCGCCCAGATTCTGGGCATCGGCCTGAAGGCTGTAAACGGCGATGTCAGCAAGAAGGCCGAGTTCGCCAAAGCGGTGGAAGCCGCCAAGATCGAAAGCCCGCGCGGCACCTTCTCGCTGTCCAAGGCCCACAACCCGGTGCAGGACATCTACCTGCGCCAGGTGACGGGCAAGGAAAACAAGCTGGTTGGCGTGGCTTCGAAAGCGCTGACCGACCCCGCACGCGGCTGCAAGATGTAAAGCGCGCAAGCGCCAACGGACGAACCCATGGATCTCGCAACTTTTCTTATTCAGTGCCTGAACGCACTCCAGTACGGCCTGCTGCTGTTTCTGGTGGCCTCGGGCCTGACGCTGATCTTCGGGATCATGGGCGTCATCAATCTGGCGCACGGCAGCTTTTACATGATGGGGGCCTACATGGCCTATGCGCTGGCGCCCCTGGTGGCCAGCACGTTTGGCGGCGGCTTTTTCGCCACGCTCTTTGTGGGCGTGGTGCTGGCCGTGGTCTTGGGCTATGTGCTGGAGTGGGCGTTCTTCAGCTTCCTGTACGAGCGCGAACACCTGCAGCAGGTGCTGATGACCTACGGCCTGATTCTGGTGTTTGAGGAGTTGCGCAGCCTGCTGGTGGGCGACGAGGTGCATGGTGTGGAGGTGCCACCGTTTCTGGCCGGCACGCTCCCTTTGGGCGAGATGATGACCTACCCCGTCTACCGGCTGTTTATCTCCGGCGTGTGCCTGCTGCTGGCCCTGGGCATGTACCTGGTTTTCACCCGCACACGCTTAGGGATGATGATCCGCGCAGGCAGTGCCAACCGCGAGATGGTGCAGTCGCTGGGCATTGATATCAAGTTTTTGTACCGCGTGGTGTTTGCCGCCGGTATGGCCATTGCGGTGCTGGCCGGCATGGTGGCCGCACCCGTGTCCTCGGTCTATCCGGGCATGGGCGACACGGTGCTGATCATCTGCTTTGTGGTGGTGGTGATTGGCGGCATCGGCTCGATTCGCGGTGCGCTGCTGGCGGCCTTGCTGATCGGCCTGGTCGATACCTTTGGCAAGGTCTTGTTGCCACAGGCTGCTGGTGTGCTGGTCTACGTGATGATGGCCTTGATTCTTTTGTGGAAGCCCGACGGCCTCTTTAAGGCTGCATGACCATGACCCATTCCCGTTCTATTTTTGTCGCGCTCTGCTTCGCATTGCTGGCCCTGTTCCCGCTGGTGTCGGGCAGCTACGGCATCGACTTTGTCACCAAGATCATGGTCTACGCCATCTTTGCACTCAGCCTGGAGTTGCTGGTGGGCGCTACCGGCCTGATCTGCTTTGGCCAGGCCGCCTTCTTCGGCATCGGCGCCTATGCGGCGGTGCTGCTCTCAAGCGACTCCAACCCGTCCTCCATTGCCTGGCTGCTGCCGGCCTGCATTGCGGCTGCTGCGGCCTATGCGCTGGTGGTGGGCGCGCTGTCGCTGCGCACCAAGGGCGTGTACTTCATCATGGTGACGCTGGCCTTTGCGCAGATGGCCTATTACGTGGTGCACGACACGCCGCTGGGCGGTGGCACCGACGGCATTTACCTCACGCTCAAACCGGTGCTGGGCACGCTGGTCGATCTGGACAAGGCCAGCACCCTGTACGGCTTTACCCTGGCCTGTTTGCTGCTGGTGTTTGGCGCTCTGGCGGTGTTGAACCGCTCGCGCTTCGGCCGTGCGCTGGCCGGCATCCGTGTGAATGAGCAGCGCATGCGCGCCACCGGTTTTTCCACCTACCCCTACAAGCTGGCCGCGTTCACCGTGTCCGGCGGCATTGCCGGGCTGGCCGGTTTTCTGTTTGCGGTGAAGGACGGTTTTGTGAACCCCGAGATGATGAGCTGGCACCTGTCGGGCGCCGTGCTGATCATGATCATTCTGGGCGGCATCGGCCATTTGCGCGGCGCGCTGATTGGCGCCTTTGCCTTTGCGCTGTTGCAGGAGCTGTTCAAGTCCGAGGCCCTCTTTGGCGCGCTGGCCAAGCACTGGCATCTGGGGCTGGGCTTGTCCATCATTGCCAGCGTGGTGCTGTTGTCGCGTGGGCTGGTCGGCCTGCCCGAGCAACTGCGCGCACGCCTGCTGGGTGCCAAGCAATCAGGAGGGTCCGGGCTATGAGTACGAACGAAGTGCTGCTGCGCGGCCAGAACATCACCCGCCGCTGGGGCGGCCTGGTCGCACTCAACCAGGTGAATGTGGAACTGACCCGCGGCAGCGTGCATGCCGTCATCGGCACCAACGGCGCGGGCAAGTCCACGCTCATCAATATTTTGTCCGGCGAGTTCCCACCCAGCGAAGGCCGTGTGGAACTGCTGGGCCAGGACGTGACGCAATGGCAGCAGCCTAAGCGCGCCCGCGCGGGCTTAGGCCGCAGCTACCAGCGCAACACCATTTACCCCACCTTCAGCGTGTTTGAGAACTGCCGCCTGGCGGCACAGGCCACGCACCAAAAACCCTGGCTGTGGTGGCAGAGCGCGCAGAACTGCGAAGTGAGCTGCGGCATTGCCGAGAACGTGGTGGCGCGCAGCGGCCTGACCGATCTGCGCAACCTGTCTGCCGGCCTGCTGTCGCACGGCCAGAAGCGCCAACTCGAGATCGCCATGTGCCTGGCCACCAAGCCGCAGGTGCTGCTGCTCGACGAGCCGCTGGCCGGCATGGGTGCCGAAGAAACCGAGCGCATGCTGGCCATGCTGGCCGAGCTGAAAAACGACCATGCGATTCTGCTGGTGGAGCACGACATGGACGCCGTCTTCCGCATTGCCGACCGCGTGACGGTGATGGTCAATGGCAGCGTGATTGCCACCGATGCCCCGGCAGCCATCCGCAGCAACCCGCAGGTCCAGATGGCCTATCTGGGAGACCACTGATGCAAGCCGCCCACCCCACACCTTCCGCAGGTACCTCCGCATGAGCGCCACCGAACCGATTCTGGACGCCCAGGGCATTCACGCCTGGTATGGCTCCAGCCATGTGCTGCACGGCATTGACATCAAGATCCACCGTGGCGAAACCATGGGCCTGCTGGGGCGCAACGGCATGGGCAAGAGCACGCTGATCCGCACCCTGCTGGGCCATGTGCCGCAGCGCGATGGCCGCATCAATCTGTTCGGCCAGGACATGTCACGCGCCAAGCCTTTCGAGGTGGCGCGCCTGGGCGTGGCCTATGTGCCCGAAGGGCGCGGCGTGTTCCCCAACTTGAGCGTGCGCGAAAACCTGGTGATGGCCGCACGCCCCGGGCGCGATGGCCGCAAAGACTGGACCTATGAGCGCGTGCTGGAAACCTTCCCGCGCCTCAGCGAGCGCCTCACCAACCTGGGCGGGCAGCTATCGGGTGGCGAGCAGCAAATGCTGTCCATAGGCCGCGCGCTGATGACGCACCCGGACCTGATCATTCTGGACGAGGCCACCGAAGGCCTGGCGCCGCTCATCGTGCTGGAAATCTGGCGCGTGATTGGCGAGATCCGCAAGAGCGGCATCGCCACCCTGATCGTGGACCGCGACTACCGCAAGGTGCTGGCCCATGCCGACCAGGCCATCGTGCTGCAAAAAGGCCAGGTGGTGCTGGGCGGTGATGCCGACGCAGTGGCGGCCGACCCGGCGCTGTCCGGCTTCCTGGGTGTCTGACGCCATGCAAGCCGCATGCATCACCGGCCACGGCGGCAATGAAGTCGTCGAGGTGCAGGAACGCGAGCGCCCGGCCCGCAAGGCCGGCGAGGTGCTGGTGCGCATGCACGCGGCCACCCTCAACCAGGTGGACCTGTATATGCGCAACAGCGGTGCGGGCATCACGCACCAGCTGCCCCAAACCATGGGGCTGGATGGCGCAGGTGTGGTGGAGGAAGTGGACGCTGGCGAGACCCAACTCCGCGTGGGCCAGCCGGTGGTGATCTATCCGGGCGTGAGCTGCGGCCGCTGCGAGTTCTGCCAGCGCGGGGAGGGCGTCTTGTGCGTCAAGATGCAATACCTGGGCGAGCACCGCGACGGCACGTTTGCCCAGTGGATCAGCGTGCCGGTGCGCAATGTGTTTCCCAGCCCCCAAAGCCTGAGCTATGTGCAGGCGGCGGCCCTGGGCGTCAACCACCTCACGGCCTGGCGCATGCTGTTTACCAAGGCACAGATCAAACCCTGGGAGACAGTGCTGGTGTTCGGCATAGGCGGCGGGGTGTCGCTGGCAGCCCTGCAACTGGCCCGCGCCATGGGCGCCAAAGTCATCGTGACCTCGCGCGCACAAGACAAGCTGGAGCGCGCGCTGGCGCTGGGCGCCGAGCTGGGTATCAACAGCAGCACCCAGGATGTGGCCAAGGCTGTGCTGGCGCATACCGGCGGCCGCGGTGTGGATGTGGTGATCGAAAACGTGGGCGCGGCCGTCTGGTCCGCCGCCATGAAGTCGCTCGTGCGGGGTGGCCGTCTGGTCACCTGCGGCGCCACCTCGGGCGACCAGCCACCGGCCGACCTGAAGCGCATCTTTATCCGCCAGCTGCAAATCCTGGGCTCCACGCTGGGCGACTATGCCGAGTTCAGCGACCTGCTTGGCTTTGTGGAACGGCACCGCATCGTGCCCGTGATCGACAGCGAATTCCCCCTGGCCCGCATCCACGAAGCCCTGACGCGGCTGGAGTCGGGGCAGCAGTTCGGCAAAATCGGATTGAATTTGCAGTAGGAATTTTTGCGATGTGCTCGTGCCTGCAGGCTAGTATCAAGGGGAGTTTGTTTCTGCGAGTGCACGGTGCGGCCTGGTGGCTGCGTTCTTTACCAATGCTTCAATGTCTGGTTGCCCACCGATATTGCCAATGACGATCTCAATCTGGGCTGCAGCCTACGCTTTCAAAAATCATCAAACCCACGGCGTGATTTACCCGAGGCAACGCCGAAGTCATCGCTGGGATCGTTGAAAACAGCCCCGAGACCCGTAGCAGAACTTCCCATTCGGGTGTAAGAGGTGCCGTCCGATGAGATGCTGGTCGTGTCGGACAGCTTCAGTAGGGTCTCACCCTTGTCGGAGAAAGCGAACTTCCCCAAAATTTGCCAGAACGACATACTCGGCTCCTAAGTTGATAGCTGGGCAGATTTGCAGCAGTCCTTCGATTAGGAACCAGTGCAGGCTCACCACATGAGCCCGCAGACCCGTCAAAGTGGCCACGCGGCCTGACTATTTGCACAGTTCATCAGGCCCACGCCATGGCCCTGGGTGCGCCCACACTTCATCCCTAGTGATTCCTGGCTCCTCCGCAGGAACTGGAGTTTGCCCAGGCCAGCTATTCGCTGCGCTGCGCCCGCTTTCCTGCGCAAAAAACTGGATGAAGGCGAGGGCCGCAAAGGGCGCGGTGAAACGCACTAGTGCATCCGGACTAAGGACTGCCTTTTTTGGGGAATAGGCCGCAAAAATGCTGCATGATGGACGTCTACAAGAGCTGGAAAACCAGCACACAGGTGCAAACAAGCGCCAATTAAGGGACACACAATGAAGCTACTGCACACCTCCGACTGGCACCACTGCCAGAGCCTGAACCAGTACGAGCATCGTTACATGAACATGCTGAGCGGCAGAACAGTCGTCTCTGCAGACGTTCTCATGGGCAAGCTGGAAGTATCCCGCGCCTTCAAAGCCCAATCGAGATGATTTCATGAGCACACACCGAGGTTTTGAATCATCCGTTCTCGAATGCAAGGCTTTGGCAGGTCAGGGCATTTTGAAAATTCGCTGGCACGAATTCTTAGAACGCGCACCTGACGCTATTCCATCCGAAATTAACTTGGTTGACCGGGTGGAGGGCATGATGCTTGGCCTCGCCGTTGGGGACTCTCTTGGCAATACTTCTGAGTCGATGCTGCCCAGTGGACGACAGGCAGCATATGGTCATGTAGACAATTATTTGCCAAACAGGCATGCACACTCTCGACGGGTTGGACTGCCATCTGACGACACGCAGATGGCGTTTTGGACCTTGGAGCATCTGCTGCGCGAGGGCGGGTTGGAGCCGCAGTATCTGGGTGCCGCTTTTGCGCGCAGGCAGATATACGGCCTCGGAATGGCTGTCAGAGAGTTTTTGACGAATTTCAAATCAGGCATGCCCTGGATGCACGCAGGCGCAAGTTCTGCTGGCAATGGCGCACTCATGCGGATTGCGCCCGTTTTAATACCCCATATTAAAAGTCCAGGGCCAGGACTCTGGGGAGATACGTTGATGGCCGCACACCTCACGCACAATGACGCACTTTCCAATGTGGCATCCGTGGCCATTGTCGATTTGCTCTGGAAGCTGCTCAGCTGCGAGACGGTTCCGGACAGGTTGTGGTGGGTAGAGACTTTTGCCGCCACCTGTGAGCTGGTGGAGCCAGCGACGCATTACCAGCCCCGCATGGGCCATCCGGCAGACTTTTCTGGAACCTTGTCGCAGCTTATTCGGCAGTATGTAGTCCCCGCGCTGGAAGCTGACCTGTCTGTAACAGATGCATGTGCAATTTGGCATTCGGGAGCGTACCTGCTTGAGACGGTTCCATGTGTTGTTTACATCCTGGCGCGACATGGCCATGACCCCGAGGCTGCCATCCTCGCAGCAGTCAATGAAACCAAAGACAACGACACGATTGCAGCCATTGTGGGAGCTGCCGTAGGTGCGCTTCATGGTGTTTCGGCGCTTCCTCCTCAGTGGGTATCGGCCTTGCTGGGCCGTACAGAATCTGCCGACGATGGTCGAGTTTTTGAGCTCTTGCGTGACGCGGGTAACAAGTACGGATATGGCGTCAGCACTTTGGTGGCGAGCAGGGTGCCAGCCAAGATAACTGTCCGTACTGCTAAGGCGGCTTTTGCGGCGGGTGATCCAGTCAAGGTTTTAAGAAAGATCTATTGGGTAAAGATCGTTTCCTTTCTTCAGCAGAACTGGGCTGCAATCGACGACTTGCCAGACGCATCGGGTGTGCGTATTTGGTTTTTCAGTGACGTCAGTACAGTTTTTGATTTCATTGACTACCCTTCGCGCGCGAATGCGAGAGCGGCTTTGCGCGTCAACGGGTTTTCTGTTTTTACTGCTGAAGATTTCGACTTTATTGCCAGGCCTAGCCCACCGTTCGAGTGGCAGTCACATCCGAATGGTGAGATTTATTCATCAGGTCGGTATTGGATTGGGCAGTAGGCGTTGAGGGCTATATGCGATGACTCCTTTTTCACTTCGACGGAGTAGCGGGCATCGTGCTTGCAACATTCGCATTGGATGCCCCCATGTGGTCAATCGCACCTTCAAAGCCCCCCTTCGTCCGTGCCAGACGTGAGCATGACTGCCGCACGGCGTGGACATTTTTTCAGGAGATCCCCGTATGAAAAGAAAACTGTTTGATATGGCCAGTGAACTCGGTAGCAAGGCAGGCGTGGCACTGTCATCCGCTGCTACCAAAGCCAATGCGTTTGTACAGGAACACAGGCCTGACGAGGAGCAAAGAGACCACGCCATGGCGTGGGTAAAGAAGGCCGCTACCGATACCGCTGTCGAGGCAACGCGCATGGGTAAGGAAGTGATGAGCTCCGACCTGGTTAAGGATGCAGCCAAGGGCGCAGCGGCAGGGGCAGTCCTCGCGGTGCCAGTTCCATTTGTGGGCCCCGCAGTGGGCGCAATGGTGGGCGCAAGTTTCGGGGTGTACACGAATTTGACCCGGCCCCCGTCCTCCGCCGGAAAACCTGCAAATGAGCTTGTGCAGACTCAATCTCACGTGGCCCCGGCGGCGCCCGTAGCACCAGTGAAAGATGTGTACGCGGAGCTTTTGAAACTGGATGACTTGTTGAAGAAGGGCATTCTGACGCCGGCGGAGTTTGAGGCGCAGAAGGCGAAGGTATTGGGCGGCTTGATTACTTAGTGGAAGTCATGGACTACATCGAAACTGAGGATGAGCGAATACAAGCTGACTTTGCCAGACGTGTTGGCCAGGTCCTATTGCATTACGAGGTTGGTATGGCAAATGCAAGACCACAACATTTCTATGAGGCTACGTTTGTTGCTGCCGCCGAGTCTTTGACCCAGGTGCCGACATTCGAATGCCCCAGCACGATAGCCTTGAAGCCATTGCCTGAATTCGGTTTTCAAAATGGGAGGTGGGCCATTTTCGATCGGCGCCATGGATTAATTTCGGGGCGGCAAAAACAATCATTCCATTTTGCTACGCCCACAATATGCATCCGACGGCCTTCATGAGCAATAGCGAGTTCATCGGGCATTGGGTCTACATTAATCAAAATATCATTCTCCACTCAGGTTCTACGATTTGGCCAGGTAACGAAATCCAGTCTCTAACTGACATATGCAAACCTACGTCTATCGTGCCAATGTCATTTCTTTCGAATATTTCACTCCCACCGATGTGGCTGAAAATTCTTCGGAGTAGGTCTTTCTCCGTAGTCGGGGACGACGGCGCGCTTTAGTTCATCGGTAAGGGTGGCCAAGAACGGCCCCGGCGGCAAGTATCGGTCACGTTGACGTAGCAATCGGCAATCACGGCCTTTTCTACGCTCAGGTTCAGCTTTATTCAATGCAAATGACTGTTTCACACCAGGATTTCTTTGTTATAACCACAACATTCGGGGAATCTGGATCGGTGGGGTTGGCTCGATATCGCGAAATGATCGGGCCGAGAGTTTTCATACTCTTTATGTTTTGCTTTAACTCCGGTGCGGTGACTGCGCCGTGCTCGTTGATGGCGTGCCTAGCAATCAGGTCATAGGGTTGTCGTTTGAGTACCAACCTAGCAGCTTCAGTCAATTTCAAGGTACCCAGTAAAAAATTGGTTGGCATAATAAATTCTTCCTCTTTCATTTCGATGTGTATTGGCCCCTTGTGGGGTATCATTTCCATTCCAGTGGCTCATTTATGACCAATTGGATTGATGGGCTTGTTCCCAATGCTGCGGCCTAGTGCAGCCCGTGCTTTTGTCGCGGTGCACGAGTTTTGCGAATCCCGTTGAGGTCATGATTGCGATAGACGGTCACCACTGCACCATCGTTGGCAACCAGCGCATGGATGCCTTCCCATGCCTTCAGATCAATGCCATGTGATGCATAACGAGCAACTTCTTTGCGCCCAATCACGCGAAAGGTGATTCCCTTCGCATGAATTCGTCGTCCATACGTCAATACTTGGGCAAGCGCACTGGCAGGTATTCCCCGTTGTTGCATGCGCACTGCCGCATGTGCGCTTAGTGATATTTCATTGCATTGCTGTGAGGTGACCTTGGCTGACAACATTTGAAGCTCCCGTTGGTTGATGCTATAGATAACGCGATCTTTGTGCCAACAATATGTGGAGCTCAAATTTCAATAGAATCAATGACTTACGAGAAGTTCATTGCATCAATGTAGGAACAATAATTACTTTTCGCAATAAAAATTACTAAAACTCCCAATTGATGTTTGTCCGAAATTTCTTCCCGAAGCGCGCCGCTAACGTCGATGTGATTGGGTTTTGATGGGCATTCCGGTTGACCTCTGGGGCTTTGAAGACAATTCGTGAGCAAGTTGAGCGTAAACCTTTCGACGATCATTTGCAGTAAATTTATTTACATTTTCGCATTTTGTTTATGATGGCCAGATGGCAACTCAAAACTGGCTCGTGTCTTGGATAGGAAGTGCAGATCACTCTGCAGCCGAAGGAACCATAGCGTCTGGGGTGGGGCCCATCGCGTCTGCATTGCTTGGAGTGAAGCGGTATGACCGTGTGTGCCTACTGACAAATTTCGGTCATGAGCGTGGTAAGAAGTTTTGCGAGTGGCTTGAAGGTAAATGCGGTTACGACGGCAATGCTGTGGACCTTCAGGAGATAGAACTGATCAGTCCGATTCACTACGCATCCATTTACACCCAGGTCAGCAAACATTTGAAAGACCTGGGTCTGCCCCGCGACGATGTCACACTCACTTTTCATCTGAGTCCTGGCACTCCAGCTATGGTGGCAATCTGGATCATGCTGGCTAAAACTCGCTTCCCAGCAAAGTTGATCCAAACGTCACGCGAAGGCGGCCTCGAATCAGTCGACTTTTCGTTCGACCTTGCTAGCGATTTCTTGCCCGAATATTTACAGCGTAGCGGCGAGCGCATAGAGCGGTTGGCTCAGGGTCCAAAGGAAAGTACCCCCCATTTCAACAAGATCGTTCACGGTAGCTCATCAGTAAAGAAGCAAATTTTGCTTGCTCAGCGAATTGCCGCCCATGATGTTTCGGTCTTAATCCTGGGTGAAACTGGCACAGGTAAAGAACTTTTTGCCGAGGCAATCCGGGCAGCCAGTGACAGGGCCGACAAGCCGTTCATCACAGTCAACTGCGGAGCGATCGCTCCCGAATTGGCTAACTCAGAGTTGTTCGGGCACGTCAGAGGTGCTTTTACTGGAGCGGTTGGTAGTAGGAAAGGCCATTTTCAGGAGGCCAACGGAGGCACACTCTTTCTGGATGAGGTTGGAGACTTACCGCTGGATAGTCAGGTACGCCTGCTTCGTGCTATCCAAGCTAAAGAGGTCACGCCGCTGGGCGAATCAAAGGCGGTGAAGGTCGATGTGCGCATCATTGCTGCGACTCACAGAGATCTCGCAGCGGAAGTCAGTAACGGGCGTTTCCGGGAAGATCTGTTCCACCGCCTAGCGGTAGGTATTTTGCGTCTGCCACCCTTGCGTGAGCGAGAAGGCGATGTTGATCTGCTGCTAGACACGTTCTTGGCTCAAATCAACGCCGACGCTCGTGGCAAACCAGAAGCGCAAGAGAAGAAACTTTCCGTTAGTGCAAGAAAAATTCTCAACAGTCACGCTTGGCCGGGCAACGTCCGGGAGCTATATCACACACTTTTGCGCGCATCCATTTGGTCCCTGGGGCCAGAAATTCTTCCAGGTGACGTGGAATCCGCACTTCTACAAATACCCCAGAAGGGTGATGCAGTTCTTGGTCGTCCATTTACGCAAGGCTTTGATTTAGAAGGACTTTTGAACGAAGTATCGCGCGACTACGTGACGCGCGCCCTCAAACAAACCGGCAATCGTAAGACTGCCGCCGCCACATTGCTCGGCTTTTCGAATCATCAAACTCTGGGTAATTGGATCAAAAAGCTTGGCATCGAAAACCACGACACTTAGGGAAAAGGGAGGTTGGTACGGTTCTCGCAAAACAAAAGGCATGACTGCCACGAAACCAGACCAAATTTTGATGCTTGACATTAAATCGTTGAATTTTGAGCCACTTCGTGCGGCTTGCCCGGAACTCGCCAATATGGGCGGGTACGCGGAGCACTACGCTCATACCGACCCTGAAAGCGCGCTGGTCAAGCTGCGGAATTTTGCCGAGCGACTGGTAGACCGTATCTATTTGAAGCTGCGCTTGCAGCGCATGCCTCAGTCCACCTTTGTCGACCTACTTCATGACGCCAGCTTCAAAACGGTAGCGGCTCCCCAGGTGCTCGACAAGCTGCATCTCTTACGCCGGATTGGAAACCGAGGAGCCCACGGCGAGGGCGTAGAGGCCGCCGATGCCATTCGCTGTGTCAATGAAGCCTGGCAACTCGCTCGTTGGCTGCACGTGAGTTTCATGGGTGGACAGGTTGATGATTTTGCAGCGTTTAAAGAGCCGCCTGCCGAGGGCATTGACACCAAGGCGGAGTTCAAGCGCAAAGCGAAGGCGCTTGCCGAAGACAACGCCATCAAGGAAGAACGCCTCAAGCAGGCGCTTCAGGAGCTGGCGGCACTACGTTCCACGGACAAGGCGACCGCAGCCACAACGCCATCACCAGATGCTCAGGCAGCACCGACAGTGGTTCAGCTTGTGCAAGTCGGCGAGACTGCCACGGCAGTGGCCAATCAATTGCGCTTTAGCGAAGACAACACCCGTAAGTGGCTGATTGACCGGGACCTGCGTATGGCCGGTTGGGATGTTCCCAAAGGCATTGACAGCAATGAGTCCGTCGGGCAAGAAGTAGAGGTCCTGCACCAAGCCACTACGACTGGAAAAGGATACTGCGACTACGTGCTGTGGGATGACAACGGAAAACCGCTTGCAGTTGTTGAAGCCAAGAAGACAGTCGTTGATGCGCGCGTTGGCCAGGAACAAGCCAAGCAATATGCTGATGGGCTAGAGAAGACGCACGGTCAACGGCCGATGATTTTCTTCACCAACGGCCATGACATCTGGGTTTGGGACGACGCTGGCGGCTACCCGCCTCGCGCGGTCTATGGCTTTTACTCAAAAGACACATTGCAGTACCGTGTCGGATTTCAGCGTCGCGAAAAGCTCGACCTGATCAAAGACGTTCGCCCCGATGCGGAAATCGCTGGTCGCCTCTACCAAATTGAGAGCGTCACCCGAGTTGCAGAGCGTTTCAGCCAACGCCACCGTCGCGCCCTGATAGTGCAGGCCACCGGAACCGGAAAAACCCGCGTGGCTATCTCGCTGGCCAAGTTGCTGATCGATGCGCGCTGGGCAAAGCGCGTGCTTTTCCTGTGTGACCGGAAAGAACTGCGCAAGCAAGCCAAAAACGCGTTCAATGACTTCGTCAAAGAACCGATCTACGTCATCGGCCAAGCCAATAGCGTCGGTAAGTTGGACGCGAGAATCTACATTGGCATCTACCAAGGTCTTATCAACGACTACGAGTCCTTTGATGTTGGCTTCTTTGATCTGATCGTCGCCGACGAATCGCATAGGTCCATCTACAACCTCTATGGCGATCTCTTCAAATACTTTGACGCATTGCAGATTGGTCTGACTGCCACGCCTGTGGAAATGGTCAGCCGCAGCACATGTCAACTCTTCGGTTGCGATTACAAGCTTCCCACCGCCAACTATCCACTCGAACAGGCCATTACCGACCGCAATTTGGTCCCCTTCCGCGTGGTTGCCCACACGACCAAGTTTCTACGTGAAGGCATCAAAGCTGCGCACCTGTCAGACGAGCAAATCGCCCAAATGGAAGATCAGGGCATTGATCCGAATGACTTGGATTTCGAAGCCAAGGACATCGATGACGCAGTCTTCAACAAAGACACCAACCGTGTGATCCTGCGCAACCTGATGGACAACGGCATACGCGATGCAGACGGTCAACTCCCCGGCAAAACCATCGTTTTTGCACGCAATATCGACCACGCTCGCCTGCTTGCAGAGCTATTCGATGAGATGTACCCGCAATTTGCAGGGAAGTTCTGTCGCGTGATCCACTCACAAGAGCCACGAGCCGAGGCCCTCATCGACGAATTCAAGGGAAAGAACGGGCTGAGCATTGCCATATCGGTGGACATGCTGGACACGGGAATCGACGTGCCCGAGGTAGTTAACCTCGTCTTCGCCAAGCCGGTAAAGAGCAAGGTTAAGTTCTGGCAAATGATCGGTCGCGGCACCCGCTTGTGCAAAGACCTCTTTGGACCTGGCCTGGACAAATCCGAATTCCTCATCTTTGACCACTGGGCCAATTTTGCGTTCCATGATTTGAATGCCGATGAAGTCGAACCCAATGTCCCCAAGCCTCTGACTCAGCGTCGCTATGAAGCTCGCATTGAGTTGGCAGCCCAGGCACTTGCATGCTCCGACATTGCTGCATTCGATGTGCTGGCCAAACATATACAAGAGGACGCCGTGGCTCTGCCCGATGGCGCCATCTCAGTGCGTGAGAACTGGCAGGCCGTCAGCCAGGCGCGCGATGCCGCGCTGGTACACCACTTCGCTCCTGTCACCCGTCAGTTGCTGGCTGAAACCGTTGCACCGTTGATGAACTCAGTTGATGTGCGCGGTCAGGGCGATGCCTTGCGCTGGGATCTGTTGCTCGCCAAGGCAGAATCGTCTGCCATCACCAAGCCGGGCCAACCCAATCTGCAACGTGACACGGTCTTGGAGTGGGTCAACCGACTACCTCCACACTTGAACCCCGTACGCGCCAAAGCTACCGAGCTGATCAAGATTCGATCAGACGCATTTTGGAAAAGCCCCAGCTTTGCCGAATTGGACGCTATGCGCTTTGCATTGCGTGATGTGATGCAGCTTGCAGACGCCCCAGTCCGACCGCTGCCACCACTGGTCACCAGGATCGACATACAGGAAGATGCTGCGGAGTACATCGTTACACCCAGGCCCAGCAACATTAAATCGGTGGACTTTGGCATTTACCGCAAGGCGGTGCAGTCGGCATTGGAACCGCTTTTCGAAACCGACCCAGTTTTGCTTAAGGTTCGCCGTGGCGAGGCCATTAGCCCGGAAGAGTTGGACCGGCTCAACAGCTTGCTTCACACCCGCAACCCTAATGTCGACCTGGCTACGTTACGAGAGTTCTACCCCGACACAGCCATCCCGGTCACCCAAATCCTGCGAAACATCGTTGGCCTGGACCACAAAGCAGTGGATGACAAGTTCACAACCTTTGCCCAACTGCACGCACTTAACAGCCAACAACTTCGCTTCCTCGCCCTGCTGAAAGAGCACATCCGCCAGTTCGGCGCTATTGAAGTGGGTCAGCTCTTTGATGCCCCTTTTAATACCGTGCATGCACAAGGCTTGGGCGGCGTCTTTCCCGTTCAACAACAGCTTGACGAGGTCGTACGCTTGGTGCGTGGCTTTGGCGAGCCGGTCCAGCCTAAGCAACAGCCTTCTGCGCATTAACACTTTCAACCTGAAAACAAAATTCCAAACATCATGATTACTGGCGAACTCAAGAACCGCATCGATAGCCTCTGGACTGATTTCTGGACCGGCGGCATCACCAACCCCCTCACGGTTATCGAGCAGATCACCTTCCTCATGTACAGCCGCCTTTTGGATATGCAGGAGCGCAAAGACGAACAGCGCGCCTCCGTCACGGGAAAGGAAGTCGCCAGTCGTTTTGGCGAGGCAGATCAAAACTGCCGCTGGGGAAACTGGCGACACCTCGGTGGCTCCGAGATGCTTCCGCATGTGCGAGACCGCGTATTTCCGCATTTCCGTCGTCTAGCTGAGCGCAGCACAGGGCAAGGTAGCCAGTTCGCCGCCTTCATGAAAGATGCCCAGTTGATGATTCAAAAGGAATCATTGCTGGTAAAGGCGGTCAACGCTGTGCAGGACTTGCCGCTGGAGCGTGGCGAAGTACAGGGTGACCTGTACGAATACTTGCTCAGCAAGCTCACCACGGCAGGCATTAACGGCCAGTTCCGTACACCCCGCCACATCATCCGGATGATGGTTGAGCTGATGCAACCGCAGCCCACTGATCGAATCTGTGATCCTGCTTGCGGTACCGCAGGTTTCCTGATCGAAGCCTACGAATACCTTCTGCGTGAGCACAGCAGTGCTGCTGGCCAGTATGTGGAGGTCGTTGATGGGGAAAGACAGGTTACCTATAGTGGAGACCTGCTGAGCGAACAACGTAAACATATCGACAGCGATATGTTCCATGCTTATGATTTCGATGCGACCATGCTGCGTATAGCGACCATGAATTTGGTGATGCACGGTGTTGCGCAGCCTGATGTCCACTATCAGGATACTTTGAGTCAGGGCTTCGAAGAGCGACACCCCAAGGGCTCCAAGAATGCGTTTGATTTGATTCTGGCCAATCCACCCTTCAAGGGAACCCTGGATGAGCTAGACGTTGCACCTGACATTTTGCGTACGGTAAAGACCAAGAAAACCGAACTTCTCTTTATAGGTCTAATTCTGCGCATGCTAAAGCTCGGAGGTCGTAGCGCAACCATCGTGCCTGACGGCGTTTTGTTTGGCGCCAGTAAGGCCCACATGCAATTGCGACAACACCTGATTGATAGTAATCAGTTGGAGGCAGTGATTTCGCTTCCGTCTGGCGTGTTCAAGCCATATGCCGGAGTGTCCACGGCCATCATCATTTTTGCGAAGGGTGGAAAGACTGAGAACGTGTTCTTTTACGACGTTCTATCGGACGGTCGAACGCTAGATGACAAACGAACACTGATCGGTGATGGCAATGGCGATTTGGCGGATGTGCAAACCAAGTTTTTGCAATGGTGCGAGGGTAAAGGGGACTACAGCGATAGGTCGGCAAAGGCGTTTGAAGTTCCTGCCAAAGACATCAGGGCACAGGGGTATGACTTGTCGATCAATCGCTACAAGATCGTTTCGAATTCCATCCAAGTTCATGCCAACCCCAACGAGCTCCTTGGCAAGTTGAGGGAGCTTGAGCTATCGATTCAGAGTGATCTTGATGACCTTCAGGAAATGTTGGGATGAGTAAAAACAACCGCCAATTGGCCGACTACCTTCTGTCAGTCAGAAATGTCAATCCGGCCATTGAATTCAAAAACGCTGACTTCACCTATGTCGACATATCCGCCGTAGACCGTGAGTGCCGTCAAATTAGCAATCCCCAGGTCATTGCGGGGAAAGCAGCACCTAGCCGAGCACGGCAAATGCTTGCAGAAGACGATGTGATCGTCTCAACTGTTAGGCCGAATCTCAATACAGTAGCCAAAGCATCCAAAGTACATCGAGGTGCAATTGCATCGACAGGTTTTTGCGTCTTGCGCCCAGATCCAGAATCGCTTGACGCCAGCTACTTATTTCATTGGATATCGTCTGAGTCGACTGTAAGTCGATTGGTATCGTTGGCAACGGGGGCAACGTACCCAGCTGTCTCAGATAAGACTATTAAGTCCCAGCTGCTCGACTTGCCGCCGCTATCGGAACAAAAGCGAATTGCCGCCATCCTTGATAAGGCCGACAGCGTTCGCCGTAAACGTCAAGAAGCCATCCGACTTGCCGACGACTTTATTCGAGCACTCTTCATCGAAATGTTTGGCGATCCGTTGACCAATCCAAAGGGTTGGGACATAGATTGTTTAAGTGAAATTTGTACAAAGATTGGAAGTGGCGCGACTCCAAAGGGCGGGGACGCTGCTTATAAAGTCGACGGGATTGCGCTAATTCGCAGTATGAATGTTCGGGACGGGCATTTTCTTTGGAAGGACTTAGCTCGAATTGATGACGCGCAAGCGGGACGCCTGTCCAACGTGATTGTTCAAGCAGATGACGTACTTATAAACATCACAGGGGCGTCGGTTGCCCGAGTATGTCGTGCGCCGGTGAATGTGGTGCCCGCGCGAGTGAATCAACATGTGAGCATTTTGCGACCTACCTCTAAACTCTTACCAGCATTTCTAGAACAACTGCTGCTGACATCGGCAGTTAAGTCAAAGTTGTTGAACATTGGTGAGGCAGGTGCAACTCGACAGGCGATTACGAAGGCAGAACTCGATGGGTTCAAGATCATTGTTCCACCTATCGAGGTACAAACCGCTTTTTGCTTGGTTCAGTCCAAAATTTCAGATCTAGTTGCAAGTGCTTCAGTGAGTGCCGAAGCTCTGGAGAATTTACGCGCATCACTCGGTAATCAATTTTTTGAACTTACGGAGCAATGACGTGGCATCACTAGTTAAGTCGCTATTGCTCAAGAACTTCAAGGGTTTTTCTGATGAGGTGCGAATTGAGCTAAGACCGATCACCTTGCTCTTTGGAGCCAACAGTGTCGGGAAAAGTAGCGTGCTGCAAGCGATGCAGTACGTCCGAGAAATTCTGGAGCGTGAGAACACCAATGCAGACCGCACCCTGCAGGGTGGAGATGCAGTTGATCTTGGTGGATTTCTGAACCTCGTCCATGGCCGAGACCCTCGACGACAGATTGAGATTGAGGTGGAGATGGAATTAGGCGCAACCTCAATTCCAGAATTGGTACCAGATGCCTTTGAGGACTGGCAGACGAACGATGAATCCGTTTGGTGGATGTATGAAACGCTACAGACTGTTCGCCGCGCCGTTCGTACGGTCGGTGTGCGCCTACACATCGGCTGGAATGAACAGCGCGAACAGCCCGTAGTTCAAGGCTATGAAATTTCGGCGAATGGCGAATGGTGTCTTTCCATTTTTGCGTCGAACGACGGCCGCGACGCTCAGATGCGTATTAACCATGCCAACCCCATCTTCATGGTTGCTGTATCTGATGGAGACACACTACTGACGGAGCTGGCCGATTTCGTAAATCCGGCGGATTTTGGTGACACATCGACCAATCCCGGCTCAACCGAGGCCACTGAAGGTCTTGAGAAGGCATCTGTTTGGCCTTCGTTGTTTTCAGCCGTTCAAGACGCTGGTATGGAGCGGCCGGGTGATGGCCTCCGCGCTTGGTTAGGTGGATTCCGCGGTGCCATGCCACGATTGGATCAAATGCTGTACATCCCAGCTCCCGGTGCTAAGGGTGCAAACAACGTTTACATGGTGCGTGAGTTCACTGCCTTTCTGTCATGGCTCACCATCGGACCGGCACTTCTATTACGTGAACAATTGCGACAAATGCGCTATATCGGACCGCTTCGACGAATTCCGCCTAGGGGCCTCAATGTTTCGCTTACCAAGAGCGATGCAGCTTGGTCCGATGGCATGGCTGGTTGGGAAACATTATTGACAGGAAGCCAGGACTTAGTAGAGCGTGTGAGCGATTGGATGCAATCGCCGACCAAACTTGGCACTGGATATGCTGTGGTAAGAAAGCCGTTCCAAGAATTCGACACGAGTCACCTAACTCCTCAACCAATAGGGCCTGTTCGTAAAAGAGTCTATTTGCAGGATGCTGCGATGCTGACCTTGCAACCACAGGATGTTGGCGTTGGCATCTCTCAGGTGCTTCCTGTGGTGGTGGCGGCCCAAGACGCCTCAGCAAGCGTCGTATGTATTGAGCAGCCCGAGCTGCACATTCACCCTGCGGTGCAAGTTGGCCTTGGCGATCTATTTATCGACGGAGCTCTGAATCAGGGACTATCGTTCTTAATCGAGACACACAGCGAGCATCTCATCTTGAGGTTACTCCGACGGATTCGCGAAGTAGCCGAGTCGGCCAACACTGCCCTGGACCAAGAGCCCACGCCAGCCACTATAGGAGTTTATTGTCTGAACAAACGTAATGGCGCAGTGGTTATCGATGAAATTCCCGTGATGACTTCTGGTGAGTTCACCAAACCTTGGCCACAGGGATTTTTCGATGAACGCGGTGCGGAATTATTCTGATGTTCAAAGAAGTAGCTATTGAACCCGCTTCTGTCGCCACCTCCTATAGGGACTTCAGTTACATCATCGAAAAGTTTGGGATTCCGGAAGGTCGGTTGATTGCAGCTTTTCCTAGTAAGTGGAAGCGGTTTGTTTACCAGGCTGCTCAGAGGCATCTTCACGGGAAAGCTGAACTTTCCAAGTTAGAGGTGCGCCTGAGAGCATTGTCTGAAGACACCTTTTATGCTCAAGGCAGGCCCGGCGAAGGCTGTTCAGTCGATTGGCTGGAGGCAGCTATCGCCGAGAACAAGCGAGCTCCCTTCGATGCAATCATCGCTAGTACGAAGCTGGACAATCCGGAGGTTATTTCCGCTTCTGACCTTGATGGAGATCATCCTTGCTTGAAGCCAAATCGGCAGTGGGACATTGAACGAGAGGCTAATGTTATGGCCCGTTGTTGCGCGCCATTATTGAGCAAAGGCAAGCATATAAAGCTGGTCGATCCGCACTTCGACTTAGGTCACAAGCGCTTTCTTCGTCCCTTTCTGGAGTTCCTGAAGCACGTACGTATTGGTGCAAGAGTCGACATCTACAGGGGCGACAGTCAAGATGCAAATTTTATAGCGCAACGTATCCAGCAGGCGATTCATGGTGTATTACCGGCTGGAGTTGTGCTGCGACTGTTTTTACTCCCGGAGGGGCCAATGCATAACCGCTTTGTGCTCACAGAGGTCGGTGGTTTGTACTTCCTAACTGGCTTAGACGACAAGGGGCAAGGTGAGAAGGTGACAGATCAGGTGGGGCTTCTTGATCCCGAAGTGCGGGCCTTGCAGTGGGAGCGTCACAGCAGCGACTATCCAGTTGCAAGCTGGTCGTAAGTACAACAATCCGGGAGAGGTATTACGTCCAAGCAGCGAATCAGAACAGTCGGTTCAGTTTCAAACGAATTACTCAAGAAGTCTCGGGAAGCTGCGCTTGCAGCCGTCCAAGTCTTCAACAATCCTGCAATCACGTTCAAGTCCGAGATTTTTGTCGTAATGATGGTCATCTCATGGACATATCTACTTCATGCGCACCTTCGAAAACAGGGAGTGGAATATCGGTATTGCAAGATGGTTGGCTCGAGAAAGCGTTTCGATAAGACATCAAAAGGTGCCTTCAAATATTGGGAGCTTGAACGCTGCCTTAACGACAACAGTTCACCGGTCGACAAGGCTACCTCGAACAACTTGAAGTTTTTGATCGGGCTTCGACATGAGATCGAGCATCAGATGACCAACCGTCTTGATGAACTTCTCAGCGCAAGATTCCAGGCATGCTGTCTGAACTACAACGATCTGATCAAACGGCTGTTCGGCGATGAATTTGGCATCGACAAGCATCTGTCTTTCAGCCTGCAATTCTCTTCTATCAACTCCGATCAAGTGAATTCTTTGCATGATGCGGCTGGACTGCCATCGCACATTCAGGCCTTCATCAACGCCTTTGATGCCGAATTGACCGAGGCGGAATTCAATGATCCTCGCTTTGCCTATCGTGTCCTTTTTGTTACCAAGACAGTAAATCGGAAGGGCCAGGCCGACAAGGTGATCGAGTTCATCAAAGCGGACTCTGAGCTTGCGAAGGGATTGAACAAAAGCTATGCCGTTGTGAAGGAAACAGAGAAGACCAAGTACCTTCCCAATCAGGTGGTGGACAAGATGAATGCGGCTGGATTTTCCAGATTCACCATGCATAACCACACTCAACTCTGGAAGGCGATGGATGCGAAGAATCCGGCCAAGGGCTTGGGCGTAGTTGTCGTCAAAACGTGGCATTGGTATGAGCCGTGGCTGGACATTGTGTCCGAGCACTGTGTCACCCATGCCTCGGACTACACGTAGAGGTCTGAATGGAAGTTTCAACACATTGGGTCAAGCCGCCAATAGCCATTGGGGGACTCGATCACTTGGGCACACAAGGCCCTTGCCTCGCCATTTACGCTCAACTTCTGCCCGGTATCACGAATGTGACGGACCGAGCCCGCTATTACTCCTTGTATCCGTGGTTGGTTTGGTCGTTTGATCTGCGTTTTCCGACCGCGGATGCTGATGCATTCATCGAGTACTTTCGACGTGCAGATTGCTTGTTCACATTGATTTCTGAGCGCCATTCGCGGAAGACAGATCACGATGCAGAGCGACACGGTGCGGCAATGGTCGGCCGCATTCAACTGTTGCAGGCATTGGATCGCCTGGAGCAAGGGCAGGAGCTGCGCTTGTCTACATACACCGACCGCACGGAAGGTAACGCCCGGCGCTACTTTATGAATCGTCTCGGTGGCCTGGGGCAGTATTACGCCGGCACATTGGCTCAACTGGAACTGATGGACCCGTCGGCAAAGCCTTGGATCAAATTCACCATTGAACGAGGCCAGCCCATGGCAGAGGCGGTATCGCAGACGGTTCCAGGTGATTTGTTTTGGGCCTTGGTGCAGTCAGATGTGGTGGCACTGGATGACCTCGACAACTTGGCTGGGTTTTGTGCGTGCAGTATTGCGTCCGGGACGCCTGAGCATGATTTGTTGACGGACATTTTTTTTGACCGCGCTAAAGCCTTTGGTGCACTCGGCGAGCAGCGTCGTCAATCGCTAGCACTCATACTGCATCTTGCGAACTGCTTGCGGACTCAATGCGAACAGGATCTGAATGAGCGCGTATTCAGAGCTGTTGCCTATTCTGGCGTTCTGCCTGGCAAGCTCTCATGGGAAGTTCCGAACTCACTGGAACCAACTCGGAGCGCATGGGCGCTCTACGAACGAAACGACTTGCTGTCGGTGGTCATGCAAAGCGTCTTCTCCATGTGTTTGCAGCGACTTGATTGCGCTGAAACGGTGGGCGTATCTGGCAGCGCTACCGTGGAAGTCTTTGCGAAGGCTTTGGCAGCGAGTGAAGAGGCTCAGATCGCCTATTCGAATATCGCAGTGGATTCATTCGGGATTCTGTGCCTGCGTTTGTCCAATGCGGGTCCACTACTGTCTGACTGGGAAAATCAAGATCACGAATTCCAGCTTACTGACGAATTGGCCAAAGATGTCACTTTAAACGTTGATCTGGGTGGTCAGCTTGAGATTGCTTTACGAGCCCTTGCGCTTCTGGCGATACGAAAAAATGCTTCAGATTCACCCTATGGCGCCCTGCCCATTGGTAGCGATGAACTGATGGATTCGCCCATCAACCTGACAACGATCCAAGCACGCTTCTTGACCTGGCAAACCATGTCGCTGCAGAGCGTTGCTGAAGATCTTTTCAATTGGTGCATGAATACACATTTGCGGGTTGCGCTGCGGAAGCTGCGCAATGCCGGGCAGTCAACCTTTCGATTTAGACCCACTGAGAAGGGGTTACAGCTTGTGGATGTTCCAGAGCCAGCAAAGACAACGCCTAGATTTCGTCAGGCAGTTCAAATCTTGCGCGATATCGGAGCGTTGACCCGAGACTCATCCTTGGATGCCAAGCCCAGCTACCCCACTGCGCTGGGACTGAGCCTTTTGGAGGCTTACCGTGAGTGATCCAGTTTCGATTCTGGATGTAATAAAGCGAGGCGGCTATGAGGCCTCCTTAATCACGACATTCAATGCGACGCTTCCGTTTTACGAGGAATTCGTGTTGCGCAGGCTCATGGCTGCTGGATCTCGCTACAACGTCGTCTTGATGGATGGGGCGCAGTGCGCACAAGCGTGGTTAAGCGATGCGGCCCGCCCCCGACTTGCGGGTCATGGATACGCACTGCTACCGATGAAAGTGCCTGGAGCATTTCATCCGAAGGTTTGTCTGGTAGCCGGTGCCAGGAAGGCGGCCATCTTGATTGGCAGCCACAATCTGACGCTGTCGGGATTTGGGTACAACCGAGAAGTCACAAATTGGATTGACGTTGGAGGGAGTAAGGACAATGACGGTGTTGCTGCGCTGGCCGATACCTGGGGATTGATAGAGGCCTGGGTAAATCAACAATCGAATCACTTACCTGAATCACTTTTGGAGGCAGCCCTCGCTATTGGCAAGTTCGTCACACCGCTGACGCAGAAAGCCAAGAGCAGCGGTCAGTCATGTGTTCTTGGGCAATCTTTGGCCGGTCAAAGTTTGTTCGAGCAGGTGGCGTCCAGAGTTCCTGCTCGCGTCGAGCGGATTGTGGTGTTGGGGGCTTTCTTTGACGCTGAGCTAACCATGCTCCGGAAGTTATCGGAGCAGTGGCCCACAGCTGAGGTGGTGGTACTCATCGACCCCGATACTGTGCATTTGGGAGGCAAGCTTGCCGACGTGAAATGCCGCTTTGTCGATGCGCGATCCTTATGGGCAGACACAGCGCAGCACTACCTGCACGCTAAGGCCATCTACTTTGAGTCACTTGAAGGCGATGTGCTGGTGTCTGGGAGCGCAAACCCCAGCTATCCCGCGTGGATGGGAAATAGCGCGCATGGAAATATTGAGGCTGTCGTAATGCGTGAAGGTGCAGTGGCCAGGGTTGCTGCAAACGCCTTGGGCATTGTCCAAGCCTTTGACCTTGCCCCGATAGGCTTGCCTGACTTAAAGCTGGTGGCGGAGAGAGGCCTGGTTGAATTGAACTCCCAAGCGGAAGCACGCGAGTCGGTACGTGTTGCAGTAGCTGATGCCGAATCTGATTCAATCGCTTTCGTATTCCCGCATCCAGAGCAATTGAATCTGAGGTGGGCGGAGGGATCGAATCTTGAAGAGCGTTGGGATGCAACGATGTCGGTTGCGGATGTATCGAGGATCACAATCAAGATTGATGGTCCACTTGAGCGCGTTAGATCGCTGGTGTTCGGTCTTGGCAGTGATCGAACACTCCGGGCAATTGTTCATCATCCCGCAAGTCTGAGTGGCTTGGCGCATACCAAACGCCAGGCTATCTTGCGGGAGGCGTTAGGAACCTTGGGCTCTGGCGAGGGCGATGTCTCGCGCCTGATTGCCTCGGTTGAAAAGGTGATCTTTTCAGAAAATATCCATAACGAGTTGACAACGTTCTCGCGCGGTGGAAAGGGGCAAGTTGAAGACGGTAAGTTACCTGCCCGTCCGGCAAGTCTTGGCGTTCATTTGGCCGACATGCCCAATCAAAAAAAGAAGTTGCGACTGCTGAAGTCTGGCGACCTTGCGTACTTGCTGGATGTTCTGATTCGACGACTGGGCATTGAAATAGAGACCTCGCGCGGAAAGACAGATTCGCGAGGGCGTACGGAGGAGGGGTCTGTTGGTCAGGACGACGATGACTCCCTGCAGCCAGACGTCCTCAGTGACCCAGAGATTGCCGAGATTGTCAGCCGTAAGGCAAGAACGCTCATTCGCCGCATGACCACGCAGCTGAACCTGGCTTGCGAGGACGAGCAACGTGCTCAGAGTGCAATCGTGCAACTTGTTGCTGTTCTTAGTCTGGTAAGAGAGCTGAGGCGATTGCGTCTTCACCCCAGGTGGCGATTGAGCCCAAGTCTTGTAACCGATGCTGATAGGCGAAGTCTGCTTGATGTTTCGATGAAATGCCTATTTGGGCACCAATCTCAGTTGCTCCAAAAGTTGCTTGATCAGGCTGGTGAACCGATTGAGGAGGTTGGCTTTCTTCGTGCACTTCTGCTGTGGCTCGCCTGGGACTTGGGTGAAGAATTGACTGACCGCATCAGCTCGCTTGCAGAGGAATCCGAAGCCGTGCGAGGCGTTTACGCAAATGCCGTGCTTTACGAGCTTCTGCCAACGGCAGCGGTAGACGCTGACGAAGCCGATGAATTGGAGAGAAGCATCCTTATGACCCTCGTTCCAACAGGAGCTGAGGGGGCAAGGGCAGCCGCCTGGTTGCATCGCCATCTGGCCATCGGAAAGGCTGTAAATGCTGCAAGCCCTAGCGAATTGCAGATCCAGCCTGGTCTCCTCCGAGGGGCATTAGTTGCCGTACCGAAATCATCCCCGGTGCGCTTGCGGGTTGTGAGTGCCGTAGCGGGGTCGGAAGTCACCTTGTGGGAGTTTGATGCTGGACGAACGTTTTTGGCTCGGTAAGGTGAAGTGAGCCGCCTATCTGAGGCACAAGTAAGTTGCGAAGTCGTTGTGGCAATAAGTCTTCATCCAATTTTGCATAAAAATATTTACTTACTTGCAAATAAAATTTCTGAATTTTGTATTGAATTGACTCGCTTTTTGGGCTAAGTCGTTGATTTTAAAAGAAACCGGTGCCTGGCACGTGATTCGCAATGTGTATGGCAGGTGACAACAATGTGTGGTTGCCAGCAACATGAAGGCCAATCTCGTGGCCTTCCAAATCATCTTGAAAGGATGACAGCCATGGCACGAAAAGTTTTTTACAGTTTCCATTACGTCCCAGACAACTGGCGTGTTTCGCAGGTGCGGAACATCGGTGCTATTGAGGGAAACAAACCGGCATCTGACAACGATTGGGAAACGGTCACAAAGGGGGGCGACAAAGCAATTGTGAAGTGGATCGAAGACCAGATGTACGGACGCAGTTGTATCGTTGTACTTATCGGGGCGGACACTGCCAACCGAAAGTGGATAAGCCACGAAATCGTTAAGGCATGGGATGCCAACAAAGCGGTGCTGGGGGTGCACATTCACAACCTGAAAGACAGTACTGGAAAAACCAGCAAGAAGGGTGCGAATCCATTTGACTACATTGGTTATGGATCCACGGGCAGGAAGCTTTCTTCAATTGTCAAAGTCTATGACCCAACTGGCGCCACGAGTACAGATGTTTACAGCCACATCAAGAGTAATCTTGAAAGCTGGATCGAGACAGCTATCGATATCAGGAGCAAAAATTGAGCGCACCGGATTTGGGTTTTGTGCCCTCACGTGATCAGCGCCGATTCATAACCAATTTTGGAGCCAAAGTACTAAACGGTGAGGCTGCGCTATTTGTTGGTGCCGGCGCATCGAGGAGTGCTGGATTTGTCGATTGGAAGGCCTTACTCCGTTCTATCGCTGAAGACCTGGATTTGGACGTGGACAAGGAGCACGACCTCCTTGCTCTTGCCCAATATCATGTCAACAGCGTAGGCGGGAGGGGTGAATTGAACCAGCAGCTAATTGATGCCTTTGCACGGGATGCAACCCGTACAGATGTTCACGAAATCATGGCCCGGTTGCCGATTGATACCGTGTGGACGACAAATTACGACCAACTCTTGGAGCGGACGTATGAAGCTGCTGGGCGTTGTGTCGAGATCAAACTGTCAATTCAAAATTTGGCACAGGCTCGCCGTGGACGAGACGTAACGTTGTACAAAATGCATGGCTGTGTAACCCAGCCCCATGATGCGGTACTGACCAAGCAGGACTATGAGTTGTATGACGCTACCCGGCGGCTATTCACGGATAGCCTGAAGGGCGACTTCATCGAAAAGACGTTATTGTTTGTGGGATTCAGCTTCACCGACCCGAATGTGGAGCGGATTCTAGCGAAGGTGAGAGAGCAGCTCGGCCAGAACCAACGCACGCATTATTGGATTACACGGCGACCCCCAAGAGTATGCCCAAAAGGGGTGCGCTCAAATGCCGATATGGAATACGACGTCCGCAAAGCTGAACTTCAAAGCGCAGACATAGAGCGCTATGGTATCCAGACTGTCTGGGTAGCGGAATATGCAGATATTCCCCCACTGTTGAAGGCGCTTGAGACATTTGTCACGCGTGGAGGCGTCTTTGTGGCAGGAGCAGCGATGGACCCTGCGCCGTTGGGCTCAGAACGATTGAATGAATTGAGTCGAGCGCTGGGACATTCCATCATCGGTCAAGGGTTCAACCTTGTCTCCGGCTTCGGCATTGGAATTGCTGAGCAGACGATCCTAGGCGCCTTCCATGCCATTTACGAGAATGCGATGGTGCAACCTGCCGACAGGGTTCTGATACGTCCATTTCCTGGCCATGTTCCCGCAAGTGCTAGGGCAAATGCTTTTAGGCGCCATAGGGAAGACTTGATATCGCGCGTTGGAGCGCTCGTTGTGCTGGCAGGAAACAAAGCTGGGCCAGACGACAAGGTGGTTTTGTCTACTGGTGTTGAAGAGGAGGTTGAAATTGCACTTTCCCTTGGCAAGCCAATCATCCCAGTCGGTATGAGCGGGCACGTAGCGCAGTACGCTTGGACAGCCGCAAATGCCGACCCAGATCGATACCTACCTGGTATCGAGTGCAAAAGTGAATTGACCATTTTGGGCAACGCCGACTCAACAAATGAACAGATCGTCGATGCGGTTATCACGCTCTTGCAGCGAGCAGAGCGCATTGCTTCTACCAAAAACTGACAGGCAATAGCAGTTGGAAAGAACGTTGTTCAAGGTGAGCGTAGGGAATGCTGTAGGTCCCACTAGAAAATAACTGTTCTTTTTGCGACGCGCTGGTCTTTTTGCAAATGGATTTTGATAGTATTAATTGGTGGGTATTGAGCTGCAATTTCATCAAGCTTTGCGGCTTCAAGGGCTGCAAATCTGGTGTACTTGTTGTAAATGGATATTCCAAATAAAGGGAGTTTGAAATGGGATGGGCAAGTTACGAAGAGGACAATTCCAGCCGTTTTCACCAAGCCACGGTGATTCGACGCAAGGAACACGATGCACTGATGCCGAAAGAAGAGGCACCAGCGACCAAACTTAAGGCTTTTGCGGCTCCAGAGCCGCGTCCTTTGCCGGTTATCGTGCTGGCGGACGTTAGTGGCAGTATGTCCGAAAACGGCAAGATTGCAGTGCTCAATGACGCTCTCAAGAGCATGATCATTAGCTTCTCCAAGGAATCGCGGTTAAGAGCCGAAATTCAGGTGGGATTGATAACATTTGGCGGTGAAGTTGCTAAGGAGCATTTACCCCTGGTTCCCGCAAACCGCATTGCAGGTGTTGAAGCCTTTAAGGCTGCGGGCCGTACGCCAATGGGCAGTGCGTTCGAACTTGCCTGTAAGTTGTTGGAAGACAAACAACAAATCCCCTCTCGCGCATACCGGCCTGTGTTGGTACTGGTTTCCGATGGGGCTCCTACAGATGAGTGGGAAATGGCATTGGAAGCGCTGAAGGCTAGTGAACGTGCGCAGAAGGCCACTCGTTTTGCGGTGGCTATCGGAGCAGGCGCTGACAGGGCCATGCTGGGGCAATTTGTTAACGATAGAGAAACGCCCGTTTTTGAAGCAGACGGAGCGCGTGACATAGTCAAGTTCTTCAAAGCAGTAACCATGAGTGTGGTTGCGCGATCGGGAAGTGTCAGCCCTGATCAGCCACTTCCACTGGACTTGGGAAGTGACCTCTCTGACGATCTAGATCTGGACGCACTGTAAATGTTGCGGGCTACCGGAGGATCGGTAGTAGGCCCGGCACACATGCAGTCAGGTCAACCTACCCAAGATGCGCTGAGTTTGCGTGGTTGGTGCGGTGGATGGATCGCAGCTGTTGCCGACGGACTGGGAAGCAAGAAGTTCAGCGCACAAGGGGCACGCTGGGCGGTCCAGTGCGCTCAATCTGTTTTGCGTAATCAAACCTTAAGCCAATTGACGGATCGGGACACGGTCACCGCCATCTATCGTCGCTGGTTGGCAGGGGTGCCGAATTCCGATCCAGGTAATTTCGCTACCACTCTTTTGGTGGCCGCATGCAATGCTGCGGGGTACGTACGCATTTTCCAGATAGGCGATGGCCTGATCCTGGCACGTACTAGTCAAGGCTTGCATATTTTTACGCCGGAAAAAGCAGGCTTTGGTAACCAGACTCTTGCGTTGGGGCCAAATCGATCTTGGTCAGCATGGACGACCGGCTCAGTTCAATTGAATCAGCCGGGAGACCAAGTGCTCTTGATGACAGATGGGATTGCTGATGATGTAGACGCAGGTCTTCTGGACCCTTTCGCCGACACGATACAGCGGCAAATTAAGGTGCGAACTCGCAGGGCCGGTAGGGTCTGGTTGAACCGTGAAATGACCCATTGGGGAACCCCTGGGCATTCAGATGACAAGACGATAGCAATGATTTTCAAAGGTTGATTGAAATGCCATCCAAAGATAAAAATCTGTCGGGCGAAATGCCGCCTAAGAAGCAAAAGGTTCAGGACGAGCTTGGGCGTGTGCATGTGCTCGAAAAGAAAATTGCTGAGGGGGGTCAGGGCGCCGTAGTGACCATTCACGGCCAGCCTCGATGGTTGGTGAAATTAAGCAAATGGCCAAGTGCGGACCCACGGACAAAAGCCTGGGCACAGCAAGTCGAAGCTGTTAAACGCCTTCCCATTGAGGACTTTGACCTTCCCTTCGCGATGCCAAAAGCAATGGTACTCAAGCCTAGGTTGGGCTATTTGATGGAGTTGATGGACGGATTGGTGCCCTTGGAAAATTTGCTGATTCAAGCCCAAGAGTCGATGTTGGAAGGCCGTGGCCTCGCGGGATTTTTGGAGTCGGGTGGCTTGAAGCGGAGGTTGGCGCTTCTGTCGCGCTTAGCCCGCGTACTCGCTAGACTGCATGGGTTGGGTATCGCGCATGGAGACATATCGCCCAAGAATATTTTTGTGTCTGAAGCGATTGATCACGCGGAAGTGTGGATGATCGATTGCGACAACCTAACGTATGCCGTCAAAGACAGCACATTACAGTTGTACACACCCGACTATGGTGCGCCTGAGCTGGTTCGAGAGGATGCGGGAATCAGCACTTACACAGATATCTGGAGCTTTGCGGTTCTGGCCTTTCAGCTTCTGACGTTCTTGCATCCCTTTAAGAGTGGAGCGCTGGTGGATCAGGATGCTGATTTAGAGCATACCGCCCTGCGCGGTGAAATCCCATGGATCGACGACCCATCCGATAGTCGAAACAGAGCAATTTGTGGGCTAGAGCGCTCTTCGGTCTGTACCGAGCCGCTGGCCCGACTCTTTGATCGATGCTTCCGTGCAGGTGCTTTAGTGCCTGAAGCCCGCCCCCTAATGTCCGAGTGGGCCGAAGTCCTTGAGGCTGCTTGCGCGCTTCAGGTTACGTGTGCTGAGGATATAGGTGGTTGCGGCAGTACACACCTATGGACTGCAGATGGAGCTTGCCCATTTTGCGGGCACAAAACGCACGGTGATCGGACTGTTCGACTGCACCATTTCATTTTCTGCCGAATGGACCAATTACCTGAAGGTAGCAAAAAAAAGGATCGTTGGATCAAGACGGATTGTTACCTGATGGCAGGGCCAGAACCAATACAGTTGCGTTCGTCGCCGCCGGGTTCATCTACCTACGCGGATAGCCAGGTAGTCGTCGAATTTGTGACCAAGTTGGGCGAGTTGCATATCACCCCTAAGGGAGATGTGCCTCTTCACCTGCAAGTTGATGGGGATAAGTCCGCGACCCAGATCAAAGGACGTGTGAAGTTGCCTCGCCGCCAGATCGCCCACGCACTTCATTTGGGCAATCTTGCAGACACGCATGATGCGTGGAATTTCAAGTGGTGATCTCAAAATGAAACTGAGTGAAACCCCATTCCTATCAAAAGAAGCACTGCTGGCCAGGATTACGCCGTCAAATTTCGACTTCACCAAATGGAGAAAGAGCGGTGAAGTCATCGTACGAGCACAGGACGACAGTGTCTTGCTGCGACAAGAGGGACGAATCGTCGAACTGGAATTGGTTCCTGAGTCAGGACCACTTGAGAACTACGCATCAAGTGCAGAGACGCTGTGGGAATTGGCTTCATTGAAACCAACCGCTGCGTATTTGCGTTTCGTACTTGCGCAGCATGTGATCGATAATTTCAACATCGCATTCATGGTTGACACTCGTACGGCAGAGAGTATGCAGCTGATGGGTGTAGTGGGTTCATCGGACGTACAAGATGCGATGAACTGGCTAAGAGATGAATTTCTCTGTGAAATTCCTGACAGCGCAAATCTGCGTGTATTCATGCCGATGCGGGAGCGTCCAGATGATCGACATTTTCAATTGTTTGGACGCAAGCATGTATTAGAACTCTCTAAAGACGGCGCGGGCGTGATGTGGGTGGATCAGGTGAGTGCCCGTGGAATTAATACCGACATGGCACTGGTGATTGCTGACGGCAACATCCGCTTTCTGAGTTCGGTGGAAGCGGCGCCTGAGGCGAGTCCAGAAAGTGCTGACCGCCTTGAGATCGTAACCAGCACTTTTGGCACCTATCTGGACCTGTGGAAGACCTACGGCGAACGGGAGTGGCAGCGTACCGTGATGCGTGCAGCAAAAATCCAGGCAGTCGCGTACACCAACTGCAAGCCGCTCAGCGAGGAAGGGGGTGGTTGGAGACTGTCTGGCGACCCTGAATCCATGCGTAGCATGGAGAAGCGCTGGAAGGAAATGGCAGAAGATGACGATCAAATGGAGCTGTTTGAACATGCGCCAGATTGGCAGTCAGATCGCTACACGGACTTAGGGTCAAAAGATGCCAAAACTCGTCTGCGCGGTAAACCTATATGGCGCGATGGTCAATTAACTTTGGAGATCCGTTTACACGATGAACCTCCTGCGACTGGGTTTGTCTATCTGTCTGTCACAGGCGACAGAACTCAACAAGCTCGCCGAACGAAGGCCAGGCAGTTCATTGAGTCTGGTCGAGGCGTGCCAAGCCTTAGGGCGCTGTTGCAGGATCAGCCTACGCCAACTGCTAGACCTTCAAAATGGCCAGGCCTTACTGATTCAGCACGAAAAAGTTTTCGTTCAGGAAAGCCAACTCCAACGCAAGTAGAAGCAATTAGGGTAGCTCTCAATACCCCAGACGTGGCCCTGATCATTGGTCCACCAGGTACTGGCAAGACACAGGTGATTGCTGCACTAGAACGTTGCCTTGCAGAGATGAACGAAGGCAAGTCTATCGCCCAAGACGTACTGATCTCCAGCTTTCAGCACGATGCGGTAGAAAACGCATTAGAACGAACAGAAGTCTTCGGCTTGCCAGCTGTCAAGATCGGAAATGGTCGCTCTCAGGGTGGTCTAGATGGCGTTGATACTTGGCGTGATCGCAAGCGATTGCAGGTGGAAAAGCGATTGGAGGATTTGATCGCGACTAGTCCAAGTCAACGCATCCTCCAGGAACTCGGGAATTTGATCAACGGAATGTTGGTTAAAGGTGTTCCGGAAGATAGACGCTCTGATCAATTCGCACACGTTACTGAACTGGTCAACGCACTTGGTACCACCGCACGAATTCGTGTCCCCTCAACTTGGAAAGATAGATGGGAGGAAGCTACTGAAGTCCTAGATACACAGCGGGAATATACCGTAGGCGCCAACCTTGCTGGAGGACAGAAGCGCGCGCTTCGTCGCATTGTTCGCGCCATGCGATTGACATCCGAGGGTGCAGCAGACGATGGCCGTGAACGTTTAATAGAAATTCTCTCTCGCTTAGGTGTGTATGAGGGGTTGCTGGAAGATTCGGATAGGCAATTGCTTGGGGATGCTTGCCTTGCCACACAAATGTCTGATGCAACGTTGCAATCTTTGGCAACACTTCAGGCGCGTATTCTGGATAGATTGACTACCGATGTGCGGACTCATGAGGAGCGGAATCGTTTGCCTGAGTCAGTAATCGTTCTGATACGCGAACTGAGGCAATTCATAAGCGAAAAGGTTGCAACGAGTTCGCATGGCATTGCCGGAGTAATAGAGCGATATGCGGATGCTTTGGCCTGGAACAAGAATAGAGTCCGCTCGGCAGTGGAGCAGTACAGCAGCATTGTGGGAGCTACTTGCCAGCAATCCGCAAGTCGACAGATGGCGCTTCTAAAAGGTGGAAACGAGGAAGGTCTGGACACCTTACGGTTTACCAGCGTAATCATTGACGAGGCAGCGAGAGCTAATCCATTAGATTTGTTCATACCAATGGCGCTTGCAAAGAGGCGAATCATCTTGGTAGGAGATCCTCGCCAATTACCGCATTTGTTGGATGAAGATATCGAGGAGGAAATTAGAGCCGAACGTGGTGATCAGGTTCAAAGTGATACCTATAAGAAGAGCCTATTTGAGCGACTTTCTAGGCAATTTCAAAAACGGGAAGCCTCGGACGGGTTTTCACGAGTTGTGATGCTGGACACCCAGTTTCGTATGCATCCAAGATTGGGCGACTTTGTAAGCCAGCAGTTCTATGAACGCGCTGGATTGGGACGTGTGTCTTCTGGTCTCAAGGAAATCGACTTCCTGGATGATGTCCCTGGTCTGGGAAGAGCGGTTTGTGCATGGATTGATTTGCCATACGAAGATGGGAAGGAGGAGCGAAAGGACTCCAGTCGAAGAAGGCGCGTCGAAGCGGAAGTTGTTGCCAAAGAGGTCGCCAGGCTAATGCAACTGTTGCCTCCGAAAATGAGCGTTGGTGTAATTACCTTCTACGCTGCACAACGCGACGCAATCTACGAGGCGTTGTCCAAGCACTCTATAACTGACCGAACGCAACTCGGATGGGGTGTTTCGCCAGATTACGCAAGCAACGAAGAATGTCCCGAACGGCTCCGAATTGGAACCGTCGATTCGTTCCAAGGCAAGGAATTTGACGTTGTTTTACTGTCTACGGTACGTTGCAATAGAAACAAGGTTCCGACGCTTCACAACGAAAACGATCCCGAAGAAATTGAAACCTTCGAAAAAGAGGCTAGCGGAAAATATGGACATTTGCGATCGACGAATCGATTGAATGTAGCCATGAGTCGCCAGCGGAGGTTTTTGCTGGCAATTGGCGATGCTGAGATGTATCGAGGACCCTTTGCCCTGCGGGCTGTTCCTGAAATGAGTGCATTTCTCGAGCTTTGTGAATCGGAGGTCGTCCGTGTCGCCTGAAATCTACCTACAGTGGGGGCGACCCGTCCGAGGAAAGTCGATCGACATTCTTTGGCCCGTCAATATTCATACGGTACTCGTCCCGAGTACACGGCAGAGAATGAATCTCTTTCAGGATGCCATTCTCGGCTTGCTAGCGACAGGCTTGAATGAGATGAACAAGTTGGCAGATTCTCTTGATCTGTCGCCCGATTTGATTGCATTCATCATTGCTCAAGAGCTGCAGCCAAGGCAATGGATAGATGACCGCCTGCGTGTAACGCCGAAGGGAATGGAGGCACTCGAAGGTGGCGCAGTTTCAGCTTCGGCCATGAGGGTTATGTACGCGTTTCAGGATGTGATCAGTGGGAAATGGTTGCCACGATTTGCAGAAGTCCTCCAAGAGGTTAGGCCACGTGAGGCGGGGCAAGTCGTTCGTCCAGAATTTCTTGCTGACCGAGGTCGTGGCCAAGTGATTCGTCCATATGTTCTGAAGCGAAGGCCACAGAATGCTGATCCGGACCAATCGGCCTTAACTCGCGCCTGGCAAGAGTATCTCTACACGCTGAGAACGAAGCAAAGCGAGAGCGAGGATTCGTTGTTGGAACTCGCAGATCAATCTATCGAATTGCAAGATGATGAGCCACAAAAGGCTTGGGTACTTTGTGAGGTTTATGCGCCGCAAGATGATCTCCAGCCATGGTTAGTTTCTGACCCTTGGCGATTAACACAAGCTCTACGTCCTTTGCGAGAAGCTCTTACACAGGAGCTTGGTGAAGACAAAAATCTGGCTTCAAGGGTCTTGCGGCTTGTGGCTCCAGACGAGACGGCGTTGGCCGTTGCCGCACCGGTTGACCGCCTTGCGATGTTAGATCTCCTGGCAAAGAGTCGTGCCCTTTTGGAGGCGCCACGCTTAAACAAGCCAGAGCACGAAATGATGCGCGATTACTTGCTAAGAGTTATCCGACTGCAGGAGAGTGTTAAAGGGGCTGAAAAGGTTTACCAAGAAGAGTTAAACGGTTTGGCAACGCAATCTGGAGCTCTTCTAGAGTCAACCATCAAATGGATGCTACATCGGTGGCGGGCCAGCAATGCTGGATTGCCCTACAACTGGAAACGGCATGACCTCCATAAGCTTCTATCGGATTTGCCGTTGACCAGGAAGCTATCGGATGAAAGCTTAGACCAATTGAGCGGTCAGGCCGCTAAACAGGTCAGTTTGGCTGGCACGCGAATAGATCGACCCTTCAAGGCCTTGTTTGTAGCTGCACTTTTTTCAACTCACGACCATCCAGATCACCCACTAAGAGAGATTTCTGATTCAGGTATTGATTGGGGTCTTATGGAAGCGAGAAATGACAGTAGCCACGCAAGCGGTCGTTGGTTGGAAAGAGAGAATATCTTAAGGCTTGCTGAATCTGCATTGATTTGGTTTAAGCAGTTTGAATCGTATTTTTGAAAATAGAAATTATGGCAACCAGAAGCAACAATCGAAATTCGCCGCCTAACAGAATTCCTGCTCACGGAAGTGTGCCTGGCAATCTGACCAAACTCTTCGCTACAGTTAAACAGGCGGCCCCAGTGATCGAAGCGTCAATTCCGACTTGGAGTGAAGTTGAAGTCAAAGCGCTATTGACGGACCTTCCACAAGAGTTGAAAGCTAAATTCAGTCGTTTTGTGGAGCAGTTCGCAACTCTAGGAAGCCTGATGCACGGCAAGATCGAAGCATTAGATGCTTCAAGGGTTGACCTTAAGGGCCATCAGGAAGCAATTCAAATTGAGCGTGCAGAAGTGAGCTCAATGAAAGAGTTGACGAGCACAGAGCTTGAGAAGGCACGCGCGACTCTGAGCGAAGTGAATTCTCAAAAAGAACAATTGGAAAGTCAGCGCAAAGTTCAATTGGAGAAAGAGCAAGAACTTCTCATCCAGGAGGCAAATTTCCGAGGTGGCTTGCTGTCTGAAAGAGAAGAAGCATTGCGGACGTTGCGCGAACAGGTTGAGTCCATAGAGCGTAAACGAAATGGCCTCTTCGATGAACTTGAGGCTGAACGTCAGCTTATCTTGACGCAAGCGAAGAGTGATGCCTCATTGGAGATTGAGAAGGCAAGAGCGCATCGGTTGGAGTTGCAAGCCGTGGAAGTGGAATTGGAGACTAAAAAGCTTGAACTGGATCGCCGGGAAAATAGGCTTCGATTGAATGAAGAACTCCTCAAGGTTTCACGCTCGAGCGCAGTAGAAGCTGTGCGCGATCAATATGAACAAGAATTGCTAGAGGCTCGGTCTCGCGTCTCGCGCCTTGAGGTCAGGCTTACAAAGAAATCCGAAGAGTACGACCGTCTCGCTGAAGAGTTGCATGGGCTAGAAGAACTTCAGAGTTTCGCCGGCGGTGATGTTCGCGGCTTGGTTGAAGAGTCTGAACGACTTCGTAAAGAATGCCGGGACAAAGACAAAGCTTTGCATGACGCGAATCTACGATTAGCCACAGATGATCCGGTAGAACTCAAGACGCAGAGAGATCAGTATTTGGAAAAAATGCGGCAGTTGGATGCTGAATTGGTCAGCCTCAGGGCCCAAGAAAGCAATTGGCACCGAAGCGTAACCGAAAGAGAAGACTGGGAGCGTGCTCGTGCGGCAATGGAACGTAGTCGGTCAGTTCTGCATGAGCAAAATGATCGCCTTCGCCGCGATGTCGAAGAGTTGCTGGATAAAAAACAAGCCACGACGGCCTTTCCTGCTTTGGTATTGATGGACCGGGACATGCGAGTGCCAGCTCACACTGAAAAAGTGCCTGAGTTGCGACAACTAGTGACTGATCTGCAATCACGCATAGCCCACAGCGGCGGTGACGGAAAAGTACTGCGCTACAGCGAGTCAGACATTCAGCTTTTCCTGGGTGGACTGGCTATGAGCCAACTCCACATCTTCCAAGGTATCAGTGGCACTGGGAAGACTAGCTTGGCTATGGCGTTTGCGAAAGCTGTAGGTGGCCATTGCACTGCCATTCCTGTCCAGGCTGGTTGGCGTGACCGAAATGACCTTCTTGGGTATTACAACGCATTTGAAAAGAAGTATTACGAACGGAATGCCTTGCAGGCACTGTATCGAGCCCAAACACCGCAATGGGGCGACAGAGTCAATATCGTTTTGCTGGATGAAATGAACCTTTCTCGGCCCGAGCAATACTTCGCTGAATTCCTGTCCGCCATGGAAATGGGCGAGCAGGACCGCCTGATCAACATTTTGGATTCATCACCAGGTGGACAAATGCCGGAATTGCTGCGCGACAGCCGCGACATTCGAGTTCCCAATAATGTTTGGTTTATCGGGACGGCCAATCAAGATGAAACAACCGCAACATTCGCAGACAAAACACATGATCGGGCGTTTGTAATGGAGCTTCATAAGGCTGACGAAGCTGGTCCTGCTCCTAGGCGCCATCAGGACCAAGCTTGCTGGAGTGTTTCAAGCCTCAAAAAGCGCTTTGCCAAAGCGGGTGAGGTATTTTTGCCTCAGGTGGAGGATCTCCTCAGATTTATCAATGGAAGCGAATTGACAAGTTTGCTGCTTAATCATTGGCAATTGGGATGGGGCAACCGTTTTGAGACGCAGTTCAAACGATTCGTGCCGGTTGTCTTGGAGGCCGGCGGAAGTGAGTCCATCGCGGTTGACCACATGTTGCATAGCCGTATGTTTCGAGACGGTAAAGTCATTGGACGTCATGACATGGAGGAGGATGACTTGACTCGCGTGAGAGACGAGTTGCTTAAGTTGTGGGAAGTGTGTGAATTGGCCGGAGAACCCACTCGGTGCCTACAGGCGCTATCTCGGGATCAACAACGTATGGGGCGTGGCGGATGAGGGTTTTCGATCTAGTTCTGGGGAGCGAAGTTGACCTTCCCAAGGAAATTGAGCCTGGTCGCTTTCGCCTACTGACTTCAACTGTCTTGAACGAAAGAATTGAACTGGATGCAGGAACACTGCTGTGGTGGCCAGGAGTTGATCGTTGCGATCTTACGGCGCGGGGGAAGAGTGAAAGTGAGAAGCATGTTTTCGTTGTTTCACGCGCTGAGCGGGAAGGCGATCTAGATCTTGTCAATCGCTCAATTGAGGCAGTTGTAGATGCTATTTCGGGGGAGAACGCGGCCGGTGGGCTTCCGTCACCTGTTATGCCCGGGAAACTCAAAGAGCTTGCGGCGTTGACCAAGTTTGAGCGGCAATTGATTGATGACATAGCGCATCTCTTCAACATTAACCAATCTCCTCGGATGAGTATGCGGTATGACAGTGAGTTGATGTCTACAGCACGTGTGCAGAGATTGGCACCTGGTGCGCTTCCTCGATTGGCGGCTCACTCAGAGGATTGGTACCGTCGCGACTTCAAGGGGGTCACACCCCGTCGACTGTTAGCTGAAGTCAGTGAGGATGAGCTGAAAATCTACGAAAACGTAATCTATGCACGACTTCTCGATAAGTTGTGCAAGCTACTGGGTCGACGAGTCAGGGATCTGAGTTCATTAAAATCAAGACGTACCGCAGCGCTCTCCATTGGAAATGCAGAGCATCTTGAGCACAGGTTAAGACATCGTTTATGCAGTTTGTGGGGGCAATCGTATACACAGGATGACGCTTCAAACGAACTTGCGGATCAAGTTCTAGGGGATCTAACGGGTCTGTTGCGTAAAGTTGAAACCTTGCAGCGAAAGCGTTTGTACAAAGGGATACCACGTGAAGCTTGGGTACCGTCCGTGCTGCGCGTTACGAACGTGTTGCTTCACGACCAAAACTACAAGCGCTTGCGGCCTTTGTGGAGGCTTGCACATAGTTCCGCTGGTGAGAATGATAGCGACGGGAAGTTAAAAGTTGAAACTGGGGAAAAGCGGTATCAACAATATCGCCAATATGTAGGTCTTTTAGTTCAGCATGCCCTCCAGTCAACAAAGCTCCTATCGCCGTCTGGAACATCGCGACGATTCAATTTTGGGCATCTGCAACTCAATGTTCATGATGCTGCGATGGGCGAGTGGCAACTTGTGTTGACAGGTTCTGGTCTAGACAACAGCATGACGCTGAGTTTCGTCCCGTTGTGGATGGGGCACGCTGACTGGCGTTCAGACATTTACGGACGGCAACTTGTGTGTTGCCATGCTATGCCTACCGGGGATGTTGAGGACACTGATTGGGGGACGGGCGAGAACTCAGTTCTCAATCCGCTTCAGTTCTATTCGATTGAGCGTGTGCAGTTGCGGATTGAAGGTTGGTTGCTGTCCTGTTTAAGCTCCATTTATCCAATGACTACGTCGCCGTTAGCGGGCGGCCTACTAGCGCGGCTTGTGGAGGCGTTTCCCGAAACATTCGCCCCGCGTAAGGGTGGCGCTATCGCACTGAAACCTATCCCACCTAGTGAGATGTCAACGTTGCAGCGTTTGATGGCCGACGCCAAAGCCAGCGACCAAAGTAAGTTGGCTATAGAAAGATCTTTGAGTGTCGCGATGCTCATGTCTACTTGTAAAGCCTGTGGTGATGTCGTAGACGCGCGAACTATTGATGCTGACTCACATGGTTATCAAGCAACATGCTCTTGTGGATATGTCTGGCGGTGGCGCTTCCAAACAGAACAAAGAAGGCGGATCGGTCACTACGCCTATGGGGCTAAGCAAGGCTTGTTCGAGGCAAACGGCGCCGACACAGTTGCACTTGAAGTAGAACTAAAGTGAGAATCTCGGCAAGTATTGTTCCTACGCCGCTTTTGGGGCGGCCATGAAGGACTGAGCCTTCACGCCTCTTCCTGAATGCCAAATGCAGAGTTACGACTTTAGTCCAAGCGCAAGTCCAATTTGTACGACTTTATTCTCACCAAACAGCCAAAAGTACTGACTGGTTGAACTACTCCACCGTGACCGATTTCGCCAGATTACGCGGCTTGTCCACATCCGTCCCGCGCGCACACGCCGTGTGGTACGCCAGCAATTGCAGCGGCACCACGTGCAGCAGGGGCGAGAGTTCGCCGTAGTGCTCAGGCATGCGGATCACGTGCAGGCCTTCGCCGCTGTCGATGCGGGTGTCGGCATCGGCCAGCACGTAGAGCACACCGCCACGGGCGCGCACTTCGTGCATATTGCTTTTCAGCTTTTCCAGCAGCGCGTCGTTGGGGGCGACGGTGACCACCGGCATGGCGCTGGTCACCAGGGCCAGCGGGCCGTGTTTGAGTTCGCCGGCCGGGTAGGCCTCGGCGTGGATGTAGCTGATTTCCTTGAGCTTCAAGGCGCCTTCCAGGGCAATCGGGTAGTGCAGGCCGCGGCCCAGGAAGAGGGCGTTCTCGCATTGGGCAAAGTCTTCGGACCAGGCAATCAGCTGCGGCTCCAGCGCTAGCACCGCTTGCAGGGCGGCAGGCAGATGGCGCATGGCTTTGAGGTGGCGCGCTTCTTCGCTGTCGCTCAGCCGGCCTTTGGCCTGGGCGAGGCACAGCGTGAGCAGGAACAGGCCGGCCAGCTGGGTGGTAAAGGCTTTGGTGGAGGCCACGCCAATTTCCACGCCGGCGCGCGTCACATAGGCCAGGCTGCATTCGCGCACCATGGCGCTGGTGGCCACGTTGCAAATGGTCAGGGTGTGCACCATGCCCAATGATTGGGCGTGGCGCAGCGCGGCCAGGGTGTCGGCGGTTTCGCCGCTTTGGGTGATGGTGACGACCAGGGTGTTGGGGTTGGGCACCGAATCGCGGTAGCGGTATTCGCTGGCCACTTCCACGTTGCAGGGCACTTTGGCAATGCTCTCGATCCAGTACTTGGCGGCACAGCCGCTGTAGTAGCTGGTGCCGCAGGCCAGGATCAGCACCGAGTCGATTTGCGCAAACACGCGCGCGGCGTTGGCGCCGGGCTGGTGGTTCATCTGCTGGTCAAACAGCTCGGGCGTGATGCCTTCCACGCCCTCGAGCGTGTCGGCAATGGCGCGCGGCTGCTCGAAGATTTCCTTCTGCATGTAGTGGCGGTAGGGGCCGAGTTCGGCCGCGCCGCTGTGGGCGTTGACGGTCTTGACCGGGCGGTCGATGCGCACGCGGGCGCCACCTTCGGCCTTGCCGGTGATCCAGTACTTGCCCTGCTGCAGGTCGACGACGTCGCCCTCTTCCAGGTAGACGATCTGGTCGGTCACGCCGGCCAGTGCCATCGCGTCGGAGGCGAGGAAGTTCTCGCCCTTGCCCACGCCCAGCACCAGCGGCGAGCCCTCACGCGCGCCGACGACGCGCAGCGGCTCCTCCTGGCAGAACACCGCGATCGCGTAGGCGCCGCGCAGGTGCGGCAGTGCGCTCTGCACCGCGTCGAACAGGTCGCCCTGGTAGAGCGAGTCGATCAGGTGGGCGATGACCTCGGTGTCGGTCTGGCTGGTGAACTCGTAGCCGCGGGCCTTGAGTTCGGCGCGCAGTTCGTCGTGGTTCTCGATGATGCCGTTGTGGACCAGCGCGATGCGGCCGGCCTTGGCGCTCTTGGCGTCGGTGCCGGGGCCGTGGCTGAAGTGCGGGTGGGCGTTGTGGACGGCCGGCACGCCGTGGGTGGCCCAGCGGGTGTGGGCGATGCCGACGAGGCCTTCGATGCCGTCCTGCAGGACCATGGCGTCCAGCTCGGCCACGCGCGAGGTGCTGCGCGAGCGGCGCAGCTGGCCGCCCTGGTGCACGGCGACGCCGCAGGAGTCATAACCACGGTACTCGAGGCGCTGCAGACCCTGGAGCAGGATGGGGACGATGTTGCGCTGACTGACGGCGCCGACGATTCCGCACATGGTTGGGCTTCCCTTGGCAAACGGTGAAAAACGGTGAATGAAGACAGGCGCCGATCGTAGCGAGCTTGTCGTGCAATTAATGAGCAAAAAATTATCGTTTTAGACGAATTGCTTCGCCGTGCATTAAGATTGCAATGAATCGCCACCAAAGC
>CANCER010000005.1 GCA_947375135.1 Comamonadaceae bacterium | reverse complement strand
GCCGTCTTCAACATGGAAATAGAAGGTGTGGTTGGGCTGGGCGGGGTCGTGCGGGTGGCGGTCCATCGCCTCGTCCCAGCTGATGCGCTCGCCGGTGTACTCGATGATCACCTCGTCCGCCGCGATGGGCGCGACCGCGTAGACGCCCTTGCCGTGGATGCCGGAGCGGCGCACCTGGATGCGTTTGCCCTTGGCTGGCGGGGGTGGGGCGGCAGCGGTCTTTGGGCGGGCGGCTGGTGGCATCTGGAGTTGTGGTTACATTGAAATCATGGGTGTGCGCGTGCACGTGCACGTACATGCACACACGCGAGGCCGGATTGTAGGCAGGGGATTTCGAGTCCCCCGCCATAGAAAAGAGTAGGGAAGACCTAGACCGATGAGCAAGACCCTGATCATTGCCGAGAAGCCCAGCGTGGCACAGGACATCGTGCGTGCGCTCACGCCGGTGGCCGGCAAGTTCGACAAGCACGACGAGTATTTCGAGAGCGAGACCTATGTGGTCAGCTCCGCGGTGGGCCATCTGGTGGAGATCGCGGCGCCGGAGGAGTTCGACGTCAAGCGCGGCAAGTGGAGCTTCAACAACCTGCCCGTGATCCCGCCTCACTTCGACCTGAACCCGATCGACAAGAGCAAGGGCCGCTTGAACGCCCTGGTCAAGCTGATCCGCCGCAAGGACGTGACGACCCTGATCAACGCCTGTGACGCGGGCCGCGAAGGCGAGCTGATCTTCCGGCTGATCCTGCAATACGCCGGCACGGCCAAGGCCGCAATCACCAAGCCGGTGAGCCGCTTGTGGCTGCAGTCGATGACGCCGGCCGCCATCCGCGACGGCTTCGACAAGCTGCGCAGCGATGCGCAGATGCTGCCGCTGGCCGATGCCGCGCGCTGCCGCTCCGAGGCCGACTGGCTGGTGGGCATCAACGGCACGCGGGCGATGACGGCCTTCAACTCGCGCGACGGCGGCTTCTTCCTCACCACCGTGGGCCGGGTGCAGACACCCACGCTGAGCGTGGTGGTGGAGCGCGAAGAGCAGATCCGCAAGTTCATCAGCCGCAACTACTGGGAAATCCACGCCACCTTTGCGGCCCAGGCCGGCGAGTACCCCGCCAAGTGGTTTGATCCCAAGTGGAAGAAGAACCCGGACGACGCCGAGCTCAAGGCCGACCGCGTCTGGAGCGCACGCGAAGCCCAGGATATTGCCGACCTGGTGCGCGGCAAGCCCGCCACCGTCACAGAAGAAAGCAAGCCCACCAGCCAGGCCTCGCCTTTGCTGTTTGACCTGACCAGCCTGCAGCGTGAGGCCAACGGCAAGTTCGGCTACACGGCCAAGACCACGCTGTCGATTGCGCAGTCTTTGTATGAGCGCCACAAGGCCCTGACCTACCCGCGTACCGATTCGCGCAACCTGCCCGAAGACTATGTGCCGGTGGTCAAAAGCACCTTCGAAATGCTGGCCGACAGCGGCATGCGCCACCTGGCACCGCACGCGCTCACCGCGCTGAACAACAACTACATCAAGCCCACCAAGCGTGTGTTCGACAACGCCAAGGTCAGCGACCACTTTGCCATCATCCCCACGCTGCAGGCACCCAGCGGCCTGAGTGAAGCCGAGCAGAAGATATACGACCTGGTGGTGAAACGCTTCCTGGCCGTGTTCTTCCCCAGCGCCGAGTACCAGGTGACGACACGCGTCACCACGGTCGCGACTCCTGCCGTGAGCCACAACTTCAAGACCGAAGGCAAGGTGCTGGTCAAGCCGGGCTGGCTGGCCATTTACGGCAAGGAAGCCGCCGAGGAAGTGGCCGACGCCAAGGACGGCGACAAGGGCCAGAACCTGGTGCCCGTGCAGCCGAACGAGAAGGTGCACGGCAACCCGGTGGACCCCAAGGGCCTGAAAACCAAGCCACCCGCCCGCTATTCGGAAGCCACGCTGCTGGGCGCCATGGAAGGCGCGGGCAAGACGGTGGAAGACGACGAGCTGCGCGAAGCCATGCAGGAAAAAGGCCTGGGCACACCAGCCACCCGCTCCTCCATCATTGAAGGCCTGGTGGCAGAGAAATACATACTGCGCGAAGGCCGCGAGCTCATCCCCACAGCCAAGGCCTTCCAGCTGATGACGCTGCTGCGCGGCCTGGGCGTGGAAGAACTCTCCAAGGCCGAACTCACCGGCGAGTGGGAATACAAGCTCGCGCAAATGGAGCAGGGCAAACTGCGCCGCGAAACCTTCATGGCCGAGATTGCCGCCATGACCGAGCGCATGGTCAAGAAGGCCAAGGAATACGACCGCGACACCATCCCCGGCGACTACGCCACCCTGGCCGCACCCTGCCCCAACTGCGGCGGCATCGTCCGCGAAAACTACCGCCGCTACACCTGCATGGGCAAGACCGGCAATGAAGACGGCTGCGGCTTCTCCTTCGGCAAGTCCCCCGCCGGCCGCACCTTTGAGCCGGCCGAAGTCGAGCAGTTCCTGCGCGACAAGCACATAGGCCCGCTGGACGGCTTCCGCTCCAAGGCAGGCTGGCCCTTCACCGCCGAGATGGTCATCAAGTTCGACGACGAGACCAAGAACTACAAGCTGGAGTTTGACTTTGGCGACGACAAGGCCGGCGAAGAAAGCGGCGAGCTGATCGACTTCTCCGCGCAAGAGACGCTGGGCCCATGCCCCAAGTGCGGCGCCGGAGCCGGTGACGCCCACGGTGGCTCGGTATTCGAGCATGGCAAGAACTACGTCTGCGACCGCTCGGTGCCCACCCACGCGCACCCCACGCCGACCTGCGACTTCAAGACCGGCCAGGTCATCCTGCAGCAGCCGATTGAACGCGCCCAAATGCAAAAGCTGCTGGCCACGGGAAAAACCGATCTGCTCGACAAGTTTGTCTCCATGCGCACCCGCCGCGCCTTCAAGGCCATGCTGGCCTGGGACGGCGAGGCTGGCAAGGTGAACTTTGAATTTGCCCCCAGCAAATTCCCGCCGCGCAAGACGGCGGCACCGCGCCCTGCAGCTGCTGGAAAGACCACGGGTGTGGCAGCGAAGAAGGCCCCGGCCAAGAAGACTGCGGCGGTCAAATCCGCTGCTGCCAAGGTCGCGAAGCCCAAGGCCCCACGCAAAACCACGGCCGCCTCCGGCATGACCCCCAGCGCCGAACTCGCAGCGGTAATCGGCAGCGAACCGGTAGCCCGCACCCAGGTCATCAAGAAGCTGTGGGACTACATCAAAGAACACGGCCTGCAGGACGCCAAGGACAAGCGCAGCATCAACGCCGACGCCAAACTGCTTGCCGTGTTCGGCAAGCAGCAGGTGACGATGTTTGAGCTGGCGGGGATTGCTGGCAAGCACCTCACTGCGTAAGAGCGAGGATGGGCTGCAATGGCCCGTTCTTGTTGCACAAAGCATGCATAACCATCAGGCAAGTTGCGCAAAAGACTGTTAATCCATGAGCGACATCAAACTCTTCCGCTTGAGCAACGGCCAGGCCACCGAACTACAAGGCAGCGCTTCTGACTTGGAGAAGCCACTGCAAACACTGATCGAGGCCAACCTGATGCCGCTGCTCAGCATCCAGTTTCTGGCCAGTGAGCATTCCACCGGCAAGACGCACGGCGGGCGCATTGATTCGCTGGGGCTGGACGAGAACAACTGCCCGGTGGTGCTGGAATACAAGCGTTCGGTGGGTGAGAACGTCATCAACCAGGGCTTGTTTTACCTGGACTGGCTGATGGACCACAAGGCCGAATTCAAGCTGCTGGTTCTGGATAAGCTGGGTGCAGCGGCGGCTGACGCCATTGACTGGAGCGCGCCGCGCGTGGTGTGCATAGCGGCGGATTTCACCAAGTACGACGGCCACGCGGTGCAGCAGATTGGCCGCAATATTGAGCTGATTCGCTACCGCCGGTTTGGTGACGACTTGTTGCTGCTGGAGTCTGCCAACGCGGGGGGCGATAGCGGTACCAAGGTGGTCGCCACCAAGCAGGCCAAGGCGGCAACTGGGAAGTCTGACTCCTTGGCGACTTCTATTTCAGACGTCACTATCGGCAAAACACCTGGCCCCGACAAATCCTATGCGGAACTGCTGCCGGGTTTGTCCGAACCCATGCAGCAGTTGCTGACTTCGCTGGAGGATTACATGCTTTCGTTGGGTGATGATGTCCAGCGCAAAGAGTTGCGCGTGTACGCGGCTTTCAAGCGTCTGAAGAACTTTGCCACCGTCGTACTAAATAAAAAGAATTGCCTGCTGCTGTACCTGCATGTTGACCCCGCCTCTGCGCTGACGGTACTACCCAAGACCCGAGATGTGACCCACATCGGGCATTGGGGTACAGGCAATTTGGAGGTAACGCTCAACACCATGGCGGACCTGGAAGCGGCGAAGCCTTTCATTAACGCAGCGTACGAAGGCCGCGCGTCGGTGGTTCAGAAGTAGGAGCCGCAATGCGCACCTCCCAATCGAACTGCGCATGGAATCCGTGTACTGCCCGGGCTTGGTAACATCGGCGCATGCAATCCCCGATTTTCACTCTCGGCTACGAAGGCCTGACCATTGAAGCCTTCATCAGCCGCCTACAAGCCGCGCAGGTGAAGACCGTCGTGGACGTCCGTGAATTGCCCCTATCGCGCAAAAAAGGGTTTTCAAAAACGGCTTTCTGCGCGGCTTTGGCAACGCATAGCATTGCCTATCTGCACGCGCCGGCCCTGGGTTGCCCCAAGCCCATCCGCAACCAATACAAGGCGGATGGCAACTGGCAAACCTACACGCGGGATTTCTTGAAGTACATCCAGACGCAAGATGCATCTTTGCGCGAGCTGGTCAAGATCGCCCACGCTACGCCAGCCTGTCTGGTGTGTTTTGAGGCGGACTTTTCCACCTGCCACCGCACGTATGTGGCCCGCGCAGCCCGTCAGTTAGGCGGGCCAACGGTGATGCATCTGACGGCTAAAACAGTCCTGCCTGATTTGGGTTATCAACAGGTGGCTTAGGCGGGTAGATCAGACTGATCAGCAGCCACTGGTGGGGAAAGCGGTGAATCGTCCCCAGCAAAAACATCAGGTCTTTTGAAGGCAAATCCTGCTCAAGTTTGGCGCGAAATGCGGCCTCCCAGTTGTCGCCATGGATGCGCCGGACGTTTCTATATAGCGCGCCAATTTCCCAGTCCACCAGCTTGTGCCGATAGGCAAAAGTCTGCCCAGCAACATCGCACTCGTAGCGGTAGTGAAAGTCAAACGGCAGCTTTTCCAGCAACCTGATTTGCTTGCCTTCTTCCACCTCGTCAAACAACCCGGTCTGTTGCTGCAGGCTCAGCAATTTTTCTTTCTCTTTATCGGTCCAGTTGAGACTATCGGTCTTTGTGATGTCGAGCCCAATGATTCTGGCGGGTCGCAGCAAGGCCAGTGTGGCACCGCCATCTGCCCGGAGCCTTTCGATTTCTGCAAAGTCTGAGTACACGGGGAGCTTTGCCAGCAACTCTGCACGGTGCGGCCAGCCATGCTTGCCTGCGGGCAAGGCGTCTGGGTCACACACGATGGTGTCAACAAAAACACGGTGGCTTTCCGGCCGGTGGTCGTCACGCGCCTTTTCAAAACGCGCCGTAATCCACTGCCATTTTTTAAATTGCTGGTCGTCAGACACCAGCCGGAACGGAACCGGATAGAGCCGAATCAACTTGCCGTCTTCAGTCATGCCCGCCACGCAAGAGGTTTCCGCGTATTTGGCGCTTGGGGACGGGTAGGTCTTGCAGAGGATGAGTACCCGCTCAGTGAACGATGCCATTGCTGCTCCTTTGGAATCACTTAGATTTGCTTTTTTCGGAACGTCTTTTGGTTCCCTTTTTTGTGTTTCCAACCCCGGTACATTATGCCCACCACAGGCATCAACGAAATTGGAACAGCCCGACCGTGTGAGGGCGGTGTATTTGTGGCGTCAATTAAAAGGAGACCTTATGTTCAGCCACGTCATCATCGGTGTTAACCACCTCGAAGCATCCCGCAAGTTTTACGACGCCCTGCTGGGCACCCTGGGCATCAAGCCCGGTGTGAATGTGCATAACGGCATTGTGGGCCGCTACTTCTACCGCACGCCCACCGGTTCTTTCGGCATTACCCAGCCGCTCGACGGCGAGCCGGCCACGCACGGCAACGGCAGCACCATCGGCTTCACCATGGATTCGCCTGAGCAGGCAGATGCGTTTCATGCCGCTGGCGTGGCCAACGGCGGGACCACCTGCGAAGACCCGCCCGGCTGGCGCGATGGCTCGACGGGCAAGCTCTACCTGGCCTACCTGCGCGACCCGGACGGCAACAAGCTATGCGCCTTGCACCGCCCACCCAAGGTGTAGTTGCTACGCTCTTGATACCCGTGACCGCTCACGCAGCGCTGCCAGTGTGGGCGCAGGACACAGTCAGACCTGTTCCGCAGACGAGGTCATTGGGCGGTACTGATTTCCTTCGCAATTCCAATCAATCACCGCCCCCTGGCCACTCCGCCAGCTTTTGCTGCAGTTCCTCTTTGCTCGGCAAATAGAGCTGGTATTCCCGGGCGTGGATGTTGGCGTCTTTGGGCAGGGTGATTTCCACCAGTGTCTCGTGCTTCTTTTTGCACAGCACGATGCCGACGGTGGCGGCTTCGGCGTCGGTTTTGACGTGGCGGTCAAAGTAGTTGACGTACATCTGCATCTGGCCCAAGTCCTGGTGCGTGAGCTTGCCGATATTGAGGTCAATCAGCACATAACAACGCAGCAGCCGGTTGTAAAACACCAGGTCCACAAAAAAGTGGTCGTCATCAAAGGTGAACCGCTTCTGGCGCGCCTCAAACAGAAAGCCCTTGCCCAGTTCCAGCAAGAAGTGCTCGATCTGGTTGATGATGGCGGCCTCCAGATCGGATTCTGAAAACCGGGCCTGCTCTGACAGACCCAAAAACTCCAAAACCAGCGGCTCTTTGAGCAGGTCTTTGGGCTGGCTGACGATTTGCCCTTGTTGGGCCAGTTGGCGAATGCCATCCTGGTCGCGGCTCAGGGCCAGGCGCTCGTACAGGCCGCTTTGAAACTGGCGACGCAGTTCACGCAGCGTCCAGTTCTGGCTGGTGGCTTCGATCTCGTAGAAGCTGCGTTCATCCGCTTTTTTGATGCCCAGCAAGAAGACGTAGTGGGACCAGCTCAGGGAGAAGGGGCGGCCTGCGGTAGTTGCCAATAAGTCAGACAGTGTCTGACTTATTGGTGGCCGTGCCTTGGGCTCAGATAAGCCAGACGCTGTCTGACCCATTCGTTGCGCATGCAGCGTATAAAACTGCCGCATGAGTTTGAGGTTGGTAACAGAAAAACCGCCACCGAACTCTGTGGTCAAACGTTCAGCCAGAAGCCCCAGCACTTGCTTGCCGTACCCCGCACGTTCCGCGCCTTGCTGCTCAAACTCAACAATGTGCCGCCCAATCTCGAAGTTGGTGTGCACCTGCACCAGATCAACGCCACGCGCAACCGTGCTGCGGGCGGACTCGATCAGCGTACGAATGTTGGTAAAAAGCGCCGACTCGGCGTCGCCTCCAGTGGCAATACGCACCGTTTTTTTCATGATGGCTCCTGACACAAGGACTGTTGGCATCTTATTGCCATGCTGTGCACTTGCCTGGCACGCGCTTACGGGCGAGCCCCCACAGCCCGATACGCTTGCTGCGGGTCGTTCGGCTCTTGCGGGTTGGTCATCGTCAGGCGGCCTTCACGCATCAATGGGCGCAGGTAGTGCTGTCGGATGGTTTCCGGGCGACGGCGCAGTAGGTCTGATAGCTCTTCGGTTCGCCACGGCCGGAACTGGCACAGGGAGAGCACCAGGGCACGGACATCTTCGGGCGGGTGTCGCTGCCCGATAGCACCCACCTTGGCAGCCAGTTCCCCTGGCAAGCCGTTCAAAAGCTCGCGGCGGCGAGCTTCGTCAAACACCGGCTCCGGGGGGTTACTCAATAAGCTTGCGGGGTTACTTAATAAGCCCGGAGGCTTACTCAATAAGCCGTCGGACTCACTAGATAAGGGCGGGGGGTTACTAGATAAGCCCTTATCTACCAAGCGCTCGGTCGGCACATAGTAAGTTGCTGACCCCTGCCCTTTTTGCGCCAGCAGCCCGGCATCGCGCAGGCGGCGCAGGGATTGGCTGGCGGTCAAGGTGTCCACCTTGGTCAGCTCGCGGTAGGTGCCATTGTTGAGGGCGCCCGCCTCGCGTACCACGATCAGGGCTTTGGCCTCGTCCTCGCTCAGGTGCAGGTCTTTGAACTGGGCCAGCTAGGCAATGTCTTCAGCCCCCAGAAAGTGGTGGAGGAAGTAGCGCGCCACAAACTGGTCATTGCCCCGGTCGGACTCGAACAAGGGCGGCGTCAGGCCGGCCTGCTCCATGCTCTCGCGCATGACGCGGATGCCGCTGCCTTTGGTTTCGGCCAGCCGGGTGTCGTACAGAGCGGCGGCAATCTTGGGGTTGCGCAACTGGGAGCCGGGTTCGCCCAGATGGTCTTGCGGCTTGAGCGAAAAGCCGGGGTTGCGAATTTCCAGCCGGTTGGCGTAGCGGATGATTTGCACCGGGCTGTATGCGGATAGCTGCGGTGCATCAGGGCGTTCACCAGCGCCTCGCGGATCACGCGCAGGGGAATGGCGGGTGTGTCGCGCCGTTGCAAGTCGCCTTCGTCCAGCGCAAAGCCCTTGGGCAGGTCGTCCAGAATTGCCGCTTGGGCGCGGCGGATCAGGCGTAGCAGCGGGTCGCGCAGGTCGATGGTGTCAAAGCGCCGGTCTGGGTGTGGCACCCATTCCCGGCCGGGCACGCGGATGTAGTCCACCCGCATCATGGGGAAGCAGCGACGCAGCGCCACCGGTTTGCCAAACAGCATGAGGCCGGCCACGGTGGGCTGCCACGCCGCTTGCGGGTTGCGCCGGATGCAGCCAAAGGATTGCAGCAGGTCTTCGTCGCTCCAGCGCAGTTCTTCTGCATCGGGGTTGGCCTCGGCGCGAGACTGGCGGTAGTCGGCAATGGCTTCGGGCTGCAGGTCGTCCAGGGTGGCGTCCGCGACCAGGGTGGCGTCAAAGCTTTCGGTTTGGCGGCCTTGGTAAAACACGGCCAGGTCTTCGTCAGTGCAGTGCTGGTCGGTGCTGCTGATGCGTCGCAGTGCGCCTTTGGGCAGGCCCTGGGCCTTGAAGAAAATCGGTTTGTCATGTGGCTGCGCCTCGGGCACATGCACCACCAATACGGCTTTGCCGTGAACGGTTTCGGTAGTGATCTCGACGCGCACCGGTTGGTTAAAGGTGTTGCGGCATTGGGTGGCGATCTCGGTGCTGAGCTCTTCCGGTTGGTCTATGCCTTCCACCTCGTAAGCCGGGAACAGCGCCTGCTCTTCACGCACCACGCCCAACAGCAACCAGCCGCCGCCCAAACCCGGCTCGTTGGCAAACGCGCATATGGTTTCCAGAATGGACTTGCCGATTTCCGAGGCACGCTTAGCCTCAATGTGCTCGTTTTCATCGAGCAGGTTGAGGCTTTCGAGCAGTTCAAGGGCGGTCATGGGATGGGCGCTTGCGTCAAAACTCCAGCCCCAGTTTTTCAGACAGTTGTGCAAGGTCCTGCAGGGCCTGTTCCGATGTTCCCTGCGCGCGGGCGCCCAGATAGGTCTTTGCTTTGTCCCATGGCACGGTTTGGCCGGTGGCTTGGATATCTTCCCAGCGCGCTTTGCCCAGCGCATGGAAGGCTTCGTCGTGCTCGACTTGTTCCACCGTCTGGGTGATGGCGTCCAGAACGAAGGCATGAGCCGTCTTGCCGGCACGCGCGGCCGCGGCCGCCACACGGGCCTTGAGTTCGTCGTTCATGCGGATGCTAGTGGTGGCCATGCTGCGTGCTCCAAAGGATGTGAAATCGTAACGCTTGTGTGCTGCTTGTCGATACCCTGTGGCGCCTGCACCGCCTCCGCCTGCAGCACATCCCAACGGCGTTTGACGGCTTCGCTGTAGGGCTGATTGGCCATCCAGCACCCCGACCAGTGGGTCTGCCCGGGTTAGTCTTAAACAGCCCTACTTGACAGGAATCGGCTGCTCAGCCGGCACCGCCACCGCCGTCACGCTGTTCTTTGGGCTGCCGTCGATGATTTTGTCGGAGTACACCAGATAGACCAGGGTGTTGCGCTTCACGTCCACCATGCGCACCACCCGCACGTGTTTGAAAAGGAAGGAAGAGCGGGCGTTGAACACCTCGTCTTGCTTGTCAATCTTCTCTTTGAAGCGGATAGGACCCACCTGGCGGCAGGCCACCGCGGCGTCTGACGTGTCTTCTGCAAGGCCCAGCGCGCCGGTTTTGGCGTGGGACAAATAGCAGGCCACACCGTCCACCGCCGGGTCGTCAAACACATCGACCACTACTTTGTCGTTGGGGCTGAGCAGTTTGAAGGTGGTGCTGACAGTGCCAATGGTTTCAGCGCTGGCACCCAGCGCAAGGCTGCTCAGCAGCAGCGCGACAAATCGATTTTTCATTGCAAACTCTTTTGGAAAAAATGGGGCTGGTGTTGCATTGTGTTCCCATGCGCATACGGGCTGGCAGCGTATCGTGCGGGTATTGCAAACCAAAAAGGAAACTTGCCATGCAACTCGGCTACACCATCCTCTACGTGCCCGACGTACCCACCACGCTCAAGTTCTACGAGGCGGCCTTCGGGCTCACCACGCGCTTTCTGCATGAAAGCGGGGACTACGGCGAGCTGGAGACAGGCAGTACGGCGTTGGCGTTCTCAAGCCACCGGCTGATGCAGCAGCTGGGCAAGAACCCGCAGGCTGCCAGCCCCACAGCACCCTGCTTTGAGATTGCGCTGTGCACCCCGGATGTGGCCGCCGCGCTGGAGCGCGCCGTGGCTGCCGGGGCCACGCCCATGCGCCCGGTGGAGGTCATGCCCTGGGGCCAGACGATTGCCTATGTGGCCGACATCAATGGCTTTCTGGTAGAACTCTGCACGCCCATCACATAAATCAGAAGGAGACCTTATGTTCAGCCACGTCATCGTCGGTGTTAACGACCTCGAAGCATCCCGCAAGTTTTACGACGCCCTGCTGGGCACCCTGGGCATCAAGCCCGGTGTGAATGTGCACACTGGGCTTGTAGGCCGCTACTTCTACCGCACGCCTACCGGTTCTTTCGGCATCACCCAGCCCCTCAACGGCGAGCCGGCCACGCACGGCAACGGCAGCACCATCGGCTTCACCATGGATTCGCCCGAGCAGGCCGATGCGTTTCATGCCGCTGGCGTGGCCAACGGCGGGACCACCTGCGAAGACCCGCCCGGCTGGCGCGATGGCTCGACGGGCAAGCTCTACCTGGCCTACCTGCGCGACCCGGACGGCAACAAGCTATGCGCCTTGCACCGCCCGCCCAAGGTGTAGTTGCTACGCTTTGGATACCGGTGACCGCTCACGCAGCGCTGCCAGCGTGGGCGCGGGGCACAGCCGGACCTATTCAGCTGAAGAGGTCTTTGGGCAAGGCTGATGCAGGCCGCTTTGAAACTGGCAACGCAGTTCACGCAGTGTCAAGTTCTGGCTGGTGGCTTCGATCTCTTAGAAGCTGCGGCAATAGGCGATATTGCTTCGCCCAAAACCTTTGCCAAACTCTGCTGTCAACGGTCGGCAAGCAGGGTCAGCAGATCATCCCAGTGAACGCGGCAGGCTGGGGTAAGACTGCGCTCAAGGCCTGAGTCAACTCCTGCAAGCCAATGGCCTGCGCCCCATGGCGCAGGGGGATGCGCTCGGCGCCTGGGTACACCACGTAGCGCTGGGTTATCTCCAGGTCGTCGCAGGCCAGGCAGAAGCCCTTTTCCGGACTGGGCGCCATGGAGCGTTTGACTTCGATGGCTATCTCGGGCTTGCCGCCCAGTTCCAGCACCAAGTCAATTTCTGCGCCCACTTGGGTGCGGTAGAAGTAGGGCACGCGGCGGCTGCCTGCGGCCTGAATCAGGTTTTCGATGCAATGGGCTTCAAAGCTCAGGCCGCACACGGGGTGGCCCAGCAAATCATTCAGGGTCTCCAACGCCAGCAGTCCGTGCAGCAGGCCGCTGTCGCGCACATACACCTTGGGTGACTTGACCAGCCGTTTGCCCAGATTGCCTCCCCATGGGCGCAGGCGGCGCACCAGTTGCAGATCTACCAGCAGGCCGATGTAGCGGTCTATGGTGGGGCTGGCCACGCCCAAGGCGCTGGCAATGCGCGCCTGGTTGAGCACGCTGCCCTGGTTGTGCGCCAGCATGGTCCACAGGCGGCCAATGGTCTCGGCCGGCAGGCGGGGCGCAAACATGGGTACGTCGCGCTCCAGGTAGCTGCGGATAAAGTCGCGCCGCCAGTCCATGCTTTGGGTGTCGTCGGGTGCCAGCAGACTGTCGGGGAAACCACCACGCAGCCAGAGGGTGTTGTCGGCTATGCCAGCGGCTGCGGCCTCCATCACGTTGAGCGGGGAAATGTCCAGGTAGGCCACACGCCCTGCCAGGGTTTCGCTGGATTGGCGCATCAAGTCCAACGCCGCAGATCCCAGCAGCAAAAACTGCCCAGTGCGAATACCCGCCTGCCGGTTGTCGTCGATGATGCCGCGCAAGATTTCAAACACGCCGGGCGCGCGGTGAATTTCGTCCAGAATGACCAGCTTGCCCCGCTGGGCGCGCAGATAGGTGTCCGCATCTTCCAGGCGCAGGCGGTCGGCGGGGCGCTCCAGGTCCAGGTACACCGCGCCACCGGGCCAGTCTTTGGCAAGGGTGCGGGCGAGTGTGGTTTTTCCCACTTGGCGCGGCCCCAGCAACACCACGGCAGGGACTTGCTGCAGTTTCTGGCGCACGGTCGATTCGAATTGGCGGCTTATCATCATTGAAATGATAACTTTTGGAGTTAAAAATTCAATGCAAATTGAATTCCTGTCGCATTGCAGGTGTCTTGACTACACCACCAAGCGCGAATGCCCGATGCCGCCGCCCTTCTCGACCCGGATCTGCGCGGGGATGCGTTCCTTGAGCGCTTCGACGTGGCTGATGATGCCGATCATCTTGCCGCTGGCGTTGAGCGAGTCGAGCGCCGTGAGCGCGATCTCCAGGGTGTCGCCGTCCAGTGAGCCAAAGCCTTCGTCGAGGAACAGCGAGTCGATCGACGTTTTGTTGCTCACCAGGTCCGACAGCGCCAAGGCCAGGGCCAGGCTGACCAGAAAGCCTTCGCCGCCCGACAGGGTGCGGGTGTCGCGCGTGGCGTCGCCCTGCCAGGCGTCCACGATGTCGAGCTCCAGCTCGCCGCTGACCTTGCGGCGCAACAGGTAGCGGCCATGCAGGCGCGCCAGATGGCGGTTCGCCAGATGCAGCAAATGGTCCAGCGTGAGGCCCTGGGCAAACTTGCGGAACTTGTCGCCCTTGGCCGAGCCAATCAGGCCGTCCAGCCGCTGCCACATGTCGGCCTCTGCGGTTTGGCTGCTGATCTGCGCAAACAGCGCTTGCTGGTTGTTGCGGTTTTGCGCGTCGCTGGCGAGCAGGGCGCGTTGGGCGCCGACTTGCTCGTTGAGTTTGCTGCGGTGTGCTTCCAGGTCGGCCAGTTGCGCGTCGATGGCTTCGGGCGCCAGGGGCGTGAGGGCCTGGACTTGCAGCTGCACGTGTTTGTCGCGCGCGGCTTGTAGCAGGGCGCTGGCGCGTTGTTGCGCGGTGTGCAGTGCTTCTTTCAACTGCGTGAGGCGCTGGCGTTCTGTGTCGGGCAACAGGGCTTCTTCGAATGCGGAGGCGTCGGCGAAGGGGCTGGCTTGCAGGGCGGTTTGCCATGCGGCTTCGGCGTCCCGCAAGGTGTTGTGCTGCTGCGTGAGGGCGGCGTTTACTTGCGTCTTTCGGCCGTTTAAATCGGCGATGGTTTGGCTCAGGCGCTCGATGGCGTCGCTGCAGGCGGTGAGTGCTGCGGGTAGCGCTGAATCTGTGAGCCGCACTTTGGCTTCCGCAGACTCGCTGAGGGCATTCAGCCGTTCTTGTGGCGAACCGTTGAGGCTATGACCATCAGCCGTGGCTTCGCCGATCACATCAAGGGGATGCAGTCGTTTCTGGGGCGACCCATCGAGCAGAGAATCCGCAAGCTCCTGTTGCGCGGACTGCGACAGGGTTTCTTCGTCCGCGTGGACTTGCAGTGCGTCCCAGCGTTGCGCCCACAACTGGGCTTGTGTTTGCGCTGCATCGCTTTCGGCTTGCTGGCGCGTGAGGGCTTGGGCCAGGGCTTGGAGTTGGCGCTGCGTTTGCTGCCAGTGTTGCCATTCGGTGTCCCGCTCTTGCAACCAGGGCGTGGGCTGGTCCGGCACGGTGTAGCCCGCCTCCTGCAGCGTGACTTGCAGGCTCGCTTCCAAGGCGTTGAGGTCTTGCTGATGGGTTTGGCCGGTTTGCACCAGTGTCGCCTGCCGCGCCAGCGCGTCTTGCGCAGCCTGGTCCAGCAGCGCCAGATGGCCAAGTGCCGCCTGCAGTGCCTGGACACTTTGGTTGGCTGTGGCCTGGGCGCGCTGCAGCGCTTGTTCTCCAGCCTCTGCCGCTTGCAGAGCGCTGGCGCGTTGCGCGAGTGCCTGATCTGCCGCCTGTTGACCGGCGGCCAAGGCTTCGGCGTTTTGCCAATCGTCACGGGTGAGCAGCGGCGCGGCGCTCACCTGGGGGATCGGACTCAACGGGCTCCGGGTGATCTGGCTGATCTGGCTGATCTGGCTCAGCAGGCTGATCTCGGCGATGGCCGCGTCCCAGCCTGCTTGCCACTGGTCGATCTGCCGGGCAACTTTGCCTTGCGCCTTGAGCCGCTCCGCCTGCTTGGCTTTGCTGGCTGCCAAGGCCGCAGCGGCGGTTTGGCCTTGGATCACCAAATGGTCCAACTCGCCCTGCTTGTGCTGCAAGGCGGCGGCAGTGGCGGAAACGTCCAGTGCCTGATAGGCCTCTACAGCAGGATGCTCCAGCGCGCCACACAGGGGGCAGGCCTCACCCGGCTGCAGGGCCAGGCGGTGCGCGTCCAGGCTTTGGATGCGGCGCTCCTGGTCGAGCAGTTTTTGCTTGTCTGCCACCTGCTCCTTCAGGGCCTTGTGCTGGGCGCGCAGCGCCAATACGGCGGCATCCTGTTCCGCGATGGTGGTCTCGCCTTGCTGAAGCTCCACCGCCAGCGTGGTGTGCTGGCTGGCGAGTTCGCGGCGCAGTTGGGCCAGAGATTCGAGTTGTTGCCAACGGTGGACGTGGTCCTGCTCGGCCTGCCATTGCAGGCGCAAGGCAGCGGGCGTCTGGCCGGCCAGGCGTTGGTCTTGTTCGGATCGTGCAAGCTGCAGCGCCGCCTCGGCTGTGGTCTTTGCCACCGTTGCCGTATCGACCAGCACGCTTTTTTCTGCACGCTGAAGGCTGCGGGCTGCTTGCTCTTCCTGCAAGCCCTGCAAAGCCCGTTGCTGATCGGCAAGGCTTTGTTGCAGCTTCTGCCGTTGCGCAAACTGCTGGCGCCAGGTGCCCAGGCGCTCACCTAGCGCGGCGTGCTGCGGGTGCGCGGCGCAGAAGTCGGCGTGCAGTTGGTGTTCGCTTTGTGTGTGTGCCACTTGGCTCTGCGCGGCTTCTGCGATCCGGCTGGCCAGGGCATGGGCCTGGTGGTGTTGCTGGTAGTGCGAGCGGGTCTCGCGCTGCCGGTCCTGCTGCAGTTTTGCCAACGCGGCTTCGCTGTCTTGGCACGCGGCCTGCGCCTGCTGCCAGCTCTGGTGCAGGGGCTTGAGGGCTTGCGCAGGCTCGCTGTCGGCCAGGCGGCGCAGGTCGGGCGCGGCAGTATTCAACGCGGCATCAGCCTCGGTGCATGCAGCCTGCGTGTCCACCACCTCTTGTTCGCTCTGCGCCACATCCCGTTGCCACTGGCGCTGCGTCTGCGTGGATTGATAAGCCGTTTGCACAGCCGCCAACTCCTCTCCCCAGCGCGCCACATCGGCCTGCATGGCATCGCGCGCATCAAGCGTCAATAGCTCCACGCCCTCGGCGCGTGCCTTGAGTTGGTCCAATTGCTGTTTGGCCTCGCGCGCCTGCTCAAACACGCGGCGCGAGATGTCGCCGTAGATCTCGGTGCCGGTCAGCTCTTCCAGCAGCTCGGCCCGGTCGTTGGCGCTGGCGTTCAGAAACGCCGCAAAGCCGCCCTGGGCCAGCAGCATGGATTTGGTGAAGCGGGGAAAGTCCAGGCCGGTGATCTCGGCAATGCGTTTGAGCTTGTCGCTGCTTTGGCTGCTGACGATGCTGCCCAAGCCGGTGGCCGGGTCCACGCGGGCCAGTTCCACCTTGGGCGCCTGTAGCGCGCCGTCCACCTTGTCGCGTGCGCGGCGCTGGCTCCAGAAGGCGCGGTACATGACGCCTTTGACTTCAAACTCCACCTCGGCCAGGCAGTCCACGGTGTGGCGCGTCATGATGTCGTTAGCGGTGGTGGAGATGCTTTTCAGGCGCGGCGTCTCGTGGTACAGCGCCAGGCAGATGGCGTCCAGCAGCGTGGATTTGCCCGCGCCGGTGGGGCCGGTGATGGCAAACAGACCGTTGTCGGCAAACGGGGCTTTGCGGAAGTCGACGACCCACTCGCCCTTGAGCGAGTTGAGGTTCTTCAGGCGCAGGCTGAGGATTTTCATGGGGCGCCCTCGGTCAGGCCGGTGACTACGGCGCGGTAACGCTGGCGCAACTCCCGCTGCAATTCCGGCGCCAGTTCTTCCTGGGCCAGGCGGCGCGCGAAGACATCGTCGGGGCTGAGTTCATCCAGCGTCTCGCTCTGCTCGGCCGCCAGGCTGGCGGCGGCCGTGCCGCGCACACGGCGCACACGCAAGACCTCTACCGGCAGACCTTGGGTCAGGGCTTCGATGCGCGCGGGCAGGTCGGCCAAATAGTCGTCCTCGGCCACGGTGACTTCCATCCACACGGTTTGCGCGGGCAGCGCTTCGGCGGCCGCCGCACTGATGGCCGTGGCCAATTCCTGCAGATTGCCGCTGACAGACACCATCTGCTGAAAGCGCGGCACGGCGATTGCGGTGACGGCGCCCAGGCCCTCCGCAGCCAGGTCCACCAGCAGCACTTCCTTTTGCTGGCGCGCCTCGTCAAAGCCCAACGGAATGGGCGAGCCGCAGTAGCGTATGTGCTCCAGCCCGCCGACCTTTTGCGGCTTGTGGATATGGCCCAGCGCGATGTAGTCCACGGGAGGAAAGGCGGCGGTGGGATAGGCCTCCAGCGAGCCGACATAGATCTCGCGCACCGACTCGTTACTGCTGGCGCCCACCGTAGTGAGGTGGCCGGTCGCCAGCAGCGGCAACTGCCGCCCCAGCTGCTGGGCCAGCTCGGTCTGGCGCGCGCGGCCCGCCTCGTACACCGACTGGTAATAAGCCTGAATCGCGGCCTGCATGGACTGCTGCTTTTCTTCGGCGCTCTGCCCGGCCTGGCTTTGCAGCACATCACGCGGGCGGATAAAGGGCACGGCGCAGACGATGCAACCCGCCTCGCCACCGCGCCGGGGCAGCACGACGATGTGGCTGGCGGGCTCAACCACATCAGCCACCACGGTGGCGCTCAGACGCGCCAGCAGGGCGCTGCTCTCGCCCAGGGTGGCGACCGAATCGTGGTTGCCAGCCAGCAGCAGCAGGGCCACCCCGGCACTGTGCAGGCGCACCACCAACTGGCTGTAGAGCGCACGCGCATAGCTGGGCGGCGCGCCGGTGTCGAACACATCGCCGGCCATCAGCACGGCGTCCACCGCATGGGCGTCGACCTGTAACAGCAGCCAGTCGATCAGGGCCTGGTGCTCGGCCTGGCGGCTCTTGCCCATGAAGTGCTGACCCAAGTGCCAGTCGGAAGTGTGGAGGATGCGCATGGGGGTTTTCTTAACTTGGGTTTGAAGCGGACTTCGGTACGCCCTGCCACAACAGCGACACCGGGCCCGCATGCAGCTTTTCGTCAAACGGCGTGATGCGGTCGTGGTCATGCAACACCAGGCCCTGCACAAACTTGTCGCCCACGGCGGCTTGCAACTGCCGCAGCCCGCGCAAGTCGGGCCCACGCACGGTGCTGGAGGCCTTGACCTCAATGCCGATGACGCGTCCATGCCGGTCTTCGATGACCAGGTCCACCTCGTCCTGAACCTTGGTGCGAAAGTGCGAAATGCGCAGACGCTTGTCAGACCAGGTGGCGAGCTTAAGCACCTCCGACACCACAAAGCTCTCCAGCAGCGGGCCCCACGCAGTGCGGTCGGCACCACGGTCTTTCTGCAGTTGGGCCGCCGTGGTGCCCTGCAGCGCCGCCAGCAAGCCGGTGTCCAGAAAATGCAGCTTGGGACTTTTGGTCAGACGGGCGATGGCGTTGTGCGACCACGGGGGCACCTGGCGCAGCAGAAACAGCCGCTCCAGAATGCCGACATATTTTTGTGCCGTTGGCGCCGTCAGGCCCAGAGCCGCGCCATAGCTGCTGTGGTTCACCAGCTGCCCGGCGTGGGCAGCCAACATGTCCAGCAGGCGCGGCATGCGATCCAGCTGATCAATGTTGGCAATGTCGCGCACATCCCGGTCCAGAATGAGCGCCACATAGTCTTGCAACCAGGCCTGGCGGCGGCCAGCGCTGGCGCGGCGCAGGGCTTCGGGGTAGCCGCCCTTGAGGACGATGTCCATCAAGACATCGCCCACCACCGGGTTGGCGACGGCTGGCAGACCCGCGCCATCAAACAGCCGATCCAGCAAATCGCCGGGGCTTGCGGCCAACTCCGCCTGGGCAAAGGGCAGCAGGGTGATGACTTCCAGCCGCCCCGCCAGCGAGTCAGCGACCAGGGGCAGTGCCATGAGATTGGTGGAGCCGGTGAGCAGGAAGCGGCCCGGCGCCTGGTCTTTGTCCACGCTTTCCTTGATGGCCAGCAGCAAGTCTGGCGCCCGCTGCACTTCGTCGATGACGGCTTGCTTCAGACCACGCACAAAGCCGGACGGGTCGGCGCGCGCAGCGGCCAGGGTTGCGGGGTCGTCCAGCGTGATGTAGGGCCGCTCAGCACGGGCATAGCGCCGGGCCAAGGTGGTCTTGCCGGCCTGCCTGGGGCCCACGAGCAGCACCACGCGCGTGTCTTGCAGCGCGGTGGCAATTTTGCGCTCTACATGGCGGGGAATGGTGTTGGTGGGTGACGGTGGGTCGGTAGTCATGGCATCGCATCCTGCTGACGAAGATTCTAGGCTGATTGAAAGTCAAAGTCTGCCAAATTTAAAATATGAATTGTCCAAATTCAAAATACAGAACCCACCAAGGGGTCTTGAATACCCCAGACTCACCCCTGCGCACAGGGCGGCGCCGGTCCGTTTTAGACAGCTACTGAGCCGCAAATGATGAAATACGGCTCACATTTTGAGCCGTATCGCTTAAAATACGGCTCATGCCCACCCAAGCCCGCTATATCTGGCAGCAGCCAGCCTGGCCGTCGCTGGCGTTTGACGCCGCAGCCCTGGCGCCCGCCTTGGACCGGGCGCGGCTGGCGCAGGGCACTTTGCTGGGCTTGCTGGACGCCATTGGCCTGGACCAGGCACAGGAAGTCCGGCGCGATCTGTGGGTGCAGGAGGCTATGGCTACAGCCGCAATTGAAGGGGACAAGCTCAATCTGGATTCGGTCCGCTCCTCGGTGGCGCACCGGCTGGGTCTGCTGGACGCGCCCGGCCCTGACCACACGGCAGATGGCCTGGTGCTGGTGATGCAAGACGCCGTGGAAAACTGCCAGGCCGCGCTCGATCTGGACCGCCTGTGCCGCTGGCAATCGGCCCTGTTTCCCGGAGGCACCTCAGGCCTGAGCCGCATTGCCGTGGGCCGATTGCGTGACCACGCGGACGCCATGCAGATCGTCAGCGGCCCCTTGGGGCGCGAAGTGGTGCACTACACCGCGCCACCATCCAGTCAGGTGGAAGGCGAGATGACCCGGTTTCTGACCTGGTTTGAGGCCACGCGCCCCGTGGCGGGCGCAGCGCCCGGTCTGCACGGCATTGCACGTGCGGCCCTTGCGCACCTGTGGTTTGAATCCATACACCCGTTTGAAGATGGCAATGGCCGGCTGGGGCGCGCCCTGGTCGATAGGGCATTGGCGCAGGACATGGCAGCGCTGGTGCAGAACGCGCTAGGCACCCCGGTGCGGGTGCTGGGCATGGCGCGCCAGATGCTCAAGACCCGGGCTGCGTATTACGACGGATTGAACCAAGCCCAGCGCACTCCTGGCACAGACACTAACGCTATCGATGTGACGCCCTGGGTGCAGTGGTTTGTGCAGGCTTTCACGCAGGCTTGCATAGCCTCGCAAGCGGTGGTGCGCCAGGCCGTGGACAAGGCGGCCTTCCGGCTGCTGGCAGCAAACGCCCATTTGAACGCGCGCCAGCACAAGGTGCTGGACCGTTTGCTGGAGGCGGGCAACACCGAACTGGGCGGCGGCTTTCTGGGCGGGATGACGGCGGACAAATACGCCAAGATCACCAGCACCTCCAAGGCCACCGCCACCCGCGACTTGGGCGATTTGCTGGCCAAAAAGCTGCTGCAGGTGCAGGGCGTGGGCAAGGCCACACGCTACGCCATCAACGTGCCGGGCTGGAGCCAGCCCGACCCCTCAGGAAACACAGAATGACCCACGCCGTCTCCCGCCTGGCCCTGCATGCCGTGGCCCGCCTGCGCGCCACCCGCCTGGCGCGCAGTCTCAAGCCCTTTATCGCCCGCGGCTCGCGCAAGGAGCGCTGCGAGGGTTGCCGCGTGATGCACAGCCACTGCCTGTGCGCACTGCGCCCCAGCGTGGCCACGCAAGCGGGGGTGTGCCTGATCATGTGCGACATCGAGCCGCTCAAGCCCAGCAACACCGGTTGGCTGATTGCCGACATGGTGACCGACACGGCGGCCTTCGGCTGGGCCCGCACGGCCGTGGACCCGGAGCTGCTGGAGATGCTGGCCGACCCGCAGTGGCAGCCCTATGTGGTGTTCCCCGGCGAATACGTGGAGGACGCCGGGCGCGTGGTGACGGTCGTCACGCCCGTGGAGGGAAAACGCCCCCTGTTTGTGCTGCTGGACGCCACCTGGTCCGAGGCGCGCAAGATGTTCCGCAAGAGCCCGTATCTGGACCACCTGCCGGTGCTCAGCCTGCAGCCCGAGCAGCTCTCCAACTACCGGCTGCGCCGCTCCAAGCGCGACGACCATTTGTGCACCTCGGAGGTGGCGGCACTGTGCCTGGAGCTGGCCGGCGAGCCGCACGCGGCCGACACGCTGAGCGCCTATCTGGATGTGTTCACCAACCACTACCTGAACGCCAAGAACAGCGTGCGCATTGACCTGGAAGATGCGGTACATCTGCGGCTGCGTGGGTTGGGCCTTACCCCTCCCGCCGCACCCGCCTGAACGTCAGGTTGATGCGCCTGCGCCCCAGCAGCGCATGCGCACCCTCCTCCAGCGGCGCCACGCCATGAAAGGCCAGGCGCGCAGGGCCGCCCCAGACCACCACATCGCCATGGGCCAGCCGGTAGCGCTGCGGCCGCTGGCTTCTCTCTGTGCCGCCGAACAGGAAGATGGCCGGCAGTCCGAGTGACACCGACACGATGGGCGCGTCCAGGTCCCTTTCATCGCGGTCCTGGTGCAGCGAGAGCTTGGCGCCCGGCACATACTGGTTGATCAGGCAGGCCTCGGGCCGGAAGTCCGCATAGCCCGCCTGTGCAGCAGCGCGCCGGGCCAGCGCCAAAAAACATTCCGGCATGGCGGGCCAGGTCTGCCCCGATACCGGGTCGCACGCGGCATAGCGGTAACCCCGTGCATCCGACACCCAGCCCAGGGCACCGCAACTGCTGGTGGAGACCGACATGGTGTAGCCGCCGGGCGTTTGCATGTGGCGCAGCGGGGCTTGGGCCAGCACCGCCTCGGTCGCCTGCAGCAGCTGTGCGGCCTCATTCCAGGCAAAGGCGCGCAGCAACATGGCGCCAGGCGCCAGCACCTGGGCTGCTGCTTCCACGGGCAGGTCGTCAAAGAGATCCATAGGGGCACATGCTAGCGGGCTGCACCTGCACGTTCAGCAAACCTTCATCCAGCCGCGCTATGCTGCGGGTTTACCCGAAAGCAAAAAGAACACGCCATGAATTTCGCCGACATCGACGACACCTCCGAACACGCCAGCCACAGCCCGAGCGAGCGCGCTGCCGCTGCCAGCCGCAGCACCTGGGTCAGCGTGGCTGTGAACCTGGTCTTGTCCACCACGCAAATCGTGGTGGGGGTGCTGGCCAAGTCCCAGGGTTTGATCGCCGACGGCATTCATTCGCTGTCCGACCTGGTAGCGGATTTTGTGGTGCTGTTTGCGGGTCACCACGCCAAGAAGGACGCCGACGAAGACCACCCCTACGGACACCAACGCTTTGAGACGGCCGCCTCGCTGGCGCTGGGTGCGCTGTTGCTGGCCGTGGGCGTGGGCATGATCTGGTCGGCGCTGCAAAAGCTCGAATCCCCCGGCTCCATTCCCACCGTCCACGTGACGGCCCTGTGGGTGGCGCTGATCGCCATTGCCTCCAAGGAGCTGCTGTTTCGCTACATGCTGCGCGTGGCCAAGGCGGTCAAGTCCAGCATGCTGGTGGCCAACGCCTGGCATGCGCGCTCGGACGCGGCCTCTTCGCTCGTGGTCAGCATCGGTCTGATCGGCAACCTGCTGGGCTACCCGCTGCTGGACCCGATTGCCGCGCTGATTGTGGGCTTTATGGTGGGCAAGATGGGCTGGAGCTTCAGTTGGGACGCGCTGCACGACCTGATGGACCGCGGCCTGGACGAGGCCGAGGTGCAGGCCATCCGCGACACCCTGTCCTCTTCACCCGGCGTGCTGGGCGTGCACGATGTGCGCACCCGCAAGATGGGTGACATGGTGGTGGTGGACGCCCACATTGAGGTGAACGCCGACATCACCGTGGAAGCCGGCCACAACATCGCCGTGGCCGCACGCCAGGCCGTGATGCAACGCCACCGCGTGCTCAACCTGATGACCCATGTGGACCCGGCGCACCGCCCGGACGGGGACCACGAGCCCCTGACCGCGCAACACTAACCCGTATTGAAACCCACCGGCGGCAGTCGCGTTATGCTTGGCCCGCCAGCCAAGGCACCAACACACATAACGGAGACAAGATAATGACCATGACCCGCCGCCAGCTACTGGCAACCAGTGGCGCGCTCGCGCTGCCCCTTGCAGCCGGCAAGGGCTTTGCGCAAACCGCCGAATTCACGCTCAAGTTCGGCAGCAACCTGCCGGCCATCCACCCCCTGAATGTGCGCGCCACCGAGATGGCGGCCAACCTCAAGGCCGAATCCAAGGGCCGCATCGACCTGCAGGTCTACCCCAACAACCAGCTCGGCAATGACACCGACATGCTGTCGCAGATGCGCTCCGGCGCGCTGGACTTCATGACCCTGTCACCGCTGATTCTGGGCACCCTGGTGCCGGCCGCGCAGATCAATGGCGTGGGCTTTGCCTTCAAGGACTACAACCAGGTCTGGGCCGCCATGGACGGCGAGCTCGGCGCCCATGTGCGCAAACAGATTGCCGCCACCGGCACCATCTTTGCCTTCGACAAAATCTGGGACAACGGCTACCGCCACGTCACCAACAGCGTGCGTCCGATTGCCAAGCCGGACGACCTCAAGGGCCTCAAATTACGCACACCCCCCGGCCCGATGTGGGTGTCCATGTTCAAGGCGCTGGAAGCCTCGCCCACCCCGCTGAACTTTGCCGAGGTCTATTCCGCCCTGCAGACCAAGGTGGTGGACGGCCAGGAAAACCCGCTGGCGATTATTTCGGCGGCCAAGCTCAGTGAGGTGCAGAAGTACTGCTCGCTCACCGGCCACATGTGGGACGGCTACTGGTTCATGGGCAACAAGAAACTGTTTGAGCGCCTGCCCGCCGATTTGCAGGCTCTGATGGCCAAGCACGTGGCGGCTTCCGCTGCCCTGCAGCGCGCCGATATCCGCAAGGCCAACGACACGCTGCAAACGGACCTGAAAGCCAAGGGCATGGCCTTTAACGACGCACCGGCCGACGCCTTCCGCGACAAGCTGCGCAGCGGCGGCTTCTATGCCGACTGGCACAAGAAGTTTGGCGACGAGGCCTGGGGCCTCTTGGAAAAATACACCGGTAAGTTGTCTTGAAGCCGGCGGTGTCAGCGGCGCCCGTAGACACAGCGGCCGCTGCCACCGGCCCCCTGCGCTGGCTGCATCAGCTCGAAGCCCTGCTGGGTGGGCTGGTGCAGCTGTGCGCCGGCAGCCTGGTGCTGGCCTGCATGGTGGTGCTGTTCTCCGGCGTGTTCTCGCGCTATGTGCTGCACGACTCGCTGGCCTGGTCGGACGAGCTGGCCTCCATCCTGTTCCTCTGGCTGGCCATGCTGGGTGCTGTGCTGGCGCTGCGCCGCGGCGAGCACATGCGCATGACGGCCTGGGTGAACCGCGCCACGCCCGAGCGCCGCGCGTTTTACGAGGCGCTGGGCATCACCGCCTGCCTGGCCTACCTGGCCATGGTGGCACTGCCGGCGCTCCACTTTGCGCAGGACGAGGTGGCCGTCACGACACCGGCACTGGAAATATCCAACGCCTGGCGCGCCGCCGCCCTGCCCATCGGCATGGGGCTGATGGCCTTGTTCGGGCTGTTCCGCCTGCTGCGGGACTCCAGCTTCAAACAGGCCGCCCAAGCGGTGCTGCTGATTAGCGCCATGGTTGGCGCCTTCTGGTTCGCCAGCCCCTGGCTGATGCACCTGGGCAAGCTCAATCTGCTGGTCTTTTTTGTCGGTGTGGCCGGGGCCTGTGTGTTCACCGGCATCCCCATCGCCTTTGCCTTTGGCCTGGCCACCGTGGGCTATCTGGGCTTAAGCACCAGCATGCCGCTGAGCGTGGTGATAGGCCGCATGGACGAGGGCATGTCGCACATGATTCTGCTGGCCGTGCCGCTGTTCATCTTCCTGGGCCTGCTGATCGAGATGACCGGCATGGCCCGCGCCATGATCCAGTTTCTGGCCGGGCTGCTGGGCCATGTGCGCGGCGGCCTGTCCTATGTGCTGGTGGCGGCCATGTACCTGGTGTCGGGCATTTCCGGCTCCAAGGCGGCCGACATGGCGGCGATTGCGCCGGCCCTGTTCCCCGAGATGAAGAAGCGCGGCGCCAAGCCGGGCGAACTGGTGGCCCTGCTGGCCGCCACCGGCGCACAGACCGAAACCGTGCCGCCCAGCCTGGTGCTGATCACCATCGGCTCGGTCACCGGCGTGTCGATTGCCGCGCTGTTTACCGGCGGCCTGCTGCCCGCGCTGGTGCTGGGCGCCATGTTGTGCGGTGTGGTCTGGTGGCGCAACCGGGGCGAAGACCTGAGCCATGTGGTGCGCGTGCCCCTGCGGCAGGTGGCATGGCTGTTTGTGGTGGCCTTTCCGGCGCTGGCATTGCCCTTTGTGATCCGCGCAGCGGTGGTGCAGGGCATTGCCACTGCCACCGAGGTGTCCACCATCGGCATCGTCTACAGCGTGTTGGCCGGGCTCTTGGTCTACCGCCAGTTTGACTGGCGCCGCCTGTTCCCCATGCTGGTGGACACGGCCTGCCTGTCGGGCGCCATCCTGCTCATCATCGGCACGGCCACCGGCATGGCCTGGGGCCTGACGCAGTCCGGCTTCTCGCGCCTGCTGGCCGATGTGATGACCGGCCTGCCGGGAGGTGCTGCCATGTTCCTGCTGGTGTCGATTGCGGCCTTTACCGTGCTGGGCTCGGTGCTGGAAGGCATACCGGCCATCGTGCTGTTCGGGCCGCTGCTGTTCCCGGTGGCGCGCCAGTTGGGCGTGCATGACGTGCACTACGCCATGGTGGTGGTGCTGTCCATGGGGCTGGGCCTGTTTGCGCCGCCGCTGGGCGTGGGCTACTACGCCGCCTGCGCCATTGGGCGTGTCAACCCGGACGAGGGCATACGCCCCATCCTGGGCTATATGCTGGCGCTGCTGATCGGCACGGTGATCGTGGCGGTTGTACCGTGGATCTCCATCGGGTTTCTGTAAGCCCGAACGGTCAAAATACGGGGCCGCAGTGGCATCACAACCTCCAGGAAAAAACTGAATATGAAAATCGAAACAGTGGGCATCATCGGTGCAGGCACCATGGGCAATGGCATCGCGCAGGCATGCGCTGCCAGCGGCATCCGGGTCGTGATGGTCGACATTTCCGAGGCTGCGGTCAGCAAAGGCGTAGCCGCCATCGCATCCAGCCTGGAGCGGCTCATCAAGAAAGACAAGCTCACCGCCGCAGAGCGCGACGCCACCATGGCACGCATCCAGGGCAGCACGCAGTACGAAGACCTGAAGCCAGCGCAGCTGGTGATTGAAGCCGCCACCGAAAACTACGACCTCAAGGTCAAGATCGTCAAACAGATTGACGCCCTCGTCGGGCCCGAAGTCATCATCGCGTCCAACACCTCGTCCATCTCCATCACCAAGCTGGCTGCCGTCACCAGCCGTGCCGACCGCTTTATCGGCATGCACTTTTTCAACCCGGTGCCCCTGATGGCGCTGGTGGAAATCATCCGCGGCCTGCAAACCAGCGATGCCACCCACGCCGCCGTGCACGCCATGGCGCAAGCCCTGGGCAAGACCCCCATCACCGTGAAAAACGCGCCCGGCTTTGTGGTGAACCGCATTCTGGTGCCCATGATCAACGAGGCATTTTTTGTGCTGTCGGAAGGTCTGGCCACCGCCGAAGACATTGACGCCGGCATGAAGCTGGGCTGCAACCAGCCGATCGGCCCGCTGGCCCTGGCCGACATGGTGGGTCTGGACGTCTGCCTGGCGGTGATGGATGTGTACCTGAACGAGTTCGGCGACAGCAAGTACCGCGCTTGCCCCCTGCTGCGGGAAATGGTGGCCGCCGGCCGCCTGGGACGCAAGACCGGCCAGGGCGTTTACAGCTACTGAGCGCCGCCGGCGGCGCCCTGAACCCACAGGGTGGCCCGCGGGGGGACAATGGGGCACTATGCGCCAAGCCCCCCGACCATGACCGACCAACCCCCCGAGACCCTCCAAACACCCCGCCTCTGGAGCGACGAGCGCTGGACTGCGCGCGTCATCAAAAACGAAGACGACGACGGCTGGGCAGTTGCCATGACGCTGCACACCGAGTCCGAGCCCGCCCTGGTCGGGCCCTGGACCATGGGGCGCGACAAAAAGAACCCCAAGCCGCTGGACGTTTCAGCCTTTCACACGCTGGTCAAAACCGCCAACGAAGTGCTGCGCCGGCACGAGCAGCAGCTCTATGCCCAGCTCAACCGCAATGTGAGCATCACGGTGGGCGAGCGCCGCATCCGGGTGGCCCTGGCCATCGTGCCCGACGAGGAAGGCGCCACGGCCTCTCTGCTGGCGCAGGACGATTACGGCGAGGAACTGGGGCGGGCTGCCGTGTCACCGGCCTTCAAGCTGACCGTGCGCAGCGCCCTGGCCTGGGCAGAAGGCGGCTTTCTGCGCCCGGCCTGAAGGCCAGACCGCCAGGCGCTGACGGGCACCGGTAAGGCCTTAGCCGCGTCCGACAAAAGGCATTTGCGTGGCCATGATGGTCATGAACTGCACATTGGTGCTCAGGGGCAGATTCGCCATGTGCAACACCGCCTCGCCCACCTGCTTCACGTCCATCATCGGCTCAATCGCGATGGCGCCATGCGCTTGCAGCACACCCTTGGCCATGGGCGCGGCCAGCTCGGTCAGGGCGTTGCCGATGTCGATCTGGCCGCAGGCAATGTTGTACTTGCGCCCGTCCAGCGAAATCGATTTGGTCAGGCCGGTGATGGCGTGCTTGGTGGAGGTATAGGGCGCCGAATGGGGGCGCGGCGCATGGGCCGAGATGGAGCCATTGTTGATGATGCGCCCGCCCTGCGGCGTCTGCTTCTTCATCAGGCGAAAGGCACCCTGCGCGCACAGGAAGGAGCCGGTGAGGTTGATGCCCACCACGTCCTGCCACTGCGCGCAGGTGATGTCTTCAAAGCCCACCTTGGGCCCGCTCATGCCGGCGTTGTTGAACAGCACATCGAGCCGGCCAAACTTCTGTTCGATCAGGGCAAACAGCGCGTCCACCGATTCGCTCTGGCTGCAGTCGGCGCTGAAGGCGTGGGCGCGGTCGGTGCCGGCTTCCTGCACTGCGGCCTGCAGCGGCTCCAGGCGGCGCCCGGTCAGTACCACGGTGTAGCCATCGGCCAGCAGGGCCAGGGCCACCGCCTTGCCGATGCCGGTGCCGGCACCGGTGACCAGCGCGATTTTGGGAGGGGTGTTCATGTCGTTCCTTTATGTTGTGTGGGTTTGTGCGGGGTATGCGGCTCAGGCCTGGCCGGCGTCGTCTGCAGGGTTTGCAAGATAGGTTTTCAAAATGGCCGCGTCATCGAGTGCGGCCCAGCCGCGCGCCACCGTTTCCTGGAAGCGGGCGTGTGCCGCCTGGCCCAAGGGGGTGTGCGCCTGCACGGTCTGTGCCAGGGCGACGGCCAGCCCCAGGTCCTTGGTCAGCACGGGCGCTGCGGCGCGGGGGGCAAAGTCGTCCTGAATGGCGCGGGCCATGCGGTCCTGAAAAATCCAGGAGTTGCCGCTGCTGGCCGAGACAATGTCAAAAATGGCTTGTGGCTCCAGGCCCAGGCGTATGCCCAGCGCCAGAGCCTCGGCACCGGCCGCCAGGTTGATGCCGGCCAGCAGGTTGTTCACCAGCTTGGCCCGGGCGGCGTCCCCGATGCGGGGGCCCAGCAGAAAACGGTTGCGGGCCAAATCGGCCAGCAGGCTGGCGATGGCGTCCAGTGCGGCCGGCGGGCCGGCCAGCATCATGCTCATCTCGCCGCTCAAGGCCCTGGCCGGTCCGCCCGAGACCGGCGCATCAACCACGGCCACGCCGGCGCTCAGCAGGCATTGCGCCAGGCGCAGCGTGTCGTGCGGCGCAATGGTGGAGCACAGCAGCACGGTCTGGCCGGGCCGGCAGCCTGCCAGCACACCGGGGCAGTCGGATGTGCCGGACAGCACAGCGTCGATCTGCGCCGCATCGACCACCACCACCGCCAGCACATCGACCGCTGCCGCCAAGGCGGCCGGCGAAGCCGCCACGCCCATGCCCCAGGCCAGCGCCTGCGCGTGCGCCTCGGGCCGGATGTCACGGGCGCTGACGGCATAGCCGCGCAGCTGCAGATTGCGCCCCATCGCAGAGCCCATGGCACCAAAGCCGATGATTCCAACGCGCGCCCGGGAGGTGGTTTGATTTTCCATAGCGAGCGAGTGTATGGCCAGCGGCCCGCACGGTTTGTCGCGTGCGCAACGCCCTCAAACGGATGGCCGCGCCCGGGCCTGTGCGCAAACCAGGGCCTCGAAGGCTTCTGCCGCCATGGCCTGCCCGAACAGGTTGCCCTGGTAGGCCGTGCAGCCTTGTTGCGCGAGGAAGGCATGCTGCGCCCGGGTTTCCACGCCTTCGGCGAGCACCAGCAGGTTCAGGCTCTCACCCAGCGCGATGATCATTTTGGCGATGGCGGCATCGTTGCTGTCCACCAGGATGTCGCGCACAAAGCTCTGGTCAATCTTCAACTGGTCCAGTGGCAAGCGCTTGAGGTAGGCCAGCGACGAGTAGCCGGTACCGAAATCGTCCAGCGCAAAGCCCACCCCATGGGCCTTGAGCGCCCGCATCTTGTCAATGGTCTTGGCCACGTCCGATACCAGCACGCTTTCCGTCAGTTCGAGCTTCAGGCGATGCGGGCTCGCACCCGCTTGGGCCAGCGCCCGCTCCACCTGCTGCACAAAATCGGCTTGCATCATCTGCAAGCCGCTGACGTTGACCGATACCGAGACTTGCTGCATGCCGGGCAGATCGGCCCAGCGCGCAATCTGCCGGCAGGCCGACTGCAGTATCCACGCGCCCAGGGGCAGGATCAAACCGGTGTGCTCGGCCAGCGCGATGAACTCGCCCGGCAGCACCAGGCCCGCGCCCGGGCGCTGCCAGCGCACCAGCACCTCGGCCCCTGTGATGCGGCCGACCGCGTCCACCTGGGGTTGGTAGTACAACAGGAACTGCTGTTGCGCGAGGGCTTCGCGCAGGGCAGCCTCCAGGTTGGCGCGCAGGGTCACTGCCGTCTGCATGTGCGCGTCGAAGAAGCGCAGCGTATTGCGTCCGGCAGCCTTGGCCTGGTACATCGCCAGGTCGGCACGCCTGAGCAGGTCGTCCGGCAGTTCCGGCTTGTCGCCAAACAAGGTCACGCCCATGCTGGGGGTGCTGCGGTGGGTGGTGTCGGTCAGCAGGTAGGGCTGGTTCAAGCGATCGAGAATTTTTTCGCCCACCTGGCCTGCCTGGGCTGCAGCCGTGGGGGCCTCGTCGCTCAGGTCCTGCAGCATCACCACAAACTCATCACCGCCCAGACGGGCCACGGTATCGCCCTCGCGCACGCACAGGAGCAGGCGCTGCGCGACCTGCTTGAGCAACTGGTCGCCCTTTCCATGTCCCAGGGTGTCGTTCAAATCCTTGAAGTTATCGAGGTCCAGATACAGCAAGGCACCGTTGCGTTGGTGGTGCACGCTGAGTAGCAGGGCCTGGCCGAGGCGGTCCATCAGCAGGCGGCGGTTCGGCAAGCCGGTGAGCACGTCGTAAAAGGCCAGATTCCTGATTTCCGACTCAGCCGCCTTGCGCTCGGTAATGTCCAGCATGCTCACCACATAGTGGGTAACCGACTGGGCCTCGTCACGCAGCGCGGTCAGCATGAGCCAGATCGGATGGATTTCGCCGTTCTTGCGCCGGTCCCATACCTCGCCCTGCCAATGCCCTTCGGAGGCCAGTCGCTGCATCATCAGCGCATACACCACCGGGTCCTGGGTGTTGGAGCCCAACAAGGTTTGGGGCAACTGGCCGATGGCCTCCGCAGAGGAATATCCGGTCATTGCGGAAAAGGCCCGGTTGACCTTCAGAATCACCCACCGGGCATCGGTCACAAAAACGGCCTCTTGTGATTCAAACGCCGTGGCGGCAATGCGCAGTTCGGTCTCACGTTCGTTCAAGGTCATCAGCAAGCGGTTGAAGCCGCTGATCAGCGCACCGATCTCGTCATCCGTGGCCACAGGCAGCGGTTGCAGTGCCACGCTCGGCCGGGATTGGCGGTTCAGGCTGTCAGAAGCTGCCAACAGCGGTGCCAGTTGGCGGCGCAGCATCAACCAGGTGAGCCCGGAGGCAAAAGCGCTCAACAACAGGGTGGCAATCAGCATGCGGCGCTGCACCGCATGCAGGAGCGAAAAAGCTTCCTCGGTCGGGATGGCCGCGGCCACAAACCAGTCCGCTACCGCAATGCTCCTGGCGGCAATGAGCAACTCCACACCCAGTGAATTCACCGTGCGGCCGGCGCCATCCTGGCCGGCCAGGAACTGGTCCAGCAGCGGGCTCAGCCCCGGCCTGGCCGCCGGCGTCATGACGCGCCGCTTGTCGGTGGCCGTCACCACCAGCCGGTCCTGGCGCGACACCACCACATAGCCGCCGGTCTCGCCGTAATGGTTGCGCACAATCCGGTCCAGAAAGCTGCTCTCTTCCAGATTGATGATGCCGACCAGCACCGCAGTCACGGCGCCGTTGGCACCATGAATCGGCGTGGCCAGGCCGACCACCGGCACCTTCGTGGTCTTACCCATCACCGGCTTGCCCACCACCGAGCGGTCTTCGTGCAGGGCTTTTTGCCAATAGTCGCGGTCTGCATAAGAGACACCCAGCCGCTTGGCCGACAGCGGCACGGAGGCAATCGCCTGGCCCTGGGCGTCGGCGATGAAAAGGCCGCCGTTGAACATGCCCTGGAAAGCCAACCGCTGCTCCAGTTGAACCTGCAGCGTCCGCTTGTCGCTCAGGTCTTGGCTTTCCAACTCGCGCGACAAGTGCTGCAGTGCCTGCAGGCGGTCGCTGATCTGGTCGTTGATCTCCAGACCCACCAGCTTGACCACGGAAGACAGCTGGTCGACGGCTTGGCGCTCCAGGCTGCTGCGGATCACGTCTGCCACATAGAACGACAGCGACCACAAGCACAGCAGGAAAATAGCCAGGGTCGACAGGGTGATCCGCGTCTTGAGCGAACGCCAGTGTGAAGGGGGTGTGGTGTTTGCGCGCATGTCTATGGGGCTATTCCAAAAAAATGCGCAGCACAAACAAGTTGTGCCATCGCAGGTAGCGCAAACGCTGGTGTGTCGAAAGCCTGATTTTGCAGCAGGGCTGGGCTATCCGGAAACATAAGTGCCTGCCGAGTCAACGCCCGATCAACTGGATGCTCCAGAAGGCCAGAAAACCGCCAAACAGAACCAGGGTGGAGACAGGTTTTTCTTCCACCTCGTGGGCCTCGATCAGCAGCTCTTCGGTGACCAGATACAGCAGGGCCGCCGCACTGAAGGCCAACGTGCCGCCGATCACCGCATGCGAGGCACCCGTGAGCAGGACACTGCCCAGCACCGAGAACAGCAGCACGGTGCAACCCAGCGCGCCCGACAGGGCAATAATGCGCCGCCCCGAGGTGGCGCTGGAGGCCAGCGCCAGCCCCAGAAACAGCAACTCCACAGACAGGCCCAGGGCCAGGATGGTGCCGGTCTGCCCCCCGGCCGCAAAGCCCGCACCGATGATGAAGCCATCGGTGGCCACATCAATAAAGGTGGCCAGCAGCAGGCCGCTGCCCATGCCCCCAGCTGGCCCCGACAACTTGGCCTGGTGTTCCATGCGCAGCGTCCACAGCTTGATGCCGTACATGAACAGACTGCCCAGCGCAAAACATGCAATCAGCACCAGACTGGGCGCGTGCTCGCGTTCAATTTCAGGCAGCAACTCCACCGCCAGCGCGGCCAGCACCACGCCGGCAGCAAAGTGCTGGATCAGACTGCGCGCCTGGTGGCCGGGGCTCCAGACAGCGGCCAACACCCCGCCCAGGAGTGCCACCAAGGCGGGTATCGCCATGATCAGAAAGTCGTGCGTATGCATGTTTAAGCCCGGGTTAACAATCCATCACCACAATGGGTTTGAGAAGGCCTCATCCTATTCAACCCACCTTTTCACAGCCTTAAGGAATTCCATGAAATGCCCTGTATGTGCCACTGCAGACCTGTTGATGACCGAGCGCCAAGGTATCGAAATTGACTACTGCCCGCAATGCCGTGGCGTCTGGCTGGACCGCGGCGAGCTCGACAAGATCATTGAGCGCAGCACACGCGACATGGCACCCGTTGTCAGCGCCGCGCCAGCGGTGCCACCCGTGCAGCAAATGCCGCCCCCGCAAGCGCCGCAGCCCTACTACGATCAACGGCATGGCCACGACGACAAACACCGCTACGACAGCCATGGCTACCCGCGCAAGAAGTCGGTCTGGCAGGAACTGTTTGATTGACCACCCGGCGTCAGCGGCAGCGGGCTCTGCCCTTTCATTTGACTGAGGCCGGTGTCACCCGCACACCCGCCTTGGCCAGATTGCGGAAGATGCGCCCGCGCCGCACCGAGGGCCACCATTCGTACAAAAAGATCTGCAGCGGGCGCCACATGGCGACCCAGCCGCCGATGATCAGGCTCTCCCGCAGCACGCGCAAAAAGGCATTGCCTGCGAAGTGGGACAGAAAGTCCGCCCCAAGCAGACACACCATCAGGAACGTCAGCCCGATCAACAGGCTGGTGCGCCCCTCCTGCAGCAGCAGCTGAATCTGGCGCCTGGTGAGGTCGGCCTTGTAGTCAAAGAAATTGTGAATGGCCTCGACCACCGTGGCACTCGGGTCATTCGCTGGCATGTGCTCGATATGCACCACGATGCGGAAGTGGCTTGTGTGCGAGAAGCCCATGGCCCAGCTCTCCAGGTACTCCTGGGCGTCGCGGTCCAGGTCGCAGTGGTGAAACGGCGTCGGGTCCATGGAGTTGAACAGCTCCGACAACTGCGTGATGCGCAACTCGATCTGGTGAACCGGCGTGGGGTGCTTTGTCATGTCGTGCCCCTTTTAATCGTCACCCCCGCCTCCTTCGCCATCGGCGCTGCGGTGGCACGCCACACAGTTGTCCAGGTTGCGTATGCCCTCGTCGCGGTGCTCCCGCAGAATGTTCGCCACCGTGTGCTCGTGGCAGCCGTAGCAGGTGTAACGGCTGTAGTCGTTGTTGACATGGCAGGTGGCGCATTCCACGTTGTGGTCCCGGTCCAGCACGAAGGACTTCTCATGGTCAAAACTGGCGGGCTTCCAGGCGTTTTGTGCGTGGCACTGGCTGCAGTTGCCGGTGATCTTGCTATGCAGTTTGTCGGCGGGCGCGCGGTGGCAGCTCTGACACTGCTCGCGCACAGCGCTGCGCAATAGCGCGTGCGAAAAGGGCTTGCGGCTTTTTTGCAGCAGCTTGGGGCCGGCGTGGTCGCTGTGGCAGGCCATGCAGTTTTGCTGCAGCAGGTCCTGGTGAAAGGACACCTTGAGCGTCTTGTGCACGATGGGCTTGCCCTTAGTGCTGCGTATGCCAATGTCGGGCAGGGCATGGCAGGCAATACAGCGCGCAGCCGAGGCGCCGCGCAGCGGGGCGTGGCAGGCAAAACAGTCGGTGGCTATTGCGCCATGCCCGGCGATGACGCCCCCCGGGCTCACCATCAGGTGCGGGTAGACAAAGACCAGCGCCACCAGCAGCACCAGGTTCAGGCTGACCAGTATCCAGACCCAGCGGCGCGTCATTTCCAGCCCCAGAAAAGAAACACGGCAATGATGTGGGCCAGAGCCAGCACGGCAAAGGCCAGCGTGATCGGGAAGTGCACGGCACGCCACTGCTTGACCATGTCGAAGGTCAGCGTGTCGAGGTAAACCCGCTCCTCCATCTCGGACTCGGGCACGCCCTGGCGCAGCATGGCCTGGCGTGCGTCCAGCATGCGCTTGCGGGCCCTGTCCAGCAGGTACTTGCCCGCCAGTCCACTGCCGATGTTGATCAGCATGGCGGCCACGGCCAGCCAACCCAGAATCGCATTGAAGTGGATGCCGGCATGCACCAGGATCAGCAGGGAGCCCAGCCAGGCCATGTACTCATGCCGGCGCAGCAGGGTGACGGGATTGCCACTCTGGATGAGCTTGCGCTTGCGCAGCGAGTAGCGAAAGGAAAACAGAATAATCAGTGTGCCGGCAATGCCCAGGTAGCGTCCTATCCAGACTCCGTTGAAGTAGTGCAGCGTGGCATCGAGCAACAGCGTCACCACGGCCAGGGCCGCGAACGACACGGTGAAGGGCAGGATCTCGCGCGTGAAGAGCTTGGGGCGCATGGCAGTCAGGCGTCCAGCGTCAGTGCGTTGCGCGGCCGGCCCACGCACAAGAGGCATTGCCCGGGTGCCAGGTCAAAGTCAGGCGGGCTGGCGTAGTCGACCGCACCGCTGACGATGGTGCTCACGCAACTGCCGCAGCTGCCGCTTCGGCAACCGGACTCCACCGCAATGCCGTGGGCTTCGGCAAAGTCGAGCAGGTTGGAGGGCTTGCCGCTCCAGGCCAGCGTTCTGCCGCTGCGCTGGAACTGCACGGAGATCGGCACGGCCGCCTCCTGGCTTGGGGGCTCTGCTGCGGACAGGCGCACGGTGGCCGGACCAAAGGCCTCGAAGTGGATATCGGCTGCCGCCACGCCCCACTCCGTCAGGCCGGGCACCAGGCTCTCCATCATGGCGGCGGGGCCGCAAATGTAGAACTGCTGCGCGCCGTGGGGCAGGGTCTGCTTCAGCAAGGCCAGATCGACATGGCCCCGGTGCCGGTAGTCGATTGCGAATGTGTCCTGCGCCAGCGGCTTGCTGTAGACCACATGCAATTGCAGATGCGGCAGTCGGGTGGCCATGTCTTCCAGCGCGGCTTTGTAGGCGTGCTCGGCACTGTTGCGAACGCCGTAGTACAGGTGTACCAGGCGCTGCGGCTGGTGTTGCGCGCACCAGCGCAACATGCTCATCATGGGCGTGATGCCGATGCCCCCCGCGATCAGCACCACCGGCGTGTGCGCCCCGGTGTCCAGATAGAAGTGGCCGGCAGGCGCACGCAGGTGCAGGGTGTCGCCTGCATGCACATGGTCGTGGAAATAATTGGACGCGGCTCCTGCCGGAAGTCCTGCGGGTTCGGCGGGTGCGGCCACCCGCTTGATGGTGACCCGGTAATGGTCGGGCGCGGGGCGCTCGGACAGCGAGTAGCAGCGCGTGATGCTGCCCGCCGGTGCGCCCGGGGCAGCGGCCGGCACCAGGTGGAAGGTGAGGAACTGCCCGGGCTGGTAGGCCGGCAGTGCCAGACCGTCCACCGGCTCCAGGTAAAAAGAACATTGGGTCTGCGCTGCATCCTCGTAGCTACGGCTCGCCACCCGGAAGGCCCGCAGTCCGCTCCAGGCGCCTGCTGCGCGCAGAGGTTCCGGTTGCGCCTTGGGCACCAGCGGGCTGGGCCGCCACAGCAGCGCATAGGCCACACCCAGCAATATCTGGGAGCCCAGCGCGAGAGCGATGTAAAGAAGCAGCGTGAAAGCAGTCACGCTTTCAGTCTAGGCACATCCCTGTGGGCCTTGCTTGACCTTGCGCAACGAAGTGCCTGTGGGCCCTTCGTTGTGCGGGAATGGTGCGGGACTCAGCTCTCGTCGGCGAGCAGCACGTTGTAGATCAGCGCGCCCAGAATGGCGCCTGCAATGGGCGCCACCCAGAACAACCACAAATCGCCCATGGCACCGGTCTGTGCAAACAGGGCCGGGCCGGTGCTGCGGGCCGGGTTGACCGAGGTGTTGGAGACCGGAATCGACACCAGGTGAATCAAGGTCAGGCACAGCCCGATGGCCAAGCCACCGAAGCCGCCCGCGGCCTTCTGGGCCGTGGCGCCCAGAATGACGATCAGGAAGAGGGCCGTCATGGCCACTTCCGTCAGCAGCACGGACAGCATGCTGAAGCCGCCGGGCGAGTTGGCACCAAAGCCGTTGCTGGCAAAGCCGCCCACGCCCTCGAAGCCGGCCTTGCCGGAAACGATCAGGTACAACAGACCGGCCGCCGCAATGGCACCCAGCACCTGGGCAATGATGTAGCCCGGCAGTTCAGAGGCAGAAAAGCGTTTGCCCACGACCAGGCCGATGGAGACGGCCGGATTGAAGTGCCCGCCGGAAATCGGGCCCAGCGCATAGGCACCGGTCAGCACCGTCAAACCAAAGGCCAGTGACACACCCAACAGGCCAATGCCCACACCCGGAAACGCGGCGGCCAGCACGGCACTGCCGCACCCCCCCAGCGTGAGCCAGAACGTACCCAAAAACTCGGCCGACCACTTTGCTTTGTTGCTTGGCATAAAAACTCCTTCTTGTTTCAGCGTTGTGTAGACGTCCGGACAACCACGCTAAAGGCCGGCCGGACTCGTTGCGAAAACCACGGCGGCTTTCGCGACCGCACTATGCGCAAACGGGAATTTCCCACACGCCGATTGGGCCTATTTGCGATCCATCAATGCTGGCGCCGCACGCACGGCGACGCAGCACCTGCAATGGACCCGCTTACAGCGTCTCGGTATTGCCATCCACCACGATCTCCTGGCCGGAGATGCGGGCGCCGCCCTCGGATGCCAGAAATTGGATGGTGCTGGAAATGTCCTGCGCCGACACAAAGGTGCGCAGGGAGGCGGTTTGCGTGAACAGCGCGCGCACCTGCTGCTCGGTTTGCCCGGTCTTGGCGGCCTCGGCCGCGATCACGCGGTCCATGCGCTCACCCTCCACCGAGCCGGGGCACACGCAGTTCACCCGCACGCCTGAGGGTCCGAGCTCCTGCGCCAGCGTCTTGGTGAGGCCGCGAATCGCCCACTTGGCGCTGGCATAGGGCGCACGGCGCGGAAAGCCATACAGGCCGGCCGTGGAAGACAGGTTGATGATGGCGCCGGAACCTTGCGCGCCCATCACCTTGGCGGCCGCGCGGCAGCATAAAAAAGTGCCATCCAGATTGACGGCCAAACACTGGCGCCAGGCGGCAAAATCCATCTCGGCCACATTCGCGGTGGGCCCGGCAATGCCGGCACAATTCACCAGCACGTCCAGCCCGCCCAACGCGAGCAGGCCTTTCTCAAACAGCGCGCCAACCTGCGTCTCGTCCGACACATCGCACAGCATGCCCGCGAGGCGGGGGTTGGCCTCCAGCGTCTGCTGCAAGGCCTTGGCATCCGCATCGCACATAAAAACCCGCGCCCCGGACGCCAGAAAATCCAGCGCGGTTTGCAATCCGATGCCGCTGGCGGCAGCGGTGATGAGAACGCGTTGTGGCTGCATACAGTGAGACCTTTCGTGGGTGTTTGCGCCATCTTGCGCCGATGGCGCGCGAACGCTATGGGGACTAACGCGGCCTGCCGGCCCACCAGCCTTCCACGCTGTAAATCACCAGCGCGGCCCAGATCAGCACAAAGCCGACAAAGCGCACACTTGCAAACGGCTCATGGAACAACCAGACGCCGATGGCAAATTGCAGGCTGGGCGAGATGTATTGCAGGATGCCCATGGTGGTGAGCGTGATGCGCCGGGCACCCGCCGCAAACAGCAGCAAGGGCGTTGCCGTCATGGGGCCGCCAAACAGCAGCCAGCCCATGGTGGTGGCGTCCGCCTGCACAAAGGCACTGGTGCCCTGCCAGCTCAAATACGCCAATACGCCCACGGCCAGCGGTGCCAGCAGCAGGGTCTCCAGCGACAGGCCCTCCAGCGCGCCCAGGGCGCCTACCTTGCGCAGCAGGCCGTAGCCGCCAAAGCTGAAGGCCAGGATCAGCGCGATCCAGGGCGGATGCCCGGCCTGCACCGCCAGCCACAGCACGCCCGAAGTCGCCACGGCCACCGCCACCCATTGACCGCGGCGCGGGCGTTCATGCAGCACAAAGAAACCAATCGCCACATTGACCAGCGGCAGGATGAAATAGCCCAGGCTGGCGTCCAGCAGGTGCTGGTTGTGCACTGCCCAGACATAGGTCAGCCAATTCAGCGTCAGCAAGGCGGCCGACAGCGCAAAGGCTGCCAGCACGCGCGGCTGGCGGGCCACTTCGCGCAGCCAGCTCCAGCGGCGCAGAAATGCCAGCACGCACAGCAGAAACACCGCCGACCAGAGCGTGCGGTGCATCACCACCTCCAGCGGCGCCACGCTGGACAGCTGGTGAAAGTACAAGGGAAAGAGGCCCCAGGCGATATAGGCCAGGGTGGCGTAGACAACGCCGGGGTTCATGGGTGCGGGCAAAGAGGCATGAAGGCATTGTCGCCGCCGACGGACGGCTGCACTGTCGCCGATCCGACCTCTACCGCTACGCAAGGGGCGTGCTGCCCCATACGCTTACTTCTTGGCGTCCGTTGGCGGCTGCGGAGCGATACGGGCCAGTTCCTCTTCGCTGATGATTTCCAGAATACGCACCAGACGCTGCACGCCGGTGGTACCGCTGACCACTTCGGTGGCGCGATTGGCTTCGCGTTGTGTGACGCGACCCATCAGATAGACCGTGCCGCGCTCGGTGGTCACCTTGAAGGAATTGGCAAACAGATCCCTGGCATCCACCAGATTGGCCTTGACGCGGCTGGTGACCAGCGCATCATTGGAACGCTGGGTCAGGGTCGAGTTGCCGAGCACGGCCAGTTCATTGACCACGCCGCGCGCGTTCTCCACGCCGGAAACCACTTTTTCCACCAGTTGCTTGTCCTGCACAGACGGCACTTCGCCGGTCAGCAAGACCTGCCGGTTGTAGCTGTTCACGTTCACGTGCACGCGATCGCCCAGGTTGTCGCTAATGCGGTTGCCGGCTTTGAGTTGGATAGCGTTGTCTTCCAGCACGGTGCCGGAGGTGCGCCGGTCCGAAGCCACCATCACGCCGCCGGCCACCGCGCCTCCGCCCAGCAGCAGCGGCAACGGAACGCAAGCGCTCAGGCCGGCGCCAAGAGCGAGAACAAGCAGGGTTTTGTGAATGACGGGTTTCATGAAGAACTTTCCTGGTCGCCCAGCAGTTGGGCATCGACCGCATCACAAATGCAATGCAGGGCCAATATATGCACTTCCTGCACGCGGGCCGTGCGCTCGTGCGGCACACAGATGTGCACATCGGTATCGCGCAGGGCCTGGTTCATCTTGCCGCCGCCGCGTCCCGTGAGGCCAATGACCACCATCTCGCGCTCATGCGCGGCTTCGATGGCAGCCAGCACGTTGCCCGAGTTGCCGCTGGTGGAAATGGCCAGCAACACATCACCGGGCTGGCCCAGCGCACGCACCTGGCGCGAGAAGATGACGCTGAAGTCGTAATCGTTGGCAATCGCCGTGATGATGGAGGTGTCGGTGGTCAGCGCAATGGCGGCCAGTTCGGGGCGATCGCGCTCAAAGCGGCCGACAAACTCGGCCGAAAAGTGCTGCGCATCTGCGGCAGAACCGCCATTACCGCAGGCCAGCACCTTGCCGCCACTGGTAACGCAAGCCATGACGGCGTTGACCGCCTCGGCAATGGGTTTGCTAAGAGCTTCTGCCGACTGGTATTTCAGGTCGGCGCTCTCGATAAAGTGTTGTTGAATTCGTTGTTCCAGCATGGGGCGATGATACCTGTCCGCTGTTACAGCGGGGTGAAGCCGGCCCCTGACCAGGTAGTGGTTTTGTGAGCAAATGTCAGCCGGCATCAAAAGCCGCCTGCAGCCACTGCAAACCGGAGGGCTCCACCAGCACGACATCGAAGCGGCAAGGAGGCGTGCGATACAGGCGACTCAGGTAGTGGCGGGCTGCAAAAACAATGCGGCGCTGCTTGAAAACGCTGATGCTGCCCCCCGCACCGCCATGGGCGGCGGAGGCCCGGCTGCGGACCTCGACAAAGACAGTGGTACCGTCCGGGGTGGCCATGATGAGGTCGATCTCGCCGCCACCGCGCCCCGGGCTTCGATAATTGCGCTGTAACAGGTGCAAGCCCTGGCGCTTCAAGTAGCGCAGGGCTTCGTCTTCGGCGGCGTCGCCGGCCTGTTTGCTGGTACCCGTTTTCAACGGTGGTTTTGATGAAGGAATATCCATAGTGAGCGCGTCTTATTCTTCTGCCCGGGTGGCTGCCCGTGAGGCGGCCTCTGAACAACATTATCCGCAAGGCGCGCTGTACATGGTGGCCACACCGATTGGCAACCTGGCCGACATCACCCTGCGCGCCCTGCATGTGCTGGAGCTGGTGGACGTGATTGCCTGCGAGGACACGCGCCACACCCAGCAAATGCTGCGCGCCTACGGCATCGACAAAACCGGCGGCCAGTTGCTGGCAGTACACCAGCACAACGAGACCGAAGCGGCGCAAACCGTCATCGCCCATCTGCGCCAGGGCCAGCGCGTGGCCTATGTGAGCGACGCCGGCACGCCCGGCGTGAGCGACCCCGGCGCGCGCCTGGCCGCCGTGCTGACGCTGGCCGGTCTGCGCTGCATTCCCCTGCCCGGCGCCAGCAGCATCACCAGCCTGCTGTCGGTGGCCGGAATAGGGGCCGAATCGGGCGCGGCCAGCGGTTTTGTCTTTCAGGGTTTTCTGTCGAGCAAAAGCACCGAGCGCGCGCATGCGGTGCAGTTGCTGGCACTGGAGGCGCGGGCCGTGATTCTGCTGGAGGCGCCCCACCGCATCGAGGCGCTGGCCGAGGCGCTGGCGGTGCTGGGCGCGCGACCGGTCACGATCGGGCGCGAGCTGACCAAACAGTTTGAAGAGATTGCCACTTTTGCGGCGCAGGATTTCAAGGCCTGGCTGGCCGCCGATGCGAACCGGCTGCGGGGGGAATTTGCACTCTTGCTGCACCCTGCGGCGGTGGCGGCAGAAGGTGGTGATGCCGCGCGCATTCTGGGGCTGCTGCTGGCCGAGTTGCCCCTGAAGACCGCGGTGAAACTGGCTGCCGAAATCAGCGGTCAGCCGCGCAATGCGCTGTACGAGCAGGCGCTGGCGCTGAAGAGCGAAAAAAGTACGTAGCGGGGCTGCAAACCGGCGGCGGCGGATACTTCGGGCAGCACATACGAAGTGGACAGGGCAGCGCATGCAGCCCGGCGCCAGTCTCCCAAATGCCCGACAACAGAAATTGAATTGCCGCATCGCAATGTGGTATCGAGCGGTCAGGAAGTTGGTGCATCGGTAGTCTCTTTTTGCAAGCAGGGATCTCCCCTTTTTGCGACCCTTGCGACCTAAAATGGCGATTTAAAAACCCGAAAGCAGCGTGAAAATGGGCACAGCCTCTCAACACCTTGATGACCTTGAATGGAGTGGCTGGCCGCAGGATGAGGTTGCCATCCGGGGCAAAGCACAATGGAAAGAGCTACTCGGCAAAGGCTCTGCGTGCCAGAACGACATGACGATGGGAGTCGTTCGGCTCAAACAGGGTGAATCGCTTGAGCCCCATTCCCACGCCCAGCCTGAAACTTATTTCACGCTGTCAGGACGTGGCACGGTGACCATCGAGGATGTGGTGTATGACGTCGATCCCGGAAGAATGTTGTTCATTCCGGGTGGCTCCCGGCACCAGATTAACAACGTCCATGCGGAGGACCTGACGATCCTTTATGCATTTGCCATCAGTGACTTCAGCAAAATCCAATACCACTTCTAAGCGAGCCAAGTTGCTGGCGAAGGGCGGATGCCACGTCCAGCTGAACTGAAGCCGGCACGCAGCGGTTGCCAACTTAAAAGTTCAAATGGACAGCCTTCTCAACGGCAGTCGTTGCAAGAACCAGTGCCTGCCGGTTTATCAAGCGCACCCGAGGGGCAAGTAAAGAGCCATTGGCGTATCCCCACAAGGGATGAAGCCGTATCGCTCGTAGAACGACTTCGCTTTTTCATCCTGTGCATCCACCAGCAGCGCATAGGCACCCACAAGGCTGCGGGCATGCAGACATCTGTCAACGGCGCAACCGATCAGAAACTCGCCCAATCCGGCCCCGTGACTTTCCATACCGCGTACCAGACGCCCCATGCGAAAGCAGGGAACGGGGTAGCGCGGCAGTTTTTTGCGGTCAGTGTCACTGACTTGTTGAACGTCTATTTGTACCGCACTGAGCGTATAGAAACCCAGGATCTTGTTTGGCGCCGCGTTATCCACGATCACTAAGACGGTGCTGATGCCCTTTGCATGCTGCTGTACTGCGTATTTGTGCACGTAATCATCGAGAACCGGCCCACCACAATGAAAGGCTGCGCGATCATGCACTCTGACATCAAAAACATGCTCCTCAAGCACGCTTGACCTTAGCCGCAGCGACCAGCGCACGCTGCAACGCCGGGTTAGGACTGAATGCGCCATGGATCGCTGCGTTGAAGGCCAGAAAACCTCTTTTGGAGAGCGTCGCCCGCGACTCCTGCTCCAACAGGGTTTGTGCTTTCTCTTTGGCCGCACTGCGGACAAAACCGGCCATCGTTGTACCCATCAGGCTTGCCGCACGGGAGAGAAGATCCTTCTCCTCTGCGTCAAGTTTCAGATCAAAACGGGCGACTGCGGTCATGACAACTCCAAAAATAATACGGCTTTTTTACCGTATCAAAGAGGGGCGGTCCAGATTGAAAAACCATGCGACCCCTCCGGCTTTCAACGCATGCCTGTGTATGTCCGTTTCACAAGGCAGCCGAAGTCGGCTGTTGAACGGTGTTGAACTGGGTCTGCCGGAACGCGGGCTGTCAGCAGCACCCGCAAACGGCCCAGCGATCAGTCACCGGGCCGAGGCCGAGCGCTACACGCCTTGCGCCAACGTGGCAGCACCAAGCTGCCAGGCAGCGACAAACGCGCGACCGCGCTCCAGCACATCGGCTGCTGCAGTGCCGGGCGCATACAACTGGCTGCCAATGCCAAAGCCGGTGGCGCCGGCCTTGAGCCAGCCGCCCATGCTGTCGGGCGTGATGCCGCCCACCGGCCAGAAGTCGGTGCCGGTTGGCAACACGGATTTCATCGCCTTCAAGCCGCCGTGGCCGACCATCTCGGCCGGGAACAGTTTGAGCGCATGGGCGCCGGCCTCCAGCGCCGCAAAGGCCTCGGTGGGCGTGGCGACACCGGGCGCGCACAACATGCCCAGCGCGGCAGCGTGGCGGATGACACGGGCGTCGCAATTCGGCGACACCATCAGGCGCCCGCCAGCGGCGTGCACGGCGTCCACATCCGCCACCGTCAGCACGGTGCCGCCGCCAACCAGTGCATCCGCCGGCAAAGCCTGCGTCAGCAGCGCAATGCATCGCAGCGCGCCGGGGCGGTTCAGCGGCACTTCCAGCGTGCGAAAACCGGCCGCGTACAGCGCCAGCCCCACGGCTTGGGCGTGGACCTCATCCAGCCCCCGCAAAATGGCAACCAGCGGAAGGCGCCGCGCCCGTTGCAGCAGTGGGAAAGCAGTTGTCATGCAGAAATCCTGTGTGAATACAAAAAGTGGGTGGCGGCAATAAAGGCCGCACGCGCGTCCAGCACCTCGAACCGCAGGGCCAGGATGGCAGCTGCGGCCTGGTACAGCGTGGCCAGAGCGGGCGAGCCAATGAGTTGGAACGCTTCGCCATCGCTTGCTCCCGGCCCGCCCTTCAGCACATCGTGCAGTTCGGTACCAATCAGCAAGCCGCTTAAAAAGGCGCGACTGCCGGCCGCCGCCATGTCGCCGGACACCACGCGGGCCCGGCAGCCGAACAGTTGATGGGTCAAGGCCCCGCCGCTTTGGGCAGCCTGCACACCCAGGCTAAAGGCCTCGTCATCCCAGGGCGCGTCCGCGCTGCCCGCGGCGGCAGCCAGGGTGCCGTGGCGGCCCAGCACATCGAACAGTTCACCCGTCATGTAGGTGCGCAACTGCAGCACCCGGCCGGCGCGCAGTTCCACCCATTTGCTGTGCGTGCCGGGCAGCACGAACCAACCGTCGGAGTACCCCAGGCAATGCGCGCCCAGCAACTGGGTTTCTTCGCCGCGCATCACGTCCGGCTGGCCGGCCGCGTTGCGCACGCAGTAGCCGGGAACAATGGCCACAGACGGGGTGAACGCAGGCGCATCGGGGTGCACAGGGGACTGCACCGGGTCCAGATGCGCTGCCAACGCAGGCAACGCGACCGTGCCGTCCACATAGGGTGCCACCTGCCAGCCCAGGGCACTGCCCACCATGCCGGAGAGAATGACCGCACGCGGCCTGGCGTTCAAGGTGGTCAGCAGGGATTGCAGAGCCTGGTCAAAGCGGCCCTTGCAGGCCAGCGCGCCGTCGCCATCGGCATGTTCAGCCACACACTGGCCGTCCCGGTTCAGGCCATAGGCCCGGCGGTGGGTGGTGCCCCAGTCCACTCCCACCACCTCAATTGCAGCGTTGATTGCCATGCGTTTTTCCGTTTGATGGGGCTTATTGCCCCTGCCTGGATTTAAACATATGATGATTAAAACGCCAACTGCCCCCAACACACCCCGGTTACATGCCCTGCAAAACCCCATGAGCCCACAGCCCAGCAACCACACAGCCACCTACAGCGGACGCAATTTGCATGGGCAGGTGGTGCATGAGCTCGGGCGGCGGGTGGTGGGCGGCGGCTATGCGGCCGGTGCGCTGCTGCCCAACGAAGACCAGCTGTGCCGGGAATTGCAGGTGAGCCGCACCGCGCTGCGCGAAGCGGTCAAGGTGCTGGCTGCCAAGGGCCTGCTCGAGCCGCGCCCGCGCATAGGCACCCGGGTGCGCCCGCGCGACCTGTGGAACCTGCTGGACCCGGACATTCTGGCCTGGCGCTGCGCCACCGGGGTGGATGCCGAATTTCTGCGTCATCTGGCCGAACTGCGCGAAATCATGGAGCCGGCAGCCGCCTCGCTGGCCGCTACCAGCCGCAGCGAGGCCCAGCTAAAAGCCATCGCCGACGCGCTCCAATCCATGCGCGAGGCACCCGCCATAGCCCAGTGGGTAGAGGCCGATCTGGCCTTTCACACGGCCGTATTGCGAGCCACCAACAACCCGCTGCTGATGCCGCTGGCCGCCATCATCGGCAGCGCACTGGAGTCGCTGCTGGGATTCAGTGCCCGCTCGGCGGATGACTTCAAGCGCGGCCTGCCGGACCACCAGAAGGTGTTTGAGGCCATCGAAAGCGGTGATGCCCAAAGCGCCCTGCACCGCATGGCTGGGCTGCTCTCGGACACCCGCATGCTGATGAAGCAGGTGGCCTTGTAGGCTGCAATGGACCCGCAAGAAGTGCGATCCGCCCATCGAATGGGCGTTTATTTATATGATGAATAATGGATTAAAACCCCTCGGAGAACCCACACTGTGAATATTCAAACCATCTGGCCCGCTGAACTGGTCCTGGGCGAGGGCCCCCTGTGGCACGCGCCATCGGGGCGTTTTTTCTTTGTGGATATCCACGGCTGCGCACTGCATGCCTGGACCCCTGCCACAGACCAGCGCCAAAGCTGGATGATGCCCGAGCGCATCGGCTGGCTGATTGCGCGCACGGATGGCGACGGCTTTATGGCGGGCTTTCAGTCCGGCTTTGCCCGGGTCTGGCTGGAGCCGGAGCTGCGTATCGAGAAACTGGGCTCGCCCCACGCTGGGCAGGACGATGTGCGCCTGAACGACGCCAAGGCCGATTGCCATGGCCGGATCTGGGCCGGCTCCATGAACAACCGGGATACCAGCCGCCCCGACGGCCAGCTGACGCGGCTGGACCCCGATGGCACATGGAAGGTGCTGGAGCAGGGCATTCACATCGCCAACGGACCCTGCATCAGCGAGGACGGCAGACGCATGCTGCATACCGACAGCGGCTTGAACCGCGTCTACAGCTACCGCCTCAGCCCCCAAGGCGAACTGATGGACAAGCAGCAGTGGAAGCGCTTTGGCGGCCAGCAAGGCACGCCCGACGGCATGACCATGGACGCCGAGGGCAATGTCTGGATTGCCTTCTGGGGCGGCGCCTGCATTCGCCAGTTCACGCCGGATGGCGAGCTGTTGCAGCGGGTGGACTTACCGGCCCTGCAAATTACCTGCGTAGCCTTTGGCGGGAAGGATCTGAAAAGTCTGGTGGTGACCAGTGCGCGCCATGGCCTGTCTGCAGCGCAACTGGCGCAATACCCGGCCTCAGGGGCCGTGTTTTTGCTGCGCCCCGGCGTGGCGGGCGTGTTGCCCAGAACGTTTGGCTGAGACTTTAGCTTGCTGCAACCAGGACAGCGGGCTGCGGCCATTGCGACAGTTCCGCGAGACGGCGCACCACCCACTCGGCTTCCAGGGCGTTGAAGACCCCGTTGTCCACCGCCAGCCCCTGGTAACAACGCTGCAGCACGTCGTTTTCCGCAATGCCCAGGCCATGCAGCATTTCCTGCGCAGTTTGCGTCAGCAGACTGGCCATGTCTTCGCACAGTTCATAGCGTTCGGCAATAAAAAACCGGGTCGCAGCAGGTTTGCTGCGACCCGGTTCTATGAACAGTGCAATAAAGGACTGCGGTATTTCTACCTGGTTGTCGTCAGACAAACGCAGCCTTGTGTGTACCGGACTTAGGCCTTCTTGGCGTAAGCACTGCACCAGCCAGCGGCTGCAACTTGCTTGCCGGCAAACAGCGGGCAGGCACCCGCCTTGTCGCCGGCCTTGCCCTGGAACAGAGCGCAGGAAGAGCATTGCTGACCGGCAGCGTATTTGGGGAACTTGGTCTTGTCGGTCTTGGTGCCGTCAGCCTTGTAGCCCAGGGCTGCAGCTTGCGGGTCTGCATCAGCGACCATGGCGTCGGCAGCAAATGCTTGGCTGGCCAACAAGGCGGAGGTTCCGAGGCTGAACTGAACGATGAATTCGCGGCGATTCGACATGGCAAAAATCCTCAAGGGTTGAAAAATGGAACAAGTATATGCACTCAAAACGCATTGTCGCTTACAGCCGTTGACCTGCGGCAAGGGCGTTCAATACCCTCTTGAACAGGTCAATTAACAAAACACCAACGCCACCATGGCCGCGTCTTCACCCAGGTTCCGCACTACATAGTCCGCCACGCGGTAGGCCAGGTACCAACCGGTTTGCACAGTCCAGGCCCCGGGCTCCAGCATCCAGGCCAACCGGCGCCACGGCGCGCCACGGCTAGGGCGCATGCAGCACCACGATGTACGGGAACTGCAGGTGGTGCATGAACTCGCGCAGGATCAGCAGCGTTGCTGCAAAGTTGCCGGATTCCGGCAAGCCTTGGTGCGCAGCCGGCGAGCCTTCCACCACCGCGCTCAGGCGGTCAAAGACGTGTTCCATGGCGTCCAGTGACAGGAGCTGCGGAGCTGCCGGTGCCTCGCCCGCCAACAGGGCGATCTCGCGCACGCCGGCGTCTGTGCTGAACAACAGCGCTTCGCGCGGGATCACAGCACGCATCGGCATCACCACGTCCTCCACGATTTGGATGGCGTGTTCCATGGCCAACGGCGTGGGTGGTGTGGTCCTGAACTGTTCGCGTGCAGTGCGCTCGGCACCCAGGGGCCACCGCTTCACCATGTCCGGCGCTGCCCCGGTTCCGACCGCTATGCCACTCTGCTCCGCACCGATGTGCAGGGCGACGACGCAGGCCGTTGCGTCCGCATGTTGGCGCGCTGCTGTGTAACTTTGCTGCAGGGCTTGTGTGGCGCTGGCGTCGGATGGGTTCATGAGCGGATAGACGGGAACAAGGGTCCAGCCGCTAGGTCGGGCGCCACATACGAAAAAGTTGCTCCGGGCCGACCTGGAAATAGTCCGCCGGCCCGCCGCCACGCAACACGGTCTCTGATTCGGCCGTCTGGTAGACCCCGTCCTTGAGCAGGCGTTGGGCAATGTGCACGGCCACCACTTCGCCCAGTACCAGCCAGGTCGACACCTTGCTGCCGTCCACACCTTGCAGTTGCAACACCTGGGTTTTGCGACACTCAAAGGCTACCGGGCTCAGCGCCACGCGCGGCACCGCCACATGGCTGGAGGGGCTGGACGCGAGCCCGGCCAAGTCAAATTCATTGACGTCCGGCCCCACCGGCGCGCAGGTCTGGTTCATGGCCTCGGCCAGCGGCCGGGTCACCAGATTCCAGACGAACTCGCCGGTTTCCTCGATATTGCGCAGCGTGTCTTTGGCGCCAATGCTGGCAAAGCCGATGATGGGCGGGACGTAATTGAAGGCGTTAAAAAAACTGTAAGGCGCCAGGTTGACGGCCCCGGCCGCGCTGCGCGTGGAGATCCAGCCAATGGGGCGCGGGCCGACGATGGCGTTGAACGGGTCGTGCGCCAGGCCGTGGCCGGTGCGGGGTTCGTAGCTGTGAAAACGGTCGTCGAAGGTGGTCATGGATGAGGGGGTGGGATGGCTAAGCGGGAGTATCGCAGTTCGGCGCTGCAGGGCGTATGTCAGGCGGCGAGCGCCCCGCGCCGCCGATCTACCAGTCCTTGTGGTGGCTGGCGAAATGGGCCTGCAAAAAATCCACCAGCGCCCGCACCTTGGCCGGCACGTGTTTGCGCGTCGGGTAAACGGCGTAAATGCCCAGTTCCAGCGAGCGGAACTGCGGCATCAGTTCCACCAGCGTGCCGGCTGCCAGGTCCGGCCCGACCAGAAAACTGGGCTGCAGGATCACGCCCTGGTGCGCCAGCGCCGCAGCGCGGCAGGTGTCGCCGCTGTTGGTGCTCATGATGGGCTGGGTCTTGACACTGACTGCGCCATCCGGCCCGTCAAAGCGCCACTCGTCGCGCGTAGCCCAGTAGATGTAGGAGATCACCGCATGCCCAGCCAGCTCGGACGGGTGCGTGGGCGTGCCGTGCCAGGCCAGGTAGTCGGGCGAGGCACACAGCACCATGCGCGTGGTAGCCAGGCGCTTGCTCACCAGCGTGGAACTGGCCAGGGTGGCGATGCGGATGGCCACGTCATAGCCTTCCTCCACCAGATCCACCAGACGGTCGGCCAGGGTGATGTCCAACGACACCTTTGGGTTCTGCGCCTTGAACTGCCCCCACAGCGGCGCGAGTTGCAGGATGCCGAAGGTAAAGGGCGCATTGACGCGCAGCAGGCCGCTGGCCGCCTCGCTGCGGGAGCTCACTTCGGCCTCGGCCTCTTCCAGCCCGGCCAGCAACTCCTTGCTGCGGGCGTAAAAGACCTGGCCTTCGTCGGTGAGCGACAGGCGCCGCGTGGTGCGGTGGAGCAGCCGCACACCCAGGCGCGTCTCCATGTCCACCACGTAGCGCGAGATCGCCGCCTTCGAGATGTCCAGCGCGTCGGCAGCCTTCACAAAGCTTCCGGCATCGACCACGGCATTAAAGGCCTGCATTTCCAGGAATCGGTCCACTATCTCTCCCAATGAAACAATGAATCCTATTTTTGCACGTTTATCTTGTGATTCAAAGCCAATACAGTGCAACCCATGCGCTGCACTTGCTGCGCCAACCTGACGAAAGCCCGTATGCCAAGCACCACCCACACCCCGCTTTTCTTTATCTCCCACGGCGCGCCGACCTTTGCCATCGAGCCCGGCAAACTGGGCCCGCAACTGAAGGCCCTGGGCGCGCAGTTGAAAGGCGTGCGCGCTGTGCTGGTGGTATCACCGCACTGGCAGACCCGGGGTGTGGCCGTGTCCAGCACCGCAGCACCGGAAACGATTTACGACTTCGGCGGTTTCCCCTCAGCCCTGTATGACCTGCAGTACCCGGCGCCCGGCGCGCCGGACATCGCCGGGCAAGTGGCCCAACGGTTGACCGAAGCGGGCTACGCCACCAGCCTGGACAAGTTCCGCGGACTGGACCACGGCGCCTGGGTGCCGCTGATGCACCTGCTGCCCCGGGCGCAGCTTCCGGTGTTTCAGGTGTCCATGCCCTACGACTTGACCACCGCGCAGGCCGTGCAGCTGGGCCGCACCCTGGCGCCACTGCGTGCGCAGGGTGTACTGATCGTTGCCTCCGGCAGCATGACGCACAACCTGGGCGAGTTCCGCCGCAGCGTGGCGGCCGGCGACCACTATGTGCAAGAGTTTTCCGACTGGGTCAAGACTGCCGTGCTGGCCAATGCCGTACAACCCGTCATCCGCTACCGCAGCGAAGCGCCGCACGCTGTGCGAGCACACCCGACGGAAGACCATTTCCTGCCCCTGCTGGTCGCCCTGGGCGCGCAAGTGGAAGGCGATGCAGCGCAACTAATCGACGGCGGCATTGAGCACGGCATGCTGTCTATGGACTCCTTTGTCTGGGGCCTGGCCCCCGCAGCGCACTGATTCACCCACGAGCCACACACCATGAACACCACCCCCTATGCCCTGAGTGATCTGCAGACCGAGACCACCACGGGCCTGCTGTACCGGCAGCGCCTGCCCGCCCCCGCCAAACCGACCCAGCTGCTGGTGCTGTTGCACGGCGTGGGCGGCAACGAAACCCATCTGCTGGACCTGGCCACTGGCGTAGACCCGGACACCCTGGTGGTGCTGGTGCGCGGCCCCTTGCAAATGGGCCCGGCGCAGTTTGCCTTTTTCACCGTCAACTTCACCAGCACCGGGCCGCGCATCCATCCGGAACAGGCCGAGCACAGCCGCCAGCTGCTGATCGCGCTGCTGCATCAACTGCAACTGCAGCACGCCATTGCACCAAAGCAAACTGTGATGGCCGGCTTCAGCCAGGGCGGCATCATGAGCGCCAGCGTGGCCCTGACCTCCCCCGAAAGCCTGCGCGGCTTCGGACTGCTGTCGGGCCGCATCCTGCCCGAGCTCGAACCCGTCATCGCGAGCAAGGAACGCCTGTCCACACTCCAGGCCTTTGTCAGCCATGGCGAGCAGGATGGCGTGCTGCCGGTGCACTGGGCTCAGCGATCTGACGCGCTGCTGACCCAGTTGGGCGTGGCGCACACGCTGCATCTCTACGCTATGGACCACGGCATCAGCGCGGGGATGCAGAAGGACTTTGTAGAGTGGTTGGAGACATAGCGCATGAGCCCCAAGCAGGGGCGTCCAGAACGCTGATCCGCAAACGTTTTGTACATGATGGTAATATACAAAAATGATTGACTTTGGAGCCATCATCGGGTTTGAATGGGACGCTGGCAACGCCCGGAAGAACGACAAACATGGCGTGTCGACGGCCGAGGCTGAGCAGGTTTTTTTCAATGCGCCTCTGCTGTTGTTGGAAGATTCTGCCCACAGCCAGCAAGAACCGCGCATTCACGCCCTGGGCAAGACCGACGAGGGCAGAGCACTGCACATCACTTGCACGCTACGCCAATCGGACCAGTTGATCCGCGTGATTTCAGCCAGGGATATGCACCGAAAGGAGCGAGCCATTTATGAACAAGCCAACTAAAGCCATCCCAACGTTCGCAGATGAGGCCGCGGAGCGGGCCTACTGGGAGTCGCACGATTCCACTCAGCATCTGGACTGGTCAAAGGCGCGCAAGGTCACCCTGCCCAAGCTCAAGCCGACGACCCAGACGATTTCCCTGCGTCTGCCCCAGCATTTGCTGGACTCGATTAAAAGCGCTGCCAACGCGCGGGACGTACCCTACCAGTCGCTGATCAAGGTCTGGTTGCAGGAAAAACTGCACAGCCACTGAACCCAGCGCCCCGCGCAGCCCACCGGCGCGGAAAGCAGCAGCAAGGGTCGGGTTCAGCTCAGCCGCCGCCGCGCGCTGTTGCGCCGGTCTTCCACTTTGGCCGCCTCTTCCATGCTCTGGCGCACGAAGCTGATGTGCTCGCGCGAGACACGCATGGCGTCCTCGGCAGCATGGGCGCGCACCGACTCCCAGATCGCCTTGTGCTGGGCGCGCAGCTGCTCCCACTGCGCGGGAATCGCGTGCAGGTGCACCAGGTTGTCGGACACATGGCCGTGGATCACGCGCATCAGGCTGCCCCAGAGGTGGCCGATCAGGCTGTTGTGCGAGGCGTCGGCAATGGCCTGGTGAAAGGCCACGTCGGTGTCGATGCAGGCGGTGATGTCGTCGCTTTCATAGGCCTGCTGCAGCGCGGTGTAGGCGGCGTTTATGCGCTCCAGGTCCACATCGGTAGCGCGCTCGGCGGCCAGCTTGGCGGCTTCGCCTTCGAGCATGTGGCGGAACTCCAGCATGTCAGTTTGCAGCATCGGGTGCTGTTGCAGCATGTCCTGCCAGGGGTCGGAAAAGCTGGCCTGCAAGCGGTTGGTCACCACCGTGCCGCCGCCGTGCTTGGTTTCCAGCAGGCCTTTGGACACCAGTTTCTGAATCGCTTCGCGCAGGCTGGGGCGCGAAATAGCCAGCTCCAGCGCCAATGTGCGCTCGGAGGGCAGGCGATCGCCCGGCTTGAGCGATCCTTCCAGAATGCGCTGCTCCAGATCGCGGGCGACCACGTCAGCAATGCGGTTCAGGGCGGGTCGAACGGGGGTCATGGTGCACCGTATTTTTGGTATGACCAGTTTAGCATTTAGGCCTCAAACTGGATAAATCACGACTTCTTGATCCATCCGTTTGACAGCACTGGATACATCCCCGTACATTCCCTCACCCAATTGGTATTACCACTTTACCAAAAGAAAAGAAAACGAGGAGAATGCCCATGCACAGCCACGCCCCCGGCGCCCGCCAGTACCCGGCCAAACCGGCTGACGTCTACCTTTTCTCCACCTGTCTGGTGGACCAGTTCAGCCCGCAGGCCGGGCTGGACACGGTGCGCCTGCTGGAACGCGAGGGCATCCGCGTGCACTACCTCGAACAACAAACCTGCTGCGGCCAGCCGGCCCACAGCAGCGGTTACCCCGACGAGGCGCGCAGCGTGGCCCTGCACCAGCTCAATCTGTTTACCGAGGACTGGCCGGTGGTGGTGCCCTCCGGATCCTGCGGCGGCATGATGCGCACGCATTACCCGCATCTGTTTGCCAAGGACCCGGTGCTTCACGCCCAGGCGGTGGCGGTGGCCGAGCGTGTCTATGAGCTGACCGAGTTCCTGGTGCATGTGATCAACTTTCACCACGAAGACCTGGGCGCGCCGCGCAGCGTGGCCCTGCACACCTCCTGCCACGCCCGCCGCCAGATGGGCTCGCACGAAACCAGTATGGCGCTGCTCGACAGCCTGGCCCACGTGCAAGTGGACGTGCATGCGCGGGTGGAAGAGTGCTGCGGCTTTGGCGGCACCTTTGCCCTGCTCTATCCGGATATTTCCGAGGCCATCGTCACCGAGAAGGTGGCCGCCATCAAGGACACCGGCGTGGGCTGCGTGGTCAGCGCCGATTGCGGTTGCTTGCTCAACATCACCGGCCGCGCGGCCAAACAGGACGAACTGGCCGGACGCAAGGAACCGTCGCTGAACGGCGAGCACATCGCCAGCTTTCTGTGGCAACGCACCAACCCCGCCCGGGTAGACGCCGCATGAGCGCGCGCGACGCCATCTTCGGCAAGCTGCGCGCCACCGTGATTGCCAACACGTCCGCCCTGCCCGATGTGTCGGCCTGGTACGCCGCGCAGCGCCGCAGCGAAAACAGGGCCCAGCGTTCTGCACGCCTGCGCGCCGCCCTGGAAGCCGTTCACACCGAGGTGCATGTGGTCTCGCAGGACAGCTGGATAACCACCCTGCTGCAACTGTGCGCCACCAAGGGGGTGCTGCAGGTGCTGGTAGGCAACAACACGCCGCACGGCAACGCACTGCAAGACTGCGCGCCGCCCGGCCTGCAGGTGCTGCGCTACGCACAGCCGATTGCTACATGGCAAGACCAGCTGTTTGACGGTGTGGACGCATCCCTGACCCTGGCCCGCAGCGCCATTGCCGAGACTGGCAGCCTGATCCTGTGGCCGACCCCGGAAGAGCCGCGCCTGATGTCGCTGGTGCCCTCGGTGCACTTTGTGCTGCTGGAGGAAAACGCCATCCACGCCGACTTCCACCAGGCCATGCAAATTGAAGGCTGGACCGGTGCCATGCCGACCAATGCCCTGCTGATCAGCGGCCCGAGCAAGACCGCCGACATCCAGCAAACCCTGGCCTATGGGGCGCACGGTCCCAAGGAACTGGTGCTCTTGCTGCTGCAGGCCGACGGCGCTCAAGAAAGTGATGCGGCATGAACAAGGTCATCCAAATCCACCCGCGCGAAGACTTTCAGGCACGCAGCCGCGCCGTGCTCAACGACCCGGCCCAGCGCAAGAATTTCCGCGGTGCCATGGACTATCTCCAAAGCAAGCGCAAGGCACAATTTACCGACGATTCCGAGCTGCAAGGCCTGCGCAACCTGGGCGAGGCGATCAGAAAATACAGCCTGGCCAATCTGCCGCGTCTCTTGGAGCAGTTGGAGGCTAACTTGCAGGCACGCGGCGTGCAGGTGCACTGGGCGCAGAACGGCGAGGAGGCCAATGCCATCGCCCTCCGCATTGCCCATAGGGCGCAGGCCAAACGCATCATCAAGGGCAAGTCCATGGTGAGCGAAGAGGTGGGTTTTAACCACGCCATGGAGGCCGCGGGCATCGAGGCCTTTGAGTCGGACATGGGCGAGTACATCGTGCAACTGGCCGGTGAGACGCCCTCGCACATCATCATGCCGGCCATCCACAAAACCAAGCAGGAAATCGCCGCCCTGTTTGCCAAGGAAGTGCCGGGCGTGCGCTACACCGAAGACGTGGACGCGCTCATCGCTATTGGCCGGCGCGTGCTGCGCGCCAAGTTTGCCGAGGCGGACATTGGCCTCTCGGGTGTGAACTTTGCCGTTTCTGAGACCGGAACTTTGTGCCTGGTGGAAAACGAAGGCAACGGCCGCATGTGCACCACCGTGCCGCGCATCCACATTGCCATCACCGGCATTGAAAAAGTGGTGGAAAAGCTGGAGCATGTGGCACCACTGGTCAGCCTGCTGACGCGCTCGGCCACCGGCCAGCCCATCACCACCTATGTCAACCTGATCAGCGGCCCGCGCCGCGCCGGTGAGCTTGACGGCCCGGAAGAGATGCACTTGATTTTGCTGGACAACGGCCGTACCCAGGCCTTTGCCGACGAGGAGTTGCGCGCCACGCTGCAGTGCATCCGCTGCGGCGCCTGCATGAACCATTGCCCGGTGTATGCGCGCATAGGCGGCCACGCCTACGGCACCACCTACCCCGGACCGATCGGCGCCATCATCTCGCCGCACATGCTGGGCCTGGAGAGCACCTACCCGCTGGCATTCGCCTCCACGCTGTGCGGCGCCTGCGGCGAAGTCTGCCCGGTGAAGATCCCGATTCCCGACATCCTGGTGCGCCTGCGCAACGAGGCGCAGGCCCGCCCGAATACGGCAGATGCCAGATTGCGCGGCAGCGGTGCCGGGCGTAGCGTGGCTGGAGCGGCGGTGTGGAGCGTGTGGTCGCAGATCTACAGCCGCGCGGGCATGTACCGCCTGGCATCGTGGTTCATGAGCCGCGGACGGTCCATGTCTCCCTCGGAGCAGGGTGCCTGGACGCGCAGCCGCACGCCCCTGGTCCCCGCCGCCAAACGGCTACGCGACTTATTGAAAGAGGAGAACAAGAAATGAGCCCACTCATCAACGCCCTCGGCAAGGCTCTGCCTGCCAAACAAGTGGTATTCGACGACCTGCGCCGCCTGGCCTATGGCACGGACGCCAGTTTTTACCGCCTCACGCCCGAGGTGGTGGCCATCGTGGAAAACGAGGCTGAGGTCCAGGCCGTTCTGGCAATCGCCCACGCCCACCACCGCCCGGTGACGATTCGCGCGGCCGGCACCAGCCTGTCGGGTCAGGCCGTCACCGATGGCGTGCTGATGCTGATCGGCGAAGGCTTTGCCACCTGCGAGATCGCGCCGGACGCTGCCAGCGTGCGCCTGGGGCCCGGCATCATCGGCGGCGAGGTCAACTTCCGTCTGGCGCCGCTCGGCCGCAAGATCGGGCCGGACCCGGCCTCGATCAACGCCTGCAAGATCGGCGGCATTGCGGCCAACAATGCATCCGGCATGTGCTGCGGCACGGCGCAAAACAGCTACCGCACCCTGCAAGGCATGCGCGTGCTGCTGGCCGACGGCAGCGTGCTGGACACGCAGGATGCGCACAGCCTTGCCGCCTTCCGCACCAGCCACCGCGCATTGCTGGATGAACTGCAGATGATGGGTGAGCAGACCCGCGCCGACGACGATCTGGCCGGGCGCATCCGCCACAAGTACAAGATCAAGAACACCACCGGCTACAGCCTGAATGCGCTGATCGATTACATCGACCCGATCCACATCCTGTCGCACCTGATGATCGGCTCGGAAGGCACGCTGGGCTTTATCTCCAGCATCACGTTTGACACTGTGGCCGAAGACCCGTTCAAGGCCAGCGCGCTGGTGTTCTTCCCCACCATTGCAAGTGCTTGCGATGCGGTGATCCAGCTCAAGCCGAAGCCCGTGGCAGCAGTTGAACTGCTGGACCGCCCTGCGTTGCGCTCGGTGGAAACCAAGCCCGGCCTGCCTGCGGTGATCCAGACCCTGGGTTCTGACGCGGCCGCCCTGCTGATTGAAGTACGCGCCGAAACAGCCGTTGCGCTGCAGCTGAAAATGGACGCGGTTTTGCAAGCGCTGCAAGGTATTGAAACCGTAGAGCCACCCCAGTTCTCCTCTGATGCCGCCACCTGCGAGATGTACTGGAAAGTCCGCAAGGGCACCTTCCCCTCGGTCGGCGCCATGCGCAAGGCCGGCACCACGGTGATCATTGAAGACGTGGCCTTCCCGATTGAATCCCTGGCCGCCGCCACGCTGGATTTGCAGGCCCTGTTTCTCAAGCACGGCTACAGCGAGGCCATCATCTTCGGCCACGCGCTGGAAGGCAATCTGCACTTCGTCTTCACGCAGGACTTTGGCGACGAGGCCGAGGTGCAGCGCTACGCGCGCTTCATGGACGATGTCTGTGATCTGGTGGTGAAGAAGTACGACGGCTCTCTGAAAGCCGAGCATGGCACCGGCCGCAATATGGCCCCGTTTGTGGAGATGGAATGGGGCCAGCAAGCCACCGATCTGATGCGCCGCATAAAGGCCTTGTTCGACCCGAGCGGATTGCTGAATCCCGGCGTCATCCTCACCGATGACCCGGCATCGCACCTGAAGCACCTCAAGCCCATGCCGGCCGCCGAGGCGATTGTCGACAGCTGCATTGAATGCGGCTTTTGCGAACCGCTGTGCCCCTCGCACCGCCTCACCCTGTCCCCGCGCCAGCGCATCGTCAGTTGGCGTGAACTGTCGCGCCGCGAAGCGGCCCAGGAAGACCCCGGCAGCGTAGCCACCGACTTTGCCTACTTCGGCCTGGACACCTGCGCCGGTTGCGGCATGTGCTCCACCGCTTGTCCCGTGGGTATCGACACCGGTGAACTCACGCGCCTGCTGCGCGGCCGCGGTCTGGGCAGCGCCAGTCACACGGTCGGCAAGCTTGTAGGCGAGAACTTTGGCAAGGTGGCGACCATGTCCCGCGCGGGCCTGAGCGCAGGCCATATCGCCGCCAAGGTGGTGGGCGGTGATCTGCTCAACAAGCTCTCCGGCGGTGTCTGGAAAAAGTCCATGCCGCAGGCCGGACGCCTGCCGCAGGCAGACCCCATGCAGCAACTGCGCACTTCCTCTGGCGACCCGGTGGTGTATTTCCCCACCTGCGGCGCGCGCATCTTTGGTGGCAACACCAGAGATGAGGCCGGACTGGCCTATGTGGTGATCGAGTTGCTGATACGCGCCGGCTACGCGCCGCGCCTGCCCGAAGGCTTTGACAAACTCTGCTGCGGCCTGATGCTGGCCAGCAAGGGCATGGCCGAAGAAGCGGACGCCATGTCCAATGCGCTGACCACGGCGCTGCTGGCTGCTGCCGACGATGGCAAGGGTGGCCACTACCCCATCATTCTGGATGCCAGCAGTTGCTCCGTGCGCATGCAAAAGCTGCTGGCCGGGCGCGTGCAGATTCTGGACTTCCATGAGTTCGCGGTGGACGCCCTGCTGCCGCGCCTGCAGCACCGCCTGCAGAAAAAACCAGGGCCCATTGCCCTGCACATCAACTGCAGCGCCAGGCGCACCGGCACGCATGAGAAGCTGCGCCAACTGGTATCTGCCTGTGCCGAGCAAGTGGTGGAGCCCGCCGGCGTGACCTGCTGCGGCTTTGCCGGCGACCGCGGCTTTGTCGTGCCCGAACTCAACACCCACGCGCTACGCAAGATCCACGCGGAGTTGCCCAGTACCTGCTGCGAAGGCGTTTCCACCAACCGCACCTGCGAGATCGGCCTGACCGAAGAGACCGGACGGCCTTACCACGCGGTTGCCTATCTGCTCGAAGAGTGCAGCCGCAAGGAGGACGCACCGGCTTGCTAAACAACCACCACGAAGACCCGCTGCGCGCCGCGCCCCCACACACTGATTTCACGATTTTCAATTTTCAAAAACCAATGAGGAACAACCCATGATCTGGCAACAAGTTTACGACCCGTTCGGGAATATGGTCATCTCCACCCTACTGGCCGCCGTGCCGGTCGCGGTGATGCTGATCTGCCTGGGCTTTCTGCATATCAAGGCGCATATCGCCGCGGGCCTGGGCCTGCTAAGCGCCCTGGCCATCGCCATCCTGGCCTATGGCATGCCCGCTGAAATGGCGGGCAAGGCCGCACTGTTGGGCGGCTTTACCGGCCTGCTGCCGATCGGCTGGATTGTGCTTAACATCATCTTTTTGCAGCAACTGGCCGAACAGAACGGCAGCTTCAAGGTGCTGCAGGACTCGCTCTCGGGTATCACCCAGGACCGGCGCCTGCAGCTGCTGCTGATCGCGTTTTGCTTTGGCGCTTTCTTTGAAGGTGCGGCGGGCTTTGGCACACCGGTGGCAGTGACGGCCGGTATCCTGATCGGCCTGGGCTTTTCGCCGCTGGCCGCATCGGGGCTGACCCTGATTGCCAACACCGCGCCCGTGGCCTTCGGCGCCCTGGGCACGCCGGTGATCACGCTGGCCAAGGTGCACGGCTATGACCTGGCCGCGGTGACCGCCACCATCGGTACGCAGCTGGCCTTCTTCTCGCTGCTGATTCCGTTCTGGCTGGTCTGGGCCTTTGCCGGGCGCAAGGGCATGATGCAAGTCTGGCCCGCCATCCTGGTGACATCGGTGAGCTTTGCCATCCCCGAATACCTGGTGTCGAACTACATGGGGCCGGAGCTGGTCGGCATTATTTCCGCCATCATTTCCATGGCCAGCCTGATCGGCTTTTTGCGCGTCTGGCAACCCAAGGAAATCTGGACTTCGGTCTCGCTGCGCGGACGCCATAGCGAAGAGGATGCGCCCGCCCAAGCCGGCACCATCACCCAGCATTCCATGGCCGACATGGTGCGCGCCTGGATGCCCTGGGCGATCCTGACGGTGTTCGTGTTTATCTGGGGTCTGCCGGTGGTCAAGACCTTCCTCAACGGCATCTATGCACCCAAGTTCGAAATGGGCGGCCTGCACCTGCTGGTGGAAAAAGTGGCACCCGTGGTGGTCCATCCGACCAAGGAAGCGGCCGTCTACACGCTCAACCTGCTGTCCGCCACCGGCACCGGCATTCTGCTGGCGTCCGTGCTCGGCGCGCTGGTGATGAACTACAAGCTGCTGCAGATTGCCATGGTCTATCTGCGCACCTTCTGGCTGGTGCGCTACTCGCTGGCCACCATCGTGCTGATGCTGGGCCTGGGCACGCTGACACGCTACTCCGGCACCGACACCACCCTGGGCCTGGCCTTTGCCAACACCGGCTGGTTCTACCCCTTCTTCGGCACCCTGATGGGCTGGATCGGCGTGGCCATGACCGGCTCGGACACCGCCTCCAACGTGCTGTTTGGCGGCATGCAAAAAGTGGCAGCCGAGCAGCTCGGCCTGTCGGCCAACCTGATGGGTGCAGCCAACAGTTCGGGCGGCGTGATGGGCAAGATGATTGATGCCCAGTCCATCGTCGTGGCATCCACCGCCACCAAATGGTTCAACCACGAAGGCGACATCCTGCGCTTTGTCTTCTTCCACTCGATGGCACTGGCCTGTCTGGTCGGCGTCTTTGTGACCCTGCAAGCCTATGTCTGGCCCTTCACCATGCTGGTGTCCAAGTAACCCGAAAGAACAACCATGAAAAAACACGTATTTGTCGCCATCGATGGCAGCAGCACCGCCAACCGCGCCTTGGATGAAGCCATTGCCATGGCCCAGGCCTTCAAGGCCCGACTTTGCGTCACCTTTGTGGCGGACGAGGCCGACCTGATGCAACACGGCATGGGCCTGGGCTCCTTCATCAATGTGGACAAGATCAAGGAAGAAATCCGCATAGGCGCCAACAAGATGCTGGACGACGCCGTGGCCCGCGCCACAGCCGCCGGTTGCCCGACGGAGCGCCTGCTGATTGAATCCGCCAACCGGCGCGTGGCCGAAGCGATTGCCGATGCGGCCCAGTCCTGGGGTGCCGATCTGCTGGTGGTGGGCGCGCACGGTGGTGGTGGCATCAAGCGCCTGCTGGTGGGGAGCGTGGCCGAGAGCCTGACGCGCATCAGCCCGATCTCGCTGCTGGTGGTGCGGCAGGTCTGAGGCGCTATCCGTCGAAAAAAAGGGGGCGCGTCGCGCCCCTTTTTTTTGCGTCCATCGCAACGCCTGCGTTTCAGCGCACCGCGCCACCGTCCGGGTTGCGCACATTCTGAAAATGGAAAGAATGGTGGCAGCTAAAGGCACCCTTCAAAAAAGCATGGATTCCAACGATCAAACCCCAACCCGCTCCAGTTCAAGCCGGCATACGCGCCATGCCGGCCTGCGCCGCTGGCTGCCCGGCCTGTCCCTTCTTCGCAACTACAACCTGGCTACATTTTCCAAAGACCTGGGTGCCGGTCTGGTGCTGACTGCGCTGCTGGCACCGGTGGGCATGGGCTATGCAGAAGCTACCGGTCTGTCGCCCATCTACGGTCTCTACGCCACCATCATTCCCCTGCTGGTCTATGCCGTCTTCGGCCCCAGCCGCATCCTGGTCATCGGCCCGGACTCGGCGCTGGCCGCCCTGGTAGCCGCGACCGTGTTGCCCATGGCCGGCGGTGATCCGGCACGCGCTGCCAGTTTGGCCGCCGCACTGGCGCTGATGGGCGGCCTGTTTTGCATGCTGGCAGGACTGGCCCGTTTCGGCTTCATCACGGACCTGCTGTCCAAGCCCATCCGCTACGGCTACCTCAACGGCATGGCACTGACCCTGCTGGTAAGCCAACTGCCCCAGCTGCTGGGCTTTCGCATCCAGGGCGGCAGCTTGCTCGAATCGGCCGTCGCACTCTACGGCGGCGTGCGCGCCGGCCAGACCAACGGGTCAGCGCTGGCCATTGGCGGGTGCTGTCTGGTGCTGATATTTGCCTGCAAACGCTGGCTTCCACGCGTGCCGGGTGTGCTGTTGGCCGTGGTGGGCGCCACGCTGGCGGTGCGCGCGTTGGATGGGGCCGGGGGCGCGCAGGTCGCCGTGGTGGGGGTACTGCCGCAAGGCTTGCCGTCCTTCACCATTCCGGCCATCCGCATGGACGATGCCTACCAGTTGGCAGCCAGTGCAGTCGCGATCGCCCTGGTTTCCATTGCCGACATGAGCGTGCTCTCGCGCATCTACGCTACCCGCGGAAAGTACTACGTGGACGACAACCAGGAAATCATGGCCCTGGGGCTGGCCAATGTGGCCACAGGCCTGTTTCAGGGCTTTTCTGTCAGCAGCAGTTCGTCACGCACGCCGGTGGCCGAGTCGGCCGGCTCGCGCACCCAGGTCACGGGCGTGGTCGGCGCCGCGGGCATTGCGGTGTTACTGCTGTTTGCGCCCCAGTTGATGGCGCACCTGCCCACTGCCGCCTTGGGCGCGGTGGTGATCGCGGCTTGCTGGACGATTCTGGAGGTCCGGAACGTCAAGCGCCTGTACCACCTGCGGCGCGAGGAGTTCGTGCTGTCCAACGTCTGCCTGCTGGGCGTGGCGCTGTTGGGGGTGGTGCAGGGCATTTTTATCGCCGTGGCCATTTCGCTCATGCTGCTGGTCTGGCGCGCCTGGCGCCCCTACCATGCAGTACTGGGGCGGGTGGACGGCATGAAGGGTTACCACGACGTGTCGCGCCACCCCGAGGCCAGGCGCATTCCCGGCCTGGTGTTATTTCGCTGGGATGCACCCCTCTTTTTTGCCAATGCGGAAATGTTTCGTGCGCAGGTCTTGCGGGCCGTGTCTACGGCACCCACCAAAACGCGTTGGCTGGTAGCGGCCGCCGAGCCGGTCACCGATGTGGACTCCACCGCCGCCGATGTGCTGGGCGAGCTGTATGAAGAACTGCAACAGGAGGGTATCCAGCTGTGCTTCGCCGAGACCAAGGGCCCGGTCAAGGACCATCTGCGGCGCTATGGCCTGTTCGAAAAAATCGGCAGTGACCACTTTTTTCCGACCATCGGCAGTTCGGTGGAACGCTATGTCGCAACCCACCAGGTGGACTGGCTGGACTGGGAAGACGCCCTGTCTACCGGTAGCTCCGGGCCAGACAGCCCAGCATCAGGCTCTCCATCGCGCTGAGCACATGCTCGAAGCGGGCCGAGGCAATCAGCGAGCGCTCGACGAGGCCGGCACGCACCGACTTGGCGTACTGCTCCCGCGCCACGTCGAAGGGCAAAGCCAGATAATCGCTGCCCAAACGAGCCATTTCAGCCAATGCGGGGGCTACGCCGTCAGGGCTGCGCACAGCGGCGCTCATCAGAGGGGACATGATCCGTCCTTTCGTAAATTCAAGTGATCTAATTTTAAGGGTTAACCCTAGGTCGCCCGTAAGCCCCGCGTCATCAACCTGGAAAAACAAGGGGCATTGGCCTGCGACAACGCGGCGCGCAACCGCGCCGGATTCTCTTAAACTGGATCGCAACGACATAAAACCGCTTTCACGGGCGCCAGGCGATGAATTCACACAGACTCAGAGCGTTCATTCCGGGCTACATCGCCCTGTCGGTCTTTCTGATCGTCTGGATTCTGGCGGGCTCCATTACCTCCTTGCATGAGATACGCGCTCGCAGCGACTTTGAGCACCAGGTGACAGACCGGCTGGCCAGCCTGCTGGCCCAGACGCACGTCGAGGCCATCCAGGTCCAGCAGTACGTCACAGACTCTGCCGCCACCGGCGAGAACGATGGCATGGAGGATGCGCTGAAGTCGCTCACCCATGCGCAGCGCCTGCTGGGCGAAGTGGCCGCGCTGGACAGCAAGCTCCAGGAGGATGCGCAAAACCTGGCTGCGTCCCTGACACGTTTGCACGATACCGGCGTGCGGATGGTTGCGGCCTATCGCCATTCGCAGGCGCGCGGCAACGTCATCATGAAAGCACCCGATGGCTTTGATCGGCAGACCGAAAAAATCGTGCGCCAGCTGGAGCAGTTACACCTGCGCATTGAAGTCCTGCAGGCCAATGCGGTCGACGCGCAGTCCGCCACGATTGACCATTCCACACGGGTCATCGTGGCGCTGGGCGTGATCCTGTCGCTGCTGAGCATCGGCGCGGGCACCGTTTTGTACCGGCAGATTTTCTCCACCTTGGGCGAGCGCGACCAGGCACTGGCGTCCCTGACGCAGGTGCTGTCCGAGATGCTGCAGCCACCGGAACTGGCGGCGGCCAAAGACAAGCGGGACGTGGCCTGGCTCTCCGGCACGATTGTCAAACTGATCCAGGAGCGCGAACACAGCCGCTTGGAACTGCAAAAGGCCAAGGAGGCGGCCGAATCTTCCAGCCAGGCCAAAAGCGATTTTCTGGCCAACATGAGCCACGAAATACGCACCCCCATGAACGGCGTGATTGGCATGACTGAGCTGGCCGCCGACAGCACGCAGGATCCGGTGGTGCGCAAGTACCTGGCAACCGTCAAATCATCGGCCATGGACTTGATGGTCATCCTCAACGAGATCCTGGACTTTTCCAAGATCGAAGCCCACCAGATGAAACTGGAGCATGTGAACTTTGATTTGCGCAGCCTGGTGGAGGACACACTGCAGAGCATCGGGGCGCGCACCCGCCTCAGGGGCTTGCAGCTTGTGGCGCCTGCAATGGAATCCATCCCCGCAGGGCTGGTGGGCGACCCGGGACGCCTGCGGCAGGTGCTGCTGAACTTGTGTGACAACGCCATCAAATTCACCAGCGCGGGCAGCATCAGCGTGGATCTGTCCTGCACCCCTCTGCCGGACAACACCTACCTGGTGGATTTTTCAGTGGCGGACACCGGGATCGGTATTTCAGCAGAAAAGCAGGAGCTTATCTTTCACGCCTTCAGTCAGGCCGATGCCTCCACCACGCGGGAGTTTGGTGGCACCGGACTGGGCCTGACCATCTGTGCCCGGTTGATTGAACTGATGGGCGGAAAAATCAAACTGCTCAGCCAGCCCGGCGTGGGCAGCACGTTTTACTTCAGCCTGCAGTTTCCGGGCGCTGATCCGGCAGCCGATGCGGCGTACCCCGAGGTACCCGACACCACCCCGTTGGACGGCGATGGCCGCAGCCTCAAAATTCTGCTGGTGGAAGACCATCCGGTCAACCAGACGGTGGCCTGCACCTTGTTGGGCAATTGGGGCCATGCGGTGACGCTGGCCCCCAACGGCCAGGCTGCGGTCGACCTGTTTGCAACGCAGGCGTGGGACATTGTGCTGATGGACATCCAGATGCCGGTCATGGGGGGCCTGGAGGCCACCACCCGGATTCGCGCCATGGAAGCGGCACACCAGCATGTGCCCATCATTGCCATCACGGCCAACGTGCTGGAGGCGGACCACCAAGCCACCCGCGCGGCCGGCATGGACGACCATTTGTCCAAACCCTATAGCGGCAAGTCCCTCAGGCACATGCTGGCCCTGCATTGCCCGCCTGGCAGCGCGCCGTAGTGCCGGGGCATGGGTACAAAGGCACACTTAGTTGTCAAATGCGGTAATTTTCCCGATTCGCCAGATTGCCGGGTGCATCTGGCCAGCGCAGATGCGGGGTCCCTTTCCATAATCGACTCCAACCACTCATCGCCATTCGGGCGAATGGGTTGCAGAACAGACTTATTGCGGGAACTGCCATGACTGAAAATATTGATGCGCTGATCAGAATACTGGTACGGAGTGGCCATCCCAAGCAGGGCTACGCCAGCATTCCGGTGCCCGTGGCGGTTGAATCCAACAGCGAAGAAGTCTGGCAGGAGTTTCAACATTCACAAGCCTGCTACGACCAGGAATATGCGATCACCCAGCGCGGCGCACTCTGAGCCACATCGCTCAAACTTCGCAAACCGATCTGTCAAAGCACACGGTCCCTGGGGTTGTCTAAGACAGGCGCAAAATCGCGCCATGCCCCGCATTCTTGAGTTCGTCTCTGCTGTCTTGCGCAGCCTGTTCAAACTGGCCCTGTTCGCGTTCGCGGCCGTGCTGGTAACGTCCATCCTGCTGGTCGGTCTCAGTGCAGCGTTGCTGGCCTTGCTGTGGGCTTTGCTGCGCGGGCGCAAACCTGCAGCGCTGCAAACCTTTATGCGGTTTCAAACGAGCTCACGGCAATTCGGTACCCGCGCCTGGACCCGTGCATCGCCTGCAGCCGCACAGAACGACGCCGACGTGGTGGATGTGCAGGGACACGAAGTGCGCAGTGCGCTGAAAGACCAACGGCCTTAGGCGCCCTCTATCCGCACGGGTTCTGTAGCCCACGCCTTATCATCGGACAGGGACTGACCCTCAAGCCTTCAAAGGCTTGGGGGTTTCTTTTTGGCTCCTCACACCCACCACACGAACACCACCACCGATGATTTCCCACTTTTTACGCACCGCGCTGGTCCTTGGCCTGCTTTCGGCCATCGGGCCGTTTGCCATCGATATGTACCTGCCGGCCCTGCCCTCCATCGGCAGCAGTCTGGGTGCTTCGGCCGGCGCCGTGCAAGCCAGCCTGATGGTCTTCTTTCTCTCCATGGGCCTGGGGCAGCTGGTGTATGGCCCGGCCTCCGATATGTTCGGGCGCAAGCCACCGCTCTACCTGGGTCTGCTGATTTTTACGCTGGGCAGCATAGGTTGCGCCTTGGCACCGGACATTCACACGCTGGTGGCCTTTCGATTTTTGCAGGGCCTGGGCGCCTGCGCCGGCATGGTGGTGCCGCGCGCCGTGGTGCGCGACCTGCACACCGGCCCCGAGGCAGCGCGCCTGATGGCGCTGCTGACCCTGGTGTTCAGCGTCTCGCCCATTCTGGCGCCGCTGTTCGGCAGCTTCGTCATCGAGTGGAGCAGCTGGCGTGGCGTGTTCTGGGCCGTCACCGTAGCCGCCGTGCTGGGCACGCTGCTGCTGGCCACCAGCCTGGAAGAAACCCGCCCGCCCGCGCAGCGCGTGGCCAGCACGGTAGGCAGTGCCTTGCGTGCCTACGGCGTGCTGTTGCGCGATGCGCACTTCATCGGCCTGGTGCTGATTGGCGCCTTTGGTCTCGCTAGCTTTTTTGCCTATCTGGCCAACTCTTCGTTTGTGTTGATCGACCACTACGGCCTCACGCCCCGGCAATACAGCTACGCATTTGCAGCCAACGCGGCGTCCTTCATCGGCATGTCGCAGCTCACAGGGCGCCTGGTCACGCGCTGGGGCATGGTGCCCATGATCCGCTTCGCGATGACCGGCTATGCCGCTGTGATGGCGCTGTTGCTGCTACTCAACCTGGCGGGCATCGACAGCCTGGCGCTCATGGTGGCCCTGCTGTTTGTCGGCTTTGGCTTTCTGGGCCTGGCCATGCCCACGGCAGCGGTACTGGCACTCGACGCGCATGGCGAAATTGCCGGCACTGCCTCCGCCCTCATGGGTACGCTGCAGTTCCTGACCGGTGCCGTGGTGATGGCGTTGGTGGGCCTGTTTGTCGACGGTAGCCCGCGCCCCATGCTGGCAGGCATTGCGGGCGCGGCCTTGCTGAGTTACCTGTTCACACGCACAACCCTGGGCCACCCACGCGGGTAGGGACGGTTGCGAAGCGGCTTACGCAAGCTGCTTTGGCCGCGTGCGCCCATCGCAATCAGGTCGCAGGCCAAGCGCTCGAAAATCTCGATCAGGGTATGGGCCGGGTCACCCTGGGCCACTTCGCATTCGTACTCCACTTCGGCCGCATCCAGCAGGGCCAGGTCCGAACCGTCGAACGCTCGCTATACAAAGCTTATGCAAGCCTGCGGCAGAATATTTTCGCCCTCGCAATACCTGCTTTTTTTGTCACCTGCGGTGGCCAGAAAATCAGCGCCTGCAAGGGCCATCGCATCAATTTTTTGACTGCAATTTACTTTCCCCGATAATCGCGGCTGGTGCAAATATGAAACGGCTATGTATTTGCATTGAAAAAATAATATTCGCCGCACTAACCCACAGGAAATTCCATCATGGCAACTGCAAAAAAAGCGGCCCCCAAAGCAGCAACAAAACCCGTCAAGACAGCGCCCGCCAAAGCGGTAAAGGTTGCTGCAAAGCCAGTGGCCAAAGCTGCTGCCAAGCCCGTTGCAAAACCGGTCGCAACAAAAACCGTGGCCCCGAAGGCCGTGGTGTCCAAGGCTGCCAAGGCGATTGCAAAAATCAACGCCAGCCTGGTCAAGCTCAACGACCGCAAGGCCAAGCTCAGCGCTGAAATCGCCGCACTGAAAGACCAGCGCACAGCACTCAAGGCAGCGCCTGCACCGGCTCCTGTTGCTGCAGCACCTGCCAAGGCGGTCAAGAAAGTCGCCAAGGCCAAGTAAGCCTGGCAACCGTCAGGCCGTGCAAGCCGCCTGAAAACCCGCCTGTTGTCTGACAGGCCCATGCCCCCGGAATGCAAATTCCGGGGGCATTGTTTTTTTACAAGCCCTTGTCTTTCAAGGCGAGCGCATCTTGCGCCGCACCAGCTCGATGTGTTCCTTGAGCATGTAGGCATGCTCGGAAAAAGCCAGCGGCAGCACTGCATGCGTGACCTTGTGTTCGATCTGGTCGAGCTGGTGCAACCAGGCCGCGTGCGACTCCGCCGCATGGTCGGCGCGCAGCTGGATTTCCAGGTATTTGAGCTCGCCGTACCAGCGGTAAATACGTCTGCGGATACGCCAGCCATACAGCGCCGGTGCCGTGCGCAGCACCGGCACCAGAATCGCCAGCAAGGGGATCAGCACCAGTGCTGCGCGGTCTACCAGCGTGGCCAGCCAGAACGGCAGGTAGCGCTGCAGAAAGGGCGGGCCGGACTGGTAGAAGCGCGCGGCCTCTTTGCTCAAGGGTATGTCCATGTCGCGGGCCGCCGGGAAAGTGTGCGGTGCGCTCAGCAGGCCGGGCCCGGCATGGGTCTTTTGCATGGCCTTGAGCAAGAGCGACACCAGTGCCGGGTGCAGGTTCTGGGTCACCACCACCGTCGTGGTGGTGGCCAGCAGGTGCAGGTCACGCGCCGGCAGGTTGCGCGCCAGGTCCATGGCACCGTGCGGCAGCACCAGGTGGTGCAGATAGGGAAACTGCCTGGATGTGGCCTCGGCCTGGTCCAGGTTCATGAGACGCAGCTGCGGCTGCGCCACCAGGGTGCGTACCAGCGCGGAATCCGCCGCGCCGATGAAGAAGGCCGCATCCACCGCGCCCTGCTGTAACAGCTGCTGTGCCTGGTTGCGCTCCACGGTAACGAAATGGCTGTTGCCTGCATCCACGCCGCTGGCATGCAACAGGCGCAGCGCCAGCACCTGCGTGCCGGAGCCGGCGCTGCCCACGGCAATGCGGCGACCCTTCAACGCGGACAGCCGCGTATGCGGTGTGGTGCTGCGGTAAAAAATCCAGATCGGCTCGTAGGACACCGCACCCAGCGACACCAGATCGACGTCGGAATCGCTGGCCTTGCTTTCGTCGGTATCGGACAGCCCGTCCTGCAAAAACGCAATGCGTGCGGCGTCATCGCGGTCCCGCAGGCGTTTGATGTTGTCCATCGCGCCGCCACTGGACTCCACCTCCAGGGTCACGCCGTCCTGCGCCAACTGGCTGGCATAGCTCTTCGCAAACTCGAGGTACTCGCTGTCCTCGGCGCCGGTGGCAATCACCACCTGCATCGGCGGTGCAGGGTTGATGAAGTGCAGTGCCAGCCAGGCCGCTGCCATCACGGCCAGCAACAGCGGCAGCGACGACAGCAGGGCGTCTTTCCAGGAGAAGCTCCGGAGCCAGGCGATTGCGTTTTCCATAGGTCTCTCAGCCCGTGGCGGGCAGGGTGTAGGGCGGGCTGCAGGCGCAGCGGCGACCCGGGCGACGCCAACACACCGGAGGGGTCAGACCCCGCCCTACTTCGTCACGCGGCTTAGTAAGCGCCCATGTAGTCGCGCTTGCCGATGGCCAGGCCGTTGTGGCGCAGGATGTCGTAGCTGGTGGTGACATGGAAGAAGAACTGGGGCAGGCCGTACTGGGACAGGTAGACCTGGCCGCTGAGCTTCTTCTCTTTCGGTGTGCCCGGGCGCAGCACGATCTCTTTGCTTTCGCTGCCGACAAATTGCGCAGCATTCAAGCTGTCGAGAAAGGCCAGGGTCTGGTCCAGCAAGGCTGCCAGATCAGCAAAGCTCTGCTCCTTGCCCTCGCTTGCAGGCACGGCAACACCTGCCAGGCGGGCCGCAATACCGCGCGCGAAATCGGCCGCAATCTGCACCTGCTTGATCAGGGGGAACATGTCAGGGAACAGACGGGCCTGCAACAAGGCGGCCGGATCGATCGACTTGGCTGCCACATGCGCGTCCGCCTGCGCCAGTATGGCTTGGAGGGCGTGCAGCATCTGCTTGAGCACGGGAACCGAGTGGTTGTACATGGGGTTGTTCATGGGTGTTTCCTGTTACCGGTCTCAGCGGTAAAACGCTTGCACCGTACCTTTGATTTTGATCAGCAGCGGCTTGCCCTTGCGGTCCAGCGTTTTGCCGGCGGGCACTTTGACCCAGCCTTCGCTGATGCAGTACTCCTCCACATCCATGCGCTCCTTGGCATTGAAAAGAATGCCGATGTCATGCGCGAACACGGCGGCCACGTAATGGGGGCTGCGCGGATCGATGGAGAGGTGGTCCGGCAGTGCCGGGCGTTGAGGGTCTTCGCTCATCGGAATCTTTCTTGGTGGGTCTACGGGGTGATAGGGCGAGAGCCTACCAGTAGCTGGTGGAAATGCCCAACACGGCCCAGCACAGGGCAGCGTGCACCGCGTACAAATGGCTTTTGAAGGGCACCCAGCGGATGGGCTTCTGGGTGAGCGCGTTGAAAAGCGTGGCTTCCTTCTGGTCGGCAACGGATCGGCCGTGGGCGCCATCACACACAAAGTAACCGGGGTTGGCCTCCACAAAGCTGGCGTGGCTGCGCATGAGCAGGATCTCCTGCTTCAGCCTTTTTTCCAGCGTGACTTTGTCGGCATCGGCGGTGGCCAAGATCTGCGCCCGCAGGGGCGCCAATCCGTCTTCCGTCATCCGGCTAGCCGCATTTGGGCGAGCACACCACGTGGCTCTTGCCCAACAGCCTTTTGGACATGAGGTCGGTGCGGGGCCGGTGCTTGCCGCACAGGAAGCACGACATGGTGGCGTTTCCTGCATAGGCGCCGGGCGCGCCGAAGGGAGAACCGGAGGACTTGGCCTTGTATCGAAGGCCGTCTTCAAGAATGGATGACTTGGTAACTGGTTTGCTCATGTGCTGATTTTACGTGGCAGCCCGACTTCCCGGGGATTTCCGGTCATGGACGGTCTGTGCGCACGCCGCTGGCCTTGTCAAACCAGTTGTTGTGGTTGTCGCTCACCGTCAGACCCACCTGCTCGCCGATATCGAGTTGGGTGTTGGCAGGCGCCCGCAGCGTGATCAGGCCGGCCTGCGTCTTCACCACTACATAGGTGTCGGCACCGGTGGGCTCCACCAGCAGCACCTCGCCGCGCCAGGTGGCATCAGATGCCAGGTGGATGTGCTCGGGGCGCTGGCCCAGGGTGACGGGGCGGCCTGCGGGAGCGGGCAGTTGCAGCCTGCCGCCGGCAAAGACGAACTGGGTTTGTGCACCTGTTCCTTCTGCCACCCCGTCGATGAAGTTCATCATCGGCGAGCCGATAAAGCCGGCCACATAGGTGTTGACCGGCGTGCGGTAAATCTCGTCGGGTGTGCCGATCTGCTGCAGCACACCGTCCTTCATCACGGCAATGCGGCTGCCCAGGGTCATGGCCTCGATCTGGTCGTGCGTGACATAGACGCTGGTGATGCCGCTGACATGGTGCAGGCGTTTGATCTCGGCGCGCATTTCCACGCGCAGCTTGGCGTCCAGGTTGGAGAGCGGCTCGTCAAACAAAAACAGCTGCGGGTCGCGCGCCAGGGCCCGGCCCATGGCGACACGCTGGCGTTGGCCGCCACTGAGTTGCGCGGGACGGCGGTCCAGCAGGTTTTCGATCTGTAGCATGGCGGCCACCTCGTGGATGCGCTTGGTGCGCGCCTCCTTGGGCACCTTGCGCATCTCCAGCGCAAAGCCGATGTTGTCGGCCACGCTCATGGTCGGATACAGCGCATAGCTCTGGAACACCATGGCGATGTCGCGCTGGGCCGGGGCCACGTCGAGCACATCGCGCCCGCCGATGCGCAAAGCGCCCTCGGTGGCCTCTTCCAGACCGGCAATGATGTTGAGCAGGGTGGACTTGCCGCAGCCGGACGGGCCGACCAGGATCAGGAACTCACCCGGGGCCACCAGGATGTCGATTTTTTTCAGCACCTCGACGGCGGCGGCACCCTTGCCAAAAACCTTGCGGATTCCTGCGATTTCAAGTGAAGAAGCCATGGTGTTTATCCTTTCACGGCGCCGGCCGTGAGTCCTTTGACGAAATATTGACCGGCCAGGATGTAGACCAGCATGGTCGGCAGCCCGGCAATGACGGCAGCTGCCATGTCGACGTTGTAGTTCTTCACGCTGCTGGTGGTGTTGGCCATGTTGTTCAGGCCCACGGTGATGGGCTTGCTGTCGGCGCCGCTAAAGGCCACGCCGAACAGGAAGTCGTTCCAGATATTGGTGAACTGCCAGATCAGCGTCACCATCAGAATCGGCGTGGACATGGGGATGACGATGCGCCAGAAGATGCGCCAAAAACCCGCACCGTCCAGCCGCGCCGCATTCACCAGCTCGCGCGGGATGGCGGTGTAGTAGTTGCGAAAGAACAGCGTGGTGCCCGCCATGCCGGCAAAGCAGTGCACCATGATCAGTCCGCCAATCGAGCTCGACAGGTTCAGGTAACCCAGCACCTGGCTCATGGGCAGCAGCACCACCTGGAAGGGCATGAACACGCCAAACAGCAGAAAGCCGAACAGCAGGTCGCTGCCCTTGAACTTCCACATGCTCAGCACGTAGCCGTTGATGGCGCCCCAGCCGGTGGAGATCAGCACGGCCGGTACAGCCATGCGCACCGAGTTCCAGAAGTAGGGCTTGAGGCCGCGGCAATCGACACCGGTGCAGGCCTGGTTCCAGGCCTGTTGCCAGGAGTCCCAGTTCAGGCTGGTGGGCAGGCTCATGAGGTTGCCCAAGCGGATCTGGTCGGCGTCCTTGAAGCTGGTGACCAGCATCACGTACATGGGGGCGAGGAACAGCAGGGCCGCGAGGACCAGCACGCCATAAACCACCACACGGTAAAAAGTTTTGCTTTGCATGGTCAGCGTTCGTGGGGTTTGGAGCGGAGCTCGCTGTACAGATAGGGCACCACAATCGCCGCCACGGTGGCCAGCATCATGGTGGCGCTGGCAGCACCCAGGCCGAGCTGGCCGCGGTTGAAGCTCATGGTGAACATGAAGGTGGCGGGCACATCGGTGGAGTAGCCCGGGCCACCGGCCGTGAGCGCCATCACCAAGTCGAAGGCCTTGATTGACAGGTGCGACAGCACCAGGATGATGGAGAACACCACCGGTCGCATGATGGGCAGGATGATGCGCCAGTAAATGCGCGGCAGCGAGGCACCGTCGATCTGCGCCGCCTTGATGATGTTGTCGTCAATGCCGCGCAGCCCGGCCAGGAACAGCGCCATGGCAAAACCGGCCGACTGCCAGACACCGGCAATCACCACGCAGTAAATGGCGGTGTCGCTTTGCACCAGCCAGTCAAAGTGGAAGCTGGCCCAACCCAGGTCGTGCATCAGCTTTTCCAGCCCCAGGCTGGGGTTGAGAATCCATTTCCAGGCCGTGCCGGTGACGATGAAGGACAGGGCCATCGGGTACAGATACACGGTGCGCAGAAAGCCTTCCATGCGGATCTTCTGGTCCAGAAAAATCGCCAACACCATGCCCAGCCCCATGGAGCCGCCCACATACAGGGTGGTGAAGATGCCCAAGTTTTTCAGGGCCACAACCCAGCGGTCCATGTCCCAGAGCTTGACGTACTGTTCGAGCCCGGCGAACGCGCTGTAATTGGGCAACATGCGCGACTGGGTCACGGACAGCAGGCCGTTCCAGATCATGAAGCCATAGATGAAGGCAAAGCCGAATAGGAATCCGGGTGCCACCACCAGTTTGGGCAAAAGGCTTTCCAGCTTTTTCATGGGTGACCTTGGTAAAACCTTGGCGAAGGGGAAGCGCCCCACCCCCCGACCGGGGAGCGGGGCTGTCCAACAGGCGCGCAGGCTGCGGCCCTTGGTTGGGTGCGGGTTACTGGGTCTTGGCTGCCTTGGCGATGTTCTTCACACCATCCGCCACCGAGATCTTGTCGTCGTTCCAGAACTGGCTCACTGCGTCCTGAATGGCGCCGGCAGCCGCCGGTGCTACCGCCATGCCATGGGCAATGGAGGGCTCGAGTGAACCGGCCTTGGCCGTGGCCACAAAGTCCTTGGCCGAGAGCTTGGCGCAGTCGTCAAACTTGGCCATGTCCATGTTCAGGCGCACAGGGATAGAGCCCTTGTTCAGGTTGAAGATCTCCTGGAACGGCACCCCCATGATGCTGGAGGCCAGATCGGCCTGGGCCTTCTGGGCAGCAGCGTCTTTGAGCTTGAACATGGCAAACGAATCCACGTTGAAGGTATAGGCGTTTTCGGTTCCGGGAGCCGCCGCGCAGATGTAGTCCTTGCCCGGCACCTTGCCGGCCGTGGTGAACTCGCCCTTGGCCCAGTCACCCATGAACTGGAACGCCGCCTTTTCCTGGATCACCAGGGCCGTGGCCAGGTTCCAGTCCCGCCCTGGGGAAGCCGGGTCCACATAACCATGCACCTTGCGGAAGGTTTCCAGCGACTTGGTCATGGTCGGGCTGGTCAGGGCTTTTTGATCCAGCTTGACCAGCGCGTCGTTGTAAAACTTGGCACCACCAATCCCCAGCACCACCGACTCAAACACCGTGAAGTCCTGCCAGTTCTGGCCGCCGTGCGCCACGGCAATCAGGCCGACTTTTTTGACTTTGTCGGCCGCTGCAAAAAACTCAGGCCAGGTTTTGGGCGCGCCAGCCACACCGGCTTTTTTGAGCACGGCGCTGTTGGCCCACATCCAGTTAACGCGGTGCACATTGACCGGTGCGGCAATGTAATTGCCTTTGTACTTCATGATGTCGGCCACCACCTTGGGCAACAGGGCATCCCACTTCTCGGCCTTGGCCACCGGGTCCAGATTGGCCAGCACGCCTTCGGCAGCCCATTCCTGCAGGGCCGGGCCCTTGATCTGGGCAGCAGCAGGGGGGTTGCCGGAAACCACACGGCTCTTGAGCACGGTCATGGCGTTGTCACCGCCGCCGCCTGCTACCGCAAAATCCTTCCAGGTGTTGCCCTTCTCCTGCATGATCTTCTTGAGTTCGGCCACCGATTTGGCTTCGCCACCGGATGTCCACCAGTGCAGCACTTCGACTTCACCGGCGATTACCGCAGAGCCAGCAAGCAACATGGCCACGGCAGTGGCGAGTTTCGAGAGTTTGTGCATTTTTATTCCTCAAAGGTTAAGTCTCCCGGCCCGAACCCGGGCAGGAGCATCGCTGCACCCCACAGAGCACCATGCCCTGCGTGACGCATGCATGCGAAGACACCGGGAGTGTCATCCTGTTGCAGCGCAAAGCACTGATACTTGTCAATACATGGCCATCTGGTGGTACTTGAATCCGCATCTTTTGCGCAAGCAGGGGGTCTGAGGGCTGACTACACTCGGGCGGATGAGCGTCCCCACTTCCCTGCACGCGGTGCCAAGCCCTGCAGTCGCCTTTTACCGCAGCGGCCAGACCCTGCGCAGCCGCTCCGTGGGTGCCGCCGTGCGCACAGCCACGCTGAACGTGCCCGCGCCCAATGCCCGGCTGCTGACCGACTGGCAGAGGGAAACCGGCGTGCACCTGGGCCTGGAGCCCGGCGATGTGGAAGCCCTGTCACTGGTGCGCGCACGGGCCCGCTGGCCGGATTACCGGCATTGCGTGCAGGCCGTGGCCGACTGGACGCGCGGGCTCGGTTTGCAGGAGCTGCTGGCTACCAGTGAGGTGGCCCTGATGGCCTGCCGTGGCGCGTGCTACCACCATGACGGCGCACAGTATGGCGGCATGGCCTTTTGCAATCTGTTCCTGAGCGAGGACCGCGGGTGGGACCTGCATTTCCCGCACACGGGCGACCGCATCCCGCTGACCCGGGGCACGGCCGTGGTGTTTGATACCGGACAGCCCCATGCCGTCATTGCACGCCACAGCAGCGGTTTTCTGGCGGCCGATTTCCCCGCGGAGCAGGACGGCAGCCTCATCTTCCTGACCTGGGAACTGCCGATCGAAAACGCCGGCGTGGCGCAGGCACTGGGTGTCACCTTCGACACAGATGCCGCACGCGCCCTGCTGCTGGATGAAGAGCAGATTCTGGTGCATGGTGCGCGCGCCACTTTGTGTCCGGATTCCGGACGCTGGGTTCAGGCCGACTGACGGTTGTTACCCGCTTCGCCGTTGGCTGGCGCCTCGCCGCAGGTAGCCACCGCCACCGCATCGGCCACGCTCCAGAACAGCTGCCCCTCATGGCCCATGCCTTCCGGATCCACCCGCAACAGCAGGTCGCGCACCGTGGTTTTTGCGCGTGCCAGCAGCAGCGTCTTCTGCGCCGCTTGCAGGCTGTGGCGCAGCTCCATCAGGCAGTCCACCGCCGTGCTGTCCAAATCCGCGCTTTCTTCCAGACTCAGGATCACGGTGTGCAGCCCGGCCCGTCCGCCCGCCAGACGCAGCACCTCGCCCATGACGCGCTCGGCGCTGCCAAAAAACAGCGGCTCTTCCGGCCGCAGAATCAACAGACCCGCTTGGGCATGCGCGCCCTGTTGCACCCGCACGTCCACATAGTTGCGGCTGTCGCCCAACTCACCCAGCTCATGCACCACCGGCTGGCTGAAGCGGTGCAGCGCGCCCAGCACCGACAGGCCGATGGCCGCCAGCATGCCGTCCAGCACGCCCAGCAACAGCACCGACAGCACGGCGGCCAGCAAAAGCCAGCGGTCGCGGTTCATGCGCCAGACGTCCAGCAGGGGGCGCACCGACAGGGCATGCCAGAGCGCGCTGATCACCGCCACCGCCAGTACCGGGCGGGGCAACCAATGCAGTGCAGGCAGGGCGAAGAACAGAACCAGCAACACCGCCAGCAGCGCCACGGCACCGGCCTTGCGCGACACCGCACCAGCGGCCGCATTGGCGCTGGTGGCCGAGAAGCCCGCCCCCACCACCATGCCCTGCAGCAGGCCAGCGCCCACATTGCAGACACCCAGCACCAGCAACTCGCGGTTGGCATTCAGCTGGTCGCCATGGATCAGCGCCTGGCTGCGCATGCTGCCCCAGGACTCGGCAAACACCAGCATCACCAGCCCGAAGGCCAGCTCACCGGCGCGCAGCCAGTCATTCAAGGGCAGATGCGGCAGGCCCATGGCAAAGGTCGGGCTAGCCACCGCGCCCACCTGTTGCACCGCCAGGTCTGACCAGCCCGGCAACTGCGTCAAGCCGATGGACAGCAGCATCACCAGCAGGGAGCCGGGCAGGCGCGGCCAGCGCCGCAGCCACCCCATCAGAGCGCCAGCGGTCAAGGCCAGCAAGACGCTGGGCAGATGCCAGACCTGCAGCTGCGTGAGTGCAAAGTACAGCAGTGAGAAGGGGTCGGCACGGACAGCTGCCGACAGTTCCAGCCCCAGCGCATCGGGCAACTGCTTGACCACAATGGTGAGCGCCAGCGCAAAGGCAAAACCCTTGAGCACCGGCCGCGAGATATAGGACGAGAGCTGGCCCTGGCGTGCCGCCGCCAGCAGCATCAGCAGCAGGCCGCTGAGCAGCACCAGCGCCATCACCGCCTGTGTGTAGGCCGCGGCATTGGCCAGGCTGTAAGCGCCAGTCATGGAAACCGCAGCCGCAGCCGCCAACACGGCAGTGGACGAGGTGGGCGCCACGATGGCAAAGCGGCTGCCGCCGAACAGTGCATAGAGCACCAGCCCCAACACCACGGCGGTGAGCGCGTGGCCCACGGGCAGATGCGCCAGCCCGGCATAGGCCACGGCCTCGGGCAGCAGCAGGCCGGCCACGCACAGGCCGGCCACGATGTCGGGCAGCAGGCTTTTTCCTTCTGGTAAATCCGCTTTGCGCATGCGCCAAGTATGCGGCGCAAACGCGGCTGCTTTCTAGGTCGCCGCCACCTGCTGCTCGCGCAATGCGCTGGGTGTGACCCCGAACTCCAGCCTGAAGCTGCGCGCAAAGTGCGATCGATTGACAAAGCCGCTTTGCAGCGCAATGTCGGCCACCGGCTCCTGGCTGTGCAGCAGGCGCTGGCGCGCATGGGCCAGGCGGATGCGCAGGGCAAAGCCGGAGGGGCTGCAGCCGACCTCGGTCTTGAACAGGCGCTCCAGCTGGCGCACGCTGACGCCCACATGGCGGGCCACAAATTCGGCGGTGAGGGGCGACTCCAGATTGCGCTCCATCAGCAGCATGGCCTTGCGCACGCGCAGATCGCGCGTCTTGGGGGTTTGAAAGGGCTGCGGCTGCGGGAACTTGGCCGGCAGCGTGGACTGCTCGATCATGATGCGCAGCGCCTTTTCGGCCGCCGCCTCGCCGCAAAACTGTTTGACCAGGTGGGCCGCCAGATGAACCACGCTGGTGCCCCCGGCGCAGGTCAGCCGGTCGCCATCGACAATGAACAGCTCATCCGAGCTGGCCTTCATATCCGGATAGAGCGCGCGAAATTCCTCGTGGTGGAACCAGCTGATGCAACTGTGCCGCCCCTGCATCAGGCCCAGGCGCGCCAGCACAAAGCTGCCGGTGCAAATGCCCACCAGCGGCACGCCGGCGCGTGCGGCCTCTTGCAGATAGACCGACATGCCCTTGGACAGCAGATCGGTGCTCAGCGTGCCGCCCACCACCACCAGGTAGTCAAACTGTTTCGGGTCTTGCAGCTCGGCATCCGGATTCACACTGATGCCGCTGCTGCTGCGTACCGGGCGCATGGTGTCGCTCAGCACCGTCCAGGCGCACAGGATGGGCCGGCTGCGGTCGCCCTCGTCGGCGGCCAGGCGCAGGGTGTCTACAAAGGCCGACAGCGCCAGCAGCGTGAAGTTGGGCGCCAGCACAAAGCCGACGGAGAGTTTGCGGCGCATGGGTGCGGGAAGGCCGGGCTTAGCGCGCGGGGAAAGCGGTTTTCAGTTCGCGGCTGATGCCCTCGACACAGACCTCGAACAAAAGCTTACCCTTGCTGGCAGAGGCCGGCTTGGCCGATGACAGGCAGCCCGAGCAGGGCGTCCACTCCGGCTTGACGGGGTAGAAGTCATAGGGCGGAAAGGTGGCCGGCTCTTGTTCCACCACCTTGGACATGTCCACCAGATTCGGGTGCAGGTGCAGCATCAGGGAGGTTTCCAGCACGCCGCCGTGCTCCACCGCCCAGCCCGGAAAGCCGTAGGGGTAAATCTCGCGGATGGTGTCTTCGGTCACAAAGTCCCAGTACGAGAGCACCACAACCGAGAAGTCATGGATGCCTTCCCAGCGCAGTTCGCGCAGGGCCAGATCCACGCCTTCGACGATGAACATGGAGTTCTCGAAGTGGCCGTTGACCATGGTGACCTTGCGCACGCCATGACGGGCAAATTCCTTGAGCACGTCCTTGATGGTGTTGGTTACCGTGGCGCCGTCCAGGCTGGTGGTGCCGGGCATGTGGTTACCGCCGCCGCTTTTTTGCTGCGACTTGTAACCGTAGGCAATAGCCGGAGCCACCAGAGCGCCGATGTTGCGCGCCACTTTTTCGGCCATGGCGGTGGGCAGCAGCACATCCGGGTTCATGGACATGTGGTGGCCGTGCTGTTCCAGTGCGCCAATGGGGAGCAGCACCATGGTCTGGCCGTCTTTCACCAGGGCATCGTAGACGGGCCAGGTCAGTTCGCCAATCATTACGCTGTGGGTCATCTTCTTACCTTTTTTGGGGATGCGCGGTTCATCACGCGGACTGTTGAAACATATGGGCGGCGCTGGCCGTCCAGTTGGTTTGCAGGGTGTCGCCAATCTTGATCCCGGCACTGTCGTAGGCTGGCTCCGGAATATTGAGTTTGAGTTCCGCGCCTCCAGCACATTCCAGATACAAGGTCACCATGTTGCCGACAAACTTGTAGCTCAGCAGCTTGCCCTGCATGTGGTTGGCTTCGCCTGCGGCTGGGCCCAGTTGCATCTGGTCTGCGTTGATGAAGAAGTCCGCCTCTGCACCCACTTGCACTTCCACCTTGCCCACCGACGCCGTCATCAAGCCCAGCGGCGTGCGCAGCGTGGCCACGCCATGGGCCACGGCCTCCACCAGGCCCCGGAAAATATTCACATTGCCGATGAACTCCGCCACAAAACGGTTGGCCGGATGGCGGTAGATGTCTTTGGGCGCGCCGATCTGCTCGACCTTGCCGCGGCTCATCACCACCACCCGGTCGGCCATGGAGAAGGCTTCGGTCTGGCTGTGGGTCACGTAGATGAAGGTGATGCCCAGTTCGCGCTGCAGCGAGCGCAGCAGCGCCTGCATGCGCACGCTCAGGTGGGCGTCGAGCGCGCTCAGGGGTTCGTCCAGCAGCAGCACCTTGGGCTCGGTGACCAGGGCGCGCGCCAATGCCACGCGCTGGCGCTGCCCGCCTGAGAGTTGCGAGACATTGCGCTGGGCAAACTCTTCGAGCTCCAGCTTCTTGAGCCAGACCTGGGACTTGGCGTGGCGCTCTGCCTTGGCCATGCCGCGCATCTTCAGGCCAAAGGACACGTTGTCCAGCACGCTCAAAAAGGGGAACAGCGCCAGGCTTTGCCACACCAGGGGCAAATCGCGCTCCCAGGCGGGCAGGCCGTTTTGCAGCACGCCGTCCAGCCGGATCTCGCCGCTGCTGGGCTCTTCCAGGCCGGCCAGCATGCGCAAGAGCGTGGTCTTGCCACAGCCGCTGGAGCCCATGATGGCCAGGAACTCGCCGCGCGCAATGGTGAGCGACGTTTGTGTCACCGCGGTATAGGCACCAAAACTTTTGGTGACGCGGTCAATCTCTATCAGGTGGTCTGCCATGGATGTTCTCGAGTGATGCTTTGAATCTATTGCCCGGGCTCTTTGGGGCGCATGCTTTTACCCAGGCCCGACAAGGCCATGGCCAGCACCACCAGCAGGATGGAGGTGGCAAACACGGCGGTGCCGATGGCATTGATGCGGGGGCTGACCTGGCCCTGCAGGAAGATCAGCACGCGCACCGGCACTGTCTCTTCCAGGCCGGAGACAAACCAGGCCACGGCAAACTCGTCAAACGACACGGCGGTGGTGATCAGGAAGGCGGCAAACAGGCTTTGCTTGCAATAGGGCAGCACCACATGGCTCAGAGACTGCAGGGCGTTGGCGCGCAGGTTCCAGGCGGCCTGCTCAAGCGAAGGGTCCATCTGCGCCAGGCGCAGGCGGATCAGGGCCATGGCAAACGGCAAGCCGGTCACCACATGGCTGATGAAAATGGAGACCACATTGCCGGCCAGGTTGACGCGCGACAGATAGGACAACATGGCCAGGCCCATGATGACCGCCGGAATCGTGGGCGGCAGCAACATCATCAGATTGAAAAGGCCCTTGCCGCGAAAGCTGTAACGGTAGTCGCTATAGGCTGCAGCGAAGCCCAAGAGGGTGGACACGATCCCCACCGGAATGGCCACCATGAAGCTGCGCTTGATGGCTTCAATCACATCCGGATCGGTAAAGGTCAGCACATACCACTCGGTGGTAAAGCCCTTGAGTGGCAGCGAGGGAAAGCGGTCGGCGTTGAAGGAAAACACCAGGCTGGCCAGCAGCGGCGCCAGGATGATGGCGATCACCGACAACAGATACAGACGGCCACCGGCGCGAATCAGATTCCAGATCATTTCTTCCCCTTGTATGCGTAGCCCACTGCCAGCAGCGAGGTGGCCACCAGCGTGGCAATCATGGCAATCGCCACCACGGCGGCACGCGGCCACTGCTGGCCCGACTTCACGGTGTCGATGATCAGGTTGCTCAGGGTGGGCGAGGCGCCACCGCCCAGGTAGGTCGGGCTGACGAAGTCGCCAAATGAGAGGATGAAGGCAAACAGCCAGGCCACCACCAGGGCCGGCCGGATGGAGGGAATCACCACCTCCACCAGCGTGCGCCAGGGCCCGGCGCTTAAGTTGCGCGCGGCCTCGATCAGACTGCGGTCGATCTGCAGCATGCCCATCACCTGGATCAGCACCACCAGCGGCATGCACAGGGTGAGGTAACCCACCCAGGAGCCGAAGGCCGTATTGAGCATGGGCAGGGGCTCCATCCCCAGCGGGGCGAGCAGGGAGTTGATCACCCCGTTGTCGGAGAGGAAAATCTGCCACGCATAGGCCCGTACCAGGTAGCAGGTGAAGAAGGGAATCACCAGCAGCATCATGGCCAGGGTGCGCATGCGCGCCGACAGGTGAAAGCTGATGCTGTAGGCGGCAGGCAGGGCAAACAAGGTAGAGCCGCAGGCCGCGGCCAGGGCCAGTTGCCAGGTGTAGGTGTAGGCGGACCAGAAGGTGTCACGGCCCAGCATGGTGACCCAGTTCTTGAGGGTGAAGCCGGGGGTGAGTTGAAAGTTCTGCACCGACCAGAACGAGATCACCAGCAGAAACAGCAGGGGCAGCGCAAAGAACAGCAGCTGCCACAGCAGGGGCGCGCCTATCAGCGTCCAACGAAGTTTGCCTTTTTGTATGGTCATGCCCGGTCCTGTTGCCTTGTCGCTTGGTGTCGCGTTATGCCGTAGTGTGCAAACGGCGCACAGAGCCCGTGAGCCCGGTGCGCCGTGTTGCGATACTAGACGCGCTTTTTGTAGTCCGACCAGAAGTCATTCCAGTCTTCAATGGGTTGCTGGATGGGCAACTCACGGAAGCGGATTTTTCCGGAGCGGATGTCGTCGATGCAGTTCGGGCCCTTGAGGACCATGCCCTGGCGCTTGGCTTCACCGGCGTCCACTGTGTTCAGCAGATCCCAACCCTTTTTGTTGGGAATCATGGCCGGGTAGGCCGCCATGCGTGCCGACACAACCTGGCCCTTGGCAGAGGTGATGTACTGGATGAACTTTTTGGCCAGTTCATGCTGCTTGCTGGACTTGCCGATGGAGAAGGACTCGGTCCACTGCAGGCCGCCCTCATCGGGCACCACGGAGTCCACCTTGGCGCCGGACTTCTTCAGCACACCGGTGATCCAGTCGCCGATACCGCAGACCAGTTGCAACTGGCCATTCTTGAGGCCGCCAAAGGTGCCGCCGTAGTCAAAATAACCGGCGACCTGGGGACGCAGGGTCTTCACGCTGTCTTTGAGTTTGGCGAACTGGGCAGCGTTCAAGTCAAACGGGCTCTTGTTGCCACCCAACAGACTGATCTGGCCCATGCTGGGCAGGTACCAGTCAAAATGGCCGACCTTGCCCTTGTAGGCCTGGTCCCAGAACACCTTGTAGCTGCGCGCCTTTTTCTCGGACACGGTTTCAGTGTTGTAGGCCACACCCAGAAAGCCGAAGCGCGTGATCACCGAGTAGAGGTCATTGCCCTGCCAGTGGCCGGGGAACTTCTGGAACTCAGGGAAGAAGTCGTCAAAGGCGTAGTCCTTGGCGTTGAGCTTCTCAATGTAGCCGGCCTTTTGCAACTGCGGCACGTATTCGGCGTCCGACAGGATCAGGTCGTAAGTGCCGACAGGGGACTGGGAAATCAGGGCCAGCATGTTGTCGCCGCCCGAATAGTATTTCGCCTTGATCTTGCAGTTGTTCTCGGCCTCAAAGGCGGCCACCACATCGGGCTCGGCATGGCCATACCAGGCCAGCATGTTGACGGTAACCGGGGCTTGCGCACGGGCTGTGCCGCCAATAAAAAAACTGGCAGACACTGCAGGCACCGCTGCGGCGGCACCGGTTGTCTGCAAAAATCTCCGACGACTGAAGGCTTTGTTTTCGTGGTCCATGGTGTAGTTTCCTTGTGTGATGTCTCGCACCGCGCGATGCAGAAGACGGGCTTTTGTTGGCGGTGATTTCAACAAAGGTCCGTCGCAATAATCAGGCCGGAATGACGTTGTGCTCCGGGCCGTAAGGAAAGCCGGTGATGTTGACGTGGCCGGTCTCGGTGACTACCAGAATGTCGTGCTCGCGGTAACCGCCGGCGCCCGGCATGCCTTCGGGCAGCATGATCATCGGCTCAATCGACACCACCATACCGGGTTGCAGCACGGTGTCCACGTCTTCGCGGAACTCCAGACCCGCTTCGCGGCCGTAGTAATGCGAGAGCACGCCAAACGAGTGGCCGTAACCAAAGGTGCGGTACTGCAGCAGGCCGTGTTCTTCGTAAATCTTGTTGAGCTCATTGGCTACATCGCAGCAGCGCACGCCGGGCTTGACCAGCTTCTGGCCTTCCACGTGCACTTGCACATTCACGTCCCACAGCTTGCGAGAGGCAGCGTCCACTTCACCGAAGAACAGGGTGCGCTCCAGCGCCGTGTAGTAGCCCGAGATCATGGAGAAGCAGTTCAGGCTGAGGATGTCGCCCTGCTGCACCCGGCGCGTGGTCACCGGGTTGTGCGCGCCATCGGTGTTGATGCCGGACTGGAACCATGTCCAGCTGTCCATCAGCTCGGTATGCGGGTAGCGCTTGGCAATCTCGCGCACCATGGCCTGGGTGGAGGCCAGGGCCACTTCGTACTCGGGCACGCCTTCTTTCACAGCGGCCACCAGTGCTGCGGCACCGATGTCGCACACATTGGCGCCGTTGGTAATGAATTCGATTTCTTCGGCGGACTTGATCATGCGCATCTGCATGCAGTCGGCAGCGATGTTCACAAAGTTCACCGAGGGCAGGACCGACTTGATCATGTCCATGCGCTCCAGCGGAAGGTGGTCAAACTCCAGACCCACGGTGCCGCTGTTGGCAACCTCCTGCTGGATGGCGCGGAAGTAATTGCCCTTCTGCCAGTCGGTGTAAATCAGCGCGCGGTCGGCCACGCCCTTGCGGAAAGGCTGGCCGCCGTCGATGTTGGCAGCGATCAGCACGGTCTTGTCTTGTGTGACCACCAGGCCATAAAAACGGCCGAAGGAGCAGTAGACAAAGTCGGCGTAGTAATTGATGTTGTGGTAGCTGGTGAACAGCACGCTGTCCACGCCTTTTTTGGCCATCATGGCGCGCAGTTTGCCGATGCGGTTGGCGTATTCGCCAAGGCTGAAACTGTTGCGGACTTTCTCGCCGTTGTCGATGTAGATGAGATCGGGCATTGCCATGTTGTGGCTCCTGTGGGTTGTTGCGTTGGCTGAAGTGTGCGGGCACAACGACAAATCAGGATGTCCTATTCCGACAGATACCTGTCCATAAAAGACGGGCAATTTTTACGACAAGACCAAGGGTTTTTACGCATGCACCAAACTGGCGTTTACTGCTGCACGGCAATAGTGCAAGAGCTGATTATGACTCTGGTGGCAGGACATTGGGGCGACAGCGCACAGTGGCAATATGCAGAATTACGTCTGTAAAGTTTCTTAATACGACAAGCCATTTTCACGCTCTGCACGGTCTACGCGAGGTGATGCACCAAAGCGGGGGGTGTAACGGGCCGTGAGGTGCGAGGCCGAGGCAAAGCCGGTCTCGTGCGCGATGTCGTTCAGGCTCTTGTCACTGCGCTGCACCAGGATGCGGGCGCGCGTCAGGCGGATGTCCAGATACACCCGCTCGGGCGTTTTGCCCAGCTGTTTTTTGAAGCGCCGCTGCAGGCTGCGCGGCTCCACTTTGGCGAACTCCGCAATCTCGGCAATCGTGAGCGGCTCGCTGATATTGGCCTCCATCAGCTTCAAGGCATCGATGGTGGTGGAGTCGGTCACGCGGTTCTGGTGAATCACCGAAACCGTCTGCGTGTCGGTCAGGCTGCGCCGGTCGGCAATCAAGAGATTGGCCACCTCGTTGGCGAGCTGGCGGCTGCCCGGCGGCTGCGTCAGCAGATAGGTCATCAGGTCGAGTGGCGCCACACCGCCACTGCAGGTGAAGCGGTCGCGGTCCACCTCGAAGAAGTGTTGCGTGACGATGATGTTGGGAAAGCGCTCAACCATGGCCTCCTGGTCTTCCCAGTGGATGGTGCAGCGGTAGCCGTCCAGCAGCCCGGCCTGCGCCATCAGGTAGGCGCCGGTGTCCACACCCGCCAAAGGCGTGCCCGCGCCGGCCGCTTTTTTCAGCCAGATGGTGAGCGCACTCAAGCCGCGCTTGGGGATGGGGTTGGGGCCAATGACAAAGATGGTGTCCAGGCGCGGCGCGTTGGACAGCGAAAAGTCCGACATCACCAGAATGCCGTCACTCGACGCCACCAGCCCGCCGTCCAGCGACAGCAACACGGTCTTGTAGAGCGGTCTGCCCATCACCTGATTCGCCAGGCGCAGCGGATCGACGCAGGCACTGAGCGCGATCAGCGAAAAGTTGGGGACGATGACGAAGCCGAAGGTGAGTGTGGACATGGGTGGGGAATCCTTTGCTGGATTCTGGCCTACAAAGCAGTGTCGATTTCCATGCCGCCTAGCGTCTTCCTGGGTATGCCATTTGACTTACTCGAAGCAGATACATATCATGAGACATACCATCACATCCAAGGTGCGAGGCGCCATGAACCAGACCGCAAAAATATTTACCACCGGACGCAGCCAGGCCGTACGCCTGCCGCTGGAGTTTCGCTTTGACGTGGCAGAAGTTTTCATCCGCCATGACCCGCTCACGGGGGATGTGGTGCTGTCGCGCAAGCCGCAAGATTGGCAAGGCTTGCTGGATGCGGTTGCGCTCAACAAGGATGAGGATCTGCTGATTGAGCGGCGTCAAACCCAGTCCCGGCGTGACCCTTTTGAGGACTGGAAGGAGTGAGCCCGCGCTACCTGCTCGACACCAATGTCGTCAGCCACATCATGCAGGGCCGCGATGCAGGTCTGCTGGCACGACTCACGACCTTACCCGTGGGCCAGGTCGTGATCTCCAGTGTCACCCTGGCCGAGTTGGAATACGGGCTGCATCGCAAGGGGCAGCCGCCGCGTTTGCGCAATGCGCTGGCCCAGGTCCTGTTGCGCATGGATGTGCTGCCCTGGGACGAGCGGGTTGCCATCTGCTATGGCGAGTTTTGCAATGGTCTCGAGGCCCGGGGCATCAACCTCAGTGACTTCGACATGATGATCGCCGCCCACGCGGTCGCGGTGGATGCAACCCTGGTCAGCCGCGACAAGGCGTTCGCGCAGGTGGGTGAGCGCCTTCGGCTGGAGGTTTGGTGAGCCTGCTGCACAGTAATCACTGCCCTGGGAACTGCACACAGTGCTTCGGTGTTCCGCGTAATATTGCTTTATGCGCATTACTCCAGAACAAATCGTGTCCATCCGCGAGGGGGTGTCCCGGCTTGCGGGGGACGCTGCGCGGGTCTGGCTTTTTGGTTCGCGTGTGCGTGATGATGCGCGGGGTGGCGATGTGGACTTGCTGGTGGAACTGGATGTGGCCGTGGCTGAACCGGCACAGCTCTCGGCCCGGCTGGCATCACAGGTTTCGCGCGCCATGTATGGACGCAAGGTGGACGTGCTGATCAAGGCCCCTAACCTGAGGGTATTGCCCATTCACGCCATTGCGCTTGCGGAAGGGATTCGTCTATGAAAATCACCGCAGCCCAAACGGCCCGCCTGGAATTCCTGTCACGTGTAACGCTCAAGGAATGCCGGCATTTGCTGGATACGGATGGCCGCTTGTTTAGCAATCCGTTCACCACGGATATCGCGCAGACCATTGAGGCCGACCCCATTCTGGCCGAGCGGCTGGATGCGTTTGTGTCCCGTTTTGGCAGACTGCAGGACACCGTAGGAGACAAGCTGTTGCCCGCGTTGTTGGCTGCGTTGGCGGAAGAAGTGGGGCCTGCCATTGACAACCTGGACAAGGCCGAAAAATTTGGCTTTGTCGTTTCGGCAGACGGCTGGATGGAAATGCGCCGCCTGAGAAACCAGATGGTGCATGTATACATTGAGGACCTGACCGTGCTGAGCAACGCGCTGAGCAGCGGACACGAATTTGTCCCAGCGCTGGTTGCTGCTGCAAGACGCTGCGTGGCGGAAGTCCAGCGCCTCCTTTCGCCATAAACCACCGCCCGATGGCGCAAGCCATCGAACGGATCGATATCGCGCAGCCGTGCCGAATGGCAGGACTAGGAACCCGCCAGATGCCCCAGAGCAAAGGCCTCTTCAAACACAGAGTAAGCAGCCCATTCGCTGTGCGCAAAGCCGATGCGCACCCGGCCCTTGAGGCTGTTAGCGTTCTTCTGCTGGAACATGGTTTGCAGCTCGTCCATGGCGGCCAGGGCGTCGGTGCAGCGCTCATAAAAGGCCTGGCCGTCCTGCGTGAGCAGCAGCTTGCGGGTGGTGCGATGCAGGACCCATGCAATCATTAGACTCGGGCCCATCGCAAGACACTTCCCTTTACTTTTTCAAGGAATACCCATGAGCAACACCACCAAACGTATCGCCATCATCACCGGCGGCAGCCGCGGACTGGGCAAAAGCACCGCCCTGCATCTGGCCAAAGACGGCGTGGATATCGTCCTGACCTACCACGCGCAAGAGGCTGCGGCGCTGGCCGTGGTCGCCGAAATCGAAGCCATGGGCGGCAAGGCCGTCGCCCTGCAACTCGACGTAGCGCAAAGCAGCAGCTTTGCCGCCTTTGCAGAACAGGTGCGCGCCGCCTTGAAAAGCCAGTGGAACGCCGAGCGCTTTGACGTGCTGGTGAACAACGCCGGCACCGGTCTGCATGCCTCGCTGATGGAGACCACCGAGGCGCAATTCGACAACATGGTGAATGTGCATTTCAAGAGCACGTTCTTCCTGACGCAAAAGCTGTTGCCCTTGATGGCGGACGGCGGGCGCATCGTCAATCTGTCGTCCGGCCTGGCCCGCTTTGCCCTGCCCGGCTACGCGGCTTATGGCTCCATGAAGGGCGCGGTAGAGACCCTGACCCGCTACATGGCCAAGGAGCTGGGGCCGCGCGGTATTGCCGTCAACGTGGTGGCGCCCGGCGCGATTGCCACCGATTTCAGCGGCGGTGCGGTGCGCGACAACCCCCAGCTCAACGCCTTTGTGGCGTCGCAGACGGCGCTGGGTCGGGCCGGCGAGGCCGACGACATCGGCGCCATGGTTGCGTCGCTGGTGTCGGGTGCCAACCGCTGGATCAATGCCCAGCGTATCGAAGTCTCCGGCGGCATGATGCTGTAGCCCCGGGCTACTTCGCCACCCGCCACCCCCTCTTCCCCATCCGTCGTCACCAGCGCCTGGCTCTGCGGTTCGACGATTTCTTGCCACACAGTCCATGATTGCGTCAACAACCAGCTTTCGCACCGTACGCCATGGACCCGCAAACCGAGCTTCCACGCGCCCATGAGCCGCCCGACCCGGTGCCAGCACTGCTGATCAAGCGGGCCCGTAAGTTGCCCAAGCCCTGCCAGCGCGATCTGGAAGACTTCGTAGCCTGAAGCGCTTGCACACCCGCGCTGTGTGCGCTGCCATACCCGGTGCCGCATTCGGGCTGGCTTAGACTCTGCCATCTTGAAAAAAATCCCTCGCTTCTCCTTCCTTGTCCTGATTCTGTGCAGCCTAGCCCTGAGCCATGCCTTTGCCGCCACACCGCTGGACTTGCCCGATCTGAGTGCCATGGTGGACTACCGCCCCAGGACGCCACTGCGCGTGTTCACCAGCGACGGTGTGCTGATTGGCGAGTTCGGTCAGGAGCGCCGCGAGTTCATTGCCATCAAGGACATTCCGCTGATCCAGAAGCAGGCCTTGCTGGCGATTGAAGATGCGCGCTTCTACCAGCATGGCGGTGTCGACTTCAAGGGCGTGGCGCGGGCCGTGATTGCCGACCTCACCGGCGGCCTCAAGCAAGGTGCCTCGACCATCACCATGCAGGTGGCACGCGACTTTTATTTGACCAAAGAAAAGGTGTTTTCGCGCAAGCTCACCGAGGTCATGCTGGCCTACAAGATCGAGCGCACGCTGTCCAAGGACCAGATCCTAGAGCTGTACATGAACCAGGTCTATCTGGGACAACGCGCCTATGGTTTCAGCAGTGCGGCACGCATTTACTTTGGCAAACCGCTCAAGGAGCTGAGCATCGGCCAGGCCGCAATGCTGGCCGGCCTGCCGCAAGCGCCTAGCAGCGTCAACCCGGTGGTAAACCCCAAGCGCGCCCAGGCGCGCCAGCGGCTGGTGCTCAAGCGCATGCACGATCTGGGCTATATCACCGAGGCCCAACTTACACAAGCCCAGAAAGAGGACCTGCATGTGCGCATGGACGGCCAGAGTTACAGCAACCACGCGCAATACGCGGCCGAGATGGTGCGCCTGGCCATGGTGGCGCAATTCAAGGACGAAACCTATACCCGTGGCATCAACGTCACCACCACCCTGATCAACGCCGAGCAGGATGCCGCCTATGACGCCGTGCGCCGCAATGTGCTGGCCTACGACCAGCGCCACGGCTACCGCGGACCCGAAGCTTTTGTGGCCCTGCCCGCCGACCCGGCCGAGCGCCAGAAGCTGGTTGAAGCCACACTGCAACAGCACCCCGCCAGTGACAAGATGCTGTCTGCCGTGGTCCTCTCCGCGGCGCCCCAATCGGTGCGCGCCCTGCTGGCCAACGGCGATGAAATCGTGCTGGCAGCCGACGGCCTGCAGTGGGCTGCAGCGGCCCTGGCACCCAAAGCGGCTGCGCCCAAGCCCGGCTCGGTCATCCGGGTGCAACAGGACGGCAAGGGCCGCTGGAGCATTGCGCAGTTGCCCGCCGTGGCAGCCGCCTTTGTAGCGCTCAACAACCAGACCGGCGCTTACCGCGCACTGGTGGGCGGCTTTGACTTTGGTGCCAGCCAGTTCAACCATGTGACCCAGGCCTGGCGCCAGCCCGGCTCCTCCATCAAACCTTTCATCTACTCCGCTGCACTGGAGCAGGGCTATTCACCGGCCACCCAGGTCAATGACGCACCGCTGACCCTGAGCCACGCCGAGACCGGTGGCCCGCCCTGGTCGCCGCAGAACGACGACGATGTGTACGAGGGCGCCATCAGCCTGCGCCGTGCCCTGGCCCAGTCGAAAAACGTGGCCGCAGTGCGCCTGCTGCGCGCCATCACACCCCAGTACGCACACGACTTTTTGCCACGCTTCGGGCTGGACCCGGCCAAGCAACCGGTGAACTACACGCTGGCCCTGGGCACCGGCTCGGTCACGCCGCTGCAAATGGCAGGCGCCTATTCGGTGTTTGCCAATGGCGGCTTTCAGATCAACCCTTATCTGATCCAGAAGGTGGTGGACACGCGCGGAACCGTGCTGTTTGAGGCCAAGCCGGTGGCGGTGGCACAGGAAGCCGACCGCGTGCTGGATGCGCGCAATGCCTTTGTCACCAGCAGCCTGCTGCATGAGGTGACCGTCAGCGGCACCGGGGCTGCAGCCCAAAAACTGGGGCGCTCTGACCTGGCCGGCAAGACCGGCACCAGCAGCGAGGCTTTTGACGGCTGGTTTGCCGGCTTTGCCGGGCCCACCACGGCCGTGGCCTGGATGGGTTTTGACGAGCCGCAATCCCTGGGTGGACGCGAGTTCGGCGCCACCCTGGCGCTGCCGATCTGGATCGATTACATGGGTGTGGCACTCAAAGGCAAGCCCCCCTACCCGATGGCGCAACCGGCCGGGGTGTCATTGCAGCAGGGCGACTGGGTGTATGACGAGTTCCAGGGCATTGCGGCCAAGCCCGCCATCGACCTGGACCTGCTGGAGCGCCTGAAAAACCTGATGGACGCGCGCTAAAACCGGCGGGAAATCGACCGACTCATGGTCCAATAGTTGCATCGGCTGATCAGGGCTGTTGCGTTTATCCAGCGCGACAGCCCCGAACGGCTTTACACGAATAAAGAATCTCTATCCATGGCTTCCAGCTTTTTTAAAGCAAGTCTGCTCGCAGCCTGCTTTGCTGCATGCACCGCCTGCGCACTGCCCCTGCGCTCCGAGCACGCCATCGTCATCAGCGATGACACCGGCCAGATTGTCATGGAGAAGAATGCCGACACTGTGGCGCCCATTGCCTCGCTGACCAAATTGCTGACGGCCATGGTCGTGCTGGACAGCAAACCGGATATGGAAGAAAAAATCTCCATCGAAAGCACCGATGTGGACATGCTCAAACACAGCAGGTCATTCGTACCCGTGGGCACCCGGCTGCCCCGCAAAAAAATTCTGGAACTGGCGCTGATGTCCTCGGACAACCGGGCTGCGGCCGCGCTGGCGCGCACCTACCCCGGCGGTGAGCCCGCCTTGGTACACGCGATTGCGCTCAAGGCCCGGGCGCTGGGCATGAGCAACACGGTGATCACGGAACCCACCGGCCTCTCGCCGGAGAACACCTCCACCGCAAGCGACCTGGCCAAGATGGCCCTGGCCGCATCCAAATACCCGCAGATCGTGGCCATCACCACCGACAAGGAGGACGCCATCAACCTGAACGGGCGCAGCCGCACCTTCCACAACACCAACCGCCTGGTGGGTGCGAGTGGCTGGGACGTGCTGCTGTCCAAGACCGGCTTCACGAATGAGGCTGGGCACTGCCTGATCATGCGCATCAAGCAAGCTGGCACGCAGGCCACGCTGGTGCTGTTGAACGCCAACGGCAGCCCCAGCCGCATGCTCGATGCCCTGCGCATCCGGCAGTACCTGGCCACCTACAAAGCCGCCAGCACGGTGCCACGTTACCCGACGATGGTGCTTGCCAAGCGCTGAGCCGCGCCGGGCCGGGTGGCCCGTAAAATCACCCGATGAACGATCACCAAACTATCGCCACCCACAGTGGCAGCTTCCACGCCGATGACGTCTTTGGCGTGGGCGTCCTGATGGGCGTATTCCCCTCCCATACCCTGGTTCGCACCCGCAACAACGCGCTGATTGAAACCGCAGATTTTGCGGTGGATGTGGGCGGCCTCTGGGACGTTGAAACCGGCCGCTTTGACCACCACCAGCGCGGCTTCAACGGTGCACGCTCACCCCGCAGCGTGGATGGCGTGGAAACCCCCGGCGTGGGCTACGCCAGCGCCGGCCTGGTGTGGTCCGCGTATGGCGAGGCCTATGTCCAGGCCCTGGCCGCACGCAGCGGCTATGCACTGGAGGCGCAGGCACCGGCCGAAATCGCACGCTCGGTGGACGCCTCCCTGGTGCAATACCTGGACATCGTGGACACCGGCCAGGGCGATGTGGCGCCGGGAATCTTCGGGCTGTCGGCCCTGATCGCCCAGCTCAACACCCACTGGATGGAGGAGCAGGGGCAAGACGGCGCCGCCAAGGCCCAGGCGCAGGAAGACCGCTTCCGCGAGGCCGTTGCCATCACCCGGACCTTTCTGGACCGCGCCATCGTCAAGAAGATTTCGCAAATCCGCGCCATGGACATCGTGCGCCAGTCGCCGCGCCTGCTGGACGGCCAGGTGCTGCACCTGCTGGAGGGCGGCATGCCCTGGACGCGCGTGGTGCTGGACGAGATGCCCGACGTGCGCTTCGTCATTTACCCGGACTCGGACGGCGCCCAGTACCAGGTGAAAACCGTGCCGGTCGAGGCCGGCTCGTTCGTGGCCAAACTCGATTTACCGGCCAGCTGGGCCGGCCTGCGCGACCAGGAACTGGCCGCCGTGACCGGCGTGGCTGACAGCGTGTTCTGCCACAGCAACCTGTTCATTGGCGGCGCCAGAAGCCTGGAAGGCGCCACCCGCCTGGCGGAGATCGCGCTGCGTCCTTAAAGCGTCCTTGATGCGCTGGAAACCGGCTCAGGCAGCCGTCACCGGTTGCCGGATCAGGTAGTCAAACGCGCTGAGTGCGGCCTTGGAGCCTTCCCCGGCCGCGATCACAATCTGCTTGTAGGGCACGGTGGTCACGTCGCCGGCGGCAAACACACCGGGCAGGCTGGTGTGGCACTTGGCATCGATCACGATCTCGCCGAACTTGCTCAACTCCAGCGTGCCCTTGAGGAACTCGGTGTTGGGCACCAGGCCGATCTGCACAAACACACCGGCCAGTTCGACCCGATGCTCCACGCCGGTGGCGCGGTCCTTGAAGCGCAGGCCGTTGACCTTGCCACCGTCGCCGGTGATCTCGGTGGTCTGCGCGTTCACATGAATCTCCACATTGGGCAGGCTGCGCAGCTTGTTGACCAGCACGGCGTCGGCCTTGAGGGCGTCGGCAAATTCCACCAGGGTGACGTGTTGCACCACACCGGCCAGGTCAATAGCGGCTTCCACACCGGAATTGCCACCGCCAATCACCGCCACACGCTTGCCCTTGAACAGCGGGCCGTCGCAATGCGGGCAGTAGGCCACGCCCTTGTTTTTGTACTCGGCCTCGCCGGGCACATTGACATTGCGCCAGCGTGCACCGGTGGAGAGGATCACGCTGCGGGCCTTCAGCACGCCACCGTTTTCCATGTGTACCTCGGTCAGGCCGCCGGCTTCTGCTGCCGGAACGATTTTGTCGGCGCGCTGCAGGTTCATGATGTCCACCGCGTAGTGGCGCACCTGCGCTTCGAGGGCGGCGGCGAATTTCGGGCCGTCGGTCTCCAGCACCGAGATGTAGTTTTCAATCGCCATGGTGTCGTTGGTCTGGCCGCCAAAGCGCTCAGCCGCCACCCCCACGCGGATACCCTTGCGCGCTGCATAGACAGCGGCTGCCGCACCGGCCGGGCCCCCGCCCACGATCAGCACGTCAAACGGCGCTTTCTCGCTCAGCTTGGCAGCATCCCGGGCGGCCGACTTGCTGTCGAGCTTGCCCACGATTTCTTCCAGCGTCATGCGCCCGGACGCAAACAGCGCGTCGTTCATGAACACCATGGGCACCGCCATCACCTGGCGGGCGTCCACCTCGGCCTGGTACATACCGCCGTCGATCACCGTGGTGCTGATCTTGGGGTTGAAGATGGCCATCAGGGCGGCGGCCTGCACCACGTCCGGGCAGTTGTGGCAGGACAGGGACATGTAGACCTCGAAGTGCATCTCGGCGTCCAGGGCGCGGATCTGGTCCAGCACCGCCGCGTCCACCTTGGGCGGGTGACCGCCCGTCCACAGCAGGGCCAGCACCAGCGAGGTGAACTCATGGCCCATGGGAATGGCGGCAAAGCGCACGCCGCGGGTTTCGCCTTCTTTGGCAATCACAAACGAGGGCTTGCGGGCGTCGGTGCCGCTGTCATCCAAAGTCACCTTGTCGGACAGCTCTGCAATCTCGACCAGCAGCTCGCGCAGTTCCACGCCCTTGGCGCTGTCGTCCAGCGTGGCAATCAAACGGATGGGGGCGCGCAGGTTTTGCAAATAGGCTTGCAACTGGGTCTTCAGGGAGGTTTCGAGCATGGGAATTCCTTCAATGGGGCGCGCTTGTGGCGCGGGGGGACTCGGATGGTGCGCAGGTAGCGCGCGGACAGGAGCACAACGGATCTGGCAATGGCTCTGACGGAAGGGGCGCTGTGCGCACCCCTTCGAGCAGAGCTATTACTTAGATCTTGCCAACCAGGTCCAGGGACGGTGTGATGGTCTTGGCGCCTTCATTCCACTTGGCGGGGCAGACTTCGTTGGGGTGTGCGGCCACGAACTGGGCAGCCTTCAGCTTGCGCAGGGTTTCCTTGACGTCACGGGCAATCGCGTTGTCATGCACTTCCATGGTCTTGATCACGCCTTCGGGGTTGATCACGAAGGTGCCGCGCAGGGCCAGGCCGGCTGCGGGGATGTGCACGCCAAAGGCGTTGGTCAGGGTGTGGGTGGGGTCGCCAACCAGGGGGAACTGGGCCTTGCCCACTGCAGGCGATGTCTCGTGCCAGACCTTGTGCGAGAAATGCGTGTCGGTGGTAACGATGTAGACCTCGGCGCCGACCTTCTGGAATTCAGCGTAGTTGTCGGCTGCGTCTTCCACTTCGGTGGGGCAGTTGAAGGTGAAAGCGGCGGGCATGAAAATCAGCACGGACCACTTGCCCAGCATGGATTCGTTGGACACTTCAACGAACTTGCCGTTGTGGAAGGCCTGGGTTTTGAAGGGCTGGACTTGGGTATTGATCAGGGACATGGATGTTTCCTTATGTGGGGTGGTTGAGGTGGATAACTATCGGATGGGCAAAACCCATTGAAGCGAATCATAGCGAAAACAGGCCTGAAGCCTGATTGGTTCTCTATATCGGCCCCATTGCGAATATTGCTATCCAGGCCGTTTCCTGCATGCGCACGGCAGCCTTGGCGGCTTCTTTGGAGACGCCGTCGCGCCCCATGGTGCGGCGGTAGGTTTCCCCGTACTACCTGAAGCGCGGGTCGTCTTGCGGGTTCACCCCCTCAAAGTCGGTGCCCATGCGGATGCGCAGGGCGACTTAGGCGGGGGAGAGGTAGCGGGTGTCGCTTCTCACGGCTGACTCTCCAAACGGGTGGGGCCCTGTAGCTGCGTGCTCTGCAAGTTGAAATCGTTATCCCCGTACGTCAGCGCAATCGCATAAAACTGCTGGTGAATCTGCATAAAAGCGTCCAGCACATCGGGGTCAAAGTGCTGGCCGCCGGACTGTTGAATCATCGCTACCGCCTGCGCGTGGGACATGGCTTCCTTGTAGACGCGCCGGCTGATCAGCGCGTCGTACACATCGGCCACCGCCATCAGGCGCGCGGGAATCGGAATCGCATCACCGGCCAGGCCTTCCGGGTAGCCCGAGCCATCCCATTTTTCCTGGTGCGAGTAGGCAATCTGCTTGGCCATGGTGAGAAAGTCCACCTCCAACCCCAATGCTTTTTCCGCACTGGCAATGGCGTCACGCCCGAGTGTGGTGTGGGTCTTCATGACCTCGAACTCCTCGGCTGTCAGGCGCCCTTTTTTCAGCAGGATGTAGTCCGGTATGCCGACCTTGCCAATGTCATGCAGCGGTGCGGACTTGAACAACATGCTGATGGTGGCCATGCTCAGGTAATCGCGAAAGCGCGGATGTGCGGACAGCTTCCAGGCCAGCGCGCGCACATAGTGCTGGGTGCGCCGGATGTGGTTGCCGGTATCGGCATCGCGCGTTTCGGCCAGCGAGGCCATGGCCAGAATGGTGACGTCCTGTATGGCATTGACCTCACGGGTGCGCCTGGCTACCTCGCTTTCCAGAAACACGTTCTGGTCGCGCAGAAAGTCGGCTGTGGACTTGAGCGCCAGATGCGTGCGCAAGCGGGCCAGGCAAATCGAGGGGCTGATGGGCTTGGTGATGTAGTCCACCGCGCCCAACGCGAAACCCATTTCCTCGTCTTCGAGTTCACCGCGGGCGGTCAGGAAGATGACCGGTATATCGGCCGTCCTGGGGTTTTGCTTGAGGCGCAGGCAGACTTCGTGGCCGTCCATGCCGGGCATCATGACGTCCAACAGGATCAGATCGGGGGCCGGGTCGGCCTGGGCAATTTCCAGGCCACGTTCGCCGTTGTTGGCACCTTTGAGCAGGTACAGATCGCGCAGCAGGAACTGCATCAACGACAGATTCTCCGGCGTGTCATCAATCACCAGGATGGTCGGCTTTTCAGACGGGCCTGAGCGTATCAAGGTATTCCTGGGACTTTGGACATGGTTATTCCAACGGATTGTGCCGCATTTCGCAGGCGTACAAGGGCTTGTTCACAGTTAAAGCGGCGCACCGCGTCGGCCAGGGGCGCGTAATGTGCGCCCAGCGCCTGCCCCAGCAGGTCGGCGTGCTCGGCCAGCCACTCTACCGCCTCCAAATTGTCATCGGCCAACAGCGCCGCAAGGGTGTTGCACACCCGGCTCAGAAGCTGCGGGTCGGGCAAAGGGCCGGCCAGGCTGGCCTGGTCGCGCGGCCCACCGTTGCCCGTTCGCGGGGGCTGCGCCTGGCTGGTGCCCAAACGGGCGGTAAACCAGAAACTGCTGCCCTGACCCGCCACACTGTCCACACCCACTTCACCCTGCATCAGCACGGCGAGTTGCTTGCAGATGGCCAGCCCCAGACCAGTCCCGCCGTACCTGCGGGTGATGGAGTTGTCGGCCTGCTGAAAGCTGCGGAACAAAAACGGCAATTGCTCCGCGCTCAGGCCAATGCCGGTGTCTTTCACGATGCACAACAGCATGACGCCGCAAGCGCTTTGTTCGCGCAAGCTGATCTCAATGCGCACCTCGCCGCGGGCCGTGAACTTGACCGCGTTGTTGGCCATGTTGATGATGATCTGCCCCAGGCGCAAGGGGTCGCCCACCAGGCGCAAGGGCACGGCGCTGTCCACGTGGAATTGCAAGGCAAGGTCCTTGGAGGCCGCCTTCTCCGACACCAGATCGGCCACATTGGCCAGCACCCGCGCGAGTTCGAATTCGATGTGCTCCAACTGCAACTTGCCGGCCTCCACTTTGGAGTAGTCCAGCACTTCCTTGATGATGGACAGCAGGTGTTGGCTGGAGGACTGTATCTTGCGCATCTGCTCGCGCTGGGGCGGCTGGAGCTCGCTTTTGAGCACCAGGTAACACAGGCCGGTGATGGCGTTCAGGGGCGTGCGGATTTCGTGGCTCATATTGGCCAGGAAATCACTCTTGGCCTTGCTGGCTTCTATGGCCCGTTCCTTGGCGACCAGAATGGCCTGTGCGGCGGCGTGCTGCAGGCTCATGTCCTCCACCACGGCAAGCACGGCGTGGCCCAGGTTGGCATCCACATAAAGGCTGCCCGTAATGCGCGCGCGGAACAGGCTGCCATCCTTGCGCACCAGGTCCTGCTCATGCCGCTGCACCTCACCCGGCTCCAGCGTGGCAAACAGCAAAGCGCCCGCGCGCGCGACGGCCCCAGGTTCCCGGTACCACAGCTCGGTGGTGCTGCCATCGAGTTCGCCAGGGCCGAAACCGAACAGCGCTTCGAGCGGTCGGTTACAGCGCAGGATGATGTGGCCGCGCACCAGGGCAATGCCTACGGTGACTGTGTCGAAAATGGTGCGCTGCTCCTCGTGGGCAATCTGCAACACACGTTGCTGCTCCTCCAGCACCGCCGTGGCTTCAAGCAATTTGGCGGTGCGCTGCTCGACCTGCTCCTCCAGTGTGCTGTTCAGGGCCACGATGGCGTCCTGCGCCCGCTGCCGCTCGGTCACGTCGCGCAGAATAATGGTGAGAAGCATGGCCCCGTCGACCTCAATGCGGGAGATCGAAGCCTCCGCAGGAAACTCCTCTGCGTTCATGCGCCGCCCGATGACCACCGAATGGAGTCCGTCCACGCGCACCGACGCACCCGTCCGGGCATAGTGTTCGACATGGCGCTGGTGGAGCTCGCGCAGCCGCGCGGGAATCAGGACGCCGACCGGCTGACCCAGGACTTCGTGCTCAGCGCAACCAAACATGGCCAGCGCAGCGGCATTGATCACCTGGATGTTCTGACTCTGGTCCACCGTGATGATGGCGTCCATGGCGGCATCGAAAATCGCAGCCAGCCGGGCGCGGCTGGTTTCACTGTCGCGCTGCGCATGCTGTATGCGCTCCACCATGGCATTGAAACCCTGGGCCAACCGCATGACCTCCCGCGGCCCGGCAATCGCCAGTGGCGAGGGAAACACGTTGTGCTGCGCCAGTTGCAAGCTGGCCTGCTCGACCAGGGCCAAGGGCCTGGTCACCTTGACGCGTATCAGCTGCGCCAGGCCCAGTGCCGCCAGCAGGGCCACGGCCAGCAGCGGCCACATGCGCTGCTGGGCCTCCCACTGCACCACCGCGTATTCGTGGCTCAGGTCATACTCCAGATAGACCACGCCCCGGTTTTCCGCTTGAATCAGCTCGGCCCGTTCCCCGGCAAAGAAGGGCACCATCACCGTCACGCGCGGAGGGTCACGGAACTCCTGCACATCCGCCGATCGGCCCTGCACCACCTGCTGGAAACGCTGCGGGGAAAAGCCGGGAATCACGGCGGCCGCAGGCTGGCCGCGCCAGGCCAGGCGCTGCGCCATGAGGACTTTGCCGTCAGGGCCTATCAAGGCCAGTATGCGGGAACGCCGCTCGGTGGTCGCCACCGACAGGTCGGACGCCACATTGTCCGGGCGCTCCCTGAGCTCACGCTGGGTGTCACGCGCCAGGTGCTGGGCATCCAGCACCGCGTCATCGCGGGCATGTATGCGCACCACATTGCGCCCATTGAACACCGAGTCCAAATAGGAAAAACACAGCATGGCCAGCATCACCAGAAACAACCCCGCAGGCAAGGCATTGCGCAGGGTGTAGGGTGTTGTTCTGTCTTCTTTCATACCGGCAGGAATCGGGGTTCTGCCAGCGTCGGTGGCAGCGGGGACGACGCCAATAGCCCGGCCTGCACCATGACCTGTTGCAACGTGCGGGCAGTCTTGTCAATGGCACCGCCAGGCGCCAGCATGGCGGCATTTTGCGCAATGTCCGGCAGTTGCAAGCCCCGGTAAAGGGCAGCCACCCCGGGCGCCGGTGTTTGCAAGCGTGCGGCCATCAGGGTGGCCGCGCGCGCAGCCGATTCACGCAGCACTTTTTGCGCCGCAAAATGCGCCGCCACCACATGGCGCAATGCGGGGCCATAGGTCTGCAGCACGCTGGTGCGCACCGCCAGCACATCCACGATGCGCCCCGCGATAGCCTTGCTGTCAAAAATGCGCTTTGCACCGGCTTTCTCAAGCCGCATGGCCCAGGGGTCGGCGGTCACCACCAGATCCACCTCCGGCGAGGCGAAAAACTCTTCACTGCGGTCCAGCGTCATGGGCACTTTGCGAACCTGATCCGGCGCCAGGCCGGCGGCATGGAGCAGCGCACTGAACATGACTGCGCCCATGGCGCCGTCTTCCACGGCAATGCGTTTGCCCGCCAGCGTCTGCAACGAGATCGAGGGCTTGGCCAGCACCACGTCGGCGCCTGCGGAGACATCGAACACCAGCACCGCCCGCAAGTCCACGCCATCGGCACGGGCGGCAAGCAACTCATCCAGGGTCAGGGCGGCGGCTTCCAGTTGCTCAGCCGCCAGCGCCCGCAGAGTGTCGGTGTTGGACAGCAGCTCGACCAGGCGGACCTGGTGCGCATCCAGCAAGTCCAGTTCGCGCGCAAGAAACAGGGTCTCATAGCCTGGAAAAACAACGCTGCCCACGCGCAGGACAGGAACCGGTGCAGTGCAGGCGGTCAGAGTCGGTGCCAGCAAGGCCGCAGAACTGGCTGCGAGCAGGGTGCGCCTGGAGACGCAGCGGGTGGAAAGAGAATGCATATTGACTGGATTGGACCCCATGGGCCCGCAGACTGTAAAGCGAAATGAGCCGCAGGCTGCACACGGCACCGCCGCTTATGCGTTACAACCAAGGGTTTCCTACCGATGACTCACCTTGGCACTCCCCATGTTCACTGATTCCAGCCACAACGCGGCCGTGCTGCTGTTGGCCGCCGGGCGCGGCGAGCGCATGCGCCCGCTGACAGACCACACCCCCAAACCGCTGCTGCCGGTGCGCGGCAAGCCGCTGCTGCAGTGGCGCATGGAGGCTTTGCTGCAAGGCGGCTTTCACCACGCCGTCATCAACACCGCCTGGCTGGGGGAGCAGATCGAGGCGCAGTTTGGCCCGGCGTTTGCAGCGCCCGCCTGTTCGCCCGCGCCGCTGCAGCTGGCCTACTCGCGCGAAGGGCGGGACTTCGGCCAGGCACTGGAGACGGCCGGCGGCGTCAGCCGCGCCCTGCCGGCGCTGGGCGAGGTGTTCTGGGTCATGGCGGGCGACGTATTTGCGCCGGACTTCGTCTTCCGCCAGGAGGATGTGCAGCGCTTTATCGACAGCAGCATGCTGGCGCACATCTGGCTGGTGCCCAACCCGGAACACAACCCGGCGGGCGACTTCGGGCTGGACAGCTCCAGCGGGCAGGCGCTCAACACCGCCAAGGACGCGCAGCAGCCGCGCTTCACTTTTTCCACCATCGGCCTGTACCGACGGGAGCTGTTTCTGCCGCCCTGGTGTGACACGCCACCCGGCAACCCGCAGGGCACACGCGCCGCGCTGGCACCCCTGCTGCGCGCGGCCATGGACCAGCACAGGGTATCGGCCGCGCTTTACACTGGCAGCTGGACCGATGTGGGCACGCCCGAGCGGCTGGCCCTGCTCAATGCCGCGGCCTGAGCACCGCGCCCGGCAGCACCGCACAACATTTTTTCCCATGGCAGGAACCCACGCATGAACCAAGCAATCTACCAGGCCCGCCGCACCGAGCTGGCCCGCCGCATCGGCCCGCAGGGCATTGCCATCCTGCCCACCGCGCCCGAGCAACAGCGCAACCGCGATGCCGACTTCCTGTTCCGCCACGACAGCTACTTTTATTACCTGAGCGGCTTTGCCGAGCCCAAGGCCTGGCTGGTGGTGACGGGCGACGGCCGCAGCACCCTGTTTTGCAACCCCAAGGATGTGGAGCGGGAAATCTGGGACGGCTTTCGTGCCGGCCCCGAGGCCGCACCCGCGCTGCTGGGTGTGGACGCGGCCTTTTCGGTCAACGACCTCGATGCGCAGATGCCGCGCCTGCTGGACGGGCGCGATGCCGTGTGGTTCCCCTTTGCCACGCACCAGGGGCTGGAGTCGCGTGTGGACGGTTGGTTGGGCAGCCTGCGCTCCCGTGTGCGCTTTGGCGCGCTGACACCCGAGACCCAGCGCGACCTGTGCGGAGCGCTGGACGAGATGCGCCTGGTCAAGGACGTACACGAGCAGGCCACCATGCGCCGCGCCGCGCAGATCAGCGCCGGCGCCCATATCCGCGCCATGCGTTTAAGCGCGCAGATGCTGCGCGAAGGCAAGGAGGTGCGCGAGTACCACCTGGATGCCGAGCTGCTGCACGAGTTCCGCCGCCACGGCTCGCAGTACCCGGCCTATGGCTCCATCGTGGCCGCGGGTGCCAATGCCTGCGTGCTGCATTACCGCGCTGACGAGGGGCTGGTACGCGATGGCGAGCTGGTGCTGATTGACGCCGGTTGCGAGCTGGACGGCTATGCCTCTGACATCACCCGCACCTTCCCGGCCAATGGCAAGTTCTCCGGCCCGCAGCGTGCGCTGTATGACCTGGTGCTGGCCTCGCAGGCCGCTGCCGTGGCGGCCACCCAAGCGGGTGCGCGCTTTACCGATCCGCACGAGGCCACCGTGAAGGTGCTGTCGCAGGGCATGCTGGACCTGGGGCTGCTGGACAAAAACAAGGTGGGCAGTCTGGAGGACGTGATCGAGAAGCGCGCCTATTTCCAGTTCTATATGCACCGCACCGGGCATTGGCTGGGGATGGATGTACACGACTGCGGCGCCTACACCGAGCCGTCCGAAATCGGCAACAAGACCGAGCGCCGCGATGCGCTGACCGGCGAGACGCTGATCAGCCGCCCGGCGCGGATTCTGCGGCCTGGCATGGTGCTCACCATTGAACCGGGCCTTTATGTGCGCCCGGCCGAGGGTGTGCCGGAGCAGTTCCACCACATCGGCATCCGCATCGAAGACGATGCCATCGTCACGGACTCTGGCTGCGAGCTGATCAGCCGGGACGTGCCGGTGGATGCGGATGCGATTGAGGCGTTGATGCGGGGATAGTGCGCGTCGGGTTTTTTTCACGCAGCTGTTGTACGCCGACGCCACCGGGGTAGACGGTTCCGTCCGTGTCCCCCGCCCTGCGGGCTCCTCCTCTACCTCCCGGAACCGTCTACCCCGATGGCGTCGGCAACCTGCACAGTGGGCATGTCTAGGCCCAAGGCATTCTTACCCCACTGGCGCCAGCCACGTCGGCAGACTCAGGACGCCGTGGCGCTCAGCGCCGGTAGGTAAAGGGGGAGCCCGCAGGGCGGAGGACACGGACGGCGCTGAGTGCCATGGCGGCCTGAGGCTTGAAGTCGCGCAGACCTGAAGTGACTGCGTCCCTGCTCAAGGTACCAACACCAGATTTCCCACATGGCGCTTTTCCAGAAACGCCTGCTGCGCCAAGGCCATGTCCTTGAGCGCATAACTGGCAGCCACCAGCGGGCGAACTTCGTTGCGCTCCACGTAGCCGATCAGGTTGGGGAACACCGGCTCGTCCCACGCGGTGCAGCCGATCAGGGTGAGGTCCTTCAGGTACAAGTCGCGCATGTCCAGCGCCACATCGGCCCCGGCAATCGCACCCGATGACACATAGCGCCCGCCGCGTCGCAGGGCTTTGAGCAGCGCGCCAAAACCGGCGCCGGCCACGTTGTCCACCACCACATCGGCGCTCGGCAAGCCCTGCCATGCAGCGGCACCGTCTTCCCGGCACAGGGCCAGGTCTGCACCCAAGGCCAGCACCGCATCGCGCTTGTCGCGGCTGGTCAAGGCGGTGACATGGGCGCCGCGCCGTTTGGCCAGTTGCACCACGGCGGAGCCGACACCGCCCGAGGCACCCGTCACCCAGACCCGCTCACCCGCTGCCACACCCGCCCGGTGCAACATGTTCTCCGCCGTGCCCCAGGCACAGGGTAGCGAGGCCAATTCGACATCGCTCCAGTCGCTGTGCACCGCAAAGACTTCACTGGCCGGCACTTTCACGTAGTCGGCAAACGCGCCGTCAAAGTCAGTGCCCAACCAGCGCGTGTCCAGGGAGGCGAAACCCGCCACGCGCATGCAACTGCGCACCAGCACGCGCTGGCCGATACGCGGCACACCGTGTGGTTGCGCGGCCACATCCGGCGCCAGCGCCACCACCAGGCCGCAGCAGTCCGCACCCTGGATCAGTGGAAAGGGCGTGGCGCCGTTCCATCCCGCAAGCCCGGCCACGACAGCTGCGCCGGGCTTGGGTGCGGCGTTTGCCGGCGCGGCGACGGCTCCGTACCAGCCCACGCGCGTGTTGATGTCGGTGTTGTTGATGCCGGCCGCCAGCACCTGCAGCAGCACCTCGCCGGGCTGCAGCTGCGGCATGGGTACTTCGCGATAGACCAGTTGCGCATAGCCGCCCTGGCCGACCGTGACCATGGCTTGCATGGTGGCGGGCAGTTCCGTAGAAGAGGACTTGGGGGGCATAGCGTGTCCGTTTCAACTCAGCAAAGTGGTCCCGGGGCCGGGGCTTATTTCCGCGAGAATGGGCTTGCAACACACCCCTTCGCTTCAGCAGAACTTCATCATGACACAGCCCACCCCCGCCGCACTGCAAGCCTTTTTTGACCAGCACGGCGTGCGCGATGTGGAGTGCATTTTTCCGGACGTGTCGGGCTATCCGCGCGGCAAGTTGATGCCTGCGGCCAGCTTTGCTGCCGGTACCGAGTTGCGCATTGCCCAGGCCATTCCCATGCAGTGCGTGACGGGCGACTACTCCTACGACGCGATCTTTCCGGACGCCGACCCCGATGTGCGCCTGGTGCCGGACTACGCCACCTTGAAGCTCTCGCCCTGGTCCAGCGTGCCGCGCGCCTTTGCCATCCACGACTGTGTGGAGCTCAACGGCGAGCCCTGCGCGTTTTCGGCGCGCTCGCTCTTGCAGACGGTAGTGGCACGCTATACCGCGCAGGGCCTCACGCCGGTGGTGGCGCCCGAGATCGAGTTCTATCTGACCGCACCCTGTGTGGACCCGGCCCTCCCGCTCACCGCGCCGGTGGCACGCAACGGCCGGGCGGAAGCCGGACAGTCCGCCTTCAGCATGAACATGCTCAACGAGCACGCCGGCTTCTGGAATGCATTCCGCACTGCGCTGGATGGTTTGGGCGTGCGGGCCGACACCTGGATCCATGAGGTGGGTGCCACCCAGTTCGAGATCAACCTGTTGCACGGCGACCCGGTGGCGGTGGCCGACCAGGCCTTTTTGTTCAAGTACGCGGCCAAGGAGATCGCCATCCAGCATGGCCTGAACGCCGTCTTCATGGCCAAGCCGATTGCCGGTGCGCAGGGCAGCTCCATGCACCTGCACCAGAGCGTGGTGGACAGCGCGGGCCGCAATATTTTCAGCAATGAAGACGGTTCCGAGAGCGCCGCCTTTGGCCACTTCATTGCCGGAATTCAGACCTACGGCCCGGACCTGATGCTGGTGTTTGCGCCCTTCGTGAATTCCTACCGCCGCTTTGTAGCCGGCAGCCAGGCGCCCATCAATCTGGCGTGGGGCCACGACAACCGCACCGCGGGTCTGCGCATACCCAAGAGCAGCCCGGCCGCGCGCCGGGTGGAAAACCGCATCGCCGGGGCCGACGCCAACCCCTACCTGGCGATTGCCGCATCACTGGCTGCCGGGCTGGCCGGCATGGACGAAGCGCTGCAACCCGCCGCGCCGCTGGAGCCGGGCGCCAATGCCTACGCGCAGTCGCACGGACTGGAGCGCAGCTTCTTGCCGGCACACGAGCGCATGGCGCACAGCCCTGCTGCCCGCGCCCTGCTGGGCGAGGCCTTTGTCACCGGCTACTGCGCGGTCAAGGCGGTGGAGTACCAGAGCTATCTGCGCGAAATCAGCGCCTGGGAGCGGCGCTTTTTGTTGCCCCAGGTGTAAGGGTGCGGGGCCGTCTGCGGTTTACTTTTCTTTACCCCCTCTTCAAGCCCCGCCTATCGCCTGGTATAGCGGCGGCGCTAGACTGCGCTGCATGAGCCAACACCTGCTAATGATTGAAGACGACGCCCGCCTGGCCACGATGGTGGGTGAGTACCTGGAACAAAACGGATTCACCGTCAGCAAGGCGCCCGATGGCCTGTCCGGCATGGCGCGCCTGAGCCAGCAGGGCGACAACCACCCGCCCGAGCTGGTGATCCTGGATCTGATGCTGCCCGACATCGACGGCTTGGAAGTGTGCCGCCGCGTGCGCGCCCTGCCCCATGCCGTGGCGCAGATTCCGATCTTGATGCTGACCGCCAAGGGCGACCCCATGGACCGCATCATTGGCCTGGAGATGGGCGCTGATGATTACCTGCCCAAGCCGTTTGAGCCCCGCGAATTGCTCGCCCGGGTTCGCGCCATTTTGCGGCGCCGCACCGAGGCGCCCAGCGCCGCCAGCCAGAACACCTTGCGCTTCGGCTCCCTCACGATTGACCGCGATGCCCGCACCGTGACGGTCGGAAACGAGGCTTGCGACCTGACCTCGTACCAGTTTGATCTGCTGGTGGCCCTGGCCGAGCGCGCCGGCCGTGTGCTCACGCGCGACCAGATCATGGAGGCTGTGCGGGGCCGTGAACTCGAAGCCTTCGACCGTTCCATCGACGTGCACATGGGCCGCATACGCGCCGCCATAGAAGCCGACCCCAAGGATCCCAAACGCATACTGACCGTGCGCGGTGTCGGCTACGTCTTTGCCCGGCAGCAGGAATAGAAACCCTGCCGGGAGCAATCGCCAGCGTGCGCAACATAAAGTCCAAACCGTGAGTCTTTTCTTCCAGAAACTGTATGTGCGCATCTGGCTGGCCGTGGTGCTGGCGGTTGCCGTGTTGACCTTGCTGGTGGGCTGGGTCTGGCGCATGACGGCCGAGCCGCCGTTGCGCGAGGTGGTGGTGCGCAGTGCCACGGGCGAAATCATTGGAAACGGCCAGGTGCGCCTGGGCCGCAGCCCCGAAGGCAGCGCGGCCTGGCATGCACATGAGCGGGTGCAACCGGATGCACCCGTCGGCACACCGGATGCGCAAGCCCCGCATGAAGACGCCCAGGAGATCCCCCTGCACGGTAAATACGGTTACGGCCCGGAGTTCACCGTGCGCATGAACGACGGCCAAACCATGCACCTGCATTTGCCCCGAACGCCGGCTGCCGCTTGGCGCGCCCCGTTTGGCTTTTTCTGGATGCTGAGCCTGGTGGCGGTGGCGGTAGCCCTGGCCATCTATCCCATTGTGAGGCGCCTCACGCACCGCCTCGAAGCCCTGCAGCGCAATGTGGAACGTTGGGGTGACGGCGACCTGAGCGTGCGCATGGCCACCGGCGGCCGGGACGAGGTGGGCTTTCTGGCCGAGCGCTTCAACACCGCCGCCGAGCAGATCCAAACCCTGGTCAAGACGCGGGAAGACCTGCTCACTTCACAGAAGTCCTTGTTGGCCAATGCCTCGCACGAGCTGCGCTCACCGCTCACCCGTATCCGCATGGGTCTGGAACTGATGGGCAGCAACACCAGCGTTGTGGCCAGGAATGAAATCACCCGCAACATCGGTGAGTTGGACCAGTTGATTGACGAAATCCTGCTGGCCAGCCGTCTGGATGCCAAGGAGGCCGACCTGGGCACGGTGGAGCCGGTCGACCTGGTCGGGCTGGCAGCCGAAGAGTGCGCCCGCACCCAGGCCACGCTGGATGTGGAGGTGTCCTCCGTGCTGGTGGGAGGTGTGGCCAAGTTGCTGCGCCGTGTGGTGCGCAACCTGCTGGAAAACGCCAGGCGTTATGGTGCCGGTGAAGTCACACTGGCCATCCGTACGGCCGACGGCTTTGCCACCGTGCAGGTCAGCGACCGCGGCCCCGGTGTGCCGGAGGGATTGTCGGAACGCATATTTGAGCCCTTTTACCGTCTGCCCGGTGCGTCCGAGCGCGAGGGCGGCGTGGGCTTAGGCCTGGCGCTGGTGAAGTCCATCACCCAGCGCCACGGCGGCACGGTGCAATGCCGCAACCGGCCCGATGGTGGCGCCTGCTTTGAGGTGCGCCTGCCGCTGGCCGCTTAGATCTTCAGGATTTCAAGAGCCTGAGAACGGCCCATAACTCCAGCATGGCAAGCATGCCGATCATGACGGTGTTGATCAGGGTGCCGCCAATCGCCAGGCCGACCAGGATGTCACCCACCTCGATGAACAGCCGGGAGACCAGCGTGATCAGCAACCACTGCGGTTTGTTGAAAATCAGGGAAATCAGCAAGGCGGCCACGCTGCCAAGTACCCGCACGCCGGTGCTGGCAAAGCCCAGTTGCGATGAGTAATCTGTAATCCGGGCGCCGGGAAAGCTCAAGCCGGGGTTGAAGGTAAATACATACGCAAAAAACAGCCCCGCACAGACCAAGAGCCAGGTGAATATCCTGACCGGTTGCGGGATGCCTTCAGCGGGTGCGTTGGTGGCAAGGGGCGGTGTCATCTATTTCTCCTCTTTTATGGGATGCACGGACGCATCCATAGAGAAATATAACGCCTTGTTCACATAACGATGCATTTAAATCGCCACCCACCGGCGTTCGCCTTGGAAAGCGGCCCGGCAGGGACATCCATACCTAACTGGCCTTGAGAAAGATGTCCCGGTCCGGGGCAAAATTTTCGTGCAGCGGCAACAGCGCGCCGCCCAGCGCCCGGGCGTCGGAGCCAATGCTGCCGGCTACCAGGGTGGCAGGCCACAGGCCTTCCCAATCGTAGGTGGCCAGGGCCGCTTGGGTGTGCGCAATCAAACGCGCCAACATGGCGCGGGTGATGGAGCCATCGATCACCACGGCGTCGATATCCAGGAAGGCGGTGCCACTGACCACACACTGCGCCAGTGCCAGCGAAGCACTCGCTATCCAGGCGCTGGTGAACACCTCGTAAGGTGCTTCCATGGCGCGCGCGTCGTAGGCGGCGGTGGGGTCCAGACCGTGTTCCTTGAAGCGTTGCTCCAGCTCCCACAGGGAGGCACGGGCCAGCAACTGCTCGGGCAGGCTTTTACCTGTGGATACCTGCAAGGGCAGCGAGGCCACTGCGCCGGCATTGCCGTGCACGCCGTTGTGCAAATGGGAGTTGATGACCAGGCCGCCCCCGACAAAGGTGTCGACAAACAGGTAGAGAAAGCTTTTCAGATCGCGCCCGCGCCCGGCCACCAGTTCGGCCACGCAGGCGGCCGCGGTGTCACGGGCAAAGCTGACCGGGGCCTCGGTGAAGGACTGGACCTGGGCGCTCAGGTCGATATGGTTCCACTCGTCCGACACGGTGGGCGGCAGGCCCAGCATCTTGTGCCAGCCTCCCAGGTTGAAGGGTGCCGCCAAGCCGACGCCGACCAGCCGCAGGGCCAGCGCACCCAGGCCGTCCTGAAGGGCTGCCATATGGGTCTTGATGGCGGGCAGCAGGGTCTGCGCATCGGGGAAGGTGTAGTGCATGGACTCGCGCCGGCGCACCGCACCGGTGAAGTCCACCAGCAGCAAGTCGGCACTGCGCCGGCCGATCTTGATGCCGACCGAAAAAGCACCATCCGGATTCAGCGCCATGGGCACCGAGGGCTGGCCTATGCGTCCCCGCACGGGCTCATGGCGGATCAGCAAGCCGTCGTCTTCCAGACGGGTGGTGATCAGGCCGATGGTCTGGGCGGTGAGGCCGGTCAGGCGCGCGATCTCGGCCTTGGGCAGACTGCCGTTGAGGCGGATAGCATGCAGCACCACCCGCTCGTTGAACTGGCGCATACCCACATGGTTGGAGCCACGGGGCCGCAGCACCGGCGGCGCGCCCGGGCGCCCGTTGCCCTTGGAGAGGGTCAGGCTGTCGGGCGTTGCTACATAGCTCATGGGCGCAAAGTTTCGCCGATAACGCCTTTGCGCAGCAAGAAGTTTCCAAAAGGCTGTTGCTCGCCCGTCAGGATGATGGCAAAGGCACTCTTGGTGCGCTCGTAAAAGGCAAAGCGTTCAATCCCCTCAGCGCTTTGGCCGGCCAGGAAGGTGGGCTCCAGGCTGGCCAGCACTTCGCGTTGCAGGGCCGAGCGGTAGTCGGTTGGCTGGCCGCTGACCTGCATGAAACCCACCGGATGCACCTCGTCGGCCACCAGCGGTAGCAGCGAGGTAATGGCTTGCACGGCGCGCGCCATGCCGATACCGGGCAGGCGGATGATGGGCTTGCCGCCGGCATAGCGCACGGCGGTGAAGTTGGCATCCGCCAGCACGATGGCGTCGTCATGGCCCATCTCCATCAGGAGCTTGAGCAGGTCCGGGGTCAAGACCGGGTCGATTCCCTTGAGCATGTTGATTTTTCCTGTGCTTAGTGCGCCAACGCGTCTTCGGGCAGGTCGCTGACGGACTTGGCGCCGGTCATCACGGCCACGGTGTCGCTCATGCTGATCTTCTTGGGGTTGACCACGGCCGCGCGCTTGCCCAGGCGGGCAATGTGGATGCGGTCGGCCACTTCAAAGACGTGCGGCATGTTGTGCGAAATCAGCACCACGGGCAGGCCCTTGTCGCGCACGCGGCGGATCAGTTCCAGCACCATATTGCCTTCCTTCACACCCAGCGCGGCGGTCGGCTCGTCCATGATGACCACGTGCTGCGCAAAGGCGGCTGCACGGCCTACGGCCACGCATTGGCGCTGACCGCCGGAGAGCGTTTCCACGGCTTGGGTCATGGAGCGGATGCCGACCTTCAGGTCGTTCATGCGGGAGATGCTTTCTTCCAGCATCTTCTTCTTGTCGATGAAACCGAGCAGGCCCAAGAGGCCTGAGCGGCGCAGTTCGCGGCCCAGGAACAGGTTTTCGGCAATCGACATGGCAGGGGCCACGGCCAGATCCTGGTACACGGTCTCGATCCCGGCCATTCGCGCGTCGATCGGGCTGCGGAAATGGATGACCTTGCCGTCCAATTGAATCTCGCCCTCATCGGGAATGGTGGCGCCCGACAGGCACTTGATCAGGCTGGACTTGCCGGCGCCGTTGTCGCCGATCACGGCCAGGATTTCGCCGGCACGCAGTTCAAAGTCGGCGCCATCCAGGGCGGTGACTTGGCCGTAGCGTTTGATCAGGCCCTTGGCCTGCATGACGATTTGGTGTTGAGCAGACATTAACGGCCTCCTTTGCGGGACATTTGGTCGGTGGCCACGGCCAGAATCACGAGGACGCCAGTGACCAGTACTTGGTAGACAGAGGACACACCCATCAGGGTCAGGCCGTTGCGGAACACGCCCACAATCATGGCGCCTATCAACGTGCCCAGGATGATGCCGCGCCCGCCAAACAGGCTGGTGCCGCCCAGCACCACGGCAGTGATGGCGTCCAGGTTGTCGGTTTGACCGCCATTGGGGTCACCGGCACCGGTACGGGCCACGGTCAAGGCCGAGGCAATGCCGTAGAACACACCGGCCAGCACGTACACGCCCAGCAGCACTTTTTCGGTGGAAATGCCGGCCAGACGGGTGGCTTCGGGGCTGTTGCCCACGGCGTAGATGTGGCGGCCCTGGGCGGTATCGCGCAGCCAGACCCAGGTGGCGAGGTACATGCCCAGCATCAACACCACACCATAGGCCACGCGGGCGCCGCCCAGCTCAAAAGTTTCACCCAGCAGGCTCATGCCATCGGGAATATTGGTAATGGTTTGCGCATGCGAATAGAGCTGCGTCACGGCAAAGGCAATGTTGAGGGTGCCCAGGGTGACGATGAACGGGGGCAGCTTGACGCGTGTCACCAGCAGGCCGTTGATCAGGCCGAACAGGGCGGTGACGGCGATGCCGCAGAGGATGGCCACGGGCGCGCTCAGACCGTAGTCGGCTGCGAATTTGGTCATCACGATGGAGCCCAGCGCCATGACCATGCCACAGGACAGGTCGATACCGGCGGTCAGGATGATCAGGGTCTGCCCGATCGCAATGGTGCCCACCACCATCACCTGCTGCAGGATCAGGGAAAAGTTCTTCAGCGTGAGAAAGTTTTCATGCTGAAACGTAAAAAAGGCGCAGGCCAGCAACAGGGCGATGGCTGGACCTAAGGTTCCCATCGGAGGGAGTTTGGCTTTGAGCGAGTTCATGGGATGGGCTTTAAAAAATCTCCGGTACCAGACAGCCACATAAACCATCCAGTCCCTAAGAGGGGACCGAAAGCCCCGTTGTGCGGGGCTTTCGGAGAGGAGGCCTGCGCAGGGCAGGCCCGGACTCAGGTCAGGCTGTTAACCATGACCGTCTGTCGCAGCGAATTAATCGCCCCAGCACTGAGCGCGTGCAGTCTTGGTGTCGATGCTCTTCACGCCGGCCATGGGGTGCAATGCAACCAGATCCACACCGGTGTCGGTGTAACCGGTCTGGCGCTTGCCGTCCTTGGCGAATTGCAGACCAGCGGCCACGCCCATGGCGGCCATCTTCAGGGGGTATTGCATGCTGGTGGCAGCGATCACGCCCTTTTCCACGTTGCCCACGCCGTTGCTGCACATGCCGTCAACGCCCAGGATCACGACGTCTTTTTCCTTACCGGCGGCCTTCAGTGCCTTGTAAGCACCAGCAGCTGCGGGTTCGTTGATGGCGTACACCACGTTGATGTTGGAGTTCTTCTGCAGGCAGTTTTCCATGCCGGTCTGGCCCTTGGCGGCGTCGCCGAAGCTGTCAGCCATGCACACCACTTCTGCGGGCTGAGCCAGTTCGTTGCTGGCGGCTTCCAGCGTCTTCAGACCGAAGCCAGCCAGGAAACCGTTGTGACGCTGTGCGCCCACGGGGTGACCGGGGAACAGGTCCATCGTGGCGATCACGGGCTTCTTGCCTTTGAGGGCAGCCTTGGCGTAAGCGCCGATCAGTTCGCCGGCCTTGTAGTTGTTGGTGGCAAACAGGGCGTCCGTTGCGGTGCCGTCGCCGACCGGGCTGTCCAGTGCAATCACTTGCACGCCTTGGGCACGCACCTTCTTGATGGTGGGGATGATGGCATCGCCAGTGGAGGTGATCAGAATGGTCTTGGCGCCGGCAGCGGCCATGTTTTCCAGCGCGCTGATTTGCGAAGCGGTGTCACCGTCTTGCTTGCCGGCGGCGCTCAGCAGCTTGGCGCCGCCTTTCTTGGCAGCGGCTTCAGCGCCTTCCTTCATCTTCACGAAGAAGGGGTTGCTGTCGGTCTTGGTGATCAGGCCAATCACGACTTCGGCCGCGAATGCGGAAGTTGCAGCAGAGGCTGCGAAAGCGATGGCTGTCAGGGCCAGGGTGGTGGATTTTTTCATGCTCAGTCTCCTCGAATGGATGGTCAATGGATCTTCAGTTTTCAGGGAGGCATTCCCTGGGTTTTTACGCTTTACGTCGTAGCGTGGCTGGACTATATTCCGTTTGGACTAATTAAATCAAGTTACTTTAGTAATGGAAAACCCTAACATGGTGCAAAAAAATATCGAAATCCAGGTCGCAACGGCGGGAGAGGCGCTGATCGATCTGATCCGGGGGGCCGACGGCCGTTTTGAGCCCTGCATTGGCGGCGCGGTCTACAACCTGAGCCGCGCGCTGGCGCGCCAGGGTATTGAAACCCTGTACCTCAACCCCTTGTCACGCGACCGCTTCGGGCGCCAACTGGCGGCCGGGATGCTGGCCGATGGCGTGCATTTGGCGGTCCCGGAGCCGGTGGTGGAAGTGACCTCGCTGGCCGTGGTCAGCGTGAACGAGGCCGGTCATCCGGACTATGCGTTTTACCGCGAAGGGGTGGCCGACCGCGCCACCGACGCAGCCCGCCTGACGCAGGCCTGCCAGAGCGCCCGGGGGCTGAAAATCGTCTGCACCGGCGCGCTGGCCCTGTCACCCGACGACGCCAGCACCTACCTGCCCTGGCTGGCGGCGCAGCGCGACGGTGGCAGAAAGGTGGTGATTGACGCCAACCTGCGCCCCTCCGTCATGCCGGACCTGAAGCGCTACCGCGCCCATGTGCTCGCTACCCTGCAATACGCCGATGTCATCAAGGTCAGCGACGAAGACCTGGACAACCTGGATCTACCCGGCGCCACGGCGCTCGACAAGGCGCGCCACCTGCTGGGCCGGTGCAGCGCACAGGTGCTGGCACTCACCCTGGGCGGCGCAGGCGCAAAGCTGCTCACCCGCCATGGCGAGGTGTTCTACGCACTGGAAACGGCACCGCTGGTGGTACTGGACACGGTGGGTGCAGGAGACTGTTTTCTGGCCGGCCTGGTGACGGCCATGCTGGAGGCGGGTCTGGACTCCGACTGGGGCAGTTCCAGCGTGAACAGCACGCTGGCGCAGGGACTGTTGCAAAACGCCATTGCCAGCGCCAGCATCTGTGTGCAGCGCCGCGGCTGCGCGCCACCCAGCCGCGATGCAGTGCACGCCCATGTGGGCAGCGGCCGCATTGCGAGTGGCATGGGTGAACAGCCCTGAGTCCCGCACAATCCCGTCCACCGTCCCCACCACGGCCGGCACGTGCCGGCAGGAGCCAGCCCTTATGACATCGCACCCCCTTCCTGCAGACGTTTTGCAGCACGCCCAGGCCCTGATGGCCAGCGGGCAACGCAAGATTCTGGGCATCGCCGCTTCGCCTGGTGCCGGCAAATCCACCCTGGCCGCAAGCCTGCTGCAGGCGCTCGGCGATCAGGCGCAAATCGTCCCCATGGACGGCTTTCACCTGGCCAACTCCGAACTGCAGCGCCTGGGTCGCGCCGGTCGCAAAGGCGCGCCGGACACCTTTGATGCGGCAGGCTATGTGAATTTATTGCACCGCATCCGTGACCAACAGCAGGGGGAGACCCTTTACGCGCCCGAATACCGGCGTGAGCTGGAAGAAGGCATTGCCGGCGCCATCGCCATTGAAGCCGACACCCGACTCATCATCACCGAAGGCAATTACCTGCTGCTGGAGGATGGCGCCTGGGCCGAAGTGCGCAGTGTGCTGGACGAGACCTGGTTTCTGGAGATCGACAGCGCCCTGCGCCACCAACGCCTGTTGGAGCGCCATATGCGTTTCGGGCGCAGCCGAGAAGCGGCACTGGCGTGGATTGCGGTCACCGACGAGCCCAACGCGCAGCGCATTGCGCTTTGCCGTCATCGCGCAGACCGGGTCATTTTTGGGTAAAACTTTGATCAAATGAGGTGAAAACCGTCATTTTCATCAAGATTTTTTGTCCGATTCAGTGTGAATTCACCCGAATGGGGGATACCAAAACGCAGAGTTGCACGGTAAAGTTCATTTAACTGCTGTCACAGTGCGAAAAATCGAAGATCTGCCAAGCAAAAGCGGACTTCCAAGAAATCCAACGACGTCCCTCTGGGGACTTTTCAAAGCCACCTTCGGGTGGCTTTTTTTTATGCGCCCGGGATGCGCGCACCCTGGAAGCCAGGATTACTTCCCGGTTTTGAAGCTGGTAAAGGTGCGGGTCTGTACCTTGCGCACCGGCTGCGGCAAGGCATCGGGCGCCACCATGGTTTTCATGGCGGCACTGTCCAGGAAGATGCTCTTGTTGTCTGCCACGTCCTTTTTTACAAACTTGAGGGATGCGGCATTCGGGTTGGCATAGAACACCTTGTTGGTGAGCGCGGCATGCACTTCCGGGCGCAGGATGTAGTTGATGAACAGGTGGGCGTTCTCCACGTTCTTGGCGTCGCGCGGAATGGCCATGGAGTCAAAAAACAGGGTGGCGCCGGTCTTGGGCACCAGGGCCTGAATCACCACCGGCTTCTTGCCCTTGGCGGCAGCAGCGCGGCTGGCAGCGATATTGATATCGCCCGAGAAGCCCATCACCAGGCAGGTGGAGCCGCTGGCCATTTCCTCGATATAGCCTGAGGACGAGAAGCGCGTCACAAAGGGACGAATCGCTTTGAGCACCTTGGCCGCGGCCTCGTAGTCGGCCACGTCCTTGCTGTACGGGTCCTTGCCGGCGTAAAGCAGGGCTGCGGGCACCACCTCGGAGGCCGAGTCCAGCACGCTGATGCCGCACTTCTTGAACTTGGCAGCATATTGCGGATCGAACAACAGGCTCCAGGCGTTTTCGGGCATGGGCATATCGCCCAGCGCGGCCTTCACCTTGTCGACATTGATACCCACGGTGACGTAGCCCCACAGCCAGTCCACCAGGTAGGCATTGCCGGGATCCACCTTGGCCAGTTGCTCCAGCACGCCCTTGTCCAGATTGCCCCAATTGCCCAGTTTGGTCTTGTCGAGCTTTTGCAGCAGGCCGCCTTCGATCTGGGTCTTGGCGAAGTGGGCACCGGGCACCACGATGTCGTAACCGGTGTTACCTGCCAGCAGCTTGGCGTGCAGGATTTCGTTGCTGTCGTAGTTGTCGTAACGGACCTTGATGCCAGTCTCTTTTTCGAAGTTCTTGATGGTGTCTTCGGCGATGTAATCGGACCAGTTGTAGATATTGAGCACCTTGGAGGCGTCGGCTGCATGCGCGCCTCCAGCCAACAGGGCCGCGCTGCCCAAGGCCAAGACCCATCCCAGCTTTCTAAAAACCGCTTTCATATCCACAAGTCCTTTCCAATAGTTAAAAAAACACCCTAGCTACAAATAGGCCAGCACCCGCCCGGGCGCAATGTCCACCAAGCAGCGCGTATGACCCAACGGGCATTCGCGCTGAAAGCAGGGCGCACAGTCCAGCGGCGGCTGGTAGACCGCATCATCTTTGAGCCAGATGACATGGGCTTTATCGCTCAGCGGCGGTGTGTGCAGCGGGCTCGACGACCCGAACACAGCCACCTGCGGCGTGCCGAAGGCAGCGGCCACATGCATCAGGCCGGAGTCGTTGCTGACCATGGCCTTGGCTGCCGCAATGACTGCCAGCGCCTGGTCCAGGCTGGTGCGGCCGGACAAATCCACGCACGCGCCGGGGCGCTGCGCATGGGCTTCTGCCGCGATACCGGCACACAACGCGGCTTCCTTGCCCGAGCCCAGCAACACCACCGGCAGCGTGAGCTGCGACGCCAATGCCGCGAAATGGGCGGCAGGCCAGCGCTTGGCCGCACCGTATTCGGCACCGGGCGCAAACACGTAATAGCCCTGCGCGTGCAAACCCCAAGCCTGCAGCGCGGCGGCTACCAAGGCATCGGGCAGTTGCAGTTGCGGCCGGTCGGCTTCAATGCCGGGCTCAGCGCTCAGGGCCGAGTAAAACGCCACCATGGGTGGACGCGCGCCTTTGGGCGGGTTGGGCAGACGCCGGTTGACGAGGCCAAGGCGTGCCTCACCGCGATAACCCACACGCTGCGCAATGCCGGCCCACCAGGGAATCAAGGCGCTTTTAAGCGAGTTGGGGCAGATGTAGGCGGCATCGAAACGGCCGCGCAAACGGGCCGCCATGGCGCGTCGGGCCTGCCACTGCAGGCCACCGTGCGCAAACGGAAATTCAATGACCTCGGCCACCTGCGGCATGGCCCGGTACACCGGCGCCACCCAGGGCAAGGCGCCGACGGTCAGCCGCTCGCCACGCGCATGCAAGCGGCGCAACAGCGGCTCGGTCATCACCGCGTCCCCGATCCATTGGGGCGCAATGACCAGGGAATCAGTGCCCAGCGAAGTGCTCTCCCGCCTTCAGGGCGTAGACGGTGCCGCAGTAGGGGCACTTGGCCGAACCGCTATGGCCCACATCCAGGTACACCTTGGGATGGGTGTTCCAGGTTTCCATTTTTGCCAGGGGGCTCGGGCAAAACACGCCACCCTGGTGGTTCAGGTCTTTGGCCAGCAATTCGATGGCGGGGGCTTGGGGTTTCTTTTGCATGTTCGGTTCCTGGTAAACGGGGGTACGCGGCTCAGACCTTGCTCAGCCAATGCGCGTATTTCGGGTTGCGGCCGTTGACGATGTCAAAGAAGGCGCTCTGGATCTTTTCGGTGATGGGGCCGCGCGAGCCGCTGCCGATCTCGATACGGTCAATCTCGCGGATGGGTGTGACCTCGGCGGCGGTGCCGGTGAAGAACACCTCGTCGCTGATGTACACCTCGTCGCGGGTGATGCGCTTTTGCACCAGTTCCAGCCCCAGGTCCTTGCAGATGTGCTGCACGGTGTTGCGGGTGATGCCGTTGAGCGCACCGGCCGACAAATCCGGTGTGTAGACCACGCCGTCCTTGACGACAAAAATGTTTTCACCCGCACCCTCGGCCACAAAGCCGCTGGCGTCCAGCAGCACCGCCTCGTCGTAGCCGTCGTCCGTGGCTTCGCGGTTGGCGAGGATGGAGTTGGTGTAGTTGCTCACCGCCTTGGCCTGCGTCATGGTGATGTTGACGTGGTGGCGGGTGTAGCTGGAAATCTTCACGCGGATGCCGCGCTTCATGCCCTCTTCGCCCAGGTAGGCACCCCAGGGCCAGGCAGCCACCATCAGGTGGATGTCATTGCCCTTGGTGGAGACGCCCAGCTTCTTGTCACCGACCCAAGTGAGGGGGCGCAGGTAGCCGCTCTCCAACTTGTTGGCACGGATCACCTCGATTTGGGCCTGGTTGACCTCTTCCTTGGTGAAGGGAATGGTCATGCGCAAGATCTTGGCGCTGTTGAAGAGGCGGGTGGTGTGCTCTTCCAGGCGGAAGATGGCGGTGCTGCCGTCGTCGCCCTTGTAGGCACGCACGCCCTCGAAGGCGCCGCAGCCGTAGTGCAGGGTGTGGCTGAGCACATGGATCTTGGCATCGCGCCACTCCACCATCTGGCCATCCATCCAGATTTTTCCGTCGCGGTCTGACATGGAAGGGGGCATTGCGCTCATGGTGTGTCCTTTGTGTGGTCGTTGCAGATTAGGCTGACCTGCGATTTTACGGCCCGCGCGACAGGCCAGGGCCGACGGTTGTCGCTAAGGTGGGGGCGGCACAACGGCCCAGTGCACGGCGACCGACAGACCACCCAATGCGGCGGACGGTCCGATCTGCGCCTGCGCACCGAACACCGCCAGCAAACGCCGCACAATCGACCAGCCCAACCCGCTGCCCGGCTGCTCATTGCCCAGCACCCGGAAGAAGCGTTCACCCAGATGCCCTATGGCCTCGTCGCTCATGCCCGGGCCGCTGTCCTGCACCTGCAGGTGCGCGCCCTGGGCGTCTGTGTGTACGCTGACCTCCACCCGCGCACCCGGGGGGCTGTAGCGCAAGGCGTTGTCTACCAGGTTGCGCACCAGCACACCCAGTAGCACCTCGTTCGCGGCCACGGCGCAGGGCGCCTCGGCCTGTACAGAAATCTCCTGCTTGCGCCCCAGCGCCGTAGGCACCAGCTCGCCTACCACCCGGCGCACCACCGCGCTCAGGTCGACCGCAGCCGGCTTGGTATCCGGCGAGGCTTCGAGGCGTGCCAGCGTCAGCAGCTGGTCTACCAGGCGGCTGGCACGGTCGCAACCGGCCAGCGTGGTCTGCAAGGCGTGGGTGCGCCCGGCCACGTCGTCGCCCGCACCCAGGGCGACCTGGGCCTGGGCGCGGATGGCGGCAATGGGGGTGCGCAACTCATGCGCGGCATCGGCCGTGAAGCGGCGCTCCGTCTGCACCATGTGTCCAATGCGCTCCAGCAGGCCGTTGAGCGTTTGCACCAGGGGCTCCAACTCGCGCGGCATGCCGGCCGGCGACACCGGCTCGGCGGTGTGGGGCGCGCGCTTTTCCAGGGTCTCGCGCAGGGCGCGAATCGGCGCCAGGCCCTTGCGCACCGACCACCACAAGCCCAACCCGAAGAGCGGCATCGCCCACAGCAAAGGCTGCAGCAGGCTGCGCATCAAGGCCCACAAAATGCTTTGCCGCGACGCTATTTTTTCACCCACCAGCACCGTGACCTCGTGGTGCTTCTCATGCGTGGCCACCACGCGCCAGAGTTCGCCATCCTCGCGGCGCACGGTGGAAAAGCCCTCCAGCCCGTCCGACAGCGGCTGTGTACCCGCGTTGGACGAGCGGGTGATCAGCTGGCCTTCCACAAACACCTGAAACACCACTTGCGGCGCGTACTTGTGCAGAACGGGGGTATCGGACACATCGTCATGGTCGCCCTGGGCCTGCACCAGCAACAGTGCGGCGGCCTGCGCCAGATGGCCATCGAGCAACTCGTCGAGTTCCTGTTGCGCGTCACGCCAGGTGATCACGGCGGCACCCAGCCAGACGGCCACCGCAAAACCCAGTACCAGCAGCAGCAAGCGCGTTTGCAGCGAGGGCTGTTTACGCAGCGTGCTCATGGGCCGGACGGTTCGCGCTGCACCATATAGCCCACACCGCGCACGGTCTGGATCAGCTCGGAGCCCAGTTTGCGGCGCAGGTGGTGGATGTGGACCTCAATCGTATTGCTCTCTACCTCGTGGCCCCAGCTGTACATCTGCTGCTCCAGCTGCTCGCGCGACAGCACGCGCCCGGCGCTGCGCAACAGGGCGTGCAGCAGATCAAATTCGCGGGTGGACAGGGGCACGCTCTCGCCGTTGCAAGACACCGAGCGGGCGGCAGGGTCGAGTTTCACGCCGGCACTGCAGATGGTCTCCTGCAGCTGACCGACCGAGCGGCGCACCAGCGAACGCAGGCGCGCTGCCAGCTCGTTCAGGTCCACCGGCTTGACCACATAGTCGTCGGCCCCGGTGTCCAGGCCCGCCACCCGGTCAGGCACCGCGTCGCGCGCGGTCAGCACCAGGATGGGAGTTTCGATCTTGCGGGCGCGCAAGTCTTTCAAAACATCCAGCCCGTCCTTGAGCGGCAGACCCAGGTCCAGCACGGCCGCCGCATAGACGCCACTGGCGACTTCACGTTCTGCGGCCAATCCATCGCGCACCCAATCCACCTGAAAGCCCGCCTGGCGCAGGCCTGCGCGCAAGCCGTCTCCGAGCATGGCGTCGTCTTCAGCAAGCAGTATGCGCATGGGGGTTCCTGGTGGGACCGCACACAAAAAGCGTGTGCCGTGGGCTGGGCTATTTTGCCGCTTGAAGTGTGGTCTGTGCCACGCCCGCAGTATCCGGCGTAGGCGCGCTTTGCCATTGCAGCCACCAGAAGCCCAGCACCGCGATCACGATGGCCACTGCCACCACCGTCCAGGTGCGGCGAATACCCTGGTCGGCGGCGCCGGTCTTGAAGCCGGTGACCATGGAGCGCACCAGATTTTCCTGGTGCTGCAGGCTGGCCGTGACCACGCCCACCAGGTGCCCGATGATGACCAGCACCATGGCATTGGCCAGCAGGTCGTGCAGCTCGCCGACCCAGCCCGGGCCGAGGTCGTTGTAGGTGATATAGCCAGTGGCGGTAATGCCCAGGCCCAGAACCATCAGCAGCACAATCGCCACGGCACCCGCCGGGTTGTGACCCAGGTGGTGCTCGGGCTGCGGGGTCCGGAGGGACTTCAGGTACCGCACCACTGCCGCCGGGCCGCGCACAAAGTTGCTGAAGCGGGCATAGCGGGTGCCGATCACGCCCCACACCAGCCGGAACGCCAGCAGGCCGCCCAGGGTGTAACCCAGGGTGACGTGCACCAGGCGCCAGACCTCGCTCTCGGCCGTGAGGTAGGCACCGGCAAAGCTGAGCACCAGCAGCCAGTGGAAGACGCGCACCGGGGCGTCCCAGACGCGGATCTTTTGTGTACCTTGGGTCAACTCAGTCATTTGGGAATACGCACCGCGTGTTCGTTGAAGTCACCCTTGGCTGCACCCGCATGGCAGGCCGAGCAGTTGGCCGCGCTGCCGATGCTGGCGCGCTTCCAGGTGCTGGAAGACACCTCATCGTGCTGGCGCACGAACCAGTTGGCTTTGCTGATGCGGTCCTGCGCCGGCTCTTCGCCGCCACGCCGTCCACTGCCGGCGTTGGCCTTGAGCCAGGCCGCAATTTCACGCGTGCTGGCGTCATCCAAGGACGCGTCGGTGCCGAAGTGCTTGTTCAGGCTGCCCATGATGCGGGCCCAGGACGCTGCCGGCAGCAAACCGGGCGGGTAGGCCACGTGGCAGGAAGAACATTCCTGCTGGTGCTTGGGCAAGGGTGCCACGCCGTAGCTGCCGCGCTCGGCATGCGCCAGGCCCGCCATGGACAAGGCCAGCGTGGCCGCAGCGGCCAGGGACATCAGTACTTTTTTCATCATCAACTTTCAAACATCAGGATTTGAGCGAGAGCAACCAGCTCAAAAAATCGGCCTTTTCGGCGGCGCTGCATTCGCGCCCGACCACGTCGTTGCAATTGCGGCGGAACCATTTCTCAGTCTTGGCCGCATCGGTAAAGCGCTGCGCGTTGAAGGCGGGTGCCATGGGCGCGATCACCTTGCCGGTGGTGGCATGTTTGCCGTCCACCGTGGGCTTGGCGGTGTGGCAGGTGGAGCAGCTCCATTCCTTGCCATGCTTGGTGGTAAAAAACTCCTGCCCGCGTGCAGCTTGCGCCGGTTGGCCGGACTGCGCCACATAAGCGGCCAGTTGTTCGCCGGGCGTGGTCTGGGCCTGCGCAGGGGTGGAAAGAAGGGCCAGAGCCAGGGGCGCAGCCAGGGTAAAAAACTTCAGATAAGACATAAGAACCTCCAGTGCTACGCATCCTAGGCGGGGCAGATTAAATCCTGCTTAAGCCAGTGTCGGGCTGTGCCTGGCTGGCTTGCGCCGCCGCACGGGGGCAGCGACCTGTGCACAGCGCAGCGTGTGGGGGCTTAGCGCTCTTCTGTCTGTGCGCCGGCGCGCGGTTTGTCGCTGTGCGAGAGTTCCAAAGGGTCGTCGGCCACGTAGCCCGGGCCCTTCATCAACATCACCACCACACAACCGATTGCCGTGGTGAACACCGCCGTCCAGTGGAAGATCACCACGCCCACCACCACATAGTCCATGGTTTGCAGCCAGCGCAGTTGCGCGGCGTCGTCCTGGGCGCTCGATAAATGCAAGGCCACGGCTGCGGCCAGCGGCAGCGCGGTGCCCACCAGAAGAATCAGCGGCAGACGGCGCCACAGCGTCCACTCCAGGCCGCTGGCGCTGCGGATGGAGTTGGGGAGTTTGTTGAGCCAGGACATGCGGCCATATTACGTCAGCGAGCGCACGACTTCCATGGCCTCTTCCACCCGCTCCACGGCGTGGATGGTCATGCCTTCAATCGGCTTCTTGGGCGCATTGGCCTTGGGCACCACGGCCATGCTGAAGCCCAGCTTGGCGGCTTCTTTGAGCCGCTCCTGGCCGCGCGGCGCCGGGCGCACCTCGCCGGCCAAGCCGACCTCGCCAAAGGCAATAAAGCCCTTCGGCAGCGCTTTGCCGCGCAAGGACGAGGTAATGGACAGCAGCACCGCCAGGTCGGCCGCCGGCTCGCTGATGCGCACGCCGCCCACGGCATTGACGAACACATCCTGGTCCATGCAGGCCACACCGGCGTGGCGGTGGAGAACGGCCAGCAGCATGGCCAGCCGGTCCTTGTCCAGGCCGACCGACAGACGCCGGGGTGACGGGCCGCCGCTGTCCACCAGCGCCTGGATTTCCACCAGCATGGGGCGCGTGCCTTCGAGTGTGACCATGACGCAGCTGCCGGGCACAGGCTCGGCATGCTGGCTCAGGAAGATGGCGCTGGGGTTGCTCACGCCCTTGAGGCCTTTTTCGGTCATGGCAAAAACGCCGATTTCGTTGACCGCGCCAAAGCGGTTCTTGATGGCGCGCACCAGGCGGAACTGGCTGTGGGTGTCGCCCTCGAAATAAAGAACGGTGTCCACCATGTGCTCCAGCACACGCGGGCCGGCCAGGGTGCCGTCCTTGGTGACATGGCCGACCAGCACGATGGCGGTGCCGCTGGCTTTTGCCGCGCGCGTCAGGTGGGCGGCGCATTCACGCACCTGGGCCACCGAGCCGGGGGCGCTGGTGAGCTGCTCGGAGTAGACGGTCTGGATGGAGTCGATCACGGCCACATCGGGGCTGTGGGCGGCAAGCGTCGCCAGGATTTTTTCCAGCTGGATTTCGGCCAGCACTTTGACCTGGGACTGGTCCAGCCCCAGGCGGCGCGAGCGCAAGGCCACCTGCGCCCCGCTCTCTTCGCCGGTGACATACAAGGTGCTCTTGCCCTGGCGCTGCAGCGAATCCAGCGCCTGCAAGAGCAGCGTGGACTTGCCGATGCCGGGGTCACCGCCGATCAGCACCACGCCGCCCTCGACCATGCCGCCGCCCAGCACGCGGTCCAGCTCCTCGTGGCCGGTGGGGGTGCGGTCCACATCGCTGGCTTCGATGTCGGACAGCACGATCACCTCGGCGGTCTTGGCCAGCGAGGCAAAGCGGTTTTTGGTGGGCGCGTCGCTGCCGGCGACGGATTCGATCAGGGTGTTCCAGGCATTGCAGGACGGGCATTTGCCCAGCCACTTCGGGCTGGTGCCGCCGCATTCGTTGCAGGTGTAAACGGTTTTCTCTTTGGCCATTGCCGCATGTTACTGGACAAAACCACAGGCATACGCCAGGGCCCGGCGCTTCACGCTTCGGTCACCACCGGCACGCGCGGAGCCAGCGCGCACAGCAACTCATAGGCCAGGGTACCCGCCTGGGCTGCGACCGTGTCGATCGGCAACACCGCACCGTTGTGCGCGCGGCCCCACAGGGTCACGGTGCTGCCGTGCCCGGCCTCGGGCAGCGCGCTCAGGTCCACACTGAGCATGTCCATGCTGACGCGCCCCAGCGTGCGGCTGGGCTGCCCGTCCACCAGCACCGGCGTGCCGGTGGGGCAGATGCGCGGGTAGCCGTCGGCATAGCCACAGGCCACCACGCCAATGCGCATGGGCGCCTCGGCACAGAAGCGGGAGCCGTAGCCCACGCGGTCGCCAGGCTGCAGGTGCTGCACGGCAATGATTTTGGCTTCCAGCGTCATGGTGGGCTGCAGGCCCCAGTGCGCCGCGCTGTGCGCGGGAAAGTCGGGCGCGCTGCCATAGACCGCAATGCCGGGGCGCACCCAGTCGCTGGCCAGTAGCGCGCTGTCGTGGCGCAGCAGTGCGGCGCTGTTGCTCACCGTGCGCTCGCCGGGGAGGTCGCGCGTGGTGGCATCAAACAAAGCCATCTGGTGCGCCACACCGGGCGGGCCATCGGCGTCGCTGAAGTGCGTCATGTGCGAGATTTCGTCCACCTGCGGCAAGGCGTTCAGGCGGGTCCAGGCGCTGCGGTATTGCCCCGGGGCAAAGCCCAGGCGGTTCATGCCGGTGTTCAGCTTGAGGAAAACGCGCTGCGGCACATTGGTCTTGTGGGCTGCCAGCATGTCGATCTGCGCTTCGCAGTGCACCGTGTGCCACAGGTCCAGGCGGGAGCAGAGCTCCAGGTCACGCAGCTCGAATACGCCTTCGAGCAGCAGCACCGGGCCGCGCCAGCCCAAGGCACGCACGCGCTGCGCCTCGGCCAGGTCCAGCAGGGCAAAGCCGTCGGCTGCACGCAGGCCGTCGAACACGCGCTCGATGCCATGGCCATAGGCGTTGGCCTTGACCACGGCCCAGACGCGGGCGTCCGGCGCATGCCGGCGGGCCGCATTCAGGTTATGGGCCAGGGCTTGGGTGTGGATGGTGGCTTGTATGGGGCGTGGCATGGGCGTGCAGATAGGGCGGGGCTGCCCCGATTCTGACACCGCGCGCCGTGCTATAACCGCACAACCTTTGGCGCCTCATCACACCACCCACAGCACCGGCAAGACCCGTGCAGCATTCCCGGATCCATGAAACGCGGCTTTTTCACCATCATGTCGGCGCAGTTTTTCAGCTCGCTGGCCGACAACGCATTGTTTGTGGGCGCCGTGCAATTGCTGCGAGGACAAGGCGCTCCTGCCTGGCAGCAGGCAGCCCTGGTTCCCATGTTTGCCTTGTTTTATGTGGTGTTGGCGCCCTTTGTCGGCGCCTTTGCCGATGCCCACCCCAAAGGGCGGGTGATGCTGATGAGCAATTCCATCAAAGTGGTGGGCTGTTTGTTGATGCTGTTTGGCACCCACCCGCTGATGGCCTATGCCGTCGTCGGTCTGGGCGCGGCGGCCTACTCGCCGGCCAAGTACGGCATCCTCACCGAGTTGCTGCCGGCCTCGCAACTGGTCAAAGCCAATGGCTGGATCGAGGGGCTGACCATCTCCTCCATTATTCTGGGTGTGCTGCTGGGCGGCCAATTGGTGGGGCCGCAAATTTCGAAGGTGCTGCTGGGCTTTGATTTCCCGCTGATCGACACCGGCATCGACACCCCGCCGGAAGCCGCCATTTGCGTGCTGATCTTTGTCTACCTGCTGGCAGCTTGGTTCAACACGCGCATTCCGCTGACCGAGTTCCCCATGCGGCCCATGCCCAAGAAGCTGCTCAGCCTGCTGCCCGATTTCTGGCACTGCAATATGCGCCTGTGGCGCGACCGCCTGGGCCAGATTTCCCTGGCCACCACCACCTTGTTCTGGGGTGTCAGCGGCAATCTGCGCTACATCGTGCTGGCCTGGGCCGCCGCCGCGCTGGGCTACACGGTGACACAGGCTTCGGCTCTGGTTGGTGTGGTGGCCATCGGCACGGCAGTCGGCGCGGTAGCGGCCTCGCTGCGCATGCGCCTGGAGCACGCCACCCTGGTCATGCCCCTGGGCATTGCCATGGGCGTGCTGGTGATCCTGCTCAACTTCATCAGCAACGTGTGGGTGGCTGCACCCTTCCTGGTCTTGCTGGGGGGCCTGGGCGGCTTTCTGGTGGTGCCCATGAATGCGCTGCTGCAACACCGCGGCCACAACCTGATGGGGTCGGGGCGCTCGATTGCGGTACAGAACTTCAACGAGCAGGCCTGCATTCTGGGCCTGGGCGGCTTCTACAGCCTGTCCACCGGCATGGGCCTGTCGGCCTTTGGCGCCATCACCGTGTTTGGCCTGGTGGTGGCCGGTTTCATGTGGGTGATCAAGCGCTGGCATGAACACAACTGCGTGGCCCATGCCGAAGAGGTGGACTACCTGCTGGATATTGCCCGCAACGATAACATGCACGGCTAGCCTGCAGGACCCTGCAGCTACTGCACCCACCCAAAATTCACCATGCCAGCCACCGAACTCACCGTTACCTCCTCCGGCACCGTGGCGGGCATGGAACTGCTTGTTCCCACCGGCAAACAGGGTGAAACCATTGCGCATGTGCAGGACTGGTTGACAGCCAAGCTCAAGGCCCGGGTGGCGGTGAAGGACATCAGCAAGCAGGTGCTGGTCAAGGGCATCAAACAATGGGCGGTGTTTGAGGAAAAGTCCGGCTCCAAGACCGTCCGGACCGTCTTCAAGATCACCTAGCCTCAGCGCATAGCGGCGTCGTCAAAGCGCTCGGTATCCGTATCGCGCGTGCCTTGCGCGTCATAGCGCTCACCACGGACCGTGTCCTGGTTGATCAGCGCATCCAGCGCGGCCAGCACATCGGCGTCCAGAACCACACGGTCGGCGGCCGCGTTTTCCAGCAGGTGCTCCACGCTTTGCGTGCCGGGAATAGGGATGATGTAAGGCCTTTGCTGCAGCAACCAGGCCAGCGCCAGTTGGGCTGGTGTGCAACCGGCCTGCTGCGCCAGTTGCCGGTAGGCAGGCAGCCATTCCCGGTTGTGTAAAAAGTGTTCCCCGCCAAAGCGCGGCATGCTGCGCCGCATGTCTTTGGCGTCCAGGGCCGTCACATCCAGTTCCGGCCCGCACAGAAATCCGCGCGCCACCGGGCTGAAGGCCACCAGGGCCACACCCAGTTCCCGGCAGGCATCGAGCACGGCAATTTCCGTATTGCGCGTCCACAGCGAGTACTCGGACTGCAGGGCCGCGATCGGGTGCACGGCGTTGGCGCGGCGCAAGGTGGCAGCGGACACCTCGCTCAGGCCCAGGCAGCGCACATGGCCTTTTTCCACCATGCGGCTCATGGCGCCCACGCTGTCTTCAATCGGCACCCGGCGGTCCCAGCGGTGCAGGTAATAGAGGTCGATGACATCGGTTTTGAGGCGGCGCAGGCTGTCTTCGCACTGGCGCATCAAAGTGGCTGGCCGCCCGTCAATCACCCGCACCGGCTTGCCCTCCACCGGGAGGATCTCCATGCCGCATTTGCTGGACAGCACGATGTCCTTGCGATGCGCCTGCAGCACCTGTCCGACACGTGCTTCGTTCTGTCCCGCCCCGTAAAGCGTGGCAGTGTCCATCAACGTATACCCCGCCTCCAGCGCCTGAAGCAAGAGACGCTCGCCCTGCGGCTGCGACACTGGCGGCGCGTAGCCATGGTCCAGATTCATGCATCCCAGGCCGATGCGGCCCACCTGAAATTCCCCCAGCCTGCGTTGTTGCATAGTCAACTCTCCTTGAAGGCCCCCACCATACCGCAAGCAATAGACGCATGCAGGCCATGGGCACTGCCGCAGGCCGCACCGTCTGGCCTGCGGGGGTACAAAATGCGTTTTCAACCGGAGAAACCCATGGCCACTGTGTACGATTTTGATGCGCTGCAGATGGATGGCAAGACGATCGCCCTCACCCATTTCCAAGGCAAGGTGCTGCTGATCGTCAACACCGCCAGCGCCTGCGGCTTCACGCCGCAGTTCGCCGGACTGGAGACTTTGCACCAGCAGTACGCGGAAAAAGGCCTGGCGGTGCTGGGCTTTCCCTGCAACCAGTTTGGCGGGCAGGACAGCGGCAGCAATGCCGAGATTGCCAGCTTTTGCCAGCTGAACTACGGCGTCACGTTTCCCATGATGGCCAAAGTCGAGGTCAATGGCAGCGGCGCCCTGCCGCTTTACCAATGGCTGAGCAAGGAAGCGCCCGGCCTGCTCGGCAGCAAGTCGATCAAATGGAATTTCACCAAGTTTCTGGTGGGCAAGGACGGTGCGGTGCTCAAACGCTATGCACCGACCGACACGCCGCAAAGTCTGGCCCGGGACATTGAAAAAGCCCTGGCCGCGTAATGCGCTGCGCCCCGCGCGCAGCGGGAGAGCAGCAGGACTGCTATTTCACGGCTTCCTTGATTTCGATCTTCAGGCCGGCAGCACCCACGCTGACCGGCGCCGACTGACCCGACAGATCACCGGGCTGGGGCATGGCGTTGCCGCTCTTGCTCACGCGGGCACCCACGATGACCTTGCTGGCCGTCGACAAGGCGGTTGCGGGCGACATGGCCATGCTGTCATTCAAGGAAAAGGTGATGGGCAGATCTTTGACCTGTTTGCGCAGGATGGCCAGCGGCATGCGTGAGCCTTCTGCAGCACGGGCAAACACAAACACGGTGTCGTCGGGTTGCGCCTGCTTGGCCAGTGCGGCCGCCAGGGTGACGGTGCCGCTGACCGAGGCATTCGCAGCGGCAGCAGGAGACGCAGCAGCGGCCTTGGGTGCAACGTCCAGCGGTTGGGCGGCTGCCGGCATGCCGGCCAGCGTGCGGGCTTCGGCAATGGCCGACTCCACCTGGTTGGCAAACGCATTGCCGGGCGGGCCGGCCTGGACCAGCTTCTCCCAGAAGGTGATGGCGCTGGTGTAGTCCTTTTTGTTGAAGGCGTAGGTGCCTGCCAGATAGAGTGCCTTGAGGTTCTTGGGGTCCAGGTGCAGGGCGCGCTCCACCAGCTTCATGGGCTCGCCTTCCAGATCGCTGTTGTTGTTGACGGCCAGCGAATCGGCATAGTCGGCCAGCAGCGTGGGGTCGTCCTTGCGCAGACTGGTAGCCTTCGCGTAGGCTTTGAGCGCATCGGCATGGCGTCCCAGCACACTGTAGGAGCGCCCCAGCATGGACCAGCCTTCCACGTCGTCCGGCTTGTCCTTGAGGCGTTGCGCCAGTTTCTCTGTCATGGCGGCGATCTGCTCCGCACCCGTGGCGTGGGGCGCCGGTTTGCCGTCGGCCGACTGCATCTGCGACTGCTCGGCTTCACCCTCTGGTCCCGCAGCGGTACTTTTCCAGAAGTACCCGGCCGCAGCAATCGCCACCACACCCACGGCCAGACCGGCCAACAGCAGGCCGGACGGTTTGGCTGCACCGGCTGATGCCCCGTACATGGCGCTTGCGGCTTTTCCGCCCGGTGCGGCTTTCGCCGCTGCGCCTGCCGGGGCACCGGACAACACCAGATCCAGAATCTGGCGCTCCAAAGCGGCCTTGCCTTCTTCAAACTTTGTATCCGCCATTACACCGCTGGCGTGCAGTTGCTGGAGTTGTGCCAGCTTTTGCTTCAGGGCTTCAATCGTGTGGTTCATTCAGTTCTCAATCAGTTTCAGGCGGGCTCTCAGGAGCCTTGGTTGACATCGGGCTCTTCGGCGTCAAAGCGGTCTTCCGGCATGCGGCTGCGCCGGCGCAACACCAGTACCAGCATCAGCAGGCCCAACACCAACATGACGCCGGGGCCTATCCACAACAGCAGGGTGGTGCTTTTAAACGGCGGGCGGTAGAGCACAAAGTCGCCATAGCGATCGGTCATGTACTCCGCAATCTGTTGGTCGGTCATGCCCTTGTTCAGCATTTCGCGCACCTGTTGGCGCAGGTCGACCGCCAGATCGGCATGCGAGTCGGCGATGGTCTGGTTCTGGCACACCAGGCAGCGCAGCTCGGCGGTAATGTTGAGCATGCGGGCTTCCAGCACCGGGTCGGCCACGGCGGGTTCAGCCTCCTTGGCCGAGGCGACTGACAGGCACAGCGCCAGACACAGAAATGCAAACCACTTGGTCAGATCAGCCATTGGCGGCCTCCTTCTTGAGTTGCTGCACCATCGGAATCAGCTTGGTCTCGATCGCCTCGGGCGTGAAAGGCCCGATCTGCTTGTAACGGATCACGCCCTTGGCGTCGATCAGGAAGGACTCGGGCACGCCGTAGACACCGTAGTCAATGCCGACGCGGCCATCGCGGTCGTAGAGCGAGGCCTCGTAGGGGTTACCAAAAGTGGCCAGCCATTTCAACCCGGCGGCGCGCTCGTCCTTGTAATTCAGGCCGTAGATGGGCAGCATCTTCATGCGCGAAAACTCCACCAACAGCGGATGCTCTTCGCGGCAGGCCACACACCAGGAGGCAAACACGTTGAGCAGCCAGACCTTGCCCAGCATGTCATCGCGCTTGAAGGTGGTATCGGGCTGCTCCAGCCCCACCAGCGCAAAGGCCGGAGCCGGCTTGTTGACCAGGGGCGAGGGCACCTCGCGCGGGTCCAGGCTCAAGCCCCGCATCAGAAAGCCCACCAGCACCAGAAAGATCGCCAGCGGTAACAGGAACTTCAGGTATTTCATGACGGCTCTCCGCAGTGACGAATGTGGGGGCTCATACATTGCTCGCCGCCGGGCCGCCCCAAGGCGAGCAACGCCCCCTCGGGGGGCAGTGCGTACACGCAGTGACGAACGTGGGGGCTCATACAGCCACTCCTGTCTTGCGGCGATAACGCCGGTCGGTCACGGCCAGGAAGCCACCCAGGGCCATGACCAGGCAACCGCCCCAGATCCAGTCGATAAACGGCTTTACATAGACGCGCACGATCCAGGCACCACCCTCGACTTCTTCGCCCATGGACACATACAGGTCACCCGTCAGGCCGGGGGCGATGGCCGCCTCGGTCATGGGGTTTTGCTGCACGCGGTAAATGCGCTTCTCGGGGCTGAGCTCGGTGATCCGGCTGCCGTTGCGCGAAATCTCGATGGTCGCGCGGGTGGCATCGTAGTTGGGGCCCTGAATGTCTTTCACCCCCTTGAAGGTGAAGGAGTAGCCGCGCACCACGGTGCTGTCGCCCACGCTCATCTTGACGTCGCTCTCCACCTCATAGGTCTTGACCATGGTGACGCCCAGGCAGAACATGGCCACGCCGATGTGCGCCACCATCATGCCCACCAGTGCACGCGGGATCAGTGCGGCCTTGCGGCGGATTTCGGCAAAACCCCGGCCCTCGGGGCGCACACGCTCCCACAGGTCCGTAGCCACCGAGCTGAAAATCCAGTAGGCCATGAGCAGGCCCACGCTGGCCAGCAAATGGATGGAGCCTTGCACCCAACCGGTCAGGATGGCGCAGACCACGGTCACGCCAGCGGCCCACTTCAAGCGGCGGGCCAGATCGGGCACCGAGGTTTCTTTCCAGCGCGCCATGGGGCCCACACCCATCAGGAAGATGGTGGGGATCATCAGCGGCAGAAACACCGAATCAAAGTAAGGCGGGCCGACGGAGATCTTACCCATGCCCAGCGCGTCCAGCAGCAGCGGGTACAGCGTGCCCAGAAGCACCACACCGGCAGCCACCATGAACAACACGTTGTTGGCCAGGAGCGCGGTTTCTTTGGAGAACAGCGCAAAGCGTGCGCCCAAACCCACCGTAGGCGCGCGCCAGGCAAACAGGGTGAACGACGAGCCGATCACCACCGTCAGGAAGGCCAGAATGAACAGGCCGCGGCGCGGGTCGGTGGCAAAGGCATGCACCGAGGACAGCACGCCCGAACGGACCAGGAAGGTACCCAAGAGCGAGAAGGAGAAGGCCAGAATGGCCAGCAGCACGGTCCAGTTCTTGAAGCTGCCGCGCTTTTCAGTCACGGCCAGCGAGTGGATCAGCGCTGTGCCCAGGAGCCAGGGCATGAGCGACGCGTTTTCCACCGGGTCCCAGAACCACCAGCCGCCCCAGCCCAGTTCGTAATAGGCCCAGGCGCTGCCCATGGCGATGCCAACGGTCAGAAACATCCAGGCCACGGTGGTCCAGGGCCGCGTCCAACGCGCCCAGGTGGCATCCAGATTGCCGCCAATGAGTGCAGCAATGGCAAAGGCAAAGGCCACACAAAAGCCCACATAGCCCATGTACAGCGTAGGCGGGTGGAACACCATGCCCGGGTCTTGCAGCAGCGGGTTCAGGTCACGGCCGTCGGCCGGCACCGGGAACAGGCGGTCAAACGGATTGGAGGTGAGCAGCATGAAGAGCAGAAAGCCCACGCTGACCAGGCCCATCACGGCCAGGATGCGGGCCAGCACCTCGCGCGGTAAATGGCGGCTGAACAGCGACACGGCCACCATCCAGATCACCAGCATCTGCACCCACAGCAGCAGCGAGCCTTCATGGCCACCCCAGAAACCGGCCACCTGGTACTGCAGTGGCAAATGGGTGTTGGAGTTGGAGGCCACATACAGCACCGAAAAGTCGCTGCGGATGAAGGAAGCCATCAGGCAGACCGAGGCAAAGCTGACCAGTGCGAACAGCACATAGCTCAAGGGCCGCGCCAGCACCATGAAGTCAGCGCGACCGCGTGCCGCACCCCACATCGGAATCACGCCCAGGGCGAGCGCCACGCCCATGGCGAGCCAGAGTGAAAAATGACCAAGTTCAGGAATCATGTTTATTTGCTCGTAACAAGGGAGGCAGCGGTTTTTTCATTGCTCTTGGCCGCGTTTTTCAGCGCTTCTGCCGCTTCCGGCGGCATGTAGTTTTCGTCGTGTTTGGCCAGTACTTCCTTGGCCACAAAGACGCCATCCTGCAGCTTGCCCTGTGCGACCACGCCTTTGCCTTCCTTGAACAGGTCGGGCAGGATGCCTTCAAAGTGCACCGGCACGTTCTTGACCGTGTCTGTCACCATAAAGTCCACGGCCACCCCGGTGCGCTTGACGCTGCCGGCCACCACCAGGCCGCCGAGGCGGAAGGTGCGGTTCACCGGCGCCTCTTTGGATTCGATTTGCGTGGGGGAAAAGAAGAAGACCAAATTGCTCTGGAAGGCATTGAGGATGAGCGCGGCGGCGGCCGCAATCACCAGAACCACACCGGCCGCAATGGCCAGACGTTTATGACGCGTTTTCATCGTATTTATCCTTGTTCCTCTTCCAAATCACCCACCGCCCGCAAGGCGGCACTGTGCCGGCGCGCAGCCAGCACAGGCTCCAGCAGCATCCAGGCCGCCGTCACCCCGTACGAACCCCACACATACAAGCCATAACCACCCATGGCGAAAAAATCACCTGCACTGTTCCAAACCATTCGGATCCCCTTACTTTTTGGCCGCCAGAGCCTGCACCCAGTCGGCACCGCTTTCGCGCTCCAGCACGATGGCGCGTGCGCGCATGAACACCACCGCAAAGGCGTAGGCCCAAAAGGCCACCGTCATCAACAACATGGAAGTCAGCATAGTGTGGGCCATCTTGGGCGCCGCCGTCATGCTAATGCTCGACCCCTGGTGCAGGGTGTTCCACCAGCGCACCGAGAAGTAAATAATGGGCACGTTGACCGCACCCACAATGGCCAGCAAGGCACCCGCGTGGTCAGCCCGGCGCACATCGTCAATGGCTTCGACCAGGGCCATAAAGCCCAGGTACAGGAACAAGAGGATCAGCTCGGACGTCAAGCGCGCATCCCACACCCACCAGGCGCCCCAGGTGGGCTTGCCCCAGAAGGCGCCGGTCCACAGGGCCAGGAAGGTGAAGGCCGCACCGGTGGGCGCAATGGCGCGCGCCATCATGGAGGCCAGGCGCGCATTCGCGGCCCAGCCAAAGGCCGCCCAACCGGCCATGGCCAGGTACAGCACCATGGACATCCAGGCGGCGGGCACGTGGATGAAGATGATGCGGTACGAGTCGCCTTGTGTGGCGTCGGTGGGCGCCACGAAGAAGCCCACGTACAAGCCCCACACGGCAAACACAGCGGCCATGACATACAACCAGGGGCCGGTGACGGAGGCCAGGCGGTAAAAGCTTTTGGGCGCGGCAAAGGTAAAGAGTCTTGGCAGTTTTTTCATACAGAGATTCGCAAGGCAGCGGCCGTGGCCACCGGAGCGCCCAGGGCGGACAGCAAAAACAGGGCACCGAGCAGGTAAAAGTGCCCGGCGGGTGACAAACCGGACTCCGCAGCGCTGACGGCACCGGCGCCAAAAATCAGCACCGGGATGCACAGCGGCAGCACGATCAGCAAAATCAGCACGGCGGAATTGCGCAGACCCAAGGTCAGCGCCGCGCCCATGCCGCCCATCAGGCTGAGTATCGGCGTGCCCAGCAAAAGCCCAAAGGCCATAAGGCCAATCGATTCCCAGGACAGGCCGAACAGCAGCCCCAGCAGCGGCGACACCAAGAGCAACGGCACACCCGTCATCAGCCAGTGCGCGATGCACTTGGCAGCAGCCAGCTCGATACCGGAGAGGTGCGAGATCAGCATCTGCTCCAGGGAGCCGTCGGCATAGTCGCTGCCGTACATGGAGTTGAGCGAGAGCATGGAAGACAGCAGCGCGCAGACCCAGACAATGCCGGGCGCAATCTGCTTGAGCGTGGCGGCCTCCGGCCCCACACCCAAGGGGAACAGGCTGGCGGCGACCACAAAGAACACGACGGGCAGCAAGGCCTCGGCCGGGCGGCGGCTGGCCAGGCGCAGGTCGCGCGCCAGAATCGCGCCCATCGGGCTCATGGAAACGCCCCTGCGGATCGTGTCGGCTGGGTAACTGCACTCATTTCGAACGTGTTCCTTGGAGCATCAATTCCATCAGTGGCAGGCCTTCGGGCTGCACGCGGATGTGGCTGGTGAACAGCACCGTGCCGCCACGCCGCGCGTTTTCGCAGAACAGCTCCTGCACCAGGGCCAGCCCGGCATCGTCCAGCGCGTCAAAGGGCTCGTCCAGCACCCAGAAACCGGGCTTTTCCTCCAGCGCCAGGCGGGCCAGGGCCACGCGGCGGCGCTGGCCTTGCGACAGCATGCGCACCGGAAGCCGGCGGCGGTGGAACACGCCCATGCGGCGCAGGGCGGCATCCATGCGGTCCTGTGGGCAGGGGCGGCCGTGGATGGTGGTGAGAAACTGCAGGGCTTCCAGAGCGGTCAAATCGTCTTTCAGTGCATTGGCGTGGCCCATATAGACCAGCTTGGATTGGAACTCGGCGGACTTGGCAAGAGGTTCCGCGTTCCAGCTGAGCTGACCGCCATCGGGGCGCGACAGGCCGGCGATCACCCGCAGCAGGCTGGTCTTGCCGCTGCCGTTGGAGCCGCGCAGCCACACCAGTTGGCCCGCTTGCAGTTCAAAACTCAGCGCCTTGAAAAGAACTTCAGTACCCCTGCGAACAGTGAGGTCCTGGGCACGAATGCCCGTGCCTTGCTCGTTATGGATATTCAAATCTTCAGCCAAGGTAAAAACGAACCGCGCCTATAGGTCAGAGGTTGATGCAACTCCCCGCGCAGCAACAGGCTCAAGTTGAGGGTTCCATTATCGCTTACCCTGATTTGCCAATATTGATCTATGACAATTCGGAACCCCTTGCACGCACGCAAAAGCACGCATCCGCCATGGTGCGAAAAGTTGGTTACGGTTTTCTTAAAGGACTGCGCCTGTGAATGGCGTTCACGGGGTCTTGCCCCCCTTTTTTAATGGGCATGGCCAACGCAAGAGGGGTGTTTGTCGCGACCCAGTCCGCCGCGTGTGAGGCACACGCACAGTCTGGACAGCGCAATCCTTATTGAGCGCTTAGCGCAGCATCCAGCACTTCAACCCAATGGCGCACCGGGTTAGCCGTACCACTTTGCAGATGGGTAATGCAACCCATGTTGGCGCTGATGATGACCTCGCCCGCCGCCGGTTGCAGGTTGCCCAGCTTGCGGTCGCGCAGCTGGTAGGACAGCTCGGGGTTCAACACCGAGTAGGTGCCGGCCGAGCCGCAGCACAGATGGGCCTCATTGACCGCAAGGCGCACCGCAAAGCCCAGCGCTGCCATGTGCTGCTCAACACCGCCGCGCAGCTTTTGGCCGTGCTGCAGGGTGCAGGGCGGATGAAACACCAGGCTGGCCCTGGGCGCGGACTGGAGCTTGGGAAGCAATACCGGCACCAGTTCGGGCAGCAGTTCGCTCAGATCGCGGGTCAGCTCGCTCACGCGCGCGGCCTTGGCAGCATAGGCGGGGTCGTCTTTCAGGAGGTGCCCGTATTCCTTGACCGTGACGCCGCAGCCGGAGGCATTCATCACCAGGGCCTCTACGCCGCTGCCACTGCCCGGGGCAATCAGCGGCCACCACGCGTCAATATTGGCGCGCATCTGTTCCTTGCCACCCTCCTGGTCATTCAGGTGGAACTTGACAGCGCCGCAGCAACCGGATTTGGGCACCACGATGCTCTGGATACCGGCCGCGTCCAGCACGCGGGCTGTGGCGGTATCGATATTCGGACGCATGCTGGGCTGGGCGCAACCGGCCAACATCAGCACCCGGCGGTCATGGCTGCGCGTCGGCCAGGCCCCTGCCTCCTGCTTGGCAGGCACCTTGTTTTGCAGGCTGGCGGGGAGTAGCGGACGCATGAGTTGGCCCAGCTTCATGGCCGGGGCAAACAGCGGCGATGGCAAACCTTCCTTGAGCGCCCAGCGCAGGGCTTTTTCACCGGCGGGTCTGGGCACCTTGGCGTCCACCAGCTTGCGGCCTATGTCCACCAGGTGGCCGTAGTCCACGCCACTCGGGCAGGTGCTTTCGCAGTTGCGGCAGGTCAGGCAACGGTCCAGGTGCATTTGGGTGGCACGCGTGGGCTGCTGGCCCTCCAGCACCTGCTTCATCAAGTAGATGCGGCCGCGCGGGCCGTCCAACTCGTCGCCCAGCAACTGGTAGGTGGGGCAGGTGGCGGTACAAAAGCCGCAGTGCACGCACTTGCGCAAGATGGCTTCGGCCGCCAGGCCGTCGGGCGTGTTCTGGTACTCGGGTGCGAGAGTGGTTTGCATCAGGAAACGAGTCCGGGATTAAAGAGGCCTTGCGGGTCGAAGCTGGCCTTGAGGCGCTGGCTGATCGCATTCAGGGTGGTGCTTGGGGTGCGCAGGGCAGCGTGCGCCTTGGCAACGGCATCACCCGCCATGAAAACCGTGGCGCTGCCGCCCGCTTCAAGTGCCAGCGCATGCAATTCAGCACCGGCCGTTGCCGGGGCCCAGACCCAGCGCAAGCCGCCATGCCACTCCACCAAGGGGTGGGCTGGCAGATGCAGCACCGGCGCAGTCTGCGGCACGCTGATGCGCCAGAGCACGGCATCAGGCTGCGGCCTGTTGGCGAAGAAAGGCAATTGCTGGTTGCGGCACAGGCTCCAGTCGGGACGGGTCTGGGCGTTGTTCATGCGCTGGCCGGACACCTCGGCCAGCATGCGCTGGCAGGCGGCCTCCACAGCGGCCATGGCACCGCGCAGGCGCACAAAGAGACTGGGCTTGGCAGGCGCACCCGGAATGGCGTCATCCATCACCCAGCAACTGGCATTCAGCGGCAGGGGCTCACCGCCCCAGCGGTGCAAATGCGCCAGGGCTTCGGCCTGGTCCAGGGTAAAGCACAGCGTGGCTTCGGCGGGCGCCACCGGCAGCACCTTGAGCGAAATTTCAGTCAGCAGGCCCAGCGTGCCGCGTGCGCCCACCATCAGGCGCGAGACGTCGTAACCGGCTACGTTTTTCATGACCTGGCCGCCAAAAGTGAGGTGCTGGCCCAGCCCGTTGATGAGCTTGACGCCCAGAACATAGTCGCGCACACCGCCGACGCTGGCACGCGACGGGCCGGCCAGACCTGACGCGACCATGCCACCCACGGTAGCGGGCGACGCACCGGGTACAGACCAGGGGTAATGCGGGGGCTCGAACGCCAGGCACTGGCCTTGTTCTGCCAGCATGGCTTCCAGTTCGGTCAGCGGCGTGCCGGCGCCCACGGTGACGACCAGTTCGGTCGGTTCGTAGCTGATCACGCCGCTTAGGGGGCGGGTGTCCAGCAGTTCGCCCCGGGCGACGCCCAAAAAGTCCTTGCTGCCGCCACCGCGCAGACACAGGGGCGTGTTGTCGGCACGGGCCGCAGCGATCTGATCCGAAATGGTGCGTAGAGCGTGTTCCATGTTTGCCATGGCGCTGATGGTACGGGCAGCTCAGGGCCCGGGACGTGAATTAATTGAACACCGCAACATCAAAAAATTAGTCTGCAAAGAAGTTCACCGGCAACCCGGCCACCTCCACCCGGGTAAAAAACACGGCGCCGGAGTCCGGGAACTGGGCCAACTCCGGCGCACTGCGGCCGTGCCGTGCCGTGGTGAGGTACAAGGTCTTGCGGTCTTCGCCACCAAAACAGGGCATGGTGGGGCATTGGGCTGGGGTTTCCAGTGTCCGCAGCAAACGGCCATCGGGCGCAAAGCAGCAGACGCGTCGGCCTTCAAACATGCTGACCCAGTAGTTGCCGTTGACATCCACCGCCGCGCCGTCCGGGCGGCCTTGGTAGGTGCGGTCTGCAAAGGTCCAGCCGGCGGGTTTGGGCGCGAATTGCAGATGCAGGCGGTGCGCGCTCAGGGCGTTGGCGGCCGGATCGCAGTCCCAGGCGTGCAGCACATGGTTGGGCGTATCGGCCCAATACAGGGTCCTGCCCTCGGGGCTCCAGGCCAGGCCATTGGCGGTAAGGGCGTCCCCGGCCTGGCGTTGCACCACCGCAGGGCCGGCGCGGCAGTCAATGGAGAACAGTTCAGCGGCACGGCGGGCCTTGGGCTCGTCAATGGTGCCGACCCAGAAGCGGCCCAGCGCATCGCACTTGCCGTCGTTGGCGCGCACCGTGGCCGGGTCGTAGGGCAGCGTGGTGATCAGCTCCAGCATGCCGCCCCACTGTCTGGCGCGAAACACGCCGTGGCGCAGCGCGATCACCAGCCCGCCGCGGGCGGCCGGTGCGATGCAGCCGGGCTCACTGGGCATGTCCCAGGCCTCGACGGTGCCCAGGGCGACGCTGCTACGCAGCAGCTTTTTGCCGGGGATGTCGACCCAGTACAGCGCTTGTTCCTGCGGATGCCAGAACGGGGACTCGCCCAGGTCGTAGGTGTCAGGTCCGAGTTTTTGCCAGGGTGTTGCGCTGTTCATGCCAGTGGCTCCACCTGGATGCGCATGCGGGCCGCGAACGTCTCGCCCGGTTGCAGCACGCGCAAGCCCAGAGACTCTGGCGTCACACCGGTCTGCTGCGCCAGCGCCAGGGCATTGTTGACATGGCTGACCGGCTCGATGGCAATGCTGTCGCGCGCCGGGGTGGTGAACACCACCAGACAGTCCAGATCCGACGTCACCTGCAGGCGCAGGCCGCCCTCGGTGAGTTGCAGGCTGCCGTTCCAGCCGTCAAAACAATGGTCCACGTCCAGGATGGTGCAATCGGTGTCCAGTCCGGTGCTGGCCAGGCGCCGGGTCGGCAACTTGTCGTCACCCATATCCCAACGGCCTGCGGCGGAAAACCGGATCTGCGTGGCCGCGCTTTTGGCAAAGTAAGGGTGCCAGCCCAGGCCCACGGGTGCCGCCACGCTGGCGCAGTTGGTGATGGACATCTGCAGTTCCAGCGCGTCCGCGCTGAGTGTGAGGGTCTGGCGGCTGTCAAAGGCAAAGGGCCAGGACGCGTCGGCCGCGTGGTGGTAGCCCAGCACGGCCTGCGTGGCACTGTTCTCCTCCACCGCCCAGGCCCGCTCCCAGCCCACGCCATGAATGGCGTGCGGCTCGGGCGCGAAGTTCTGGGGCAGCGCATAGTCCTGCCCGTCCCACCGCAGCCAGCGTTGGCCGATGCGGTTGGAATAGGGAATGAGCGGGTAGCTAGCGCAGACGCGCACGTCCTGCAATGCGGTGGCCGGTGTGGAACGCAGCACCTGTTGCGCGCCGAACCACAGGCCGGCGATACAGCCGCCAAGGTCAGGACGCAGTTCACAACGCAAGTTGCCGCTGCGCAAGGTAAGGGGGGATGTCATAGGGCGGCGCAAGGGAATGTGGGCGGTGCCGACGGGAGGTCGGCACCAGGAACGCGCATTGTGCAATGCCAAGTCCCCAAAAAAGAAGCCCGGCGCAACTTCGGGGTTACCAAAGTTGCGCCGGGCTGATTCGCCAGACTGGCTGGCGAGGAGCGGGGAGATGCTTAAGGCTTAACGTCCGTAAGCAGACTCGCCGTGGGAGGTGATGTCCAGACCTTCGCGCTCGTCTTCTTCGCTGACACGCAGACCGATGGTCTTGTCGACGATGAAGTACGCCACAAAGGACACCACACCGGACCAGACCACAGTGGTCAGTACAGCCTTGGTCTGGACCCAGACCTGGGCGCTGATGGAGTAGTCGGCAGCGGTGATGCCGGTGGCCGTCACCCAATCCGCCACGAATCCGGGGCCGCCCAGGGATGGCGAGTTGAAGACGCCGGTCAGGATGGCACCCAGGATGCCGCACACACCGTGCACGCCGAACACGTCCAGCGTGTCGTCAGCGCCCAGCAGCTTCTTCAGACCGGTCACGCCCCACAGGCCGGCAAAACCGGAGATCAGGCCGATGATCAGTGCACCGCCGATGCCGACGTTGCCGCAAGCCGGGGTGATGGCAACCAGACCCGCCACGGCGCCGGAGGCAGCACCCAGCATGGAGGCTTTGCCCTTGTGCAAGGCTTCACCGATGGACCAGGTCAACACGGCAGCAGCGGTGGCGCCAAAGGTGTTGATAAAGGCGAGAGCCGCGAAGCCGTTGGCTTCCAGAGCCGAGCCGGCGTTGAAACCGAACCAGCCCACCCACAGCAGGGCAGCGCCCACCATGGTCAAGGTCAGGCTGTGAGGAGCCATGGATTCTTTGCCGTAACCGACCCGTTTGCCGATGAAGTAGGCACCCACCAGACCGGCAACCGCCGCGTTGATGTGGACCACGGTACCGCCGGCGAAGTCCAGCGCGCCCCATTGCCACATCATGCCGGCAGTGGCGTTGACCTTGTCAACCACTTCTTTGCTGACATAGGCATCCGGGCCGGCCCAGAACCAGACCATGTGGGCCATGGGCAGGTAGCTGAAGGTGAACCACAGAACCATAAAGGCCAGCACAGCGGAGAACTTGATCCGTTCGGCAAAGGAACCCACGATCAGCGTGCAGGTGATACCGGCAAAGGTGGCCTGGAAGGCTGCATAAATGATTTCAGGAATGTAAACACCCTTGCTGAAGGTGGCGGCATTGGCAAAGGTGCCGGCCGCGTTGTCCCAGATGCCTTTCATGAAGAGGCGATCCAGCCCGCCGATGAACTGGTTACCCTCGGTGAAGGCGAGGCTGTAGCCGTAGATGAACCACAGCACAACGATCAGCGAGAACGTCACCATCACCTGCATCAGGATGGACAGCATGTTCTTGCTGCGCACCAGGCCGCCGTAGAACAGGGCCAGGCCGGGAACCGTCATCAGGATCACCAGCAGGGTGGAGACCATCATCCAGGCCGTGTCGCCCTTGTTGGGCACGGGGGCAGCAGGTGCAGACGCATCGGCTGCCGGGGCGGCAGCCACAGCCGCGGCGGGGGCAGCCGCAGGTGCTGCGGCTTCCGCTTTGGCTTCAGAGGCGACGGTGGCCGGGGCGGCGGTCTGGGCTGGCGCGAATGTCGCGGCAGTCAGCAGGCTCAGCCCCAGGGCGAGGGAAACAAGTAGTTTTTTCATGATGTATTCCTTTATGTTTGGACAGAAACGCTTAGAGCGCTTCCTTTCCCGTCTCACCCGTGCGGATGCGCACCACTTGCTCGACGTCGTAAACAAAGATTTTTCCGTCGCCAATTTTTCCGGTGCGTGCAGCGCCCTCGATGGCTTCGATGACTTGCTCGACCAGCGCATCGTCAATCGCAGCTTCAATCTTGACCTTGGGCAGAAAGTCGACGACGTACTCGGCGCCGCGGTAGAGTTCTGTGTGGCCTTTTTGGCGACCGAAGCCTTTGACTTCAGTCACGGTAATGCCTTGCACGCCAATGCTGGACAAGGCTTCGCGCACCTCATCGAGCTTGAACGGTTTGATAATGGCCGTTACGAGTTTCATGTTTTCACCTCAGCTAGATAACAGGGGTTGCAGACACCGGACTGGCATCGCCGGTTTCTCCAAAAATCAGGAGATAACCCACTTAAGCAGGGTCCGTGCCAGGATGCCGAATCGCACTCGGTCGCCTTCTTGTGCACCGAAACAGACGCCACGCGTTATGGAAACTGTATAAATACTCAGCCTGCACGCCAATGGTGCAATAACAAAAAGCGCACGCAAACAATGCGCACCGTTTTGGGATTTCAAGCAATGAGCTTATCTTTGGTGCAGAGCCGCGCTCTGCTGGGTCTGGAAGCCGCCAAGGTCACCGTGGAAGTGCACCTGGCCAACGGGTTGCCGAGTTTCACGCTGGTGGGGCTCGCCGATGTTGAGGTGAAGGAGGCCAGGGAGCGCGTGCGCTGCGCCATCCAAAACTCGGGCCTGGAATTCCCCAACAACAAACGCATTACCGTGAATCTGGCGCCGGCCGACCTGCCCAAAGATTCCGGGCGGCTGGATCTGCCGATTGCGCTGGGCATTCTCGCGGCCAGCGGCCAGATCGACGCAGCACGCCTGGAAGGCCACGAGTTTGCCGGTGAGCTATCCCTTTCCGGCGAATTGCGCCCGGTGCGGGGCGCACTGGCCATGGCGCTCACGCTCCTGGGGGCCTCCACACCGGTGCGGCTGGTTCTGCCGCCTGGCAGTGCGGAAGAAGCCGCTTTGGTGCCGGGTGTGACCATTTACCGTGCACACCACCTGCTCGACGTGGTACGCCAGTTTGCGCCACCGGGTGTGGAGCTTGCTGACCCGCAAGACCCGGCGCAAGCCGAGGGCTGGTGCCGCATGGAGCCAACGGCCCCTGCAGCCCCATGCGATGTGCCGGATATGGCGGACGTCAAAGGCCAGGCAGGCGCCAGGCGCGCACTCGAAATTGCCGCTGCGGGTGGGCACAGCCTGCTGCTGGTCGGGCCGCCCGGTTCGGGCAAGTCCATGCTGGCGCAGCGCTTTGCCGGCCTGTTGCCCGACATGAGCCCGGAAGAAGCCTTGCAAAGTGCTGCCGTTCACTCCTTGAGCGGACGCTTCAGTCTGGAGCGCTGGGGCCGGCGCCCGACCTGCGCACCCCACCACTCCGCCAGCGCGGTGGCCTTGGTGGGTGGTGGCTCACCGCCGCGTCCCGGTGAGATTTCGCTGGCACACCATGGGGTGCTGTTTCTGGATGAATTTCCGGAGTTCAACCGCACCGCACTGGAGGCCTTGCGCGAGCCTCTGGAAACCGGTCACATCACCATTGCCCGTGCCGCCCGGCGCGCCGAGTTTCCGGCCCGCTTCCAACTGATTGCCGCCATGAACCCCTGCCCCTGCGGTTTTCTGGGCAGCCCGGTACACCGCTGCCGCTGCACGCCAGACCAGGTCACCCGTTACCAGGGCCGGCTGAGCGGCCCCTTGCTGGACCGCATTGACCTCCATGTGGAGGTGCCGGCACTGCCGGCCCACGATTTGCTCAACGCGCCGCCAGGCGAATCCAGCGCTGGCATGCGCGCACGGTGCGCTGCGGCAAGAGAGCGTGCCCAGACACGGCAGGGCAAGGCCAACCAGGCGCTGGCCGGGCAGGAAATCGACCGGCACGCGCAGCTCGATGCGGCCACCAGCGAGTTCCTGCGCACGGCGGCAGCCCGGCTGGGCTGGTCGGCGCGCAGCACCCACCGCACACTCAAAATCGCCCGCACGATTGCCGATCTGGCGGGTAGCGAAGCGATTACGCTCACGCATGCCGCCGAGGCCATGCAATACCGGCACAACGGGGTCAACGCCTGATGAGGTACGGCAGCGATGCGCCTGCACCCAGGTGCCAGGTCGCTCAAGCAAGGCAGGGCCCATGGCTGTGCGCTACCATGAAGCTCTCATCAAGGAAGCGCGCCAGACGCTAAGCAATGAACTCCAAACTGCAACACATTGACCAAATACCCGTGGGTCCCGGGGTATCCGGCGCCGAACTGGCTGCACAACTGCTGTCTGCCCCGGAAGCATTGACGGGCCTGACCCTGGAAGATGCACGCGTCGTCGTGCGCTATATGGCGCCGCGCTTTTTTTCTGCCAACACCACGTTTATCCGCGAAGGCGATGCGGGCGACAGCGGCTTTATGGCACTGTTGATTGACGGCGATGTCGTGGTGGAACGCGTTACCCTCAGCCGCACAGAGCCCGTGACCATTCGTGTGCTCGGGCCGGGCAGCCTGATCGGGGAGATCGGACTGGTGGACAAGGAACCACGCTCGGCGTCCTGCACTGCCAGCACAGACGTCTGGTGCGCCATCCTCACCCGCGAAGGCATCGAATCGATGATTACGCACGACCCGGTGGTAGCCGCCAGGTTGCTGCTGGGGATTTCAGTCAACATTGCGGAACGACTGCGTGATACCAACCGCCAACTCAAGCTCTATGCGCGCCTGGCCACGGCCATGCGCGAAGAGTTGGCCAACGTCAGCACACCGGCGCCCCCACCACCCGCAGACTTCTGAGCCCGCCTGCTGCGCGCAGCGGCCCGCTCGCCGCTTGCAACCGGGGCATACGCAAAAAAGGCGGGACAATAGGGGACTCATGCATCCATCCACTTTTGAATCCCGCGTCGGCATGTTGTTTGTCCCGCGTGCGCTCACCGTATAGCAATATCCCTTTGACTCTCCAGCAGATTCTTCGCGAAGTTTTCGGTTACGACCAGTTCCGCGGCCCCCAACAGGCTATCGTGGAACACATGGTGGCGGGTCGGGACGCCCTGGTTCTGATGCCTACGGGTGGCGGAAAAAGCCTGTGCTACCAGATTCCCGCGATCGCCCGGCAGCAAGCCGGGCACGGTGTCACCATCGTGGTGTCCCCCCTGATTGCGCTGATGCACGACCAGGTCGGCGCCCTGCATGAGGCCGGCGTCAGCGCAGCCTTTCTCAACTCCACCCTGAGCGGCGAAGAGGCTTACCAGATAGAACAGCGCATGTTGCGCGGCGACATCACGCTGTTGTATGCAGCCCCCGAGCGACTCACCACACCCCGTTTTCTGGCCTTGCTGGACACCCTGTTCTCCCAGGGCAAGCTGAGCATGTTTGCGATAGATGAGGCCCATTGCGTCAGCCAGTGGGGCCACGATTTCCGCCCGGACTACCGCGCACTCACCGTGCTGCACGAGCGTTTCCCGGGCGTTCCGCGCATGGCACTCACCGCCACGGCCGATGCCCTGACACGCGACGACATTCTGGAACGCCTGCAACTTGAAGGCGCACGCGCCTTTGTCAGCAGTTTTGACCGGCCCAACATCCGCTACACCATTGTCGAAAAACGCGACAGCACACAGCAATTGCTGCGCTTTATCGAGCGAGAACACGAGGGCGAAGCAGGCGTTGTTTATTGCCAGTCACGCCGCAAGGTGGAGGATATGGCCCAGACGCTGGTGGATGCCGGTATCAATGCCCTGCCTTACCACGCAGGGCTGGACCATGCGCTGCGGCAAAAGCACCAGAATCGTTTTTTACGTGAGGATGGCATCGTCATGGTCGCCACCATCGCCTTTGGCATGGGCATTGACAAGCCGGACGTGCGCTTTGTGGCCCATCTGGACATGCCCAAGAACATCGAAGGCTATTACCAGGAGACAGGGCGCGCCGGGCGCGACGGCCTGCCGGCCGAGGCCTGGATGGGTTATGGACTGCAGGATGTGGTGAACCAGCGCCGCATGATCGACGAAAGCCCTGCCGGGGAAGAATTCAAGCAGATCATGCGCGGCAAACTCGACGCCCTGCTGGGTCTGGCCGAAGCCATCGATTGTCGCCGGGTCCGCTTGCTGGGCTACTTCGGTGAGGCCAGTCAGCCTTGCGGCAACTGCGACAACTGCCTGCATCCGCCGGCGGTTTGGGACGGCACAGACGCCGCGCGCAAGCTGCTCAGCACCATCTATCGCATCCAGCAAATGAGTGGCGTGAGCTTCGGCGCCGGTCATGTGATGGATATCGTGCGTGGTAAGACCACCGAAAAAACGACCCAATATGGTCACGAGGCGCTGAGCACTTTCGGCGTGGGCAGTACCTTCAGCGAGTTACAGCTGCGTGGCGTTCTGCGACAGCTGATTGCTATTGGTGCGGTACGGGTGGATGGCCAAGCCTTCAACACCCTGCAGCTCACCGAGCAGTCACGTGCCGTGTTGCGCGGCGAAGTTGCGGTGCAACTCCGCGATTCAGTGGTCGGCAAGGAACACAAGCCCAAACGCAGCGCACGCATGGGTGCCATCGTCAAGGCCCCGATTGCGCTGGACAGCGAAGCCTTGCTGCGCTACTCAGCACTCAAGGCATGGCGCGCCGAAGTTGCACAGCAGCACAACCTGCCGGCGTATGTGATTTTTCATGACGCCACGCTGGCGGCGATTGCGCAGCGTGCGCCGCGCTCTCTGGACGACCTTCAGGGCATCAGCGGCATTGGTGCCAAGAAGCTGGAAGCCTACGCACATGAGGTGTTGCGGGTCATTACGTTGGGTTAATTCGCGCTTCGCCGCGCTGTGCAAAGCAGTTCCCCGTCACTCAGTGCTGATGAAAACCGCTTTCAAACGCCATCGCAGCGCCGGTCATGGTTGCTTGCAGGCGCGCAATGGCGCGGTTGTGGCGTTCGCAGGCAGCGGTTTTGCTTGCTTGTTGCCGGTGGTGCTGGATCAGGGTTTGTAACTTGTTGCGGCAAACATCCAGTGCGCCGGCAAAATTCAACGCGATGTACGCGGAATGGTCGTTGTGTGTCTGACGAAATTCATCAGACCAGTAATTGAACAACTGCCATTTGTAGGTGCCCTTTTCGGGAACCTGAATCGTATTTCGGTGCATATATACAGTGCAAATTGAATGACACGGATGCATGTCGCTTGTTGAAGCATCCCCCTGCGCTATTGACGCGCCAGCCGCCAGATCGGTTGACACGCGGCAGAATTTCAGGGTGCGGGCACCTTTTTCAGCGGCTATTTTTGATCCAGCGCAAGAAAGCTAGAATCGGCAGACAACATTCTTTAGAAGGCCGTTTCATGTCCGCACCCGCACACCATCCCGACGCCGCCCAACCCGACGCAGTGGAAGCTGTCGTTCCGCTGATCCCCATGGTTTTGCCGCTTGCTGGCGCTGTGCTGATTTTCTTGCTGGCCTTTATCGCCGTTTCCATGGCTTGATGGGCGGTGCTGCGGCATTAGCCGCAGTGACCGCAGGTCTATGCGGCACACCGCTTGAGGTGTGTCCCCTTGGCGCATAGCATGCAGGTTTTCCGAATCGGGAGTAGGTATATGCAAATGTCTCGGTTTTTTTTGCGACCCCAGTTTGCAGTGGGTCTGCTGGCGTTGGTTCTTGGCGCATACGCATCAGCCCAGACAACGGCGACCAGTCCGGCCCCCGCTTGCAGCAACCTGCTGCACAAGAGCTTCAAGCGCCTCCAGGACGATGCTCCGCAAGATCTTTGCCAATACGCAGGCCGGGTGCTGCTGGTTGTAAACACCGCCAGTTACTGCGGGTTTACCTCCCAATACGAGGGCCTGGAGAAACTTCATGCAGACCTCAAGGGCAAGGGACTGGTGGTGCTGGGCTTCCCGTCCAACGACTTTGGCCAACAGGAGCCTGGAGGAAGCAAACAAATCGCCGAATTCTGTACCAACACCTACGGCGTGAAGTTCCCCATGTTTGAAAAGTCGGTTGTGTCAGGCTCGGGCGCGAACCCGCTGTACCGTGAACTTGCCCAGGCCACAGGCAAGTCACCGCAGTGGAATTTTCACAAGTACCTGATTGGCCGTGACGGCAAGGTGCTGTCCAGCTATTCCAGCATGGTGACCCCTCAGGACAAGAAACTGGTGGCTGACATTGATCGCGCCTTGAGCGCCAACTGAACGCGCCCTTAGAAGGCGCAAACCAACCCACATAAAGTCATGCGTTTTTTGCATGACTTTTGCATGTAATTGCTTGGTAACTCGGGTACCGCTTCATAGAATTGACGACCAGCCCAAATGCGCGCCGCCTGTTGGCCCACATTGGGAGTCGCCTTTTCAAAGTGATCCTGGGTTTTCTTTGAAAAGTCGATTTTCAAACTAGGAGCTTTTATGAATTCACCCCGTATGCAAGGCCTGACGCTGGATGCCCCCAGCTATGTCAGGAATGCGCGTCTCATCGCCTGGGTTTCCGAGATGGCGGCCCTGTGCAAACCGGCCAACATCCACTGGTGCGATGGCTCTGAAGAGGAATACCAGCGCCTGTGCCAGCAACTGGTGGATGCCGGCACCTTCAAGCGCCTCAACCCCGCCAAGCGTCCCAACAGTTTCCTGGCCTGCTCTGACCCCAGCGACGTGGCCCGCGTGGAAGACCGCACCTTCATCTGCAGCGAGAAGAAGGAAAACGCAGGCCCCACCAACAACTGGATGGCTCCCGCCGACATGCGCGCGCTGCTGCAAACCGGCAAAGAGGGCCAAAAAGCCTTGTTCGACGGCTGCATGAAGGGTCGCACCATGTACGTGGTGCCCTTCTCCATGGGCCCGCTGGGTTCGCACATCGCCCACATCGGCATCGAACTCTCGGACAGCGCCTATGTCGCGGTGAACCAGCGCATCATGACGCGCATGGGCAAGGCCGTATACGACGTGCTGGGTGTGGATGGCGCGTTTGTACCCTGCGTACACACCGTGGGCGCGCCGTTGGAAGCCGGCGAGAAGGATGTGAAATGGCCTTGCAGTTCCACCAAGTACATCGTGCACTACCCCGAGACCCGCGAAATCTGGTCGCACGGCTCCGGTTACGGCGGCAACGCGCTGCTGGGCAAGAAATGCTTCGCACTGCGCATTGCATCGAACATGGGGCGCGACCAGGGTTGGCTGGCCGAGCACATGCTGATTCTGGGCGTGACCAATCCCCAGGGCAAGAAATACCACGTGGCAGCGGCCTTCCCGAGCGCCTGCGGCAAGACCAATTTCTCCATGCTGGTTCCCCCCGAAGGCTTTGACGGCTGGAAGGTCACCACCATCGGTGACGACATCGCCTGGATCAAGCCACACTCGGATGGGAAGTTGTACGCCATCAACCCCGAAGCCGGCTACTTTGGCGTGGCTCCAGGCACCAACTTCCACACCAATCCCAACTGCATGGCCAGCCTGGACAAAGATGTCATCTTCACCAACGTCGCTCTGACCGACGACGGTGACATCTGGTGGGAAGGCATGGAAAAGGACAGCGGCAAGCTGCCTGATCACCTGATCGACTGGCAAGGCAAGGACTGGACTCCGGCAATAGCCAAGGAAACCGGCGCCAAAGCGGCACACCCCAACGCCCGCTTTACCGTCACCGCCACCAACAACCCGGCGTTGGACCACCAGTGGAACGACGCCGACGGCGTGGCCATTGATGCCTTTATCTTCGGCGGCCGCCGCTCCACCACCGTGCCACTGGTGACCGAAGCGCGCGACTGGGTGGAAGGCGTCTATATGGCGGCCACCATGGGCTCTGAGACTACGGCAGCCGCCGTGGGCCAGATGGGCGTGGTACGCCGCGACCCCTTCGCCATGCTGCCGTTTACCGGCTACAACATGAGCGACTACTTCCAGCATTGGCTGGACATGGGTGCCAAGCTGGCCGCCTCCGGTGCCAAGTTGCCAAAAATCTTCACGACCAATTGGTTCCGCAAGGGTGAAGACGGCAAGTTCGTCTGGCCTGGCTACGGCGAAAACATGCGCGTCCTGAAATGGATGATTGACCGCCTGGAAGGCAGCGCCCCTGGCGTGGAAACCGGCTTTGGTGTTGCGCCTGCTTATTCCGAAATTACCTGGAAAGGTCTGGACTTCACGGAAGCGCAGTTCGACTCCGTCACCAGCCTGAACAAGGATGCCTGGAAACAGGAGTTCGCCCTGCACACCGAGTTGTTCTCGCAACTCAGCTACCACCTGCCCAAGGAACTCGAAGAGACGAAAACCAAACTGGAACAGCGCCTGACGGCCTGATTCTGGTTAAGCAACGTGCGCCTGGGCAGGGCGCATACGCAAAAAAGCCACCGCAATGCGGTGGCTTTTTTATGGGGGCTTTCTGGCAGTTATTTATTCAGCATGACGGCACATGGCGGCGCGGATCTCATCCACTACGCGGGGATCATGGCTGGCCATTTCCCACATATGGGCTTCCTCGCGGGCGGCACGGACAGCTGCAATCCTGCGAAAGAAACCACCAGCCAGGAATGCCGACACTTGACGCAACGGGGGTGCCAGCAAGGCCAAAGCCGCAAAGGCCACGGTCCAGAGGGCAACCCAGCCGGCCAGCAAGTGACCGTCGGTCCAGGTCTCAATGACCTGATCTGCCACCACCAGCAGTGCGGCCATCACGGCCGCCAGCAACATGCCAGCCAGGGTGCGGGAGCCATCCAGAGCGGCGCCCATATTGCCAATCAGCAGGGGACTGGAATTACCGGACTCATAGGGAGCAGAAGCCAGATGGGGCTCTGCGAAGCGTGCCATGGCGAACTCCCGGGAGAGGTTGACCGAACGCGTGTTGTAAGTAGACATGGAGCGATCATAGGGTTACTACCAATAATGGTCTACTTTTGCTTAGTGATCCCATCTATTCATATAATGAATGGATGAATGCTTCAAACGCGGTCGTGCCGTTTAATCTGCGCACCTTTGACCTCAACTTGCTGAAGGTGTTTGACGAGGTCATGGCCGAGCGCAGCCTGACCAAGGCGGCGGTACGGCTGTCCTTGACGCAGCCAGCGGTCAGCAATGCGCTACGCCGCCTGCGCCAGACACTGGGCGACGACCTGCTGGTGCGCAAAGGCCGCGGACTGGAGCCCACGGCGCGCGGGCTGGAACTCTGGCCCGCCGTGCGGGAGGCGCTGCGTGGCTTGCAGGCCTGTCTGGCGCCCAGCGTGTTTGACCCTGCCACGGCCGACAACGCCTTTGTGCTGGCCATGGCCGACGCCACCGCAGCCGAACTCATGCCGGGGTTGGTTGCGGTGCTGACCGACGAGGCCCCGGGGGTAAGCCTGCGGGTGCTGCCACTCACCACACGCGACCCGCGCAAACTATTGGACGAGGGCTTGGTCGACCTCGCCATAGGGCACTTTCCGGCTGCACTGGCGGATTTAAGCGCGCGCGCGCAGGTGGGTGAAACCGTGGCCTTTTTGCACCACCGCCTGTTCCAGGGCGAATATGTCTGCGTGATGCGCCAGGGCCACCCTTATGCCAGCGGACCGCTCAGTCTGAATCGCTATTGCAGTGCGCGCCATATGCTGGTGAGTTTTTCCGGACGCGCCTTTGGCTTTGTGGATGAGGCGCTCGCGCTCATCGGGCGCACGCGCAGGGTCGTACTGACCGTGAACCAGTTCTTTACCGCCGGCAAGGTGGTCGCCAACTCGGATTTGCTGACCGTTCTGCCGCGCCACTTTATCAATGTGACCGGCTTTGCAGACCAACTGGTGCAGCGGGAGTTGCCCTTTGACGTTCCTGTCGTCCACGTGGACGCCTTGTGGCACCAGCGCCAGGACAACTCCAACGCCCACGCCTGGCTGCGCGCCAAGGTGCAGGCGCTGGCGAACAAGGCGTTCCCCGCATGAAAATTCAGCTGCTTTCCGACCTGCATCTGGAAACCCACCCGAACTGGCAGGCCACACCCGCTGCAGGTGCAGATGTGTTGGTGTTGGCCGGTGACGTCGGCTCGTACCAGCCCGGCCACCAGATGCAGGACGAAGACTTCGGGCTGCGCCAGTTTTCGCCGCTGACGGGTTGGCCGACACCGGTGCTTTTTGTGCCCGGAAACCACGAATACGACACGCTGGACTTTGATGCCGCCCACCTGCGTCTGCGCGAGACCTGTGAACGCCTGGGCATGGTGTGGCTGGAACGCGAAACCTACACCGCACCCTGGACCGACTGCCAGGGCCGGGCCCTGCGCTTTGTCGGCACCACCCTGTGGACGGACTTTGAAGCCCTGGGTGCCCGTGAAAAAGCCTACCGCGCAGCCAACTATTACCTGAAGAAAACCGGCACCACGCGCCGGGGCCAGCCCTTTCTTGCGGAGCAACTGCGGGAACAAAGCCTGCAATGCCAGGCGTGGCTGCGCACCGAGTTGGCCAAGCCTTTTGATGGAGGCACGGTGGTAATTACCCACTTTGCACCCAGCCTGAAAAGCGCGGACCCGCGCTACGGACGCACACCCGGCACAGCCGGTTTTTGCAACGCGTTGGACGACCTGCTGCCGCAGGCCCAGCTCTGGCTGCACGGGCACTTGCACGCGCCATCTGACTACTTGGCAGAGGGCTGCCATGTGGTAGCCAACCCGCTGGGCTATGCGCGCAAGAACGAGCAGGCCCATTTTCAGCCGTCACGCTGCATCGAGATTTAGGACGCAGCCTGCATCGCGGTGCACACCCACCAAGAGGCTCAGGGGTAACCCCGTCTGCTACGCGCCTACAGGGTGCCGCTCCGCTTGAATTGCTCGGTGGCGCGCACCAGGGCGGCAGCAATGCCGGGCTCAAAGGCACCATGCCCGGCGTCGGGAATCAGGTGAAAACTGGCCTCGGGCCAGGCCTGGTGCAGGCGCCAGGCCGACAGCGCGGGGCAGATCACGTCGTAGCGCCCCTGCACAATGACACAGGGCAGATGGCGGATGCGGTCCACATGGCGGATCAGTTGGTCTTCAGTGAGAAAGGAGTCGTGGCTGAAGTAATGCGCCTCCAGCCGCCCCACCCCCAGGGCCACCGCCTCGCTGCCGAATTGCTCTTCCACGTCGGGGTTGGGTAGCAGGTTGATGATGCTGCCCTCGTAGCGGCCCCAAGCGCGTGCGGCGGCCACCCCGGCAGCCACGTCGGCACCAAACAGCTGTGTGCAAAAGCCCTTCAGCAGATCGCCACGGTCTGCCTCCGGGATAGGCGCCACGAAGCGTGCGTGCGCATCCGGGAACATCCAGCGGATACCGTTGAGAAACCAGTCAATCTCGGCTGCGGTGCACAAAAAAATACCGCGCAAGACAAAGCCGGTGCAGCGTACGGGATGGGCCTGTCCATAGGCCAGCGCCAGCGTGGAGCCCCAGGAGCCACCGAACACCAGCCACCGCTCCACGCCCAGAAGGATGCGGATGCGCTCAATGTCCTCCATCAGTAATTGCGTGGTGTTGTTGCGGATCTCGCCCAAGGGCGTGGATTGGCCCGCACCACGTTGGTCAAACAGCACGATGCGGTAATGGGCAGGATCAAAAAACTGCCGGTGTTTGGGCGACAGTCCGGCCCCCGGGCCGCCGTGCAAAAACAGCACCGGCACGCCGTCCGGGTTGCCGCACTCCTCCCAATACAGGGTGTGAATATCGTCTACCGCCAGACGGCCGGTGCGATGCGGCTCTAGCGGTGGATACAGGGTATGGCTGACAGCGCTATTGCTCATGGCGTGGACTTTCTGTGGTGTGACGTGGGCTTGGATCGATTGTGCAACCACGGTCTAAATAGCAACTATCCATCCATTAGGCAAATGCGATTGGCTAAATATTTAGCCAAGGACTACTATTCGTTCCGTGCTGATAGAAATCTTCTACCAGTCTTGTTATCACCCCTCTGGAGACCACCATGACGACTGCCCAACGCCCCGAAATCAAAACCATGGCCAATTTGGAAGCCGCCTTTGCCGGTGAGTCCATGGCGCACATCAAGTACCGCTACTTCGCCAAGCTGGCGCGTGAAGCCGGTGACGAAGACACCGCACGCACCTTTGAAGCCACGGCCGACCAGGAAGTGATGCATGCCTTCGGCCACCTCGATCTGCTCTACCCCAAGGCCACCATGACCCCAGCCAAGGCCCTACAGATTGCCATCGACGGCGAGACCTATGAGTACACCGAGATGTATCCCGGCTTTCGCAAGACCGCGGAGGCCGAAGGACAGGCCGCAGCAGCCGCCGAGATGGACGAACAGATTGCCGAAAGCCGTGCGCACGCCGCCGCATTCCGCACCACCCTGGAAAAGGCGCAAAAGCGTTTTGCCGCCCTGGCCAAAGTGGAAGAACGCCACGCCAACCATTACAAGGCCCAGTTGGCCAAAGTGACGGCGTAAGCCACATCGCAAACAAGCTCCCATCCCTTGAACCCTGAAAGAATCGAACACCATGAAAACCTATATCTGCATCGTTTGCGGCTTTGTGTATGACGAGGCCGCCGGCCGCCCTGAAGACGGCATTGCGCCTGGCACGGCCTGGGCGGATGTGCCCGAGAACTGGGCCTGCCCGGATTGCGGCGTGGCCAAGGCCGATTTCGAATTCGTGGAAATCTGAGCATGAACGCGCACCCGTCTGCCCCAACCGGAACGAACGACACGGCCTCCCGTTCCAATGACCCGGCAACGACCGCGCCACTGGTCGTGGTGGGTGCCGGCCTGGCCGGCTGGACCACGGTGCGCGAATTCCGCAAACGCGACCCCCTCACACCAGTCATTCTGGTGACGGCGGACAGCGGCGACTTTTACGCCAAGCCCAGCCTGTCCAATGCGCTGGCACAAAATCGCACACCCGCGCAACTGGTCAGCACGCCCGCGGCCAAAATGGTGGAAACACTCCAGGTCACCCTGCTGGCGTTTAGCAAGGTCGTGCGCATCGACACGGCGCGGCGGGAGCTGTCGGTTCAGTCCGACGGTGGTGACCAGACTCTGGCCTACGGCCAACTGGTGCTGGCTACCGGTGCCCAGCCGATTCGCTCTGCCATTGCGGGCAATGCACCAGCGCAGGTCCTGTCGGTGAATTCGCTGGCAGACTTTGCTGCCTTCTACGCCAAGCTGGCCGGGCCGGAGCCAGCCGCGCCTAGTAGCGATGCAGCCAGTGCCACCTCGCCATTGAGTGGCGCGAGGGGCAGCAGGAAAACGGTGCTCGTAATAGGCGCGGGGCTGATCGGCTGCGAGTTTGCCAACGACTTGCTAGTGGCAGGCCACCGTGTGCATGTGGTAGACCCCTCGCCACGGCCGCTGGCGGCCCTGTTGCCGCTGGAAGCCAGCCTGCAACTGCAGCATGCGCTGCAGGCTTTGGGCACGCAGTGGCACTTTGGCACGACGGTGCATGCGGTGGACGCGACAGACAGCGCAGACGCGGCCACCCTGCGCGTCACCCTGGCAGATGGGACACCGTTGACGGTGGATACCGTGCTCAGCGCCATTGGTCTGCGTGCCGATACCGCGCTAGCCAGCGCCTCCGGGTTGTTGTGTGAGCGGGGTATTGTGGTGGATGCGCATCTGCAGACTTCCGCAGAGCATGTCTACGCCCTGGGCGATGGTGCGCAATATGCATCCGCCGGTCAGCGCACGCTGCCTTATGTCATGCCCCTCATGCAAGCGGCCAAGGCGCTGGCCGCCACCTTGGCTGGAAACCGGACCGAACTGGTGTTTGCACTGATGCCAGTGTCCATCAAGACCCCGGCCCTGCCGATTGTGGTGTCCAGTGCGCATCCGTCCACCGAAGGATCCTGGGTCGCCGACGCCGCAGAAACGCCAGGCGTCTGGCGGTTTATGGACAGTGCAGCGCTGCAACGCGGGTTTGTGCTGAGTGGCAACAGCACGACACGCCGCATGGAGCTAAGCAAGCAAACCTTGCTTTAAACACACCGTAATCCGCTGAATCGGTTCAAACAGTTATACCCAAAACCGCTGTGCTGCAGCGCCCGGACTGAAAAGGGCAGGTCTACAATTGCCTCCCACATCAGGGGCCTCCGCCTTCGCGCCCGCCCTGCTGTACAAGGACGCTAATGACACAGGATTCCTCCACCGGGTCACTGACCCCCAGTTCTTCCAACACCCCCGAGAAGCGCGCCGAACTGCGCCGCGCCGCCCTCGAGTACCACGAGTTCCCCACCCCCGGCAAGATCGCCATTGCGGCGACCAAGCAGCTGGTCAACCAGCACGATCTGGCGCTGGCCTACTCCCCCGGCGTGGCCGCACCCTGCGAGGAAATCGTCAAGGATCCGAACAACGCGTACAAATACACCAGCCGCGGCAATCTGGTGGCGGTAATCACCAATGGCACGGCCGTGCTGGGCTTGGGCGATATCGGCCCGCTGGCGGCCAAACCGGTGATGGAAGGCAAGGCAGTTCTGTTCAAGAAGTTCGCCGGCATCGACGTGTTTGACATCGAAATCAACGAGAAGCACGACCTCGACAAGCTGGTGGACATCATTGCCTCGCTGGAGCCGACGTTTGGCGGCATCAACCTGGAAGACATCAAGGCGCCCGACTGCTTTTATGTGGAGCGCAAGTTGCGCGAACGCATGAAGATTCCAGTGTTCCATGATGACCAGCACGGCACGGCCATTGTGGTGGGTGCCGGCATCCTCAACGGCCTCAAGGTCGTTGGCAAAGACCCCAAGAAGATCAAGCTAGTGACCTCCGGTGCCGGCGCCGCCGCGCTGGCCTGTTTGGGGCTGCTGGTCAAGCTGGGCATTCCACGCGAAAACATCTTTGTCACCGACCTGGCCGGTGTGGTCTACGAGGGACGCGTCGAGCTGATGGACGAGGACAAGGCCTTCTTTGCCCAGAAGACCGATTGCCGAACCCTGCGCGAAATGATTGTGGGCGCCGACGTGTTTCTGGGCCTGTCCGCCGGTGGCGTGCTGAAGGCCGACATGGTGAAAACCATGGGCCCCAACCCGATCATCTTCGCCCTGGCCAACCCGACACCGGAGATCCTGCCGGAAGAGGTCAAAGCGGTGCGCGACGACGCCATCATGGCCACCGGCCGTACCGACTACCCGAACCAGGTCAACAACGTCCTGTGCTTCCCTTACATCTTCCGCGGCGCGCTGGATGCGGGTGCTTCCACCATCACGCTGGAGATGGAAATAGCAGCGGTGCATGCGATTGCCGACCTGGCCCAGGCCGAGCAGAGCGACGTCGTGGCGGCAGCCTATTCCGGCGAGCAACTGGCCTTTGGCCCCGAATACCTGATTCCCAAGCCCTTCGATCCGCGTCTGATGATGAAGATCGCCCCGGCCGTGGCCCAGGCCGCCGCCGACAGCGGCGTGGCGCTGCGCCCGATTGCCGACATGGACGCCTACCGCGAGCGCCTGCAGAGCTTTGTCTACGCCTCTGGCACCACCATGAAGCCGATCTTCACGGCGGCGCGCAAGGCGCTCAAGAAGCGCGTGGCCTATGCCGAGGGCGAGGAAGAGCGTGTGCTGCGCGCCGCCCAGATCGTGGTCGACGAGCGCCTGGCCCTGCCCACGCTGATCGGCCGCCCGGCGGTGATTGCCGAACGCATCGTGAAATTCGGACTGCGCCTGAAAGAAGGCGTGGATTACCAGGTGGTGAATGTGGAGCAAGACCACCGCTACCGGGATTTCTGGCAGACCTACCACCGCATGACCGAGCGCAAGGGCATGACGGTGCAGGTGGCCAAGATCGAAATGCGCCGCCGCCTGAGCCTGATCGGCGCCATGCTGCTGCACAAGGGCGATGTGGACGGCCTGATCTGCGGCACCTGGGGCAGGACCGCGTTGCACTTAGAGTATGTGGACCAAGTCATCGGCAAGCGCAAGGACCCCAAGGCGGGAACCGACTGCCAGATCTACGCTTGCATGAACGGGCTGATGCTGCCGGGCCGCCAGGTTTTCCTGGTGGACACCCATGTCAACTATGACCCCACTGCACAGGAACTGGCCCGTATCACGGTGATGGCAGCCGAAGAAATGATGCGCTTTGGCTTCAAGCCCAAAGCCGCACTGCTGAGCCATTCCAGCTTCGGTAGCAGCAACGAGCCCAGCGCCATCAAGATGCGCCAGACCCTGGCCCTGCTGCAGCAGCAGGCGCCCTGGCTGGAGGTGGATGGCGAAATGCATGGTGACGTGGCACTCGATGGTGAGGCGCGCAAGGCGGTCATGCCCAACAGCACCCTGCATGGCGATGCCAATTTGCTGGTGCTGCCCAATATCGATGCCGCCAATATTGCGTACAACCTGCTCAAGACGGCAGCGGGCGGCAACATCGCAATCGGCCCAATTTTGCTGGGTGCGGCCAAGCCGGTGCACATTTTGACGGCCAGCACCACGGTGCGACGAATTGTAAATATGACAGCCTTGACCGTGGCAGACGCAAACGCCAGCCGATAAACGTTACAGGCTCAGTTAGTACATACTTCTTTACGTTCCCCCTGCAAAGGCCTTGCCTGTAAACCGGGCAAGGCCTTGCTTTTTCCGATCGGATGGGCGACACTACCTTCCTTGAGCTTTGGGGTTTACCCGAACTTGTTACGGGGAATTTTGTGGTTTGCAACCGGTTTAAGTTAGTAATCACTGGCTTTTTGTTAGTCGCATTACTGGGTGCTGGTACTGCCGGTGCAAGAGCCGTGTCGGACGGGTCTGAAGTCAGCGATGTTGCTTTAGCCACGTTGCCGGCGCAAGGCCAGGAGGCCTACCATTTAATACGCCAAGGTGGGCCCTTTCCGTTCGACAAAGACGGCGTTATTTTCGGGAACCGGGAGCGCATTTTGCCTATGCAAAAGCGCGGTTATTACCGGGAATACACCGTCAAAACGCCAGGCTCCCGGGACCGGGGAGCCAGAAGAATTGTTTGCGGTGGCCCAGCCACCACGCCGGATGCCTGTTTCTACTCGGCCGATCACTACGCGAGTTTTCGCAAGATCGTGCCTTGATTTTTTATTTTGTACTTTGAGAAAGTGAATCGGGGATGGACACGCCACTTCGAACCGTTAGAACCAATATCGTTCAGTCGATACGCGCCTTCAGGGTGCAGGATTTGCAGGAAGCGGCCCAGTCATTGGGTCACCACTTCCTGTACGCCAACCTGGCCAATGCACAGTCCAAGCAGGATGTATTGGATTTGATCGGACAGCAATTCATCTTGTCGACGCAGGTCAACAAGAACTTTGATGCACTGTACGACAGCATGACTGACCCGGTGCACAAGTCGGGGCCACAGCCCGGCTTCATCGCCGTGTTGGAGCATATCCCTGCCAATGCCAAGTTTGACAAGGAAGCGCGTGAGCAACTGCTCGATATCTTCCGCGACACCGCCGACTACTGGGGAGACCGGAAGATACCCTTCCGATGCTTCTATTCTTTTCTGTAGCCCGTTCTGCACACACCAGCCAAGCAGAACGGGCGAACGAGGCAAAAACCGGTACTACTGCGGAAGCCTTGGGCAATGTCGACCTCATGACAGAAAACGGCGAAAAAATGCCAACGGACAAGCTGTTGGATGTATCTCCGCTGGCTTTGCGTATGAGCAGCCCGTTTAATGCGGGTTACTGGTTGGCAGCAGCCTGATCCGCTTCCATCCCCAAAAAGCCCGTCCCTGTGACGGGCTTTTTGCTTTCAGGCTCCACCCGCCGAAAAGCGCTCCAGTTTGGCCTGCAGACCCGCCGCATTAAAGGGTTTGGCCAGGTGATCGTCCATGCCCGCTTCCATGCAGGCCAGGCGATCGGACTCCATGGCATTGGCGGTCATAGCGACAATCGGGGTGCGCTGGCCCTGTGGCTCAGCCGCGCGGATCAGCCGGGTTGCCTCCAGCCCGCCCATGACGGGCATTTGCATGTCCATCAGGACGATATCCCAGGTGTGGGCGCAAAACAATTCCACCGCTTCTTGGCCATTTTTGGCCAGTACCACCGTATGCCCCCAACGCTTGAGCAAGGTGGTGGCCAGTAGCTGGTTGATCGGGTGATCCTCCACCAGCAGAACCCGCAGCAATCGGGACGGTGCGGCTGAGGCAGCAAAAGCCAATGGTGCCGCACGGGGTGCAGACGAAACGCTTTGTACCTGCAGCGTAAAGTGAAAGGTGCTGCCTTGCTTCTCCACGCTATCCAGCCAGATTTTCCCGCCCATTAATTCCACCAGACGCGCGGAAATGGTCAAGCCCAGGCCGGTACCGCCAAATTGGCGGGTCGTTGAAGTATCTGCCTGGCTAAAGGCTTCGAAGACCCCGGTTTGTTTGTCCAGTGCAATGCCGATGCCGGTGTCGCGCACAGCGATGTGCAATTCGTATCCCGTCGCGGCAGCACGGCAGCGTACGCTCACGTACACACCACCCCGCGCCGTGAACTTGATAGCGTTGTCACACAGATTGGTCAGGACCTGGCGCAGCCGCACGGGATCACCCAGCACATCGGCGGGCAGATCCGACTGCAGGCTGCTCTCCAGCACCAGGCCCTTCTGGGTGGCGCGGCGACGCAAGGGCTTCAAGGTCGCCTCAATCGTTTCCATCACGGAAAAAGGCACGGCTTCAATGTTGAGTTTGCCGGCTTCGATCTTGGAAAAGTCCAGCACATCATTGAGGATCACCATCAGCGACTCAGCGGAGCTTTTGACGATGCTCAGATACTCCCTCTGCGTAGCGCTTTGCTCCAGTTCCAGCGCCAGATCCGTCATGCCAATCACCCCGTTCATCGGGGTGCGGATTTCATGGCTCATATTGGCCAGAAAATCACTCTTGGCCTGGCTGGCGGCTTCGGCGTTGCGCTTGGCGATGCGCAGTTCCTGCTCGATATGGTTCTTGTCGGTAATGTCCAGAATGGTCCCCACCAGGCCGGTAACCTCACCGTAGGCATCGGTCAGCGCTGCCTTCCAGTGCAGGCCGTCGCGCTGCTCGCCCGTCGTGCGATTGTGGAACTTGGCTTCGTAAGTCTGCATGGCATTGCTGGCAAACAACTCCCGGTCCTTGGCGTCCATCAGGCTCGCGGACTCCCCCTGCACCAGTTCAAAAACAGTTTTGCCGACCCAGTCCGCCCGCGCTATACCGAACAGGGCTTCAAAAGCCCTGTTAAAGCGCAGGTAACGACCCTGCTTGTCTTTGAGGTAGATGGCTGTTGGCGTGGCATCCAGCAATACTTCGACAAAGCGCAGTTGCTCGGCCAACTCCGATTCCATGGTCTTGCGCACCGTGATCTCGGTACGGATCGCGATGTACTGTTCGGGCAGGCCCTTGCTGCCCCTCAGCGGCACGATGGTGGCGTCCACCCAGTACAGGCTGCCTGACTTGCTGATATTGCAAACCTCGCCGTGCCAGACCTGGCCCCGCGCAATGGTGCTCCACATGTCCTCAAAGAACGCAGGCGGATGCACCCCCGAGTTGATGATGCGGTGGTTTTTCCCCAGCAATTCGGCAAGGGTATAGCCGCTGATTTCTGTGAACTTGCCATTCGCATAACTGATATTGCCCTGCAAGTCGGTCATGCTGACGATGGCATGCTGGTCCAGCGCAAACTTCTGGTTATTCAAGGCACGGCGTCCCAGTTCGCGCTCATCCATCAGCGTCACCACGCGCTCAATCAGCGCATCCAGATCGTCCGCGTCCAATGGCACGATGCCGCTATCAGGCTCCAGTTCCAAGGTGCTGAGTACGTGGCGCAAGGACTCCAGCGCCCGCTGCCGCATCTGCAGTTCGCTGCGCAATTGCTGATCCAACGCGTGCTGGCGGGAAACGTCGCGGAATGTCAGCACATGGCCTGCGACCACGTTGTTGGCGGAAAAAATGGTGGCCATCGTAGTGTCCAGAATCACGCGATTGCCGTCCGGCCCGTGTACTTCGAGCCTGCGCACCTTCCAATCCATGGGTGCCGCAGGGTCGCTGAACGCACTGGGCAAAAGGGACTGCGCGTCCTGCCCAACCAGCGACTGCCCGGGGACTCCCAACAACAAATCTGCAGCGGGGTTGCAATACACCAGCTTGAATGCAGCATCGGTACGCCACACGCCATCGGTAATGGCATTGAGTGTGACGGTGGCTTCCTCGCGCTGGGCCGAAAGCCTGCCCGCTGCGCGGCTGATGATGTCAAAAGTGTGGCTGATTTCCACCGGTGCATCCGCATCCAGCAGTGCGTTGATGTCAATAATGCCAGCCAGAATTTCGGTCTCGCGCAGACGCACGCGGTCAAAATTTCCCAGCCAGCGTTTGAGCAACACGCGGATCAGCAATCCCCCCGCAACCAGCGCGGCCAGCGCCACCAGCAAGGCATAAATGGCTACACGCCACAGCTTTCCGGCAATTTCCGCCGCAGCAAAGGTGAGCCGGAAAACGCCAAAGTCCTGCCCCCCCACCTGGATGTTCTGATTGATTTCGAAAAGACGGTCCTGCACCAGCCCCAAAAGCCATTGTGGTGGTGCCAGGACTGGTTTGACGCTGTTGTTGGCGGTGATGACACCCCCGTTGGTATCAATAAACTCCGCCTTGGAAAAATTCGACCGGGAAATGGCACGGCCGAGGGTTTTGCGGATGGTGTCGTAGTCGCCCACCACTGCGCTGTCCCCCACGGTTTGGGACGCGACGTTCAGCATCATCTCGCCGGCCAGCAATTCGTCTTCTATCTGCTGGGCAAACTGGTATCGGTAAAAACCAGCCAAGCCCGTTCCAACAAACAGCAGCAGTGTGGCCACGTACAGGGAAAACACACGCCCCACCAGGGACCGGGGCAACAGGCGTTGCAACAAATTCATGGAAGGGCTTTGTTTCAGTGCAGAAATACCGACGCGCTCTGGTCAAAGCGCTTGTGGGAGGCACCATCGGCGGCACGGGCAGCAACCCAATAGGCTTCCTGGGGTCGATCAACTTCCTTGGAAGCCAGGTGCAGGTTGTCACACCCCTTGGAATCCTTGCACCCATCCATGACGGTGTTGGCCTTCTTGCGGAGTTCGGCCTCCGGTACAACGATTGGACCTTGCAAAAGCGGTGTGTTCCGGGGCACGAAAACCTGCCCGCCCAGGAGAACCGCCAACGCGGCGGTCATCAGCGCAAGAAGCCGCTTCTTCATGGAGTTCCCTTTTGTTCATGTATGTTCGCTGCGGCGAACCGCATCCAACATCATAAGACAGCCGGGGAAAAACTAAGCGATCTGCAAGGCCAGGGCGGTGTATTCAGATACCGGAACTTCTTCGGCCCTGCGCTGCACATCAAAGTGTCCTGCAAAGCCCCGCGCCTCCAGCCAACGCCCCAGGGTATGGCGCATGATTTTGCGGCGCTGGCTAAAGGCCACCTGCACCAACTCACTGAGCAAGCGCACATCGACCGCGGCAGGATCGGTGCGCGGCACCATGCGCACCACGGCACTGTCCACCCGCGGCGGCGGATCAAAGCTTTCGGGCGGCACAAACAGCACATCTTCCATGGCATAGCGCCACTGCAACATCACGCTCAGACGGCCATAGGCCGCCGTGCTGGGCGAGGCAACCATGCGGTCAATCACCTCTTTTTGCAGCATGAAGTGCTGGTCTTCAATCCAGTCCACCGCATCCAACAAGTGAAACAGAATGGGCGTGGAAATGTTGTAAGGCAAATTGCCCACCACGCGCCATTTGCCTGGCGCCTGGGAGGGGTGTGCCTCGATCTGGCCAAAGTCCACCTTGAGCACATCGGACTCGATCACCGTGAGCTGGCCGTGGCTGCGCAATCGCTGTGCCAGATCCCGGTCCAGTTCAATCACCGTCAAGTGGCCCAGACGCTCCACCAAAGGTTGGGTCAATGCAGCCAGGCCGGGTCCGATTTCGACCATGCGTTGCCCCGCCTGAGGCGCAATGGCCTGAACAATGGCGTCGATGATTCCACCATCACGAAGAAAGTGCTGACCGAAGCGCTTGCGCGCGATATGTTTCATAGTTATTGCGGCGGCTCGCGCAGCTCCACATAAGCGCGCTCACGAACATCCCGGGTCCAGGCTGCATAGGCTTCGTCCAGCTTGGATTCACGCAACTGGTTGCGCACCAGCTCACGCACCTCACGCGGACTCAAATCCACCCGGCGGCGCTCCAGCAACTGGATCAGGTGCACGCCAAAGCGTGACACCACCGGGTTGCTGATCTGGAGCTCGGTCAAACGGTTCATGACCTCCTCAAATTCCGGCACAAACATACCCGGGCTGGCCCATCCCAGGTCGCCTCCTTGTGCGGCACTGCCGTCCTGTGAGTTTTCCCGCGCCGCGCTGGCAAAGTCAGTCTTGCCGGCAACGATCTGCTGGCGTATTTCAGCCAGCTTGGCCTGGGCAGCAGCCTGCGACAGTGCGGGCCCGGTGCGCAGCAGGATATGGTTGGCATGGCTTTGCACGACGGTTCTGGTCATGGCCGAAGGTGCACGGCGTTCCAGCACCTTGAGAATATGAAAACCGGCGCCGGAACGCACCAGATCCGCTACCGAGCCCACAGCCACACTCTGCGTCGCCTGGACAAAGGACGGCGGATAGCGGTCAGCGCGACGCAGGCCGAACTCGCCGCTCTTGCTGCGGTCGGCATCCGAATACTGCTTCACCAGGGCGGTAAAGTCCTCGCCGGCACGCATGCGCGCCAGCAGTGCCTGGGCGCGGGCTTGCAATTGCGACACCTGGGCTTCATCGGCCTTCTCCGGCACCGCCACGAGCAACTGCGCCAGATTGATTTCCTGCGCCAAGGGGTCTGAATTAGTGCTCTGCTGCTCAAGCAGCGCCCGGTCTACATCCTGATCACTGATGCGCACACGGCCATCGACCTCGCGCTCGCGCAGGCGCGTCAAAGCAAGCTGGTCGCGCAACTGCGTACGAAGCGCGGTGGCAGAAATACCTTCCTTGGCCATGCGTTGGCGAAAGGTTTCCACATCCAGTTGGTTCTGTCGCGCCAGGTTTTGCTCTGCGAGGTCGACTGCCGCATCGTCAATCCGGATACCGGATTCGGCCGCCAATTGCAGCTGTACACGGTCACTGATCAGACGCTCCAGCACGCCCTGGCGCAACTCTTCAGCGCCGGGGACGGGTTGGCGCTGCGCCTTGAGTTGTTCGGTTACGCGCTGCACTGCGGCCTGAACCTCGCTATTGGTGATGGGCTCTGAGTTGACCACTGCCACCACAAAGTCGGCCAACTGGGACTTTTGCGCCTGTGCCGGCAGGGCCATAAAGACGCCCGAGGCGGCCAGCGCCAGGATCCAAAAACGGAAGTTCATATGCATTTATTCGTAGTTGCTGAAGCGGCTGGCGCTGGCAGCGCCAGCATCACGCAGGTTCTGATAACGCGAGATATTTTGTGTCAAGGTCGCACGGGGATCTGCCGTGCCAATCCGGGTGAATCCAACAAACTCCAGTTGGAAGATCAAGCGCTGCACTGCAGATGATGCGCTGGTTTGGGTACGGGCCAGCACCACACGGGCCAGCCAACAGCCCGCATCGTACTCGACGCCCAGCAGGGTGTCGACCAGGGCGCTTTGGTCCAAGCTGTAATTCAGGCGGCCCAGTGCGTAGTAGCGGCCGTCTCCCTGTCCCTGGCCTTTGCCCATGTCCTGGCCGCGATCACCCCACAGGTCGTTGATCGGCCACTGCCAGCTGAGGTCAATCTGCTCACTGACATTGCGCTGCAAACGATAAGCCGCATTGAGAACCCGGTAGTTGCCCGGGTTGTAGCGGGCGCCCACGGTGGCACGCATCGACTGATCGGTCAGGGGGTTGTACTGGGTGGTGGAGTCCAGGGTCCAGCGCTCATTGAGATTGACTTCAGCGCCCAGCAACACATCGCTCAAACCCGACTCTGCCGCAACGGCGGCGCTGTTGATGGTGACCTGCTGCGCGTCCAGGCGCAAGCGCTGGGCAATGCCAAAGCGCGCATACTGGGCACCGGTGTCAGCGTCCAGAAAGCGCGTCGTCAAACCCATGGTCAAGAGGTTGTTGTCGGAAATTTTGTCGTTGCCGACAAAGGCATTCTCCTGATAGATGCTGGCAAAGTTGAAGTCCGCCACACCCGTGTCGTAGTTGGGAAGCATGCTCTGGTTGCGAAAGGGCGTGTAGACGTAGAAGGCGCGGGGCTCCAGTGTCTGCACAAAGTTGCGCCCCAGCAGGGTACTCTCACGCTCAAACACCAAGCCGCTGTCCAGACTGAAGGTGGGGACCACACTGGTAGCGGACTGGCTGCCGTCGGCCAGCATGGCATCAAACTGGTAGCTGGCGGCATGCAATTGCAGCTTGGGCGTGATGAAGCCCTGAGGCGCCAGCACAGGGCGGCTGATCTGGGCCAGCGCGATGGTGCGCTGCGCATTGGGTTGGCCGGTCAGGCTGCTACTGGCTTGAAACTGGGTGTAGTCGCCGTCCAGCGACCAGTCAAAGCCACTCACATTGTTTTGACCGTAATGGGCCGTGATCTGCGGCAGGCGGTCATACGGTGGCGTAATGGGCGAGTCGGCGTCCTGCAGCACCTGCCACTTGAGCACATGCACGGTGCCGCTCACCGGGCCGCTGGACCAGGTGGCCAGCGCATCCCCCGGCAGCAGACGCTGGGTCAGGAGCGCTTCCGAACTGCTGAAGTCGCGCCAGTAGTTGTCATCGCTGACGCGGTTGATGTTCAGCGCCAGCGCCACCGGGTTCACGTTGGGAATACCGGTATCGATGACGCCGTTGTGTGTCCAGGCCAGGCCCCACCGGTCCACATCGCGCAGTTTGTCACCGGGCATGCTGTCCGCAACGACGCGGCCACTGTAGCCGGGCTCCAGATAGCGGTAGATCGCACCGACTTCGACGCCGCGCGACGTCATCAGCGTCGGGGTGATGGTGGCATCCCGGTTGGGTGCGATGTTCCAGTAATAAGGCAGCGCCAGCGTGCTGCCGCTCACGTTGTCAACGCCTGCTGTCAGGGGGAGCAGCCCGGACTTGCGCTTCTCCGTCAGGGGGAAGCTGATGGCTGGCACCGGCAGAATCGGCACCCCCTTGAAACTCAAATAAGCGCCATCGGCCACGCCCACCTCTTCATCGCTGTCCAGGCTGATGCTGGCCGCGCGCAGCACCCAATCCGGCATCCAGCTCGGGCCGGGCAGGCGCCGGCAGGTGGTGTAGGTCGCGTCATACACCACGGTGTGGCTCTCGTCGAGAAAGTCGGCACGCGAAGCCTCGCCATGCGCGCCATTCTGAGCGAAGTGGTAACTGGGTTGCTGGAAAAAGCCTTCGAAACGCTCCACCATGAGCTCCAACAACGGGCCTTCGTACAGGTTGCCGGCACGGTTGATGCGCACGTGGCCACTGGCGCGCGCCAGGTCGGTGGGTTGGTCATATTCCAGCGTATCCGCATGGATCACGGTGTCGGCCTTGCGCATGACGGCATCGCCCTGAACCACGGTTTCCAGATCGGTGCGGCCGGACATGCGATCACCCTGCAAAAACACGGGCGCCTGGCGCTTTTGTTCGGCGCTGGGTTGCTCGGCCAAGACCGGGGTGGCCTGCAGCGCCATCGCTTCAACCGGCTGCGCTGGCTGCGCCCACGCGGCGATGGCACCCATGCCGCTGCACAACAGCAGACACGGCAGCAGGGCACGGCGTACGCGCGATGGGGCCGGTAGGAACACAGATAAACGCATGGGTACGGGAGGCGCGAGGGTTGGAAAATGGTGCAGGAATGCGTTGGGGGGTTCAGCAGCGAAGCCTTTGTAGAATGGATTATCCATGAGCACCCCACCCAACGCCCCTTCCAGCACGCCGGATGACCTTAGCCGCGTCCACTGGCCCGAGCCGCTACGGCAGATTCAATGCATGCAATGGCTCGCCAGTCTGCCAGCGGATCTGGCCCTGCAGCCAGACACGCTGCGCCTGGCCTCGGCCGATGCCAGCTTCCGGCGCTATTTGCGCATAGACAGCGCCCGGGGCAGCCTGGTCATCATGGACGCACCGCCCGACAAGGAAGACTGCAAACCCTTTGTGCAGGTGGACCAACTGATGCAGCAAGCCGGCCTGCGGGTGCCCGAGGTGCTGGCCTGGGACCAGAGCCACGGTTTCCTGCTGCTGAGCGATCTGGGCGCCAAGACCCTGCTGCAATCCATGGATCTGGCCGGGGAGCCGCCGCTGGCACAGTACCAGGAAGCAACCGACCTGCTGATTCAGTGGCAGCTGGCTTCCAAGCCGGATGTGCTGCCGCCCTATGACGCTGCCCTGCTGCGCCGCGAGCTCGATTTATTCCCCCAGTGGTACATCGCACAGCATCGCCAGGTCACGCTGAACGACAAGGAGGCCAAGGTATTGGAAGAGGCCTTTGGCCGCATCATCGAGAACAACCTGAGCTGGCCTAGCGTTTATGTGCACCGTGACTTCATGCCGCGCAACCTGATGGTGTCGCCACAGGGCATGGGGTTGCTGGATTTTCAAGATGCGGTGTACGGCCCCATCACCTACGACATTGCCAGCCTGATGCGCGATGCCTTTCTGACCTGGGACGAAGAGTTCTGCCTCGATGTGACCATCCGCTACTGGCAAAAGGCGCGCAAGGCCGGGCTGCCGGTGGGTGATGACTTCGGCGCCTTTTACCAGGGCGTGGAGTGGATGGGCCTGCAGCGCCACCTGAAGATTGCCGGCATTTTTGCCCGCCTGACCCTGCGTGACGGCAAGCCCCAGTACCTGGCCGATACGCCGCGCTTTATCCACTACATCCGCTCCACCTGCAGCCGCTACATGGCACTCAAGCCGCTGCTGCGCCTGGTGGAGGCGATTGAAGGCATTGAGGTGCCGACCGCCTTTGTGTTCGGCAAGTTCTAGGCCATTCGCTCCCGGCCTTACCCCGTTTTCAGACTGCCTGACCATGCCGCGTTTCTTCTGCCCCGCGCCCCTGCGCACCGGTGACCTGCTGGACCTGCCCGCAGGCGCGGCACGCCATGTGCAGGTGCTGCGCCTGCAGCCGGGTGACAGCATCACCCTGTTCAACCACGGCCCGGGCTGGGAGGGCGCCAGCCCCGGCGGCGAGTTCGAGGCCCGCGTCACGCTGATGGGGCGCAGCCAGGTGCAGGTGGAGATTGGCGCGCATCTGCATGTTGAACGCGAGGCGCAGCGCGCTGTGCATCTGGCCGTGGGCATGCCGGCCAATGAGCGCATGGACTGGCTGGTGGAAAAGGCCGCGGAGTTGGGCGTGACCAGCATCCAGCCCTTGATGACGGAACGCAGCGTATTGCGTCTGGCCGCAGAGCGGGCCACCAAAAAAGTAGACCACTGGCAGAGCGTGGCAATTTCGGCCTGTGAGCAGTGCGGCGGCAACCGGGTGCCCCTGATTCATGGCGTGAAGACGCTGACGCAATGGCTGGCCGGCATGAAAAACCCGGACCCCCTCGCGCCCACACCGCTGCTGCTTTCCTTGCGTGAAGGTACACAGGCGCTGCGTGCCATGGCGCCCGGCTCTGCCAGCGTCTTGTTTCTTTCCGGCCCGGAAGGTGGCTTGAGCAGCAGCGAAGAAAGTGCAGCGATGGCGGCGGGCTTTGCGCCGGTGACCCTGGGGCCGCGCGTGCTGCGCTCGGAAACTGCGGCGCTCACCGCCCTGGCGCTGCTGGTCTAGAAACGCGGGTCCAGCCAGCGGCGCAGCGCGGCAACGTGGGCATCTCTGGGTAGGCTGCCCGGCATTCCGGCATATTCACCCAGTCCGTGCACGACGAGTACAAGGCTGCGCACCGGCACACCGGGCGCCAACTTCCAATCCTGAATGGCCAGGTGCTGACCGTCGTTCGTCACCCAAGCCGACAGTGTGGAATCAAGCATCACGCCAGTGCGCAAACCGCCTCAAGGACACTGGGCAATGACTTGCGCCACCGCCGCCGTGAGCTTTTTGGCGTAGGGCACATGCAAAAATTCATTGGGCCCGTGCGCGTTGCTCTTGGGGCCAAGCACGCCACACACCATCATCTGCGCCTTGGGGAAGCCCTTGGACAGCATGTTCATCAGCGGAATGGTGCCGCCCTGGCCGACATAGCCGCAGGGCGCGCCGAAATAGGTGTTGGAGGCGTCGTCCAGCGCCTTTTCAAACCAGGGTGCGGTGTCGGGCGCGTTCCAGCCGGTGGCCTGGCCGCCCGGCGCAAAGGTCACCTGGGCCTGGTAAGGCGCGTTGTCTTCGAGCAGGGCCTTGAGTTGCTGCACGGCATCGGCAGCATCCACCAGCGGGGGCAGGCGCAGCGAGAGCTTGAAGGCGGTGTAAGGCCGCAGCACATTGCCGGCGTCCTTCATGTCCGGGAAACCATCCACGCCGACCACGCTGAGCGTGGGCGCCCAGGTGCGGTTGAGCAGGCCTTGCAGCGGATCGGTAGTGGTGGGCAGGGCAAAGCGCTGGTCGCCGCCGCAGTCGTAATGCGCCCAGGGAAAGTTCTGGTGCACCGCATCGCCCAGTATGGCGGCAGTCGCCCGGGCCTGGGCCAGGCGCTCGGGGGGCACTTCGCAATGGAAGGCGGCGGGCAGCAGGCGGCCGGTGGCGCTGTCTTCCAGCCGGTCCAGCACGTGGCGCAGGATGCGAAAGCTCGAAGGCACCAGGCCGCTGGCATCCCCCGAATGCACGCCCTCGCTCAGGATTTGCACCTTGAGCACGCCACCGGCCACGCCGCGCAGGCTGTTGGTCAGCCACAGCTGGTCGTAGTTGCCGGCGCCGGAGTCTAGGCAGATCACCAGCCCCACGTCGCCCAAGCGGCTGCCCAGCAAGTCGATGTACTGCAGCAAGTTGGGTGAGCCACTTTCCTCGCAGGTCTCGATCAGACCCACGATGCGCGGGTGCTCCACCTTCTGGCTTTTCAGCGCCTGGATGGCGGCGATGGCGGCATAGGCGGCGTAACCGTCGTCGGCGCCACCGCGTCCGTAGAGCTTGCCGTCTTGGTACTTGGGCGTCCAAGGGCCGAGGTCCGAGCGCCAGCCGGAAAACTCGGGCTGCTTGTCCAGGTGGCCGTACATCAACACGGTCTGCTGGGCATGGCTGCGCGTGGCCGCCACTTCAAAAAACAGCACCGGCGTCTGGCCGGGCAGGCGCACGATTTCCAGCGTCAGGCCGGGCACCTTTTGCGCTTCAATCCAGTTCGCGGTGTTGCGCACCACGGTGTCGATAAAACCGTTGGCAATCCAGTCGGCATCGAACATGGGCGACTTGGCGGGAATGGCGATGTAGTCGGTCAGCTCGGAGACTATTTGATCGTCCCAGGCGGCGCTGACTTCGCTTAAGACTTGCGGGGCGTTTAAGGCCTGGGGGGGGACACGGGCGTTCATGGGGTTTCCTGGTTATTTTGAAGATTGCTCAGGCTTCGACGGCATCCGACGCACGAATCAAAATCGCAGCGGGGATATGAAGGCCGTCGCTCAAGCGCCGAATCATGCTCAGCGAGAGCGAACGTTTGCCGGACAGGACTTCGTACACGCGGTTGAGCGGGCCAATGTAGGGCACGAGATCTTTCACGGTCATGCCCGATTGCTCCATGCGGAACTTGATTGCGTCAATGGGATCCGGAGGGTCTATTGCGTGGTGCCTGGCTTCATAGGCCTGAACCAGTGTTCCCAGCACGTCCAACCGCTCGCCTTCAGCCGAGTCCACCGCAGGGTCAAGGCCGATTAAGACGGAGACCTCTTGCAAAGCAGCAAGGTAATCGGCTTCCGTGCGGATGGCTTTGATTTCCATGATCAGACTCCTTTGAACTGGTCTACCGCGCCAGCTTGTACACCGAAGTCCCCGCAAACCAGTTGGGCGCAAAGCGCACGGTGCGGCCTTCCTGCAGGCCAAAGCTGTCGAGCACCCGCAGCCCGTTGCGCGTGGCCAGATCGGCCAGATCGGCATGGGTGCCGACACGGATATTGGGCGTGTCGTACCACTGGTAGGGCAGGCGCTTGGTCACCGGCATGCGGCCCCGCAGCACGCTCAGGCGGTTGGGCCAATGGGCGAAGTTGGGGAAGGCGACGATGCCGACACGGCCTACGCGGGCGGTTTCGCGCAGCATGACCTCGGCGTTGCGCAGGTGTTGCAAGGTGTCGATCTGCAGCACCACGTCAAACGATGCGTCTTCAAAAATCGCCAAGCCTTCGTCCAGATTGAGCTGGATGACGTTGACACCGCGCGCGATGCAGGCCAGCACATTCGCATCTGCCAACTCAATGCCATAGCCGGTGCAGCCGCGCTCGCGCTGCAAGTAGTCCAGCATGGCGCCGTCGCCGCAGCCCAGGTCGAGCACGCGCGAGCCACGGGGCACCAGTTCGGCAATGGCGCGTTGGATGGTGGTGTCGCTCATAAAAAAACCTCCGTGCTGCGCACTGCGGTGCGAGCTTGCTTGGGGCGGCCCTGCGCGGCGCTCATGCTGTCAGCTCCCGGGCCACGCCATCGAAATAACTGCGCACCACATTTTTGTAGCGCGGGTCGTTGAGCAAAAAGGCGTCGTGGCCGTGCGGCGCGTCGATCTCGGCGTAGCTGACCTGGCGCTGGTTTTGCAGCAAGGCCTTGACGATCTCGCGGCTGCGCTTGGGCGCAAAGCGCCAGTCGGTGGTGAAGCTCACGATCAGAAACTTGCAGGTGGCCGCTGCCAGCGCTTGGTTCAGATCGCCACCAAAATTGCGCGCCGGGTCAAAGTAATCCAGCGCGCGCGTGATCAGCAAATAGGTGTTGGCATCAAAGTACTCGGCGAACTTGTCGCCCTGGTAGCGCAGATAGCTCTCGATCTGGAACTCCGCCTCCTGGGTGCTGTACAGATAGCTGGCCAGTTGCTCCGGTTCGCCGTTTTTGGCAGCCTGGGCGGCAGCACGCAGTTGGCGGCCAAACTTCTCATTCATCACGTCGTCACTCAGATACGTGATGTGACCGATCATGCGGGCAATGCGCAGACCGCGCTTGGGCACCACGCCATGGTCGTAAAAATGGCCGCCGTGAAAGTCCGGGTCGGTGACGATGGCGCGGCGCGCCACCTCGTTAAAGGCGATGTTCTCGGCGTTCAGATTCGGTGCGCTGGCGATCACCAGCGCGTGGCCCACGCGCTCGGGATAGCGCAGCGTCCAGCTCAGCGCCTGCATGCCGCCAAGTGAGCCGCCCATCACGGCGGCCAGTTTGTGGATGCCCAGGACGTCCAGCAGGCGCGCCTGCGCGTCAACCCAGTCTTCCACCGTCACCACCGGAAAGTCGGTGCCGTAGGCCTTGCCCGTATCCGGGTTGGTGTGCATGGGGCCGGTGGAGCCGAAGCAGGAACCCAGGTTGTTGATGCCGATGACAAAGAACTGGTTGGTATCCAGCGCCTTGCCCGGGCCGATCATGTTGTTCCACCAGCCTTCGGAGTTGGGCTGGCCTTCGTACACGCCGGCCACATGGTGCGAGGCATTGAGCGCATGGCAGACCAGTACTGCGTTGGACTTGTGGGCGTTGAGCGTGCCGTAGGTCTCGTATGAGAGTGCGTAGTCGCGCAGGGCGGCACCGCTTTGCAGCGGCAGCGGCGCATCAAACTTCATGCTTTGCGCGGTGGCAATCAGTGGCTCATCCAGTGTTGACAAGTGTGTTCCCAAGCAAACCCCAAAAACAAAAAAACCCGCCGTCGCGTTCAACGAGGCCGGGAGTTTGGGTCGGTCCGTCTTTAGCTGTATTTGTAAAGCGCCCGCAAGCTGGAGCAAATTGGCGCTGGCGGGATTTTACAGCGATTCTGTACTTGCAGTTCGTAAGGGTCTGTGAGGTGTGCGCAGGTCATTCCTACGTAGCGGGCCATTTGCTTGCAGGAATACATCTAATGTTGAATGAGTGATCTATTTGTCAATC
>CANCER010000004.1 GCA_947375135.1 Comamonadaceae bacterium | reverse complement strand
TTGTTTGGCGCCCTGATTGGCACCCTGGTAACGCTGACCTCCGTCGGCGCCGGCGCCATTGGCGTCACCGTGCTGATGATTCTGTACCCGCTGCTGCCACTGCCACGCATCATTGCGGCCGACATTGCCTATGCCGTGCCGCTGACACTGGTAGCCGGTCTGGGCCATGCCACGTTGGGCGCGGTGGACTGGACCATGCTGATTTCGCTGTTGTGCGGCTCGTTGCCCGGCATCTGGGTCGGCTCGCACCTCACCACCAAGGCGCCAGAGCGCCTGATTCGCTCCCTACTTTCTTTTTTGCTGGCCTATGCAGGCCTGAAACTCATCGCTCTGTAACGCCCACTCCCAAGCGAACTTCCTGACTTATGTACCAATACACCGACTTTGACCGCCAGTTCATCCGCGCCCGCGCGGCCCAGCACCGCGACCAACTGGAACGCAACCTGGCCGGCACGCTGACCGATGAAGACTTCCGCCCCCTGCGTTTGCAAAACGGCTGGTACATCCAGCGCTACGCCCCCATGCTGCGCGTGGCCGTGCCCTATGGCGAGATGGCCAGCCGCCAGCTGCGCGTGCTAGCCCGCATTGCCCGTGAATACGACCATCCCTCCAAGGAAGTGTTTGACAAGGCCATTGGCACCCAAGCCACCTGGGGCACCACGCACCTGCCGGTGGGCTACGGCCACTTCACCACACGCCAGAACGTGCAGTTCAACTGGATTCCCCTGACGAAAAGCGCCGATGTGATGGACCTGCTGGCCACCGTGGACATGCACGGCATCCAGACCAGCGGCAACTGCATCCGCAACATCACCAGCGACGAGCTGGCCGGTGTAGCCCCCGACGAACTGGCCGATCCGCGCCCGTTTGCCGAAATCATGCGCCAGTGGAGCACGCTGCACCCCGAGTTCGCCTTTCTGCCGCGCAAGTTCAAGATCGCCATCACCGGCGCAACGGCCGACCGCGCTGCCACCTACTGGCATGACGTGGGCCTGCACCTGAAGCACAACGAGGCCGGCGAGCTGGGCTTCAAGGTGCTGGTGGGCGGCGGCATGGGCCGCACCCCGGTGATTGGCGTCACCATCCGCGAGTTCCTGCCCTGGAACCAGATCATGAATTACCTGGAAGCCGTGGTGCGCGTGTACAACCGCTGGGGCCGCCGCGACAACCTGTACAAGGCGCGCATCAAGATTCTGGTGAAGGCCGAAGGCCAGCGCTACATCGACGAGGTGGAAGCCGAGTACCAGCAGATCATCACGGCTGACGGCGCACCGCACACCATCACCCAGGCCGAACTCGACCGCGTCACGGCCTGCTTTGTGCCCCCCGCCCTGGATCTGACGGCTCCTGCGCGCAATGTGAGCGTGCCCGCCGAGCGCCAGGCCGACTACGCGCGCTGGCTCCAGCAAAACGTGGCCTTGCACAAGAACCCGGCCCTGCGCTGCGTGACGCTGTCGTACAAGCGCCTGGGCCAGGCCCCCGGCGATGCCGATGCCGACCAGCTCGACACCGCAGCTGATCTGGCCGATGAATTCAGCGCCGGTGAACTGCGCGTGACGCACGACCAGAACCTGCTGCTGCCCTGGGTGCGTGAGCAGGATTTGCCCGCTTTGTGGCAAGCCGCCAGCCATGCCGGTTTGGCACGCTCCAACGTGCGCCTGCTGACCGACATGATTGCCTGCCCGGGCGGCGACTTCTGCGCCCTGGCCAATGCCCGCTCCATCCCCGTGGCGGCCGCGATCACCGAGCGCTACCAGGACATGGACGAGTTGCACGACCTGGGTGAAATCGACCTGCACATCAGCGGCTGCATCAACTCCTGCGGCCACCACCACAGCGGCCACATCGGCATTCTGGGCGTGGACAAGGACGGCAAGGAGTGGTACCAGGTGTCGCTGGGCGGCTCCGATGGCTCCACCCTCAGCGGCCCAGCCCTGGCCGGCAAGGTGGTGGGCCCGTCCTTTGGTGCCCATGAGATCCCCGGTGTGATCGAGGCCGTGCTGGACGCCTACCGCTTGCACCGCAATGGCCGCGAGACCTTTATTGACACCCTGCGCCGTGTCGGCTTTGAGCCCTTCAAGCTGGCTGCCAATTCGGCCCGCCTGGCTGACGCGCATGCCGAATTGCACCAACTGCCCAAGTCGGAGGGCTATGCCCGCGACGCACAGGAAGCGTGAGACCCACCATGACCGCACTGACCATGAAACTGCTATCCGCTGCTGATGCCAGCACACAAGAGGCTGCTGCCAACACCCTGGTAGTAGCCAACACCGAAGACCCGCGCACCCTGGTGCTGGACGGTGTTGCCCGCATCGACCTGCACTTCCCCAAGTTCACCGATGGCCGCGCCTATACGCAGGCTTTTTATCTGCGCCGCCGCTCTGGGTTCACCGGCGAAATCCGCGCCACCGGGGATGTGCTGATCGACCAGCTGGTACAAATGGAGCGCCAGGGTTTCAGCGTGGCCGTGCTGCGCGCCGACCAGAACCTGGACTTCGCACAACAGCAGTTTGACCGCTACCGCGCCTTCTACCAGGGCGACGCCGTAACGCCCAAGCCGGTGTTCGGCCGGGATGACAACAAGGAAGCCACCGTATGAACGCGATTGAAATGAACGCCCGCCCGCACAGGGACTTCACCCTGCACCTGCAGGAAGCGCAAGGCGTGCTGGCCCAGGCCGCTGCCCAATACGCTGCATCGGAAGGCGGCGCAGCACGCATCACCCAGGCCTCCAGTCTGGGTGCCGAAGACGTGGTCATCAGCCACATCATCAACGGCATGCAGCTCGACATCGGCATCTTCGTGCTGGAAACCGGTCGCCTGCACAAGGAAACGCTGTTGCTCTTGGAGCAGTTCAAGGCCAGTTCACGCGCCCCTGTCACCATCTACAAGCCGGTGGAAGAAGCCGTGGTGCAGTTCGTGGCCAAGGAAGGTCTGGACGCCATGTACAAAAGCATCGATTTGCGCAAGGCCTGCTGCGGCATCCGCAAGATGGAGCCACTGGAGCGCGCCTTGAAAGGCAAGGAAGCCTGGATCACCGGCCTGCGCCGCGAGCAAAGCGGCGCCCGCGCCGAGGTACCGTTGGTCGACACGTCAGAAGCGCGCGTCAAGATCAACCCACTGGCCAACTGGACCTGGGGTGACGTCTGGCACTACATCCAGCTGAACAAGGTGGCCTACAACCCGCTGCACGACGCCTTCTTCCCCAGCATCGGCTGCGAGCCCTGCACCCGCGCCATTGCCATGGGTGAAGACTTCCGCAGTGGCCGCTGGTGGTGGGAAGACGAAGCCGCCAAGGAATGCGGTCTGCACGTCAAACACGCCGACGGCTCCGACTCATCCGCCGTATCCGCATTGCCAGTTTCCGCATTGCCCACCGCCAAAGCCTCCGTATGAACGCCATGACAGACCAACACCACTTTGAGCGCCTCTCCAACCAGCACCTCGACGCGCTGGAAGAGGAAACCATTTTCATCCTGCGCGAAGTCGCAGCCGCTTTTGAGCGCCCCACCCTGCTGTTTTCCGGCGGCAAGGATTCGCTGGTCATGCTCAAGTGTGCCGAAAAAGCCTTTGGCGCCGGCCGCATCCCCTACCCGCTGCTGATGATCGACACCGGCCACAACTTCCATGAAGTCACCGACTTTCGCGACTTCCGCGCCAAGGAACTGGGCGCCGAGTTGATTGTGCGCAGCGTGGAAGACTCCATGAAACGCGGCACCGTGCGCCTGGCCCATCCCGGCGAGAGCCGCAATGTGCACCAGTCGGTAACCCTCTTGGAAGCGATCGAGGAATTCCGCTTTGACGCGCTGATAGGCGGCGCGCGACGTGACGAGGAAAAGGCCCGCGCCAAGGAGCGCATCTTCAGCCACCGCGACAGCTTTGGCCAATGGCAACCCAAGGCGCAGCGCCCTGAGTTGTGGACCTTGTTCAACACCAAGCTGCAACCGGGCGAGCACTTCCGCGTGTTCCCCATCAGCAACTGGACCGAGCTGGACGTGTGGCAGTACATCGAGCGCGAAAAAATCGCCCTGCCTTCGCTTTACTACACGCACAAGCGCGATGTGGTCGAGCGCAAGGGCCTGCTGGTGCCCGTGACCGAACTGACACCGCCCAAGGATGGCGAAGTGGTGGAGTCGCGCGACGTGCGTTTCCGCACCGTGGGTGACATCACCTGCACCTGCCCGGTGGAAAGCCTGGCCGCCACCGCTGCCGACATCGTGATTGAAACGCTGTCCGCCGACGTGAGCGAGCGTGGCGCGACCCGCATGGACGACAAGACTTCAGAGGCTTCGATGGAGAAGCGCAAGAAAGATGGGTATTTTTAGCACACCCCCCGGCTTGCCCACTGCGTGTGGCCGCTTTCCCCCTTGCAGGGGGCGATGCCAGCAGCCCGGCGAAGCCGGTTCTGCGGCATCCCTGGGTTAAGGCACTTCTGAATACTGAGAATTTTTATGACTACTGCAACAACAAACCTTGCGCCTTCGGCGCAGACGACGTCTGGCGACCTCTCCAGCGCCCTCCGCTTTATCACCTGCGGCTCGGTGGACGACGGCAAGAGCACGCTGATCGGCCGCCTGCTGGTGGACAGCCGCTCGGTGCTGCTGGACCAACTGGCCAATGTTTCCAAGAGTGGCGAGGCCGATCTGGCCTTGTTCACCGACGGCCTATCGGCCGAGCGCGAACAGGGCATCACGATTGACGTGGCTTACCGCTACTTCGCCACACCGGCGCGCAAGTTCATCATTGGCGACGCGCCCGGCCACGAGCAGTACACCCGCAACATGGTCACCGCGGCCAGCAGCGCCCATGCCGCCGTGGTGCTGGTGGACGCCACCAAGCTGAAATGGCAGGCTGAAGGCGTGCTGGAACTGCTGCCGCAGACCCGCCGCCACTCGCTGCTGGTGAATCTGCTGCGCGTGCCCGGCATTGTGTTTGCCGTCAACAAGCTGGACGCACTGGAGTCGGCCGACAAGCCCGAGACTCTGGGCAATGCGGCCAAGGCCTTCCACAAGATCAAGGAAGCGCTGGAGCAGTTCGCCAAAGACGCGGGCATTGCCATCACCGCGATCATTCCGATCTCGGCACTGAAGGGCGACAACGTGGTCCATGCCTCTGCGGGTTGGTGCGGCTACACCGGCCCCAGCCTCTTAACCCTTCTGGAGCAATTGCCTGTCACCGCGCCCGAGCTTGACGTGCCATTTGCCTTCCCGGTGCAATGGGTCGAGAAGTTCTCCGCTTCCAGCGACACCAGCCAGGGCCGTCGCGTGTTCTGGGGCCGTGTGGCCACCGGCAGCGTGCAACCCGGTCAGCAGATTTCGATCCTGCCAAGTGGCCAGACCGCAACCGTGGCGCAGGTGCTGGACCATGCGCGCAACCCCAAGAATGTGGGTGCAGGACATGGCGCCGGTATCATCCTGGACCGCGAAGTGGACGTGTCGCGCGGCGACTGGTTGCTGGCGGCCGTGGATGCGCCCAAGCATTTTGAGCCGACCCGCGAGATCAGCGCCACCGTGGCCTGGATGGACGATGAGCCATTGGTGGCCGGACGCGTTTACTGGGCGCTGCACGGACACCGCTGGATCAAGGCCAAGGTCAAGCGCATCGTCCACAGCCTGGACATCAACACGCTGCAAGAGCACGAGGCCACGCAGATCCTGCCCAATGCCATCGGCCACATCGAAATTGCCTTGCAGGAGGCGATTGCTGCGGTGCCCTACAAGACCTCGCGCGTGCTGGGCTCGCTGATTCTGGTGGACACTGCCAGCCACAAGACCTCCGGTGCCTTGCTGCTGAATTGATACAGCGCAACGCGTGCCCAGTTGCTGACAACCCTGTTTTGCGGGTTGTCAGCGTTTGCCAATAAAATCGCGGGCTCAGGCGCAAGTGCGCCGCCCTTTTTCAAACTTTGTCCGAAACGCCAAAATGACCCACATCGTCACCGAATCCTGCATCAAGTGCAAATACACCGACTGCGTCGATGTGTGCCCTGTGGACTGCTTCCGTGAAGGCCCGAACTTTCTGACCATTGACCCCGATGAGTGCATCGACTGCGCCGTCTGCATTCCGGAGTGCCCGGTCAACGCCATCTACGCCGAAGAAGATGCACCCCGCGACCAGCAGCACATGATCAAGCTCAATGCCGAGTTGGCACTGCTGCCCTCCTGGAAAACCATCACCAAGCGCAAGGCCCCGCTGCCCGAAGCCGAAGAGTGGAAAGACAAGACCGGCAAGTTGTCGCAGTTGCTGCGCTAAGTTCCGGCATGATCGAAACCGACGCCCTCATCATCGGCGCCGGCCCCGTCGGCATCTTCCAGGCCTTCCAGCTCGGACTGCTGGAAATCTCCACGCACATCGTCGACGCCCTGCCCTACCCCGGCGGGCAATGCGTGGAGTTGTATGCCGACAAACCCATTTACGACATCCCCGGCGTACCGCTCTGCACCGGACGCGAATTGATAGCGCAGTTGCTCACGCAGGTAGCGCCCTTCAATCCCGTCCTGCATCTGAGCGAACTGGTCAGCGGGCTGCAACCGCAGCCGGACGGTCGCCTGCTGCTTGAAACCAGCCGTGGCACGACATTCCTGACCAAGACCCTGTTCATTGCCGCCGGCGTGGGCGCCTTCCAGGCCCGCATGCCGAATGTGGAGGGCCTGCCCGCACACCTTGGCAAGCAACTGCATCTGACGCTGCCCGAGGGCCCGGCCTGGGTCGACCGCCACGTGCTGGTACTGGGCGACAACGACAGCGCACTGGGCGCTGCAGTGGCGCTTGCATCGCAAGCGCAGAAGCCCGCGTCCGTGACCCTGATGCACAGGCGCAATGTGTTTGTGGCCGAGCCCGCCACCATTGCCGCGTTTCAGGCGCTGGTCCATGCAGGCCGTATCCGCTTTGTTGCAGGCCAACCCAGCGGCCTGGAAGAATCCGACGGCCGCATTACCGCCACGAATTACCTGGACGCAGAGGGCACGTCACAAGCCCTTCCCGTAGACGAACTGCTGGTGTTACTCGGCCTGTCGCCCAAACTGGGCCCGGTTGCCCACTGGGGCCTGGAGATGGAACGCCGCCAGCTCACGGTCAACACCGAGAGCTTTGCCACAGACGTGCCAGGCATCTTTGCCGTGGGCGACATCAACACCTACCCCGGCAAGAAGAAATTGATTCTGTGCGGCTTCCACGAAACCGTGCTGGCCGCCTTCGGCGCTGCGGCGATTGTGTTCCCGCAAAAGAAGGTGCTGCTGCAGTACACCACCACCAGCACGCGGCTGCACACGCTGCTCGGCGTAAATTCTTTTGGTGATTCCGGAAAGCCGTAAAAAGTAACGCTATAATTTGAGGCTGCAAACAATGCAATATTCCTCGATAGCTCAGTTGGTAGAGCGCCGGACTGTTAATCCGTAGGTCCCTGGTTCGAGCCCAGGTCGAGGAGCCAAATAAAAAACAAAAAAGCCCTTGCGAGAAATCGCCAGGGCTTTTTTAATGCGCCTACGCAACCATCCTCTGAAAGAAAACATGTTCGACAAAAGCGGCAAATGGATCTACCTCGACACGGTTGAAGATTTTGACAACGGCCTGTCCGACTTGATTGAAATCTGGTCCAGCGCAGACCCAGCGGTTACCCCGGCGTTCAAGGACTCCGCACTCACGCACTTCAAGGAAAACCTGGAAGGCGCATTGCTCAACTGGGCTGACAACAAAGCCAAGACCCGCAAATACACAGCCATTGCGACGGAACTGGCCGAGTTTGAAGAAGTCATGAAGGCGGGTTAACACCATGACCTTCGCCTGGAAAAACATCATGCGCTGCGTGGCGCTTGCCAGTTGCATTGCGGGCCTGCAGGGCTGCGCCGTCGTTGCCGTGGCTGATGCCGCCGTCACGGTGGTCGCGACAGGCGTGAAGGTCACAGCCAAGGCCGTGGGCGCTGTGGCTGACGCCGTGATTCCAAACGGCAAGTAGACCGCAGACCACCTCGCACATGACCGACCACTACGCAGCCCTTGACGTCAGCAGTGCTGCAACGCTTGCCGATATCAAAAAAGCGTTCCGGCAAAAAGCCTCTCAGTACCACCCGGACCGTAACCCCGATCCGCTGGCGCCGCAGTACTTCCGCGCGGTACAGGAAGCCTATGATGTGCTGTCCGACGCGGACAAGCGCCAGGCCTACGATCACAACCGCCGCCGTAATTTGTTGGACAGCCCCATCGACACGGCACGCGACATCTGGCAAGCCTATTTCAGCGGTTTGATGTAAACCGCATTTCACAGAAAACACCCCCGTTGTGAGCATCTCTCCCTTCTTCCTCTCCCTGCGCAATGGCTACCAGGCCGAAATTGACGATCTGACCTTTGATTCCGATGGCCGCAACGTGCTGCGGCAGCGCCTGAGCGAGCGCCGCAGCGAACTGGGCTTTCTGCTGCAGATGATGGAACTCAGCCCCGAAATGGTGGCCGTGGTCTTTCACCAGGGTTTTCGCTTCAAGGTGCCCTCGGCCATGGACCATTTGCTCAGCCACGAATCCGAAGAGTTGCCCGAGTGGGACACCCTGTGTGACGTGGTGACGCTGACTCCCTGGGCGCAAGACCTGTCCGAACTGATCCTCGCGCAGCCCATGGGCGCGTGGTTCATGTCGGTCGCAGCCGGGCTGGAATACATGTTCGGCACCATCGAGCACAGGCCCCATGCCCCCCAGGACGAGGACGAGGAAGAAGGCAACGAAGAGGCCGACGAATTCGACTCCGAAGAAGAGAAAGCCGCCCGGGCCCGCGAAGAAGCCGGTGCCGACTGGATGGTGGAACAAGGTTTCGACCGCAAAGACTGATTTACAAGAGCAACAACACCATGAACCAACTCGCACTGATAGAAAAAACACAAAGCCTGATCGCCGCTGGCGACATCAGTGGTGCCGAATACGCCCTGGTGGAGTTGGCCGACGCCGAGGGCGATCAGGCCCTGCTGGTCGTGCTGGAGCAGTTACCGCCCAAGGACATCCTGGCGGTGATCCGTGAGTACGACAACTCCAAGGAGTCGGTCATCAATCTGCTGGTCACCCCTGCCCTGTTTGCCCGCGCCGTGGTGCTGGAAAAGCAATACAAGGACCTGACCCGCACCCACTTGCGCGGCATGATGAACTCGGTGATGTTCCGGGAAGACGCCGATCCACTGGATTTCCTGAATGCCATCGGCGAACTCGAAGGCGGCAGTGAGGCCCTGGCCGATTACTTCACGGAAAAGTGGAACCGCATCGAGGCCTTTGCCCGCACCGGTAACTTTGACGCCTCCGAAGACGACGGCGAGATCATTCCCGAATCGGCCCTCTACGCCTCGGCCTATGCCAACCCGCGCGTGGAGCAGGATGAAATCGCCGATCAGGACTGGATGGAACTGGCCTGGATCCTGCGCTACAAAAACCCCGACCTGTTTATTGAAACCCTGCTGGTGCTGCGGGCCAAGGCGCGCGCGCACGACCTGGGTCTGGGCGAAGAAAATGAACTGGACGAAGACGACGGCAAGGTCGAGACCGGCGACACCGACCGCGGCAAAGCCACACCGGCCGCACGCGACTCCGACGAAGAACTCGCCATTTAATTACGTAGCTACCGCACGCTCCTGAATTGACCATGACACAGCACAGCGCAGCCCCGGCGCACACGGTTTCCCTGTTTGACGCGCGGCCTTTTTTCGAGAAGGCGCTGGTCTACGGGGTGCAAAACGGCATCATCGATCAGGACAAACTGGACGCCATCTGCACCGACGCGCCCAAGGGCATGGTGCAAATTGCGCGCTATTTCGGCAGCGAATACCTGCGCCCGGAATTGGAAAAAGCCAGGGATCGCATCATCAACCTGGTGAGCCTGTCGCTGGAGCATATGAGTGGCGGCGATCTGCGCCAGGCCGCAGAACTGCTGCGTGACAACTCCTTTATGTCGCGCTCCAAGGCGGGCTCTGACATGCTCAAGGCCTTGATTGCCATGCCGCAAAGCAGCCACTTCGGCATGAATGAACAAAGCGGCTTTCGCGACGAGCACATTCCCATACTTGCCAAGTGGAGCTTGCGCAGTCTGCCCGATTACCAGGCCGAACTGGCACAGCGAGCAAAAGTGGCCCACCTAGTGGATGCCGCTATTTGGCTGGCCGATGGCCTGGGCTTGGACGAAAGCGAACTCGAAGATGCCGGGAAAGACGCTGAGGCGGTGATTCGCACCGCACTGCTGGTCCTTGCCGCCAAGCGCACCGACATGCCGGACTGGGTGGCGTTTGAAAAAATGGTTGCCGCCTGGCGCAAAAAAGCACTCACCACCCTGCCCCTGGCCTTGCCCAAAGACCTGCCAGCAGAGTTGCGTCCTGCAGTCGAGTTGGTGCGCCAATCGATGCTGTCCGATCTGCCCAAAATTCTGGATGCCAGCCTCCCCGCACGCAAGCTGTTCGACAAAACCCCCGCCTTCATGGGCCGCTATTTCTGGCTGGAGGACGGTCTGAGCGACGTGGAAGATTTTGACCGCGCAGCCTCCAAAGCCTGGACCAAGGTCACGGCAGGGCACACCGATGACAGTTCGCTCCTGACCCTGTTCCTGTGTGTTGCAGCAGGCAGCGCGCCCAAGACCCTGTTGACCGAAAAAACAGCGGCTACGCTGGTGCGTAAATTGCGCAAATCCGGCCTTCACGCACAGTTGGCCGAACAATACATACAGGCGAATGCCCCCGTCCAGAACCAGGACGACTACACCACCCTCTGGACCGCGTTTTGCGAAGAAGCCAGCCCCACGCTGCTCAGCGGTTTTGACTATGCGCTCAACGATGCGCTGGCCCTGCTGCGGCGCGAGTGCAACGTCGAATCCTGAATTGTCCGCCGGTTGAGTTACCAGGTGCACAAGAACCACGCTTGTGCCAGGATGTGTTTGACGCTCCAAATAAGAATGGTTATCATTCAGCCATCATCGAATAGAGGCCCGCACATGTTCACAACCCTGCTTATTACTTTCCGCGAAGGTCTGGAAGCTTTCCTCATGGTGGCCATCGCCACCCTGTATCTGCGAAAGACCGGACGCCTACCCCTCATCAACGCCGTGCGTGTCGGGCTCGGCGTGGCGCTGGCACTGTCCATCGGGCTGGGGGTTGCGCTGGCTGAAGTCGGGTCAACGTCTCCCGCCTGGGAAGGCGCTCTGGCCTTGGTGGCTGCTGCTGCCGTGATCTGGTGCGTAGTGACGATGCTGAAAATGGGCAAGCACATGGGGGGCGAAATTTCTGCAGGCATGGCCAAGGCCACGGTACTGGACGGCTCCCGCGCCTGGGGAGCGGTTTTTGCTTTCACGCTATTGATGGTGGGCCGCGAGGGCGTGGAATCCGCCACCATGTTGGCGTCGTTGGCCGGCAATTCCGAGATGCGTCCCATGTTCATGGGTGGTATGTTGGGAACCGGCATTGCGGCCAGCGTGGCCATGCTCTGGGTGCGCTACGGCAAGCAGGTCAACCTGTCCCGTTTCTTCAACGTCACCGCCGTTTTCATGCTGGCGTTCGCCGCCCTGCTGCTATTCAAGAGTCTGTTCGAATTTACCGAAGTGAATATGCTGCCCGGTCTTGACAATGCCTATTGGCACGAACGCATCGAGCCGCTGGTCGAAGGCGATTTCGCGCAAGTCAGCTCTGTGCTGCTGGTGCTTGCGCCCACGCTATGGCTGGTTTGGGCCCACTTTCTGGACCAGCGGCGCAGTCTGAATACCGCCGCCTGACGGGCCCGGGTGCGGGCGCTGGACTGCTGTGAACAGCAGAGAGGCCGCCAGCGCACCCAGGCGTGCCCCGATTGAAGACCGGCTTTACCCAATTGCAACGCGCGGGTGCTTGAAAATCGGCACTCTGGCAGCATCATGTGCTTGTTACGTTTTTAAACAGAAGGTTCACCCCATGCGTTACCTCTCATTCGTTCACACTGCATTCCGCTGGCTGTTGCTCGCTGCATTCCTGCATGCGGGTCTGGCCATGGCCCAGCAGGAGCCGACCATGAACCAGATCTATGCCACGGCGCAAGCGGGCAAACTGGACCAGGCCCAAGTGATGGTGCAGCAAGTGCTGGTCGCGCACCCCAAGAGCGCCAAAGCGTATTTCGTGCAAAGCGAGTTGTACGCCCGCCAGGGCAACCTGCCCAAGGCGCGTGAGGCGCTGAGCACAGCCGAAAAATTCGCACCCGGCCTGCCCTTTGCCAAACCCGAAGCGGTTCAGGCATTGCAAAAGCAGCTCGCCGCGCGAACGCTGGCAGTGCCCGCCACCTCCAGCGTGACGTACGATGCGCCCGCAGCACCCGCCAAGTCGTCCAGTTCCTGGCTGCTGCCGGCCCTGCTGGCTGGAGCCGCTATCGTTGCCGGCTATTTCATCTTCCGCCGCAAGACGCCAGCGCAATCGTATGAACAGCCTGCCAGCTACGGCAATGGACTGAACGGCCCGCAAACCTTTGGCGCACCGGCCATGCAGCCTGCCTACGGTCAGCCCGGCTATGGACAACAAGGGTATGGACAGCAGCCCATGTATGGCCAGCAGCCTGGCGGTTCTGGCATAGGCGGAAGAATCATGGGTGGCGTGGCCACGGGCCTGGCCGTGGGTGCCGGCGTCATGGCCGCAGAAGCCATTGGCCGCAACCTGATGGGCAACCACGAGTCGGGCGCCCGGGCGGCTGACAACGGCGGCGCCAACACCTACGAACCCATGGGCGGCGGCAATGCCAATGCGGACATGGGTGGCCAGAACTTTGGCGTCAGCGATACCAGTTGGGATGACGCCGGCTCCTCCGACGCAGGCGGCGGCGACTGGGACAATTGATACCGGGTGTAAAGACTGTCGGCCACGCCCTGACCCCGAAGCGTTACAGGGAGATAGCCATTCCACCGGAGTGGCCCTTGAAGGGGATCTCACCATGAAAAAAGCTTTTATCGTGCTTGTGGCCGCAGGCAGTGCCTGCGGTTCTGTTTTGGCAGTCGATATTGCACGTGTAATTTCTGCCACGCCGGTCCTGCAGCAAGTGCCCGTTCAGCGCCAGGTCTGCACCGATCAGCAAGTGGCGGTACAGCAGCCCAAATCGGGCGCTGGTGCGGTGGTGGGTGCGATTGTCGGTGGCGCACTGGGCAATGCAGCCGGTGGTCACGGTGCCGGACGGGCCGCTGCCACCGTGCTGGGCGCCGTAGGCGGCTCGGTGGTCGGCGACCGCATCGAGGGCGCACCAGAGACAGAGTTGCGTACCGTGCGTCAGTGCAGCACCCAGACCAGTTACGAAAATCGCGCAGTGGCTTACAACGTGGTTTACGAATTTGCAGGCAAGCAGTACTCGGCGCAGATGCCGCACGATCCCGGCCCCACGCTGGCCTTGCAAATCGGCCCTGTGGGTGCCATCAGCAGCGAACAGCGCCGTACCTATGAAGCCGATATTCCGGTGTACGAGGCACCACCGCCGGTGGTCGTCACGCAACCGGTGTATCCGGTGTACTACCCGCGTCCGTACTACTACCCGCCGGTCACGCTGGACTTTGGCTTCGGCTACTGGGGCGGCGGCTACCGGGGCCACCGCCACTGGCGTTAAGAGGGCATCAGCTCAACGCGCGATCCAGGTGGGTATACCCGCCATCGACAAAAATCCACTGGCCCGTGGTGTGGGATGAGCGGTCGGATAGCAGGAACACCGTCATGTCGGCCAGTTCCTCTGCAGTGGTCATGCGCTTACCCAAAGGTATCTTGCGCGTGATGTCATCCAGCTTCGCCTGCGGATTGTCAAAGGTATTGATCCAGCGTGCGTACAGGGGCGTCATCACCTCGGCCGGGATCACGGCATTCACCCGCACACCGTCGTCCAGCAACGAGGCCGCCCATTCGCGCGTGAGCGAGAGTTGCGCCCCTTTGGACGCGGTATAGCCGCTGGTATTGCCCTGGCCTGTGAGCGCCGTCTTGGACGATACGTTCACGATAGAGCCCTTGCTGGTCTTCAAGTGCGGCACGCAGTAGTGCGCCATGCTGTAGTAGTGGACCAGGTTGCGGCTGAGCGAGCCCACAAAGGCATCGCGCCCGGCGTCCAGCCCGATACCGTCGTTGATGCCAGCGTTGTTCACCAGGCCGTCGATGCGGCCGAACTGCGCATGGATCTGTGCAACGGCAGTGCCACACGCTGCATCATCCGACAGTTCAATCTGCACAAACGCAAAGCGCGGTTGCAAGGCCTTGAGTGCGCCTTCGAATTCGGCCGTTAGCGGGCTCTTGCCAAACACCACCGGAATGGCACCCTCCTGAGCCAGCGCGAGGGAGATAGCAGCACCGATGCCGCTGGCGCCCCCGGTGACGATGATGACCTTGTCTTTGAGATGTAAATCCATGGATCTTTCTTGCCTCAGGTGGCGGTTGGAAGCTTCAGGTCGTAGCAGCGCACCGCGTTGCCACTCCAGAACGCGTTTTGTTCGCGCGCGGTGAGGCGCGTCTGGGCCCAGCGCTGCGCAAGACTGTGCACCACGTCATAGGGCGCAGCCAGTTGGCAGACCGGCCAATCCGAGCCGTACAGAATGCGGTTGGGGCCGAACAGCTCCAGCGCGCGGTCAAAGCACTCCAGCATGGTTTTGGCGTCCTGCGGCAGTACACCGTTGCCGGTGGCCCAGTCCGCCTCGGTCACCAGACCGGACAACTTGCATACCACATGCGGCATGGAGGCCAGCGCGCGCATGCTGGCCAGCCAGCGCCCGGGCACTTCGGCTTTGGTGTGCCAGTCGCGTATGCAGGGCTTGCCCACGTGGTCCAGCACCAGCCAATGCTCATCGTGTCGGGCACAAAAATCGACCGCGCCTGGGATTTGCCGGTCAAACACCAGCACGTCGTACACCAGGGCACGCTGCTGCACGGCTTTCACACCGCGGCTGAAATCCGGGTTGCGCAGCAGTGCGGGCAGATGCGGCTCGTCCTGCAGAATATGGCGAAAGCCCTTAAGCAGTGGCTGTGCAGCGTAGCGGTCCAGCGTGTCGGCCACACCAGCGGCACACAAATCGGTCCAGCCCACCACGCCCACCACCTGCGGGTGGGTTGTTGCCAGGCCCAAGAGGAAGTCTGTTTCATCGGCGCAACTGCGCGCCTGCACCGCTACCACCGCATCCACGCCGGCCGCCTGCAATGCCGGCAGCACATCGGCGGGCCCGCAGTCTTTTTGCAGCGCAGGCATGCCGTCGCCAATCCACGGAAAATCTTCCGCGGCATAACGCCAGTAATGCTGGTGCGAATCAACCTTCATGTGCTTGTCTTCCTGTACCTTCTGAGGTCTGGTGCTTCAACCGCGTTTGAATGCGTAATCCACCAGCGACTGCGGCTTCATCTCAATCGAGAAGCCCGGCAGCGCAGGCGGCATGTAGGCCGCGTTGCGGATCACGCAGGGCTCCATGAAGTGCTCGTGCAAATGGTCCACATACTCAATGACACGGCCCTCGCGCGTGCCGGCAATGCACAGGTAGTCGATCATGGAGAGGTGCTGCACGTATTCGCACAGGCCCACGCCACCTGCGTGCGGGCACACCGGCAGTTTGTATTTGGCGGCCATCAGCATCACGGCCAGGATTTCGTTCACGCCGCCCAGGCGACATGAATCGATTTGCACCACGTCGATGGCTCCGCGCATGATGAGCTGCTTGAAGATGATGCGGTTCTGGCACATCTCGCCCGTGGCCACTTTCACGGGTGCCACGCCTTCACGAATGACGCGGTGGCCCTCAATGTCGTCCGGACTGGTCGGCTCTTCGATGAACCAGGGCTTGCAAAAGGCCAGGTCGTTCACCCACTCCACGGCCTGGTTCACTTCCCAGACCTGGTTGGCGTCAATCATCAGCTGGCGGTCCGGGCCCAGCACCTCGCGGGCAATGGTCAGGCGGCGGATGTCATCGGCCTTGTCGCGGCCCACCTTCATCTTCACGTGGTTGAAACCGGCATCAATCGCCTCCTGGCACAGACGGCGCAGCTTGGCGTCGTCATAGCCCAGCCATCCGGCGGACGTGGTGTAGCAGGGGTAGCCCTCCCGCTCCAGGATGGCCAGGCGTTCGGCCTTGCCCGGCTCCTGCGCTTTCAGCAGGGCCAGCGCTTCTTCGGGGGTGATGCAATCGGTGATGTAGCGGAAGTCAATCAGCTTCACGATCTCTTCGGGGCGCATGCGCGACACCAGCTTCCACACCGGCACGCCTTCGAGCTTGGCCCACAGGTCCCACACGGCGTTCACCACCGCGCCGGTGGCCAGGTGGATCGCACCCTTGTCCGGGCCGATCCAGCGCAACTGGCTGTCGGAGGTGATGTGGCGCCAGAAACGGCCCATATCCTCGGCCACCCAGGCCATGTCCAGCCCGACCACCAAGGGCTCCAAGGCCTTGATGGCGGCGCAGCAAATCTCGTTACCGCGCCCGATGGTGAAGGTCAGGCCATGGCCCTCTTTGCCCGGCGCATCCGTGCCCAGAATGACATAGGCGGCCGAGTAGTCCGGGTCCGGATTCATGGCATCCGATCCGTCCAGTTGGTGGGACGTCGGGAAACGCACGTCGACCACGCGCAAGGAAGTAATGACAGTCATCGCGGACCTTCAGAAATGGAGAAAAGTTGCGCTCAGGCCTGCACGGTGGTCTGGGTTTGTGTACCCAGACCCTCAATACCCAAATGGATCACCTGGCCGGCGCGCAAGTACACCGGCGGCTTCTGGCCCATGCCCACACCGGGCGGGGTGCCGGTAGAAATCACATCCCCGGGCTGCAGGCTCATGAAGCGGCTCAGGTAGCTGATCAAAAACGGCACCTTGTAGACCATGGTGGCGGTGCTGCCGTTCTGGTAGCGCTTGCCATCCACCTCCAGCCACATCTTCAGCGCATTGGAGTCCGGCACTTCGTCGGCTGTCACCAACCAGGGGCCGGTGGGGCCGAAGGTGTCGCAGCCCTTGCCCTTGTCCCAGGTGCCGGCGCGCTCGAGCTGGTATTCGCGCTCGGAGACGTCGTTCACCACGCAATAACCGGCCACATGCGACAGCGCATCGGCCTCTTCGATGTAGCGCCCGCCTTTGCCGATGACCACACCCAGTTCCACTTCCCAGTCGGTCTTGAGCGAGCCGCGGGGAATTTCCACGTGGTCGTCGGGGCCGACGACCGCGCTGGTCCATTTGTTGAACACCACCGGCTCGGGTGGCACCGGCATGCCGGACTCGGCCGCATGGTCTGCGTAATTGAGGCCGATGCAGATGAACTTGCCGATCTTGCCGACACAAGCACCCAGGCGCAAATCTTGTTGCGGTGTGCCGGGTACCAGGGGCAGGCTGTTGATGTCGACGGCGCGCAAGCGCTCCAGGCTATGGGGCAACAGCACGGCACCGGAGACATCCGGGATCAGGTCCGACAGGTCGCGCACACGACCCTGGCTGTCCAACACGCCGGGCTTTTCCTGTCCTGGCAATCCATAGCGCACTAATTTCACTTTATTCTTCCTTTGAACATACACACCAATACAAAAGGGCGAGCCACGAGGCCCGCCCCTTCAAACACCATGCGTTCACTGGGTCACCCCTGGAACGCATGCACCCCCGCAGGGGGCCAGGCACAGCCTGGACCGGGGCTCTCTTTAATCGTACAAAACAGCAGCGATCTTGGGATCTGCCATGTTGGACTTGTCGTAGTAGTAGAAACCGGTGTCGATGATCTTGGGCAACTTCTCGCCCTTGAGCGCCTTCACCGCGGCTTCCACCGTCTTGTAGCCAATGCCCACAGGGTTCTGGGTGATCGCGCCGGCAATCGTGCCGTCTTTGATCATGTCCTTCTGTGCCTTGCCGGAGTCAAAGCCGATGATGACCACGCCGGTCTTCTTGGCTTCCTTCAGACCCTTGCCCGCACCGATGGCCGAACCTTCGTTGGTACCGAAGATGCCCTTGAGCTGGGGGTGTGCCTGCATCAGGGTCTTGGCAATTTCAGCCGACTTGAGGTGGTCGCCACCGCCGTACTGAATGTCCACCACCTTGATGTTGGGGTACTTGGCCTTGATCTGGTCGACAAAACCGTCGCGGCGGTTGGTGCCGGTGGTGCTGGTCTGGTCATGGCCGATCACAGCCACTTCGCCCTTGCCACCAATTTTTTCGGCCATCTTGTCAGCTGCCAGCGAAGCGGCTGCCTTGCTGTCGGTCTGTGCGGTGGTCACCACGATGTCGCTGTCCACGCCCGAGTCAAACGCGATGACCGGGATCTTGGCAGCCTGGGCTTTTTTCAGCAGCGGGATGGCTGCCTTGCTGTCGAGTGCAGCCAGGCCAATGGCCTTGGGGTTCTTGGCCAATGCGGCCGCCAGCATGTCGATCTGCTTGTCCACCTGCTGCTCGGTCTCGGGGCCTTCAAAGGTGACCTTGACCTTGTAGTCCTTGGCGGCCTGGTCCGCGCCCTGCTTCACGGCCTGCCAGAACTGGTGCTGAAAGCCCTTGGAAATCAGCGGAATGTAGATTTCCTGTGCGCTCGCAAAAGTGCCCATGCCGGCCAGTGCCAGGCCTGCAGTCAATACCAACAGTTTTCTCTTCAAGTTCATGGTGTGTCTCCTGTTTATAAAAAATCGGTCAACGAAAAATCAAATCAAACTCAACTAGCAAAAAGGTAACGCGGGTGCGGATGAAGGGTCGTACGGGGCTCTCCTAAAAATGGAATGACAAGGGAGGGACACGCCTGCGCACTACTTCTTATCGCGCCGCAGGTTGTCCGTGTAAACCGCCAGAATGATGATCAGCCCGGTGAGCACCATTTGCCACTCCTGCGCCACCGACATGATGCGCAGGCCGTTGATCAGCACGCTCATGATGAAGGCGCCGATGATGGTGCCCAGGATGGTGCCCACACCGCCACTCAGCGAGGTGCCGCCAATCACCACCGCCGCAATCGCATCGAGCTCGTAGCCCTGGCCCAAGGCGGGTTGCGCCGAATTCAGACGCGAGGCAATCAGCAAACCGGCCACGCCGCAAATGCCGCCGCTGAAGGTGTAGATGATGACCTTCCAGCGGTTCACATCCACCCCCGACAGGCGCACCGCTTCTTCGTTGCTGCCCAGGGCAAAGGTATAGCGGCCCAGGGCCGTGCGGTTCAGAATAACTGCGCACACCACGGCCATGACAAACATGATGAGCACGCCGTTGGGGATGATGAGCGCGGGAAAGATGTCGCCAATGACCGAACCCAGGGCGATCTGGTCAAAGCCCTCAATGTCGTTGAAGTAAATCGGGCGGGCGTTGGTGATCAGCAGAGACATGCCCTTGAGCAGCATCATCATGCCCAGCGTGGCGATAAACGGCGGCACCTTCAGCTTGGTGATGGCCAGGCCGGAGACGCAACCGGTGAGCGCCCCCACCACAATGGCACCCAGCACGCCCAGCGGCAGCGGCCAGCCCAGGTTCACCAGAAACACACCGCCCATCACCGCGCAAAACGTCATCAGCACGCCCACCGACAAATCGATACCCGAGGTGATGATGATGAAGGTGCTGGCAATGGCCAGCACGCCAATCACCGTGGTGCTTTGCAGGATGCCAATGATGTTGTCCTGCGTCATGAAGGCCTCGGGCTTGAGCGCCGTGAAGATCAGGATCAGCGCAATCAGGCTGGCAAAGGCCAGCAACTTCTGCTTGGCCTGGCCGCTGGAGAAGCGGGACCACAGACCTGGCTTGTGTTCATCTTGGGACATGTATTTTTGCTTCCTGTTTGCGTCAGTGGAAAGGAACGACCTGCTCTTCGCGGCGTGTGGCCAGCACCATCAGGCTTTCTTGCGTGGCGCTGTGGCCGCACACGTCGCCGGTGACGCGGCCCTCGCACATCACCAGAATGCGGTGGCTCAGGTGCAGCACCTCCGGCAGCTCGCTCGATATCACGATGATGGCCTTGCCCGCAGCGGCCAGGTCGTTGACCAGCTTGTAGATCTCGCTCTTGGCGCCCACGTCAATGCCACGCGTGGGCTCGTCAAAAATCAGCACCTCGCAGTCCTGCACCAGCCATTTGGCGATCACCACCTTCTGCTGGTTGCCGCCGGACAGCAGACGTGCCACTTGCGTGAGCGACGGGGTCTTGATGCGCAGCTTGTCCACCATCTCCTGCCCGATGGCACGGATGGCGCTCCGGTTCAAAAACACACCCCACTTCAGCCAGCGGCGCAGGCTGGGCAGGGTGATGTTGGATTCCACGTCCATGCCGGTGGCCAGGCCAAAATGCTTGCGGTCTTCCGACAGGTAGCCGATGCCGGCCTGCACCGCATCGCGCGGGGTTTTCAGGGTGAGCAACTGGCCACGCATGCGCACCTCGCCGGAATCGATCGCGTCGGCACCAAAGACCGCGCGCGCCACCTCGGTGCGCCCGGCGCCCATCAGGCCGGCAAAACCCAGAATCTCGCCACGCCGCACGGTAAAGCTCACATCACGGATGGCCCGCCCCCGGTTCAGACGGCGCACATCCAGCAGCACCTCGTTGCTGGAGGTGTCCGGAATGATCTTCTCGGTGGTCTCCAACTTGCGCCCCACCATCATGGCGATGATCTCAGCCATGGGCGTCTGCGCCGGCACGGTGTTGATGTAGCGGCCATCGCGCATCACGGTGATGCGGTCGGCAATGCGCTGGATCTCGTCCATCTTGTGCGAGATGTAGACAATGCCCACGCCCTCTTCCCGCAACTGGCGGATGATGCGGAACAGCTCTTCAATCTCGGCGTTGTTGAGCGCGGCTGTGGGCTCATCCATGATCAGTACGCGCGACTTGTGCGACAGCGCCTTGGCGATCTCCACCATCTGCTGGCGGGCCACCGTGAGGTCACCAATGCGGGTGTCAGGTGGCATGGCCAGGTTCATGCGGTCAAACAGCGCCTGCGTGTCGCGGTTGAGCTGGTCTTCGTCCAGAAACAGGCCCGACTTGCTCTTGGGCTCGCGCCCCAGAAAAATGTTCTGCGCCGCCGTCAGATGCGACATCAAGTACAGCTCCTGGTGGATGATGCCAATGGCCAGCGACTGGGCATGGGCCGGGCTGGTGATTTCCACCGGCGCGCCATCGAGCAGCACCTCGCCACTGTCACGCGTGTAGACCCCGGCCAGGATCTTCATCAGTGTGGATTTGCCCGCGCCGTTCTCGCCCATCAGCGCATGCACCTCACCGGCCTGCAGATCGAACTGCACATCCTGCAAGGCCTTGACGCCTGGGAAGGACTTGCTCAGGTTCTTGACGGAGATAAGTGCGGTCACTGTGTTGCCTGTTGCTGCAAAGAATGCAGCCTAAATGGTTACGCCGCCATCCACCAGTAGGGCTTGCCCGGTGACAAACTGCGACTCGTCACTGGCCAGGTACACCACCAGCGGCGTAATGTCAGCCACCGTGGCCAGGCGGCCTACGGGTTGGCGCGCAATGAAGTCTTTCTCTGCCTGCACCGGGTCAGGCGCGCTGGCAATGCGTCCGCGCAAGCTGGGTGTATCCACTGTGCCGGGGCACAGCGCATTGCAGCGCACCCCCTGGCGCACAAAGTCTGCGGCAATCGACTTGGTCAGGCCGATCACTGCCGCCTTGGTTGCTCCATAGGCGCAGCGGTTGGCAAAGCCCTTGATGCTCGACGCCATGGAGGCCATGTTGATGATGGACACACTGCCGCCGTTCGCCTTGGCATGGGCCAGCATGCCGGGCAGAAAGGCCTGGCACATGCGGTACATGCTTTTCACGTTGATCTCGAAGCTGCGGTCCCAATCGGCCTCGGTGCAGTCCACCACCGAGCCATTGACCACAATGCCGGCGCAATTGAACAGCACGTCCAGCGAAGGTGTGCGCACGGCCAGGGCCTGCACGGCGGCGGCATCGCACACATCGAGAATTTCGGTCTGAATCGCGCCAGACTCTTTCGCCAGGCTGGCCAGAAAGGCGGCATCAATATCGGTGGCAATCACCCGCGCACCCTCGGCTGCGCAAGCCAGCGCGCTGGCCCGTCCCATGCCTTGCGCCGCAGCGGTGATCAACACCGTTTTGCCTTCCAATCGACCTTGACGCATGCACTGAACTCCGGTTAAATAATTCATTTATGAATAGATGATTCATATATGAAGCCAGATCATAGCGATGCAGGTTACAAAAAGGCCTAACGTTTTCCCTGAGTCAAGCACCTGCAACCACCAAGAGGGACCAGCCACCATGCCCAGCAAGCCCGTCAAAAAGACCACGGCCAAACCAGCGGAACTGCCCCAGGCCACCGCCAGCACCGACGAACGCTACCGCGCGCCGGCCCTGGACAAGGGCCTCGACATTCTGGAACTGCTGGCACAACAGCCCCAGGGCCTGACACGCGCCGAAATCGTGAAAGAAATGGACCGCAGCGCCAATGAGATTTACCGCATGCTGGAGCGCCTGGTGGTGCGCCAGTACGTCACCCGCTCCCTCTCGGGCGACCGCTATGCGCTCAGCCTGAAGTTGTTTGCGCTGGCGAACCGGCACCCGCCGATCAACCGGCTGGTCAACCAGGCCCTGCCGGTGATGGATGAATTCGCCCTGCTGGCTGAACAGTCCTGCCACCTGGGCGTGTATGACCGGGGCAATGTGCTGATCACCGCACAGATCAACAGCCCGCGCGGGTGGAGCTTTTCGCTGCAACGCGGCGCGCGCGTGGGACTGATGGATACGGCCTCCGGCCATGTGCTGTTGGCCTACGGCGACCCCGCCGACATAGCGCGCATGCGCGCCGAACACACCCCGCTGGAAGGTGAAGTGCCCATCACCGAAGCCAAATTGCAGGCAACGCTGCGGGAGGTTCGCAAACAAGGCTATCTGGAGCGCAAGAGCCAGCAATCCTTCGGCGTGGTCGACATATCGTTCCCCATTCTCGGGCCGGACCAGAGCGCGCTGGCAGCCCTGACCTGCCCCTATATCCGGCGCATTGACACCCACATCGGGCCGGACCTGGAACAGACCCGCGCCTTGCTCATGCAGGCTGCGCACAAGCTCTCATTCACCCAGCGCACGTCGTATGCGTGAATCAAGCGACTCCCATGGACATCAGCGCATGTGTTTGAACAGCTTGGCGTTGAAGCGCTCCGGAATACTCACTCTGCGCGGGCCCGGATGCAGCACAAACGACTCCCCCGCCTGCAGCGTGCCGGGCTGGTCCACCGACAGGTAAAAACCGCAAAAGCCGCTCTGCGCCATGGCTTTGACTGCCGTGTTGAAGCCCATGGCCGCGTTGAATTTGAAACAGGGCTCGCGCGGCTGGTCCACGCGCAGCCGGCAGTGGGCGAACTCCAGCACATCGCCCACCCAGACATCGGCCTCCAGCAGGCCCGACAGGGTCAGGTTCTCGCCCATGGCGCCCCAGGGCAACTGGTCGTCAATATCGGCCAGGCCGGCCCGGGTGCGCTGTTCACGCCAGAAGGCGTAGTGCTCGGACGGGTAGGCATACACCGCCTTCTCCAGACCGCCGTGTACGCTGAGGTCCGCCTGCTCGTCGCCCTCCAAGCCCAGCGCCTGGACCGCAACCGGGCCAAGCACCGCCGTTTTGCGAATCGCTGTGAGGATGGCGCGCCCGCCCATGAGTGCCTTGCGCGCGCTGCCCACTTGTATGCCCTGAATCTGCATGCTGCCTGCTCCCCGCAAATTAAAGCTGCTGCTGCGTCATAACACCCGGGCGGCTGGAAAAGCGCACCAAGGCATCCTGCTTCTCCAGTTGCACCAGGGCACGACGCTGGCCATAAACCTGGTCCTTTAACCATTCGCACTCGGCGTTCAGTTCCGCATCCGTCTTGAGGCGGGTGTGCCACACGCGTTGGTCGGCATTCCAGCGGTAGCCGCGGCCCTTGAGCTTGTCCTTGGCCTCAAACGGTGCGTTGGTGGCCTGCAGCAGGTAGCTGGGGCGGGCCACGGCTTGCAGCAATTCGGCCAGACCCGTGTGCGCTTCCCCGGGCAGCTTGTGCGCCAGCACGGCCAACAAGGCGTGGCAATCCATCTCGGCGCGGTGGGCGTCGTAAAACCAGCCGTTGGCCTGGGCCAGGCTCTCCAGCTTGGCAGAGCCCCTGCCCTGTGCCTTCCAGTCAATATCGGCAAAGGAACAGGCCCAGTTCAGATGCGCAAACTGTGCAATGCGGCTCTCCACAAACGGACGGTCAAAACCGGCGTTGTGCGCAATGACAAGGTCCACGCCCTGCAGCAACTCCGCCACGCGCGCCTCGTCCAGGCGCTGGCCCTGCACATCCGCATCGCGGATGCCGGTGAGTGCCACCACCTCGGGCGGAATCGGTTTGCCCGGGTCTTCCAGCCCGTCGTACACCTGCACCGCACCCACCGGCAGACCGGTGGCATTGTCAATGTCCACGCGCAGCATGGCCAACTCGATGATGCGTTCCCGGCCCTGGTCCAGGCCGGTGGTCTCGGTGTCCAGCACCACCACGCGGGTCATCCCCTGCGTGGGCGTGCCCGGCCAGTTCAGCAGCGGCTTGAGGCGGCGCAGCACGCGAAAATCTCCCTGCGCTTCCAGCTGCAGGGCCATGGCCTCCAAAAAATCAGGGGCCGGCGCCAGGACGGGCTGCGGTGCGGCGGCTTGCGCGCTGACCCGTGCGGGAGCGCGGACAGCGACAGGCAATGGCGCATCCAGTTCGTGCTGAATCTGGACCATGGCTTGGGGAGCAGCTTGGGGGGCTACCACGCGCTTGGCGCGCTTGGATTTTTCAACGGCCATTGCGGGCATTTCGGGGAACAAGTCGAGAGAGACGTGGGGCGTTTTCAATGAAACCTCTGGGGCATGGCGCGGGTGAATGGAGGCTGCATTATTGCCTCTATCATCCTGTGAACCCCAAACCCCGCAGCCCCAGGAACGCACATGGCAACAACCCCCTCCCCCGCAGCCCCGTTGCGCCCTTTGAAAGGCGTGCGCATCCTGAGCCTGGCGCTGAATTTGCCAGGCCCCGCTGCGCTGATGCGCTGCCACGCCATGGGCGCCACCTGCCTCAAACTGGAGCCGCCAGCCCACCCGGCCGCACCCCGGGGCGCATCAGGCGACCCGATGGCCCTCTACGCCCGCGTGGCCTATGACGCCATGCACCAGGGCGTCAAAACCCTCAGCGCCGACCTGAAGACCGAGCCCGGCCGCAAGGTTTTGCAGCGCGAACTGGCCAAGGCCGACGTGCTGCTCACCTCGTTTCGCCCCTCCGCGCTGGAGAAACTGGGGCTGGGCTGGAAAGCCCTGCACAAGGCCTACCCGCAGCTCTCCATGGTGGCGATCTTTGGCGCGACCGGCGCGCGCGCCGAAGAGCCCGGCCATGACCTCACCTACATGACTGAAAACGACCTGGTCCCCGGCCTGGAACTCCCCGCCAGCCTGTACGCCGACATGGGCGGCTCGCTGATGGTGAGCGAGGCCATTCTGCAGACACGCCTGCACCAGTTGCAACGGGGCAAGAGCGTGCGCCTGGAAGTGGCCTTGTCCGATGCCGCAGCCTATCTGGGCCTGCCACGCGCCTGGGGCCTGACCACGCCCGGTGCCGCCGTGGGTGGCGGGCACGCTGGCTACCGTGTGTATGCCTGCAAGGACGGGCGCGTGGCCCTGGCGGCCCTGGAGCCCCACTTTGCCGCCGCGCTGGCAGAGGCTGCCGGTCTGGCCGACTCCCGCATCCAAACCCTGTTTACCCCGGCGGCGCATGCGGCCATTGCAGGCTTTCTGGCCGGCAAGACGCGCAAGCAGCTGAATGCGCTGGCCCTGGCCAAGGACATCCCGCTGCACACACTGCAGTAGCCCGTCCGGCAGCACGCACCCCTGCACGCATTGCCCCTGCGCGGCGGACGCCGGGTGCCATCACGTATAGTTCGCGCCTCCACGGGAATGGCCTGAAACCGCCTGCCCCTGCCAACCCTCCACGTGCCCGACACCCCCCCAAGGAAACCATGACCGCGACCGCAGAGTCCCCCCCGTTGACGCGCCTACAAATCGGCCTGGTGATTCTGGCGCTGGCCTGTGGCGGCTTCGGCATTGGCACCGGCGAATTTGCCATCATGGGGCTGCTGCCGGATGTGGCGCGCACCTTCGTAGTCACCACCCCGCAGGCCGGTTATGTGATCAGCGCTTACGCACTGGGTGTCGTGGTGGGTGCGCCGCTGATCGCCATTGCCGGCGCAAAGTCCTCGCGCCGCTCCCTGCTGCTGGTTCTGATGACCGTCTTCGCCATCGGCAACCTGGCCAGTGCCATGGCCCCCGATTTTTGGAGCTTCATGGTGTTGCGCTTTCTCACCGGCCTGCCGCACGGCGCTTACTTTGGCGTGTCGGCACTGGTTGCTGCGTCGCTCGTTCCCCTGCAGATGCGCGCCCGGGCGGTAGGCTATGTGATGCTGGGCCTCACCGGGGCCACATTGGCCGGCACGCCGGTCATGGCGCTGTTTGGCCAGTTCCTGAGTTGGCGCGTGATGTTCCTGGCCGTGGGGCTGATGGGCGCCCTGACGGTGACGCTGATCTGGATCTACCTGCCGCGTGACAAGCCGGCTGCAGGCGCCAGCGTGGTGCGGGAACTGGTGGCCTTCACCCACCCGCAAGTGCTGCTGACCCTGGCGCTGGCCGCCACCGGTTTTGGCGGCATGTTTTCGATCTTCTCCTACATCGCCAGCACGTCCACCGAGGTGGCACACATGCCGGCCACGATGATCCCGGTGATGATGGCCCTGTTCGGCATCGGCATGAATGTGGGCAATGTCGTGGGCTCCAAGTTGGCCGACATCTCACTCATGGGCACCATAGGCGGCATGCTGATTTTCAACATCGTGGTGATGACGCTGTTCAGCCTGACCGCCGCCCACCCGGTGATGCTGTGTACCTGCACGTTCCTGATCGGCTGCACCTTTGCCGCAGGCCCGGCCATGCAAACCCGGCTGATGGATGTGGCCGCCGACGGCCAGACGCTGGCGGCCGCCTCGATGCACTCGGCCTTCAACATCGCCAATGCCCTGGGCGCCTGGCTCGGGGGTTTGGTGATTGCGTATGGCTACGGCTATGCCGCCACCGGCTATGTGGGCGCTGTGCTGTCGTTTGTGGGGCTGTTCGTGTTTGCTGCGTCTGTCTGGCTGGAGCGGCGTGGCGGGCGTGCGGGCGATGCGGTTTGCATGGCTGCGAGCTGAAGTTGTTATGGGGCTCACGCCCCATACGTGTGAGGTGCAACACAGCATAGGCGCAAGGTCAAGACTTCCGTAGTGGACTGTCCGCATCAAAGCGCCGTTTCAATGCCGGTTCGTTTACGAAGCCACTCCAAGCAGCCACCTATCCAATAGGTTGGAAACATACGCGCGATCCCACGGTCTCGAGGCCAGCAACATCGAAGCCACGCTCGAGGAGCGCCCGCTCAAACCCGTCGACAAAAGGCCTCCATGGCCGGGTAAGTAGTAAATCGTCTTGGCCACAAAATACTGCGGTCGACGCAGCTCCATATTGGTTGGCAAATAGAATTTTGACGACCATGGGTTGGTGTCTTCATTGAACGCCAAACAGCGACCATCAACGGCCGCCGCAAACTTCTTTCGTACCTGAGATGCAGGCAAGCGTTGAAGCAGTTCAATCCAATCGCCCCCAGAACGCTTCCTGATTCCATGGCCCTTCATCCGCTTAACTATTGTGTTGTTCATGCCCCACCAGCGACTGAATCAGCCTCGGCGGGATATCGATTGGGCTTCTTGATTTCACACACGCGGAATACTTTGGGGTTCATACCCGGAAGGTTTAACTGAACCTCATCGTCGACCACGGCGCCCAGCAAGGCCTGCGCAAGGGGGCGGCTCTCCGAAACGATTCCGTTTGCAAAGTCATCCTTGCCCGCTGTGATTTGCACAGACAGCATCACGGCGGGCTTGCTGATGTCCACATATTTCACCGTGTCGCCCACTTCGATCTCCACATATTCATCGCTGTCGATGAGCGCAGCGCTTAGCTGCACCCGCTCCTCCGCTGCATATTTTGGCGAGGGCACGACTTTCTGCATGGCAGGCTTCGCCGATGGTTGCGCCGACGAGGCCGGGGCGTGCACAGGAGCGACACCTTCCTCTACCCATGCTTCACCCGAAGCGTGCTCGGGATGCCATGAGTCACGAAGGTCGCCAAGGAACCCCATCAGTTTTTGAGTTTCTTGGTGCGGCGTCCTGAACCAGTCGGTTGACCAAATGCGCCAGATCCGACCTCTCCATCCCATGGACTCGAGAACTTCCTGGCGTATGCGGTCCCGGTCCCTGACGGACTGCGCCGAATGGTAGCTCGCGCCGTCACATTCGATGGCGGCAAGATAGGCGCCAGGAGCGTCAGGATGCTTGACGGCGACGTCGATCCGATAGCCCGCCACGCCAAGCTGCGGAGTGCATTCAAAGCCCTTGGCCCTGAGCATGTCCATCACCGAGACCTCAAAGTCGCTATCGGGAGCACGTCCGGTATCCACATATTCAGTCAGTAAGCCTGTGCGAGCGTACTCCAGGTAATTCCTCAAGGCCCGGGTTCCCTCGGGCGTCGCCGTGTCGAGAGCGATGTCTTCCGGGCGCAACGATGTATAGATCGCAATCGACTTTTTCGCCCGAGTGAACAGGACGTTGAGCCGCCGCCATCCTCCCTGACGGCTGATCGGGCCGAAGTTCTGCTGCACCTTGGAAGAGCCAGGGGGGCGCCCGAACGTCGTGGACACGATGATGGCGTCGCGTTCGTCACCCTGGACGTTTTCCAAGTTCTTGACGAATAGTGGCTGGCCTTCGGCCTTCCAATGCTCCCGGTATTTGTTGACTCCTGGCATGTCCTTGAGTTTGGTGTCGAGCAATTCCGCTATCAGGTCACGTTGCTTGATGTTGAGCGTGGCCACGCCCAAGGAATCATCAGGCCTTGTCCTGATGTGCTCCATCACGGCATCCACCACCCGTGTGGCCTCCCGAAGATTGCTTTGGTTCTCATACACCGCATCGGCCAAATAGGTTGCCCGAACGCCAAGTTTTCCACCTTGCCCATAAGGCGAAGGGAAGATGATCAGGTTACTTTTGTAAAAGTGCTTATTTGAGAAGGCGATGAGAGACTGGTGTTGCGAGCGGTAGTGCCAGCGCAGCGACCGGACCGGATGGAAGTGCCCGGAACAGACATCCAAAATGCTTTCGGCATCGGTCGTGCTGAATTGATCGTCTTCGCCCTCTCCGACGGCTGCCGCCCTCGAGAAAAACGAGGTCGGCGGCAGTTGATTGGGGTCGCCCACCACCACAAGCTGGCCACCTCGCGCAATAGCACCGATGGCTTCTTCGGGTTTGAGCTGCGACGCTTCATCCATGATGACAAGATCGAACCTGACCGCGCCAGGGCTCAGATATTGGGCAACCGCTTGAGGTCCCATCATGAAACAGGGCTTGAGGGCTTGGATGGATTGACCCGCGCGCTCGAGCATCTTGCGAACCGGTACCCGCGGCCGCTGCTGCGGCAAGAGGTGATTAAGCAGGGCCATCTCTGTACGCTCATTGACCCTAATCCCGGACCGTCCCTCAGGCGGGGATGCCTTGGACATGCAGCCATGGCCAATGGATTTCCCGCGCAGCTTGATGATTTCCTTGTCCAACCGCTTGAACTCCTCGCGGATCTGGTTGTGCTTCAATCCGGCGAAACGTCCGAGTTGGGGAATGGATCGAAATGCGTCCCGAAGTATCGCTGAATGGGCGCAGTATCCGTAAGCGTCGGCCAACTCAACGGAAACGATGTCGCCGCGTTCCAATATTTGTACAAATGCACCTAATGGCAGGTCCAAGCTCTCCTTGCGGCGCGCGATATAAAGCGACCACGGCATGATCATGGACGAGGCTTCGCTGGCCATCGTGAGCGCGTCTGGCAGCGCGGCCGTGAACGCGTGAAGGTCGTGGACAAGGGCGCTTCCAACGAATTGGTCGATATCCAGTTCGCCCGACTGCCTCATTGCTGCGGCAAACGCGTCGAGGCGTTCCAACCCCGCTGCGATGTCTGCGAATTGACGGCCCATGGCTATGGCGGCCTCGCGCGAATCAGCTCCACGCAGGCGCGACTTCACTCCATCGGACAGCCCCATCGCATCGAAACTCAACGCATAGGCCAAAGCTTGCCTAGCGGGTTCGGTTTTGGAGCTGATACCGGCGAACAGCGCCCCCAAAAGTCGCCGAGCAATTTCGTTGCCTTCGATGGACTGGCGCAAGCTCGCCCTGGCAATTGCGGTCTTACACGCCAAAAGCACCTGCTCAAAACTCGCGCCATCGTGCGCGTGTTCACGTAACTTGGCGATTTGCCCTTCAATGCACGCGGCAAGATCGCGACCTTTGAAGTAGGCCGTTTCTATCAACTCGTAGCGAGCCGTGTTCGCAAGGTTGGGAAGGAGTTCGTCCAAAGCGGCCAGCGCTGCTTTGGCGGAACCCGCTTCCGATTTGAGCGCGACGAATTCCCTTCGCAGAGCCCGCGTCTTCTCGGGGGTGCATTGCGAAGGGTCGATCTGGGCTGCTCCAACTTCTTCGCTGATCTTCTTGATGACCTTGTTCCACCGCGCCACCGCAATGTGGCCATTCAAGTCCAACGGCTCCGCTGGCGGTTGGCGATTGAGCACGCCGCCCCACACCTCGTGGGATTTCCAGCGTTCATGCAACTCAAGCATGGCTGCAAGTTGCTCCATATCGGCCAACCGCTGTGAGCCCACCACCTTTAACTTGGTTCGAAGCAGGGTGTGGTGCAATTTCTTGGCGGAGCGCCAACGCCCTTGAAATATCCGGTACCAGGTGTCGCCCTCCCGAAGGGTCGAAATGACAGCCCGAATGTGAGCAGAATCCGGCAAGGCATCTAAATAGAGTCGCTGATCCAATTCCACCTTGGCACCAGCGTACTGCGATTGCAGATGAGCCAGCGATTCCAGTGCATGAACGGCGCTGTCTTTAGCGAGCAAAGGCGATTGCAGGTCGAGATGCGCGTCCGGAGCCCCGATGATGGTGTTCGCGAATCCCGCCACCACATCCAAGGCCTGCCGCGATCCGTCGAAAGACACGCCCTTTTGTTGGCACGCCTTTTTTATCGCTCCGCAAGACGCCTCTAGCTTGTGGGCGAAATCCACCAACCTGCGGCGCAAGGCGTCGATCGAATCAATGTCCCCCAGCTTCACTCCAAGGTCGCCTGCTCTGGTGGCAAGTGCGGCAAGGTCATGGACCAGATCGGGGCTAGCAGCATCTTCATGCTTCCAACCCGCAGCCACCAGCGATGCAAGCCGAGCAAACTGCTTGAGTTTCTCGTCAAAGTCGGACAGCGTGCTTGCCGCAAACTGCCCGGTGCCATCGGCGATGAAAAAGCCCGGGATCAAGTCAAACGGGAGAGTGGGCGAAACGGCTTGCGCAGCTTTGCGCAAAGCTATCGATTGGGCAAATGCGGTCGTGGCTGAGATGCCCTCAACAGGAGCGCCCAGAATGAAATCGTTGTGCTCTTGGGCATCGGCTTGAAGCTTTGTAGCCCACTCGACGCCATCAGCCAACAATTTTCCGATCCGGAGCTCGTCGCCGGGCACTAGGCGATCCGGATAAAAGCCCCATAGCGGATTCGAACTGTCGAAGCCCCCAATGGCATCGAACTGGTCCCCCAGATGCCGCAAGCAGTCCATACGCCGCATCAGCTCGAATTCCGTGATGAATTTGGCATCCGGAACGTCCATCTGATTGAGCAGCGATTCGACACCAGTAACTGCAGAGCGATGTCGCTCGGCCCGCCACATCACTTGGTGCAGCGTGCGTCCGAATCCATTGCCCCCGCTGGAATTCATGATGTCCGTGTAGGTTTTGAGCTCCGCGCGGTGGGACTCGAGCTGTTGAAGCAACCTGGGCAGATCGGATGGCGGCTGAACCCTAAAAGAGATTCGACGATTGATTTCCTCGAGAACCTTCTTCTTGTTGGTTTTGTTGCTGTGGAGCTCCAAAACAAAGGGCGCCAACTCCGCCTGGGTCAGCCGCGCTTTGACCACCTCCAAGGCGGCCAACTTTTCGGCCACGAAAAGAACGGTCTTTCCTTCCGACAAACAGGCCGCAATCAAATTGGTGATCGTCTGGGACTTGCCGGTTCCGGGCGGCCCCTCGATCACCATGTTCTTCTTCAGGGCCAAAACGTCCACCAGCGCACTGTGTTGCGAACTGTCTGCATCGAAGACCAAAGGGATTGCCGCGCCAGGACCATCCTCGACCGCGTGCTCCGTTGCTATGGCCAAACTGGATTCTGGAGCGATGCCGCGCCCTTCGAACACTTGCCGGATGATGGGGTGGTCCAGCAAGCCGTTGCCCCCCACGTCGGCAGGCCACTTGGAAGGATCCAAATCGCGCACCAGTAGCATGTTGGCGAAACTCAGCAGGCATAGAGACACGCGCCTCTTCACCACAAAGCGTGGATTCGTCTGGACTATGCTCGATATTTCGTCGAGATAGACGTCGACATTGGCGTTATCTTCGGGAATTTCGGGAATCGTGTAGCCGAAATCGTTGCGGAGCTTTTCGCGCAATGAAAGGTTGTCAGCGACTTCCTCATCGGTGTATTGAATGGAAAAGGACTCGATACCTCCCACGTCCTTCTTGACCATCGACACTGGCACGCACACCAAGGGCGCAGTAAATAGTCGATCGCTGTCCCTCTGATCAGGGAACTCGAGAAATCCCAAAACCAGGAACAGCATGTTGGCGCCGGTCTCCTCCATCGCAAGGACAGCCTCGCGCTCTATCTTGCGGCAATGCTTGGCCAAGTCATCACGGAACAGCAGCGCGCGTGGATCGGCCTTGCGCGAATGCAGTTCGATGTCGTAGCTTGTCGGGAGGCCTTGGGCTCTGGCCCAGTCCCGAGGCTCGGGCCGCTGCAACCGCTCATTGCGGTCGACCCAATCGGCCTTTGCCGGCTCGGGGAGCCCTTGAATTTCCAACTTTTGCCCGTCTTCCACCAATTTATGGAATGCGACCGACAGTTGGCCCTCAACAAATTGAAGCGACTTGCCCGGCGCGTGCTTGAAATTGATCAGGCGATTGCGGCCTGACAGATCCAGCAGCTTTAATCTCAGCTGAGCCAGCGCGTTGAGCAATACCGGATTAGCGTCGACGGCAGATGTACCTTGATGTACGGTCATGGGCTAATGTTCCTTGCCTTTATTTCACTCCCAAATGAGACAGGCTTTATGCCCGAGTCAATGGCTTCGGGATACATAATCGCCCACCGCTAGGCATATGTTCACAAAGCTCACGTGCAGATCATAAGCTCGAAGTTTCGATCTTCAACGTCGATCAAGTCGGCATCGTAGCCATGAAATTTCTTGGGATCTGACATAAAAAAAGAACGTTCGCCAAGGCTGACTGTTGGTCCGGATTTGCTGCGATCGACCCACCGCTTGTTGGCGCCGGCACGAATTTGACCCTGATTGCCGATTTCCTGTGACCCACCCGGCGGTCGAAAAGCCCGCGAGACGCAACGATTTCAACCACTTTGGCCTGGGACAGTCAAAGTCGGCAGCGTGGGTCAAAAGCCCGCAGGCAGCAACACACTGCCAGCTTCAAAGCCATTTTTCTTGAACGACTGCTGCACTGTCGGTGAAACCAAAAGGTCCATCAGCCGCCGTGCAGCCATCGGATGCGGTGCATGTTGCGCGATGGCCGCAACGTAAACGGTCTTCAGTTGCGCGGCCTCGGGTAGCGGCACAAGCGGTTCAAGTGCGGCAACTGAACTTGCTTCACTCACTTGGCCCATGGCAATTTCAATGTCATGGCGTGCAACAGCTTCCATTGCATCTTGGCCCTCTGCGTATACCTTGAGTTTGGTTTTCATTTCCTCCACCAGCCCCAGGTTTGCAAAGAGTTTTGCCAGGTAAATTCCGGTGGTCGCACCCCGAGCGGGATCTGCAATTCCCACAGACTGTGCCGCTACCAATGCACGCTTGAGGGCCGCGAGGTCGCTCAGGTCAACCGGCGGATGGCCTTGGGCAACCGCTGCACCCAGTCGCACCGTGCCCAAGGGTTGCTGACTTGAGGCATCCACCAGATTCCGTTTCACTAGTTCGGCCATCGCCACAGGCGGAACGATGATGACATCGAACAGGTCACCTTGAATCGCCTTGTCACGCATGGCGCCAGCCGTGCCGAATTGAAACTGAACCCGATCTTCACCCAGGCCCGCGAACAGTTCAGGCACCTTGGTAACGGATGTTTTTACCGCTGCAGCAGAGAGCACCAACAATTGGTCTGCATGAACGGCGCATGACGCACCGGCGATCAACAGCGACGCTGTCAGGCACGAGAAAAATTTCATGTGGGCTCTCCTTTGCATTCGCTCTACGGTAAGCCCAGCGATGCGTCAGAGTAATTTCTGCGCAGTTCGCGTGGGCGTCATGCTTCTATGGTTTGAACCGGCGAGGTTCAACGCGGCTTGCGCACCGTCTTGCCAGCCGCACCAGTCACCCGCGGCGGCAGGCCGGTGTGCTGGGTCAGCAGGCGGCCCTTGACGGGCTGGATGGATGGCTTCGCGGGTGCCGCGACGCCCGCCTTCACCGGCACCGCTGTGGAATTCTTCTTGCGCGCGCTCTGGTAGGCGCCGTCGTTGAGCGGCTGGAAGGTGGGGATCAGATGGTGCTTGCCGTTGCCCACCAGGTCGGCCCGGCCCATGGCCTTGAGCGTCTCGCGCAGCAGCGGCCAGTTGGCGGGGTCGTGGTAGCGCAAAAAGGCCTTGTGCAAGCGGCGGCGCTTTTCGCCGCGCACGATGTCCACCACCTCGTCATCGCTCTCGGCCTTGCGGTGGATCTTGCGCAAGGTGTTTCGCCCGCTGTGGTACATGGCCGTGGCCGTGGCCATGGGGCTGGGGTAGAAGGTCTGCACCTGGTCGGCGCGGAAGCCATGCTTCTTCAGCCACACGGCCAGGTTCATCATGTCTTCATCGGTGGTGCCGGGGTGGGCCGCGATGAAATAGGGCACGAGGAATTGCTTCTTGCCGGCCTCCAGAGAGAACTTGTCAAACAGCTGTTTGAACTTGTCGTAGGAGCCGATGCCGGGCTTCATCATCTTGGTCAGCGGCCCGCTTTCGGTGTGCTCGGGTGCGATCTTCAGATAGCCGCCCACATGGTGCTGGACGAGCTCTTTGACGTATTCCGGGCTCTTCACGGCCAGGTCGTAGCGCAGGCCGGAGCCGATCAGAATCTTCTTGATGCCTTTGAGTGCGCGGCCGCGGCGGTACATGTGGATGAGCGGGCCGTGGTCGGTGCCCAGGTTCTGGCAGATGCCGGGGTACACGCAGCTGGGCTTGCGGCAGGCTGCTTCAATCTCCGGGCTCTTGCAGCCCAGGCGGTACATATTGGCGGTGGGGCCACCCAGGTCGGAGATGGTGCCGGTAAAGCCCTTGACCTTGTCGCGGATGTCTTCAATCTCTTTGATGACCGAGTCTTCCGAGCGGCTCTGGATGATGCGGCCCTCGTGCTCAGTGATCGAGCAGAAGGTGCAGCCACCAAAGCAGCCGCGCATGATGTTGATGGAGAAGCGGATCATCTCCCAGGCCGGGATCTTGGTGGCGCCGTCATGGCTGCCGTTCTCGTCCGCGTAAGCGGGGTGCGGGCTGCGGGCATAGGGCAGGTCGAACACCATGTCCATCTCGGCCGTGGTCAGCGGGATGGGGGGCGGGGTGATCCAGACGTCGCGCGCGGTTACGCCTTCGCCGTGCGCCTGCACCAGCGCGCGGGCGTTGCCGGGGTTGGTTTCGAGGTGCAGGATGCGGTTGGCGTGGGCGTAGAGCACGGGGTCGCTCTTGACCTGCTCGTAGCTGGGCAGGCGGATGACGGAGCGGTCGCGCGGCGGTACTTTGAGCTTGGCCTTGAGCGCTGGGTTGGGGTGGAAGGTGATGGGCGAAATGGCGCTGTCTGCTGCTTTCACGGGCGAGGCAGCTGCCTTCACACCCGTGGCCGTGCTACCGGCACTTTCGGCGGCCGCTGCCACTTCCTTGGCCTGGTCTTCCTTGGCGCAGGTGGCGCCCTGCTCTGCCGCCTGCTCGCTGGTGGTCATGTAGGGGTTGACGTGGGCCTCGACCCGGCCGATCTCGTCCACGCTGCGGGAGTCAATCTCGAACCAGCCGTTGCCGGTCTCGTCATCGGGGCGGCGCACAAAGGCGGTGCCGCGCACATCGGTAATGGAAAGCACCGGCTCGCGTGCCGCCAAACGGTGCGCAATTTCCACCAGGGCGCGTTCGGCATTGCCATAGAGCAGCAGGTCGCACTTGGCGTCCACCACGATGGAGCGGCGCACTTTGTCGCTCCAGTAGTCGTAATGGGCGATGCGGCGCAGGCTGCCTTCGATGCCGCCCAGGATCAGCGGCACGTCCTTGTAGGCTTCGCGGCAGCGCTGGCTGTAGACGATGGCGGCGCGGTCGGGGCGCTTGCCGGCTACGTCGCCAGGGGTGTAGGCATCGTCCGTGCGGATTTTGCGGTCGGCCGTGTAGCGGTTGATCATGGAATCCATGTTGCCGGCCGTCACACCCCAGAACAGGTTCGGTTTGCCTAAGGCTTTGAAGGCCTCGGCGCTGGTCCAGTCGGGCTGGGCGATGATGCCCACGCGAAAGCCTTGCGCTTCCAACATGCGGCCGATCACGGCCATGCCGAAGCTGGGGTGGTCCACATAGGCGTCGCCCGTGACCAGGATCACATCACAGCTGTCCCAGCCCAACTTGTCCATCTCGGCGCGGCTCATCGGGAGGAAGGGGGCCGTGCCAAAGCGGCTCGCCCAGTACTTGCGGTAGCTGGACAGGGGTTTTGCGGCGCGCGCGAAAAAGGAGACGTCGAAGGGGGCGTTCATCAGGGATACCGGGGGGAGATAAGCATGGAGTGTAAGGTTTTGCGCATGCCATTGACCCGGCTACGGGTACTACCACGGTGTGTGGTTGACGATGCAGGCCCCTGCGCCATAGCCAAGCGGCACCGTACAAACCCCATGCCTTTAGTTCTGATAGGCACCAAAATTGCTTGCTTTGGATCGTAGAATGATTTTTCACATCCGATCAACTCGCTCACGGGCACCCTGTGGGCACCCAAAGGAATCAAACATGAAGAAACTGCTTTTGACGCTGGCTGCTGCCTCCCTGCTCGCCGCCTGCGGAAAAAAAGAGGAGCCGGCTCCGGTTGCTGCGCCTGCAGCCCCTGCCGCATCGGCTCCCGCACCTGAAGCAGCCGTGCTCAAGGTCGCCATTGATCCGACCTACGAACCCTTTACCTTCAAGACCGCCGACGGCAAGCCCACCGGCTTTGACGTAGACATTGCCACGGCCCTGTGCGAGCAAATGAAACGCAAGTGCGAATTTGTCGAGCAGGTGTGGGACAGCATGATTCCCGGCCTGAACGCCAAGAAGTACGACGTCATCATCTCCTCGATGTCCATCACCGACGACCGCCTGAAGGAAGTGGACTTCACCGACAAGTACTACAACACGCCCAGCCGCATCGTGCTGAAGAAGAGCGTCAAGTTCACGGACGCAGCGTCCATCAAGGGCAAGAAGATCGGCGTCCTCAAGGGCAGTACGCAAGAGAAATACGCCATGGGTGACCTCAAGCCCGCCGGCGTGGTAGTGAACTCCTACGAAGCGCAGGACCAGGTCTACCTGGACATCAAGTCCGGCCGTCTGGACGGAACCGTGGCCGACTTCATGGAAGTGACCGGCGGTTTCCTGAGCAAGCCCGAAGGCACTAACTACACCTTGGTGGGCCCGGACTTGAAGGACCCCAAGTACTTTGGCTACGGTGCCGGTATTGCGCTGCGCAAGGGCGAAGACAAGCTCAAGGGTGAGTTGAACGAAGCCATCAAGGCCATCCGCGCCAACGGCAGCTACAAGACCTTGAATGACAAGTACTTTGCCAAGTACAACATCGACGTCTACGGCGAGTAATCCACGCCCATACAAAACGACAGCGCGCAGAGATTGCACGCTGTCGTTTTTGTTTGTCCATTAGGCACGCTATGAACGGTTACTACTTCTCGATCCTGCACGGCGCTTTGCTGACCGTGGGCGTGTCGCTGCTGGCCCTGCTGGTGTCCATTGTGTTGGGCCTGCTGGGTGCAGCGGCCAAGCTCTCGGGCAACAAGTTGTTGGTAGCGGTGGCGACGGCCTACACCACCATCATTCGCGGCATTCCCGATCTGGTGGTGATGCTGCTGGTTTTTTACGGTGGCACGATTGGCCTGAACCATGTGCTGGCCCTGATGGGCAGCACCGGCAATATCGACATCAACCCGTTTTTCGCGGGTGTGCTGACCATCGGCTTTATTTACGGCGCCTACATGACCGAGTCATTCCGCGGCGCCATCCTGAGCATTCCCAAAGGCCAGATGGAAGCCGCCTGGGCTTTTGGCATGGGCCGGGTGCAAACCTTTGTGCGTATTACGGCACCGCAAATGGTGCGTTACGCCCTGCCCAGCTTTACCAACAACTGGCTGGTGCTGATCAAGGCCACAGCACTGGTGAGCCTGATCGGCCTGAAGGAAATGACCTACCTGGCCAAACAGGCCAGTTCGGCCACGCGCTCGCCGTTTGCGTTTTTCCTGTTTACGGCGGCGCTGTTTCTGGTCTACACCAGCGTCTCCCTGTATGCGCTGCGCAAGCTCAATGCGCGCTTCAGCCTGGGCGCGAAACGGGGCACGCTATGAAGTGGTCTGTCATTTTCGAGCCGCAGAACCTGGCCCTGTATGGCGAGGGCATTCTGACCACATTGGGGCTGCTGTTTTCCTCACTGGGCATTGGCGCAGTGCTGGCACTGGTTTTTGCACTGCTGCTGACCGGCCCCTGGGCGTTTGCGCGCTGGATTGTCGGTGCCTACACCTATGTCGTGCGCGGCACGCCGCTCTTGATTCAGGTCTACCTGATTTACTACGGCCTGGGCCAACTGGAATGGATTCAGGCGCGCTGGGACGACGTTTGGCCCTGGACGCACTTCAAGGAACCCTTCTTCTGCGCCCTGCTGGCCTTCAGCCTGAACACGGCCGGCTACACCGCCGAGATGCTGGCCGGTGCGATCCGCGAAACCAACGCAGGCGAGATCGAGGCGGCACAGGCCTTTGGCATGAGTCGCTTTCAGGTGATGTTGCGCATCGTGCTGCCCAGCGCCATGCGCCGCACCCTGCCCGCGTACAGCAACGAGGTGGTGATGATGCTGCAAAGCACCAGCCTGGCCAGTGCCGTGCCCAGCATGCTGGACGTGACGGCCGCCGCCAGCCGCGTCTATTCCGACTACTACCTGCCGTTTGAGGCCTATATCGCCGCAGCTGCAATTTACCTGGTGGCGTCCTTCTGCCTGATCGCGGTGTTCCGGCTGGCTGAGCGCCACTTTCTGGCCCATCTGGCTCCACGCAAACCCTAAGAGCCCATGCAACGCATTGACCACACCCTGCTATCCCCCAGCCTGGGCAGCCACAAGACGCTCACCAGCTTTCACTTTGGCAAAGCCGGCACGGGCCTGAAGATTTACATCCAGGCCAGCCTGCACGCGGAAGAGTTGCCCGGCATGCTGGCGGCCTACCACCTGCGTCCGCTGCTGGAGGCTGCCGAGGCGGCCGGCCAGATCGTCGGTGAAGTGGTACTGGTGCCGGTGAGTAACCCGATTGGTTTATCGCAGCGCCTGGACCATAAGCCCATGGGCCGCTTTGAGCTGGACACCTCCGAAAACTTCAACCGCCATTACCCGGACTTTGCGAAGGAAGTGCTGCCAGCCGTTCTGGACAAGCTGGGCGCCGACGGTGCGGCCAACGTGGCCACCGTGCGCGCAGCCATGGCAGATTACCTGGCCGGCTGGAGGCCCGACACCGAGCTCAAAAGCATGCGCAAGACGCTGCTGGGCCTGGCCCATGACGCCGACATCGTGCTCGACCTGCATTGCGACTGCGAAGGCGTGATGCACTTCTATTGCGAAGAAACCTGCTGGCCGCAGCTCGCGCCCATTGCCCACTTTATGGGCAGCCAGGCCATCCTGCTGGCCAAGGACTCCGGGGGCGGGCCGATTGATGAATGCCTGTCGGGCGCTTGGTGGCGTCTGTCCGACGCATTGAAAGCAAAGGGCCTGAGCCATCCGTTGCCGCAAGGCTGCTGCACCACCACCATCGAGTTGCGCGGCGAGATGGATGTGACACACGCCTATGCTGCGCAGGATGCGAAAGCCATCTTCTCCTACCTGGAGCACCTGGGTGTGCTGCACACCGGCAACCGGCCCGAAGTCCCCGCCGCGCTGTGCCAACCGACGCCACTGGCAGGTTCCGAGACCTTGCGCGCCAGCGGCCCCGGCGTGGTGGTGTATGCGGCCACGCCCGGACAAACGCTGAAACAAGGCGATCTGGTGGCCGAAGTCATCAACCCGATCGACCACAGGGCAGAGGAAGTGCGCGCTGGTGTGGCGGGCGTGTTCTATGCCCGCATCCGCGACCGCTACGTCACCGCCGGTTGCGAAATCGGCAAAATTGCCGGCCCCGTCCCCTTTAGAACCGGCCCCCTGCTGGGCGACTGATACCCCTGCTGCAACAAGTTATATGTCCCACACTGCACTCAAACTCCAGGTCGAGAACATCCACAAAAGCTTCGGGCCCAACGAGGTGCTCAAAGGCGTGTCACTCACCGCCCACGCGGGCGATGTGATCAGCATCATCGGCAGTTCCGGTTCGGGTAAAAGCACCTTTCTGCGCTGCATCAACCTGCTGGAAAAGCCCAACCAGGGGCGCATTGAAGTGGCGGGTGAAAAGCTGCTGCTGGTCAAAGGCAAGAACGGCGAGCTCGAAGCGGCCGACGCCAAACAGTTGCAACGCCTGCGCACCAAGCTGGCCATGGTGTTTCAGCACTTCAACCTGTGGGCGCACATGACGGTGCTGCAAAACATCATCGAAACCCCGGTGCATATTCTGGGCGTCCCCAAGGAAGAGGCGGTAGAGACTGCGCGCAAGTACCTCAATAAGGTGGGCCTGTCCGGTGTGGAAGACCGCTTCCCGTCGCACCTGAGTGGTGGCCAGCAACAGCGCGTGGCCATTGCCCGCGCGTTGGCCGTGGAGCCCGAGGTGATGCTGTTTGACGAGCCCACCAGCGCGCTGGACCCGGAGCTGGTGTCCGAAGTGCTCAAGGTCATGAAGACCCTGGCCCTGGAAGGCCGCACCATGGTGGTCGTCACGCATGAGATGGGCTTTGCCCGCGAGGTGGCCAACCACCTGATCTTTCTGCACAAGGGCCTGGTGGAGGAGGAAGGCAACCCGGCCGAGGTGCTGACCAACCCCAAGAGCGAACGCCTGGGCCAGTTCCTGTCCGGCAGCCTGAAGTAGCGCACCATGCTGAACGCACTGCCAGCCCCCTTGCTCGGAGTTCTGGCCTTTGCGCTGCTGCTGCTCAACATCCTGTTCTGGGTGCCTTTCCTGCTGGTGTTTGCCGCCATCAAACTGCTGCTGCCGTTCCAGCGTGTGCGCCTGCTGCTCGACCCGGTGCTGGTGGGCATCGCCCACAACTGGATTGCCTGCAACAGCGGCTGGATGGCACTGACCCAAAACACCCAATGGGACGTGCAAGGCATTGACGGGCTGGAGGCGCACAACTGGTACCTGGTCAACGCCAACCACCAGTGCGCGGCCGACATCTTTGTGCTGCAGCATTTGTTGAACCGGCGCATCCCGCTGCTGAAGTTTTTCATCAAGCAGCAACTGATCTGGATGCCCATCATGGGCCTGGCCTGGTGGGCGCTGGACTTCCCGTTCATGCGCCGCCACAGCGAGGCGTATTTGAAAAAGCACCCGGAGATGCGCGCCAAAGACCAGGAAGCGACCCGCCGCGCCTGCGCCAAGTTCGCCCTGATTCCCACCAGCGTGACCAACTTCATGGAGGGCACGCGCTTCACACCGGCCAAACATGCACGCCAGCAATCGCCCTACCGCTACCTGCTCAAGCCCAAGGCCGGCGGCGTGGCGCTGGCGCTGAACGCCATGGGCGACAAGTTCCAGTCCCTTCTGGATGTGACCATCGTCTACCCGGAAGGCATTCCCGGCTTCTGGCCCTTTTTGTGCGGGCGCATGCACCGCGTCATCGTGCGGGTGCGCAGCCTGCCGATTCCGCAGCACCTGCGCGATGGCGACTACGGAGACGACCCGGCCTTCAGAGAAGCCTTTTCCGCCTGGGTGCAGCAGCTCTGGAAAGAAAAGGATGCACAGATCGCGGCGTTGCTGGCTCAGAGCCGGGCATAGCGCGTCCACCCGCAAGGCACCCCCATGCTGGCCCGAATGCTCCGTTACACCATTGCGCTGCAGATGATGGCCGGCGCAGCACTGGGCTTCTGGCTCACGGTGCGTGTTGCGCCGCCCTGGACGCTGGCGGGCATGCTGGTGGCAGCCCTCGCCTTGCCACTGGCCAGCGCAGTATTGACAGTCTTTTACAGCTGTGCAGTCTCGCGCGCCGATGCACCTGTTGGCCCCTGGTGGCGTGCGCTGGTGGGCGAGGCCCTGGCCGGCATTCGGATCTTTTTGCTGCGCCAGCCCTGGGCCTTTGCACCGCCACATGTCCAGCAGGCCCTGGGTACCCCGGCTGGTGTACCGGTGGTGCTGGTACATGGCTATGTCTGTAACCGCCGCCTGTGGGATGACATCACACCGGCACTGCGCGCGCAAGGCCACACCGTGCTGGCCCTCAATCTGGAGCCGGTGTTTACCTCGATAGACGATTACGCAGTGTGGGTGGAACAGGCGGTGCAAACCCTGCGCAAGCACACCGGGCAGCAGCAGGTGGCGCTGGTGGGGCACAGCATGGGCGGCCTGGCGATCCGCGCCTGGATGCGCGCCTATGGCACGGCGCAGGCCGCGTGCGCCATCACCCTGGGCACGCCGCATGCGGGCACCCAAATCAAAGCGCTCATCAACACACCCAACGCCGAGCAAATGGCATGGCACAGCGACTGGCTGCAGGCACTGGCCGCGTCCGAAAGCGAGACCACGCGAAGCCTGTTTCGTACCGCGCTTTCGCCCCAGGACAACATCGTGTTCCCGCAGCGCGAGCAAACCCTGCCGGGCGTTACGCCGGTGGTATTTGAGGGCCTGGGCCACCTGCAGCTGTGTACGGAGCCTGCGGTGATCCAATGGCTCTGCAGCGAGCTGGGCTTGCTTTAAGCTCAGCGCATGCGTCCTGTTTCCAAATCCGACCTGTTCTGGTCCTTCTCCTGGTTGGCACTGCAAGGCTTTGGCGGCGTGCTGGCCGTGGTGCAACGGGAACTGGTGGAAAAAAAGCAATGGCTCACGCGTGAGGAGTTTGTGGAGGATTGGGCTGTTGCGCAAATCCTGCCCGGACCGAACGTGGTGAACCTGTCGCTGATGATTGGCGACCGCCATTTCGGCTTCTCCGGCGCGCTGCTGGCGCTGGCCGGCATGTTGACTTTTCCGCTGCTGATTGTGCTGGTGCTGGTGGCGCTGTTTTCCGGCGTATCGGATCTGCCCCAGGTGCAAGGCGCGCTGCGCGGTATGGGCGCAGTCGCTGCCGGGCTGATCACCGCCACCGGGCTGAAACTGATTTCCGCCATCAGAAAAAACCCCATGGGCTTCGGTGCCTGTTGCCTGCTGGCCGGGCTGACCTTTGTGGCCATCGCCATGTTGCGCTTGCCGCTGGCCTGGGTGCTGCTGGGCATCGGCAGCGTGGCTTGCGTGCTGGCCTACCGTGCCATCCGACGCGTGGAAAACCGGTCGGCCAAGGGAGCGCAAAGGCCATGACCTTGACGCTAACCGCCCTGGACTGGTTGCACCTGCTGGGGCATTTTTTGTCCCTTTCGCTGCTGGCCATTGGCGGCGCCATCACCACCGCCCCCGATATGCACCGCTATCTGGTGGTGCAGGAGCACTGGCTGACCGACAGCCAGTTCACCGCTAGCATTGCCGTGGCGCAGGCCGCACCGGGCCCCAATGTGCTGTTCATCGCGCTGCTGGGCTGGAACGTGGGTATCAACTCCGCCGGGGGTGTGGCTGCCGGCATGGCGGCCTGGGGCTGGGGCTTGTTGGGCGCCTTCGTCACGATGCTGGGCATCCTGCTGCCCAGCACCACCCTGACCTTCGCAGCAGCCCGCTGGGGCCACCGGAACCGCGACATGCTGGCCGTGCGCGCGTTCAAGGCCGGTATGGCCCCCATCGTCATCGCCTTGCTGGCCGCCACCGGCTGGATCTTGTCGGCGGGCCAGGGCAGCGCAGCCGATAGCTGGCGTTTGTGGTTGATCACGGCGGTCGTGACGGTGCTGGTCTGGCGCACCCGCATCCATCTGTTGTGGTTGCTGGCTGCGGGTGGTCTGCTGGGCTGGATGGGCCTCGTTTAAAGGGTGCGCTGGCGCACGGCCTCGTACAGGCAGATGCCGCTGGCCACCGACACGTTCAAGCTCTCGACCGCACCCCGCATGGGAATGCTGACCAGCTGATCGCAGGTCTTGGCGGTGAGTTGACGCATACCGTCCCCCTCAGCGCCCAGCACCAAGGCCACGGCCACCTTGAAGTCGGCCTGGTAAATCGTTTGCGTGGCCTGGTCGCTGGTACCGATCACCCAAATATTGCGTTCCTTCAGTTCCCCCAAGGTGCGGGCGAGGTTGGTGACCATGAAGTAAGGCACGGTCTCTGCAGCACCGCTGGCGACCTTGGCCACGGTGGCGTTGATGCCGGCCGCATGGTCTTTGGGTGCAATCACTGCGTGGGCACCGGCACCGTCGGCCACGCGCAGGCAGGCGCCCAGGTTATGCGGATCGGTCACACCGTCCAGCACCAGAATCAGCGGCGGTGTGCGCTCAGCCGGTGGCAGTTCGGCATTGGAGGCTTCCAGGTTTTCCAGCAATTCGTCCAGCGAATGCACCTGCTTGATTTCCTGCACGCGGGCCGCGACACCCTGGTGGCCGTGGCTGCCGGCCAGCTTGGCCAGGCGCATGCCATCGGCCTCGATCAGGCGCACGCCCGACTCATTGACCTTGTCAATAAATTGGCGCATGCGCGCGTCGCGCCGGGTGGGCTCGTAATAAATTTCAATGATGGATTTCGGCGCGGTCTTGAGGCGCACGCCGACGGCGTGAAAGCCGAATAGAACTTTGGGTGATGACATGGGGGGATTATCGACGGTACCGGGTGATCGCCATGCCGCATGCCACAAACACCGGGCTGCCCCGGGTCCAGAGCCCCCGGCTTAGCGCGGGCCTTCGACCGGGACCCACACACGTCCCGCTTCAATCGTGATGCTGCGGCTGCAGCGTGCCGCAATGGCGCGGTCGTGCGTCACCAGAACCAGGGTGGTGCCCTGCTCGCGGTTCAGGTCAAACATCAGCGCCATGATTTTTTCGCCAGTGGCAAAGTCCAGGCTGCCCGTGGGCTCATCGGCCAGCAGCACAGCCGGATGCACGACAAAGGCCCGCGCCAGGGCCACGCGCTGCTGCTCCCCGCCGCTGAGCACCTTGGGGTAGGCGTTGAGGCGCTGCGACAGGCCTACGCGCTCCAGCATGCCGGTGGCGGCTTTGCGCGCGTCTTTGCGGCCGTCCAACTCCAGCGGCAGCATCACATTCTCCAAAGCCGTGAGGTTGCCCAGCAATTGAAAGCTCTGGAACACAAAGCCGACTTGCCGTGCGCGCATGGCGGCGCGGGCATCTTCGTCCATGGCAAACAAATCCTGCCCTGCGAGGCGCACCGTGCCACGGGTGGGCGTGTCCAGACCGGCCATGATGGAGAGCAGCGTGCTCTTGCCGGAGCCCGATGCGCCGACAATCGATACCGTCTCGCGCGCATTCAGCGCAAAATCGATATCGGACAAGATCTCCAGGGTTCCGGTGGAATCGGTCACCGCCTTGAAAACATGCTCTACGGAAATAATTGAATCTGACATGAAGTTCCCATTGCTACGGCGCCACTTTAGCCTGCTTGTGTTAAGCGCCCTCTTTACAGGGGCAAGCCAGGCCGCGGCCGCACGCGCGGTCACCGTTCTGGTTCTGGGTGACTCGCTCAGTGCCGAATACGGTCTGCAGCGTGGTGAGGGCTGGGTCGCACTGCTGCAGGCGCGCCTGAACCGGGAAAACATTCCCGCGCAGGTGATCAACGCCAGCATCAGCGGCGATACCACCTCGGGCGGGCGCAGCCGCCTACCCGCCTTGTTGGCACAGCACAAACCCCGCGTTCTGGTGATTGAGTTGGGCGGCAATGACGCGCTGCGTGGCCTGCCGCTGGCCATGACACAGGAGAACCTGCAAGCCATGGTGGAAGCGGCAAAGCTGGCGGGCGCCAAGGTGCTGTTGCTGGGTATGCAAATGCCGCCCAACTACGGGCAAGCCTACGGCAAGCAGTTTGCCGACATGTTCGGCACCGTTGCCAGGAACAAGCAAGCGGCGCTGGTGCCGTTTTTACTCAAGGGTGTTGCCGACGGGCCGGACGCTCTGAAGCTGTTTCAGGCGGATCGCATCCACCCGCTGGCAGCGGCACACCCGACCATACTGAACAATGTGTGGCCGGTGCTGAAAAAACTGCTTGGCTAGCGGGGGAAATTCAAGCGGCGTTGTCGGCAGCAGGTGCTGCAGGCTGCTCGCCTTCGGGATCCGGTTGACCGGAGTCATCAGGGCCGTCACCGACCTTGCGCTCGGACTTGGCCTTCAGTTTCTCTTCTTTCTTCTTCTTTTTAGCCAGTTCTTTCTGACGTTTTTCGTAACCGTAATTGGGAGTTGCCAAGATATGCTTTCGTTAATTCATGGGACTGTAACATCCTGCGGCCAACGCACCGCGCCACGGTAGGCGTACCAGGTGCCGTGACCGAGCAAGGGGCCCGTGAGCAACAGACCTAAGCCCCAGGGAATGGCCAGGGAGGCACCCACCAGAAGGACAATCAGCAGGCCCCACAGCAGCATCACAAAGGTGTTGTGAAACATGACTTCCAGGCTGGTGATGGCGGCCGAAATGGCGTCGGTATCGCGGTCCAGAATCATCGGAATAGAGACGGCAGAGAGAGAGAACACCAGCGCCGCGAAGCCGCCACCCACGATGGTATAGGCTGCTAAAAATTCCCAGTTCTGCGGGTTGAAGACGGCGTCCATGACGCCGGTGGTTGATGGCATCCCCGTATTGAAGAACACTGCAAAAACGACCAGCGAGGCGCGACCCCACAAAAGCTCCATCACGATCAGCACAAGAACCAGCATGCCCATGCTTTTGATGTGGCTGTCCCAGCAGGTGATCGAGGAGGACCAATCGGGTGTCAGCCCCGCTTCGCGCCTGCGGCTCACCTCGTAAAGCCCCATGGCGAGAAATGGCCCCACCAGCAGGCAACCCGAGGCAATGGTCATGGTGTATTCAGGGCTGGAACGAAATACGGCCCCTAGAACCACCGCCATCAGCCAGAATGCGACGCCGTAAAAGCCGCTAATCCCCGGATGGGCCCGCATGTCGCCCCAGCCGGCGCGCAACCACAGAAAAGGTGCGCCAACGCCAAGGGTAAGAACCGTCTTCCTTGGCGCATCGGACGGAGGGGGAATGTAGGGTGGAGGGGCTTCGTAGCCGGGTTCAAAACTCATGGGCTCAGGTTAACCTGAGTCAAGCGCCCTGCCTACTCAGGTAAACACGGAGGGCGCAGACTTCTTAGCGCAAAACCCGCAGGGCCCCGGCAATGTCAGCCTGCAAATCCTGCACGCCCTCCAGACCAATGGAAAAGCGCACCAGAGTGCCCTTTTCCAGGTAACGGGGCCAGGTGGTGCGCATGTGGGCCAACTCATACGGGACCACCAGGCTGATGGGGCCACCCCAGCTATAGCCCAGTTTGAACAGCTTGAGCGCATCGCAAAAGGCGTCTGTCTGGGCCTGGCTGAAGCGCGGGTCCAGCATGACGCTGAACATGCCCGCAGCCCCACCCATGCCATTGACGCACAGCGCCTTCCAATGCGGGTGTCCGGGTGAACCCGGCAAGGACGGGTGCAGCACCTGCACGAACTCGGGCTGGGTGTCGGCCCAAAGTGCCAGCGTGCGCGTGGCCTCGTCGTGGGCGCGGTAGCGCAAGGCCATGCTGGGCAGTGAACGCAGAATCGCTTCCACGTCATTCATGCCCACGCCCAGTCCCAGGCGCATATGGGTGAGCTTGATGCGCAGGTGCAAAGCCGGATCGCGGGTGATGACGCTGCCCATCAGCACGTCGCCACCACCACTCGGGTACTTGGTCAGCGCGTGGGCGGAGATGTCTACGCCCAGTGCGGGCGACTCATCCGCGACAAGGTCAAAAGGCTTGAAGGCGAGGCCGGCACCCCAGGTGTTGTCCAGCGCGGTGAGCACCTTGCGCTGCTTGCAAATCCGCAGCAGAGCCGGCAGGTCAGGAAACTCCAAAGTCACCGATCCGGCCGCTTCCAGCCAGACCAACTTGGTGCGGCTGGAAATCTGCGCCTCCAGATCCTGCGGATCCATGGGGTCGTAGTATTGGTGGGTAATGCCCCAGTGCATCAACTCACCCTCGACCAGCGCTTTGTTGGGGCCGTACACATTATCCGGAAGCAGAACCTCGTCGCCGGACTTCAAAACCGAGAGGGCCACCAGGGCCAGGGCTGCCAACCCACTGGGCACCAGCACGCATTGCAAACCGCCTTCCAGGGTGCACAGGCGCTCTTCCAACAGGTAGGAAGTGGGTGTGCCGTGCAGCCCATAGGTGTAGGCCGACTTGTCTTTCCATTCGCGGCTGCGCATGGCAGCAACGGACGGGAAGATCACCGTCGAGGCCTTGAACACGCCGGGTTGCGGCGCTTCAAAGCCCGCAGGCGGCTGGTAAGCGTGGTGAATCAGTGCGGTGACGTGGCTGGTCATGGTGTTTTCAAAAAAGAGTTATACGCTCCACTTTTCGATCAGCTGCTGGGGACGCAAAGCGTCGTAGCTCTCAAAGGGCTGGTGGATCCAGGGATTGGTAGGCAAAAACTCCACCGAGTAATCGGGCGTGAACATGGACAAGGCCTTGGTCCAGATCACGGCGCTGCGCAACTCGGTGATGGGCTTGTAGTTGGTCTTGAGCTGGTGGATCACGGCGTTGAGCGTGACACCGGAGTCGGCCAGGTCGTCGACCAGGAGCACGCGCCCGGCAATCTCGCCCTTGGGCGTGGTGATGTAGTGGGCAATGTCCAGATTGTCCTGAGTCTGGCCGGCGTTGGCGCGGTAAGAACTGGTGGACATGATGGCCAGCGGCTTGTCAAAGACCCGCGACAAAATGTCGCCAGGGCGCATGCCACCGCGCGCAAGGCACAGGATGGTGTCGAACTCCCAACCCGACTGGAAAATCTTGATCGCCAGTTTTTCAATCAGGTTGTGGTACTCGTCGTAACTCACATAGAGGTGCTTGCCGTCTTCAGTCAACATGGTGTTTGCTCCGTTGTGTTCTGCGGTTCAGTCGGCCAGATAGGGGTGGCGCATCATGATGGTGTGGTCACGGTCAGGGCTGGTGGAGACCATGTGAATCGGCACACCGGTGACTTGTTCGATGCGCTGCAGGTACAGGCGCGCGGCCACGGGCAGCTTGTCGTATTGGGTCACGCCTACGGTGCTGTCGCTCCAGCCTTCCATGACTTCGTAAATGGGGGTGCAGCGCTCGATGTCGTCCGCGCCCATGGGCAGGATGTCGATCTTTTCGCCGTCCATGTCGTAGCCCGTGCACAGCATCAGTTCCTTCAAACCGTCCAGCACGTCGAGCTTGGTAATGCACAGACCCGACAGGCCATTGACCTGGGCCGAGCGCTTGAGCAAAGCCGCATCAAACCAGCCGCAACGGCGGGAGCGGCCAGTGGTGACGCCCTTTTCGGCACCAATCGTGCTCATGTGGTAGCCGGGGGTACCGGGAGTTTCCCAATCCAGTTCAGTGGGGAACGGGCCGCCGCCTACGCGGGTGCAATAGGCCTTGGTAATGCCGAGCACGTAATGCAACATGCCCGGGCCCACGCCGGAACCTGCAGCCGCATTGCCTGCCACACAGTTGCTGGACGTCACAAAGGGGTAGGTGCCGTGGTCCACGTCCAGCAGCGTGCCTTGCGCACCTTCGAACAGCAGGTTGGCGCCGTGCAAGTTCGCCTCATTGAGCTCGCGCGATACGTCGGCAATCATGGGCTTGAGCAGTTCGGCATGTTGCATGGCCTGCGCATACACCGGCTCAAACAGGACGCGGCCGTTGGCCATAAACGGAGCCAGTTGCGCGCCGAAGTCAAAGGCTTCAGAACCCAGGTAGCTGGTCAGCACGTGGTTGTGCAAGTCCAGCAGTTCACGCAGCTTGGTGGCGAAACGCTCGGGGTGCTTCAAATCCTGCACGCGCAAGGCACGGCGGGCGATCTTGTCTTCGTAAGCCGGACCGATGCCGCGACCGGTGGTGCCGATCTTGGCGCTGCCGCCCTTTTCCCGCGCCACTTCGCGGGCCAGATCCAGCGCCACGTGAAAAGCCAGAATCAGGGGACAGGCTTCGCTCACGCGCAGGCGGTCGCGCACTTCGACGCCGGCCTTTTCCAGGCCTTCGATTTCTTCAAACAGTTTGGCTGCGGACAACACCACGCCGTTGCCGATGTAGCACTTCACGCCAGGACGCATGATGCCGCTGGGAATCAGATGCAAGGCGGTTTTGACACCATTGATGACCAGCGTATGGCCGGCGTTGTGGCCGCCCTGGAAGCGAACCACACCCTGGGCACTTTCGGTCAGCCAGTCGACCAGCTTGCCCTTGCCTTCGTCGCCCCACTGGGTACCGACCACCACTACATTTCGACCTTTGGTTGTATTCATTAATATGCTCTTAAATTGCTGTCACTGACCACTGACCGGCAAGCTTTTTCAACTCGCGGTCGCATTGGAATTCATCGACTTCACTCTCGTGTCCGGGCAGGACGCAGACCACTGTCTCGCCTTGCTGGCGCAGCGCGGCAATGGCCGCGCGCAACTGCACGTCTTCACCCCAGGGCGCGCGGATCGCGGCACGCAGAGGGCGGAGTTTGGCTGCAGTTGCCAGCTCCTTGACATCCAGACTGAAGCCCACAGCCGGGCGCTTGCGTCCAAACACCGAGCCCACTTCGTCGTAACGCCCGCCACGGGCCAGTGCATCGTGCGCATCGGGGGCGTAAATGGAAAAACGCGCTCCGGTGTAATAGGCATAGCCGCGCAGATCGGCCAGATCGAAGCTGACCGACACATCGTCAAACGCGGTGGCAATATGGCTGGCCAGCCACTGCAATTCGGACAGTGCCTGCTGCACGGCGGGTAATGGCGGCAGCAGCTTTGCCGCCTTATCCAGCACCGTGACATCCCCGTATAACTCAACCAGAGCCTGAATGGCTGTGGCGATTTCGGGCGTGCAACCGCTGGTGATGCTGCGCAGTTCGGTGGCGTCCTTGCCAGCCAGAGCGGTGTGCACTTGCTCCTGCGTGGCTTTGGACAGGCCGGAAGCATCCAGCAAGGCGCTGACAATGCGGGCGTCAGCCAGATCGACCGTCAAGCGGCCCACGTTGGCAGACCGCAAAGCGTCCAGCGCAAGAGTCAGTATTTCGAGGTCGGCTTCCAAGCCCGCGTGACCATACAACTCGGCTCCGAACTGCAAGGGCTCGCGGCTGGCGTGGGGGCCACCAGGGCGGGTATGCAACACCGGGCCGCAGTAGCACAGGCGTGCCACACCGCGGCGGTTGAGCAAATGGGCGTCGATACGGGCCACCTGGGGCGTGCTATCGGCACGCAAACCCATCATGCGGCCTGAAAGCTGATCCACCAGTTTGAAGGTTTGCAGATCCAGCGCTTCACCAGTACCCGAAAGCAGGGACTCCAGATGTTCCAGCAACGGGGGCATGACCAATTCATAGCCATAGCAGCGCGCCATGTCCAGCAAGTCTCGACGTATTTCTTCGATGTGGCGGGCCTCGGAGGGCAGCACATCGGCAATGTGATCCGGCAGGACCCAAGCAGACATGTAATTGGTATAGGCTGTTAAAACAGCGATTTTACCGGCCTAAGGTGCGGTTTTCAGGAGCCGAGCAACCAAATCATCAATAAGCCAGCCGAAATACTCACCATGGCAAAGGTGCGAATTTGCCCGTCCGACAATTGCAGCAACTGAGAAAACATGCGCCGCCAGTTGCCTGGTGAAATAAAGGGGAACAACCCCTCTATCACCAGCACCAGGGCCAGCGCCATCCACAGGGTATCGCTGTCCACGCGCTTACTTCTTGGGGGGCATGTTCTTGCCACCCGAGCCGCCGTTGCGGAAGACCTTGAAGAACTCGCTATTGGATGGATCAAGCACCATCACGTCACTCTTGTTGGCAAAGCTGGCCTTGTAGGCGTCCAGGCTGCGGTAAAACTGGGCGAACTGAGGGTCTTTGCCAAAGGCTTCGCCATAAACGCGCGCAGCCTCGGCATCTCCCTCACCCTTGATCTTCTGGGCATCACGGTAAGCGTTGGCAATCGTCACTTCGCGCTGGCGGTCCGCATCGGCACGGATCTTTTCACCCTCGGCTGCACCCGTGGAGCGCAACTCATTGGCCACACGTTTGCGCTCGGCTTCCATGCGGCGGTAGACCGATTCGGTAATCGCTTCGACGTAATCGACACGGGTGATGCGCACATCGACCACATCCACGCCCCAGGGCTTGGTACCGCGCACTTTGTCCAGCACCTCGGCCTTGACGTCGGCCATCAGCGCTTCGCGTTTCAAGGAAAGCAGTTCCTTGACGGTGCGCTTGTTGATTTCCTCCTGGAAGGCATTGCGCACTACGCGGTTGAGCTGGCTGGCGCCGGCGCCTTCATTCAGGCCCACGTTACGGATGTATTCAGTCGGCTCGGTGATGCGCCAGCGTACATACCAGTCGATGACTACCCGCTGCTTTTCCGCCGTCAGCATCGGTTCGGAGTCTGAACTGTCGAGTGTCAGCAGGCGTTTATCGATGTAGGAAACATTCTGAAAAGGTGGAGGCAGCTTGATGTTCAAGCCGGGTTCCGTAATCACTTCCTTGATTTGACCCAAGGCATAGACCACACCAAACTGGCGCTGGTCGACCACAAACAAAGTAGAGCTCGCCAGCACAACCAGCACCAGCAAAGAGGAAAGAATTAATCCAATACGGTTCATGCTGTGCTCCTAGCGAACGTCACGGTCACGGGTGCGAGCAGCGTCGCGGGTCCGGGCGTCCGAGGAATTGTTGTTGATCACCGGCAATCCGGGCACCACGGCGGCTGCGGCCGGCAGCGCGGCATCCGGAGAGCCGGCCGCAGAGCCACCCGTTTGCAAAATTTTGTCCAGCGGCAGGTACAGCAGACTGGAACCCTGTCGGGACTCCACGACCACCTTGGTGACGTTACTGTAAATCTGTTGCATGGTGTCCAGGTACATGCGGTCGCGGGTCACCTGAGGTGCCTTCTGGTATTCGGCATAGACCGAGCGAAAACGCTGCGCATCGCCCTGGGCCTGGGCCACTACGCGGGCCTTGTAGGCATCAGCCTCTTCCTTGAGGCGCGACGCCGAACCCACAGCGCGGGGAATCACATCATTGGCGTACGCCTGGGCCTCGTTCTTGGAGCGTTCACGTTCCTGCCCCGCCTTGAGCACATCGTCAAATGAGGCTTGCACTTGCTCTGGAGGGCGCACCCCGCCCTGCTGCAAATTGATGCCCACCACTTCGACTCCGACTTTGTAACGATCCAGTATGGCCTGCATCAGCGTCCGCACCTGGGGCGCAATCTGGTCGCGCTCTTCCGACAGGGCGGCATCCATGCGCATGCGGCCTATCACTTCACGCACCGCAGTTTCTGCTGCCTGCACTACGGCATCGGTGGGGTTCTTACTCTCAAACAGGAAGGCCCGGGCATCGCTCAGGCGGTATTGCACGGCAAACTTGATATCAAGAATGTTCTCGTCTTGCGTGAGCATGGCGGACTCTTTCAGGCCCGTGGCCTTCAACACCGTGTCACGACCGATGTCCACAGAGCGAATCTGTGTCACAAAAACCAGCTCATGCCGCTGCACGGGGTAAGGCAAGCGCCATTGAAAACCGGCACCCACCGTCGATTTGTACCGTCCGAACTGGGTGATAACAGCTTGCTGGCCTTCCTGCACAATGAAAAAGCCGGTACCCAGCCAGATCAGCAGCAGCACGCCCAGAATCAGGCCAATACCGACTCCGGCATTTTTCATATCAGGCTGAAAACCGCCGCCGGTACCACCCGAACCGTTGCCACCACCCTTTGCACCCGATGGCTTGCCGCCAAACAGACTGCCGAGTTTGCGGTTGAAATCACGCCACAACTCATCCAGGTCGGGTGGACCTGAACTGGCGGAAGCAGGACGCCGGTCCGGCGCTGGCTGTTTAGGAGGCTCAGGCTCTTGCCCGCCATCCGCAGGCTTGGCGGAATCCGCCGACTTGCCGTCGCCGCGACCCCAGCGGGAATCGTTCAAATTGAACATGCGCTGGAGTCCCTGCGTTGGCAGGCTCCAATCAAACCGGGAAAATAGGAATTTCATTGCATCAACTTTATTGGCCGAACGCTGATTGTGCCGAATCACACTGCGGCCCCGTCGTTTTCAGGGTCATCCAGGCGAATGTCTGTTTGCACAGGTTCCGCTCGCACAGCAGCACTCACGATAGAAGATAGCTTTTGCCGCAACTCCGCCACCCCTTGCAGGCTCTTGGCACTGACAAAGACGCGGGGGGTTTGCACCCCCTCAATTTCGTACGCATCCACCCAGCGCAGCGGCTGCTGATCGGGCGCCAGTGCGTCAGTCTTATTGAACACCAAGAGTTGCGGAATGTCCTGGGCACCGATTTCTTTCAGCACCCGCTGCACCTGAGCGATCTGCTCCACATAGCCCTCGTTGGACGCGTCCACCACATGCAGCAGCAAATCGGCATCAACCGCTTCCTGCAGGGTGGCCTGAAAGGCATCCACTAAGCCATGCGGCAGGTCACGGATGAACCCCACGGTGTCTGAAAGCGAGACTGAGCGCCCGGCCTCACCTAGATACAACTGGCGGGTGGTGGTGTCCAGCGTTGCAAACAACTGATCGGCTGCATAGGCACGCGCCTTGACCAGGGCGTTAAAGAGGGTGGACTTACCGGCATTGGTATAGCCGATCAGAGAAATATTGAAAGCGTCGCGCCGTTCGCGCTGGCGCCTTTGCGTCTGCCGCTGCTTCTTGACCTTGCCCAGCCGCTCCTTGGTACGCTTGATGGTCTCGCCGATCATGCGCCGGTCCAGTTCGATCTGCGCCTCACCCGGGCCCCCGCGCATGCCGATGCCGCCGCTTTGGCGCTCCAAATGCGACCAACGACGCACCAGGCGGGTACTCAGGTACTGCAGACGCGCCAACTCCACCTGCAGCTTGCCCTCATGGCTGCGAGCACGTTGTGCGAAGATTTCCAGGATTAAAAACGTACGGTCATTGACTGGCATCTCCAGATGCCGCTCCAGGTTTCGCTGCTGCCCGGGGCTGAGCGACTGGTCAAAGAGAATTTCAGTAGCGCCCATCTGGACTGCCAGCAGTTTGATTTCGTCAGCCTTGCCTGAACCAATGAACAGGGCTGCATCGGGTGCGCGCCGTTTACAGGTCACGCGTGCCACAGGCTGCATGCCTGCGGTTTGCGCAAGCATACCCAACTCCTCCAGTTCACCGTCGAAATGGAGTAGACCCAAATCAACGCCGACAAGAATCGTAGCTGCTTTGGCTTTCTGCGGGAAATCAGTCAAGGTAGGAGCCGCGACGCCGGGGCGCCTGTCTCAGGCTGGCCCGGCAACTCAAGCTTCAGGATGCGGTTCCTCACCACCACCGGCACTGAACGCGACGGCACGGCCGGGAACAATGGTGGAAATTGCATGTTTGTAAACCATCTGGGTTACGGTGTTGCGAAGCAACACGACATACTGATCAAATGATTCGATTTGACCTTGCAACTTGATACCGTTTACCAAATAAATGGAAACCGGTACATGTTCCCTGCGCAGTGCGTTCAGGAACGGGTCTTGCAAGAGTTGGCCTTTATTATTCACGATATTTTCCGTGTTCGAAAAAATTGATAAGAGTTGACGATAGCACAATTAAAGAGCCATCCAAAAAAATGGCCTGAAAATCACTGCAAAAAAACCCGTGCATCAGTCGTTGTCTGCATAAGGGTTCGAAGCGCTCTTCATCTGGATGCGTAGAGGTGTACCCACCAGGTTGAACTCCTTGCGGAAGCGCCCTTCCAGGAAGCGCTTATAGGCTTCAGTGACATGTTCCAGCGAATTACCGTGGATGATGATGATAGGTGGATTCATGCCGCCCTGGTGGGCGTAGCGCAGTTTGGGCCGGTACATACCGGTCTTCTTTGGCGTCTGGAACTGCACAGCCTCCAGCAGCAAACGGGTCAGCACCGGCGTCGGCATCTTGCAATTGGCTGAACGATGCGCCTGGGCAATGGAATCCCACAGAGGACCCAAGCCCTGGCGTTTTTGCGCCGAAATGAAGTGCACGGTGGCAAATTTGAGAAAGCCCATACGGGTTTCCAGTGAACGCTTGACCAACTCGCGCTGGTATTCGTCGATGGCATCCCACTTATTCACTGCGATCACCACAGCCCGGCCGGACTCCAGGATGTAACCCGCGATATGGGCATCCTGGTCGGTCACTCCCTGTGTAGCGTCGATCAGCAGCAAGGCCACACTGGCAGATTCGATGGCCTGCAGGGTCTTAACTACTGAGAATTTCTCTATGGCTTCAAATACCTTACCCTTGCGCCGCAATCCTGCCGTGTCCACCAGTTCAAAGCGCTGTCCATCGCGCTCAAAAGGCACGGAAATGGCATCGCGCGTGGTGCCGGGCAAGTCAAAAGCGACCAGTCGCTCCTCACCCAACCACGTGTTGATGAGCGTGGACTTACCGACATTGGGCCGCCCTGCAACCGCCAGTTTGATCACCGAGGGATCGTTTTCGACCTCCTCCACATCTTCGTCCTTCAGGTGCAAGGGCTCAAGAGCCATTTCCACCAGGGTACGAATGCCCTGCCCGTGGGCCGCAGATACCGGAATCACCTCACCCAGGCCCAGCTCAAAAAACTCGCCGATCTGAACCCCGGTGGTCATGCCTTCGGCCTTGTTGGCCACCAACATGCAAGGCTTGCTCAGCTTGCGCAAGTACTTGGCAATATCGTGGTCCTGCGAGGACACACCGGCACGGGCATCCACCACAAAGACCACGACATCGGCCTCGGCCACAGCTTGGCGTGTCTGCTTGGCCATTTCCTTGTAGATGCCGCTTTCGGCATCGGGCTCAAACCCACCGGTGTCAATCACGATGTATTCGTGCTTGCCTTGCATGCCGGTGCCGTAATGGCGATCCCGTGTCAGACCCGCGTAGTCCGCCACAATGGCGTCACGGGTTTTGGTCATACGATTAAACAGGGTCGACTTGCCAACATTAGGTCGGCCGACCAGTGCGATAACGGGTTTCATAGAGGCTTTATAAACAGCCTACTCAGGCCGGAACGCATAGACGGAGCCGCGACGGCTCACTGCCAGCAAGGTCTTGCCGGCCAGTACGGGCGCCACAGACAGGCCGGAATCGTCGGTAACGATCCGGTTCAAAGGTGCACCATCGTCCTTGGACAGGAAGTGCAGGTTGCCGGAGTCATCTCCAACGATCAGAGAGCGGCCAGCCACCAAGGGCGCCGTAAGAGCGCGAAATCGGTAACGATCCAGCGTCCAGGCTTTTTCACCGTCTTTGCGGCTCCAGGCACTCAGGCGGCCGTCACTTTCGGAGCCATAAACCATGCCGACATCGCCGGAAATTCCGCTGCTGCCATTGGCTGGCTTGCTCCACTGGGCACGTCCCGTGGCGGCATCCGTGCAGGCCACTGCATATTGAAAAGCGCGCACGCACAACTGGTTGCCTTCGCGGGTAAAGCCGGCGACTACGTCACTCAGGCGCTCCACCTCGTTGGTGCCACGGGCACTGACCACCGGCGTATCCCAGCGGGTCGCGCCGTTGAGCGGGTTAAGCCCGGTCAGGCGGCTACCAAAGCCCACCACCAACGTGTCCCCCACGGCGGTTAACAATCCAGCTTGTCCCAGCACCAGGGCTTCACCTGGTTTTTGCTGCTGCCAGAGCTTTTGGCCCGAGGAGGCATCAAATGCGCTGACACTGCGGTCGCTGGAGAGGGCGAAGACCCGACCACCGGCCACCAAGGGTGCCGTCAACGTCAGGGCCTTGAGTTTTTGGCTCCAAGCCACCTTGCCACCGTCGAGCACCACCAATTCGTTGGCCCGGGTCACGACAGCGCTGTAACGGCCATCACTGCCGACACCGGCACTCAACGGGGTGTCCAGGGCAGTGCGCCAGACATCCGCACCGGTTTGCGCATCCAGCGCCACCACCGTACCAGAGGAACTGGCCAGGTAAGCGCGCCCGTCGACCACCCGCACATCCAGCGCAAAGTCAACAGCGCCCACAGCCGCCGTCCAGGCTGGACGAACAGCCAACAGGGGCACATTGGCCGAAAGTGGCGCGGGCTTGGGCCGCTCCGTGCCGGCACAGGCAACCAGCAGTGCCAGCAATGCCATTGCGAGAAGGTTACGCATCAACAAATTTCCCCGAACTGAAAAAACGTTCACTTGGACGCCACACCTTTTTCAACAGCCGCCTTAGCTGAAGCCTCTTCCAGCGGGTCCACACCGAGGCTGTTGAGCTTGACCAGCACCAGGCGGCGGTAATCGGTACGCTCGTCGAAAGCCTTGAAGGCCTTCAAATACTGCTCCTTGGCCTCGGGCTTTTTGCCCTGCGCCATCAAAATATCGCCGCGACGGTCCGCCTGCAAGGCGGCAAATTCGCCGGGCACGCCAGCGTCCAAAACCTTCAAGGCCTCGTCATAGGCTTTGCTGTCCATCAGCAATCCCGCCAGACGCAAGCGACCCACTGCGGCATAACCTGCATCGGCCGACTTTTCTGCAACCCAGGTCAGGGTGACCTTGGCGCCATCCACCTTGCCGGATTCGTACAAGGACTTGGCAACCAGCAGACCTGCCTGCTGCGCGTAGGCCGTGGAAGCAAAGCGCTCCTTCATTTCCGTAAAGGCACGCTCCAGCTTGGCGGCGTCACCCTCGCGCGAGACTTTCTCAATCTCGTCAAACAGGGCCGCGGCCTGTGCGGCCTGGCTGCGCTGCCAGTACTGGTAACCGTTCCAGGCCGCATAGGCGCCCAGCACCACGATCAGCACCCAGGTAATGGCGTTGCCGTATTGCTTCCAGAAATGCTTGATTTCATCAAGTTGTTCTTGTTCTTCGAGGTCTAGATGATTTGCCATGGGACTATTAAGTTAAGCGTTGGATTGTAGGCTCTCGCCCCATTGGGGCGCATCCCGCAGTGTACGGCTCACCTGCGGAATGGCAGCGTCGCGCAAAGCCTTCACGGTGACCTGACCCTGGGCCATTTCATCGGCACCAAAAATCAGGGCAAAACGGGCGCCCGAGGCGTCTGCGCGTTTGAACTGTGACTTCATGCTGGCCATGCCCTCAGCGGTCGTCGCCTGCATTTGCACCGAAACGCCTTGGCTGCGCAAACTCTGCAAGCACACCATAACGGCTGGCAAAAAGCGGGCATCCGGAACAATGGCGTAGGCGTCCAGGGCGGGTGTGACGTCCACCGCATCCAGCTCCTTGAGCAGCTCCAGCACCCGCTCCATGCCCATGGCCCAACCCACCGCCGGCGTCGGTTTACCGCCCACCTGTTCAAACAAGTAGTCGTAGCGGCCACCGGCACAGATGGTGCCTTGCGAGCCCAGCTTGGTCGTGACGAACTCGAATACCGTGAGGTTGTAGTAGTCCATACCGCGCACCAGACGCGGGTTGATGGAATAGGCCACGCCATTGGCCTCCAGGATTTCGGTGACAGTTTTCAGGTGCTGTTTGGACGCGGCTCCCAGAAAATCGAGCAGCCGAGGAGCTGCTTCGATCACGGGCTGCATGGCCGGGTTCTTGCTGTCCAGCAGGCGCAAGGGGTTCAGGTGCAAACGGCGTTTGGCCTCCTCGTCCAGGGTGTCGTGGTGGGCTTCAAAGTGCCGGATCAAGGCGGCGCGGTGCTGGTTACGCTCTTCGGGCTGGCCCAGGCTGTTGAGTTGCAGGGCCACATCGGTCAGGCCGATTTCGTGCCACAAGGCATGCGCCATCAGAATCAGTTCGGCATCGACCTCGCCGCCACCAAAGCCCAGCGCCTCGGCGCCGATCTGGTGGAACTGGCGGTAACGCCCGCGCTGCGGGCGCTCGTGGCGAACCATCGGGCCCATGTAATACAGGCGCTTGCCGCCGTTGTAGAGCAGGGAATGCTCTATGGCTGCGCGCACCACACCGGCAGTGTTCTCCGGGCGCAGAGTCAGCGCCTCGCCGTTCAACCGGTCGTCAAAGGAATACATCTCCTTCTCGACGATATCGGTGACCTCACCCAGGCCGCGCACAAACAGCGCGGTGGGTTCGACGATAGGGGTGCGTACGTTCTCGTAGGCGAAGCGGTGCATCAGCTTGCGCACCCGCTCTTCCAACGCCTCCCATCGCGCCGAGTCCGGCGGGAGAATATCGTTCATGCCTTTGACGGCGACCAGCTTTTCCACTTTGCGTGGAGTTATTTTTTCGTTCATGCCTTGGGGTGTATTCATGCCGTGGTGGTGCCTGCGCCAAAACGCTGCAGGATGTAGTCTTCCACCACTTTTTGGAAGTCGATAGCGATGTTTTCGCCGCGCAGCGTCATGCGCTTTTCGCCGTCGATGAAGACGGGGGCGGCAGGCGCTTCGCCGGTGCCGGGCAGGCTGATGCCGATGTCGGCGTGCTTGCTTTCACCGGGGCCATTCACGATGCAGCCCATGACGGCCACCTTGAGGTGCTCTACACCGGGAAAGCGCTCACGCCAGACCGGCATCTGGGCGCGCAAAAAATCGTCGATCTGCTGGGTCAGCTCCTGAAAAGTCGTGCTGGTGGTGCGACCGCAGCCCGGGCAGGCGGTGACACTGGGCACAAAGGTGCGAAGACCCAGTGACTGCAAAATCTCGGAGGCAATCACGACTTCCTGCGTACGCGACTCACCCGGCGCCGGGGTTAGCGAGACACGGATGGTGTCGCCGATGCCTTCCTGCAGCAACACGGCCAAGGCGGCGGATGAAGCCACGGTGCCCTTGGTGCCCATGCCCGCTTCGGTCAACCCCAGGTGCAGCGCATAGTCGCAGCGCTTGCTCAATTCCCGGTACACCGCAATCAAGTCGCGCACACCGCTGACCTTGCAGGAGAGCATGATTTGGCGGGCGGGCAGCCCCATTTCCACCGCGCGTTGGGCTGATTCAATTGCCGAAGTGATCAATGCCTCGTACATCACGGGCTTGGCGTCCCAGGGCTGGGCCCGGCGGCTGTTCTCGTCCATCATCGACGCCAGCAACTCCTGGTCCAAACTGCCCCAGTTCACGCCAATGCGAACGGCCTTGTTCCAGCGGATGGCGGCTTCAATCATCTGGCCGAACTGGCGGTCACGCTTGTCGCCCTTACCCACATTGCCGGGGTTGATACGGTACTTGGACAGCGCCTGTGCGCAGTCCGGAAACTCGGACAGCAGACGGTGCCCGTTAAAGTGGAAGTCGCCGATCAGGGGCACGTCAATGCCCATGCGGTCGAGTTGCTCACGGATGTAGGGAACGGCCTTGGCAGCTTCCGGCGTATTGACGGTAATGCGCACCATCTCGGAACCTGCCAGCGCCAGTTCTTTGATCTGCAAGGCCGTTTCTACGGCCTGCTCAGTGTCGGTATTCGTCATGGACTGGACCCGCACCGGCTCACCACCGCCGATGGAAACCACCCTGCTCCCCCAAACCACGTCAGCGCGCAACGATTTACGTACCCGCGGGGACGCCAATTCAATAGGTTTCTGTTCTTGCATTACTTCACCTCAAAACGGGCAACATTGCTTTTTGCGACTTCTTCGAGATTGAATGGCTGTCCGCGCACCAACAATTCGGTGGCACCCACGTTGCCCACCACAATGGCCAAAGGCAGGGTACCGGAAGCGGCTGCAACCTCTCCGGCAGCCAGGGTTTTCTCAAACTGAATCGCACCCTTGGCATCGCTGACGCGTACCCAAGCTGTGGCTTTGGCCTTGAACACCAGCAGATCACCCGCAGGGTCTGAGACCTGGGCCACTGCCGCCTCACGGGCAACACGTTCAGGCGCTGCCTGGGTGGGCGGTACGGGTACCGGCAGCGCACTGGCGGAAGCCAGAGGAGCCGGGCTGGCAGGTTCGGCAGGCATCACCGCAGGAACAGGCGGCTGCAGTGCGACAAGGCCACTTGCTACGGCCCCCCCAAGAATGCTTGCCGCAGGCAATCCCGCCACCTTGTCAGCACCGGTTCGGACCTCCGGAAAATAGAGCACGGCAAGGGCAGCGAGCAACAAACCCAACACCCACATCGCTGCAGGGCGGGACATCACGCTTTGTATGGAACTTCCATAACGTTGCATCCCGCGGGACCGGAATGGCATGTTAATGCCGCGTTCATCCCGATCCAGCTTGGGCGCGACCGACCTGGGCAGTTTGCTCAATACGGGCGCGGGATCCATCTTGAGTGCCCTGCACACACTGCCAGCCAGTGCACGCACGAAGACCCCGTCGTGCAACTCGCCTAACTGGTCCGCTTCCAGTGCCTCGAGCTTTTTAACCGACACCTTCATCGCCACGGCAAGGGCAGCAAGCTGCAAGCCAGCCGCCGTGCGGGCTGCACGCAGCAGCATGCCGGCAGTCGGCTCGGCAGCACCAGGCAGCGGGACTTCATTCACTTGCGGCAGTTCACTCATTAAATGCTCCACGCTCCAGGGCCATTACCTCACGCGACAGCGAAAAACGCTTGCGCAATTGGGATTCCAGTTGCGCCTGGGCATCTTTGTTACCCAGGCTACGCTCAATTTTGATGCCAAGCCACAAAGATTCGGCAGATGCGCGTTCGCCATTGTTGACGCGTCGGGCGTAAAACTGCGCACGGGCCCATTCGCCGCGCTGGGATAGCAGGCTGGCGAGTTGAAAACCAGTCACCGGATTGCCGCCATCCAGTTCGTAAGCGCGCAATAAACTGCCCTCCGCATCCGACTTCTGGCCGTTGGCCAGTTGGCAATTGGCCTGCTCTTGCCAGGTCCTGGCCCGCTGGGCGTAAGCAGGATCCGCCAAGGCCGCACCAAACAAATTCAAGGCTTCGGCCGGACGCTTCATGCGACAAAGCAACACCGCGTAGTTGTGCTTGATGGCGGAAGCGTTGGGGTTGATCGCCAAGGCCTTCTGGAAGCTGGCATCGGCCTGCACATAGTCTCCGGACTGCATGTAGATCAGCCCGCGCATGCCATAGGGTTCAAACCAGTTGGGATCGATCTGAATGGCCTGCTTTACCTCGTCGAGAGCGAAGTTGTTCTTTCCATCCTGAAAATACAGGACAGCAAGCTTGAGCCGGTTCGTCGCGCGCTTGCGGTGCTCGGGCTCGTCCGAATCGGTAAACATCTCCTGCGTGGCCGACGCCGAGTTGCCATTCGCCGCGCAGCCAACCAAGCCTCCGGCCAGCAGGAGCAACGTAACGAGGCCCAACCAGAGGGACAATGAAAGCGCCTGCAGTTGCCTCGTTCGCATCATGTGCCGGGCACTTTCAGCGTCTGGGGCTGCGTATCGAACACGGGAACGAGCGAAAACGTGCGCTGTTTGGCGATGCGTTTGCCGACTGCAGTGCGGTCCTGCACATCGCCGGCCAGTTGCCCGCACGCCGCATCGATATCGTCACCGCGTGTCTTGCGCACTGTGGTGATGATGCCCGCATCCATCAACACCTTGGCAAAGGCCACCACCACACTGTGGCTGGAGCGCTTGAGCCCGGAGACGGGGAACGGATTGAAGGGAATCAGATTGAGCTTGCACCAGCCCTGCTTGCCATGGGATTTCAGCAGTTGCACCAGTTCTTCCGCATGGGCCGGTGTGTCATTCACGCCGTCCAGCATGCAGTACTCAAAGGTAATGAAGTCGCGCGGCGCAAATTGCAAGTAGCGTTGGCACGCCTGCATCAGCTCATCCAAGGGGTAGGTGCGATTCAGGGGCACCAGGTTGTCGCGCAGTGCGTCATTGGGCGCATGCAGGGACACCGCCAATGCCACGGGACAATCCTGCCCCAGGCGGTCTATCTTCAGCACCACGCCCGAGGTGGATACAGTAACCCGGCGGCGCGACAGGCCATAACCGTGGTCATCCAGCATCACACGCAAGCTTTGCACCACCGGCAAGTAGTTTTGCAGCGGCTCACCCATGCCCATCATCACCACATTGGAAATGACGCGCTCATCCACTCCCAGGTGCTTGCGCAGGAAGTGCTCGGCGAACCAGAGCTGGCCAATGATTTCAGCTGCGGTCAGATTGCGGCTGAAGCCCTGGTGCCCGGTGGAGCAGAAGCGACAGCCCACGGCACAACCGGCCTGGGAGGACACACACAGGGTGCCCCTGTAGTCTTCGGGAATAAATACCGTCTCAATGGCGTTGCCACCACCCACGTCAAACAGCCATTTGATGGTGCCGTCGGTCGAGATGTGCTGGGAAATAACCGGGGGAGCCTGAATATGCGCCGTGGTCTTGAGCTTTTCGCGCAAGGACTTGGCCAGGTCCGTCATGTCATCAAATTGGGCTGCGCCTTTTTGATGAATCCAGCGAAACAACTGGGTGGCGCGAAAACGCTTCTCACCCAGCCGCTCGCAAAACGCGGCCAATCCATCCAGATCGTAATCAAGCAGGTTGGCCGTCATTGCATAACTCGCCGACGGGCCGCCCCAAGGCGAGTTGGCCCCCTCGGGGGACAGCAACCCGCGAAGCGGCGGCGCGTGGGGGTCATCTGTTTAACGTGAGAAAACGTTAGCGCCGGGGAAGAAGAAGGCGATTTCCGCAGCAGCCGTCTCCGCAGCATCAGAACCGTGCACGGCATTGGCGTCAATGCTGTCAGCGAAGTCAGCGCGGATGGTTCCGGCGTCAGCCTTCTTGGGATCGGTAGCGCCCATCAGGTCACGGTTTTTCAGGATGGCGTTCTCGCCTTCCAGGGCCTGGATCATCACCGGGCCGGAGATCATGAATTCGACCAGGTCCTTGAAGAAAGGGCGGGCGGCGTGCACGGCGTAAAACGCTTCGGCTTCGCGGCGCGACAGATGCGCCATACGGGCGGCAACGACCTTCAGGCCGGCAGCTTCGAAGCGTGCGTAGATTTGACCGATCACGTTTTTGGCAACGGCGTCAGGCTTGATGATGGAGAGAGTGCGTTCGATAGTCATGGAAATTCCTGATCTGGGTTGAGTAATTTGCCCAATAGGACAAAGCCTGTTATTTTAGCATTGAGACAGTCATTCTTAAGGCTAAGCCACGAACGACTGTCGCCGGTTCACGACCGGCCGCAGCCGGTCTCAGCGGCAATCAGCCCGGACGTCCGCGTCCGCCGCCACCGCGCCTGGGGCCGCCGGTTCCGCCCGGACGTTGACCGCGCTCCTGGCGCTGGCGGCTGAAGCTGTCGGCGCCGATATATCCCAGCGATGTCTTCATCGGATCGGGCTGCGCATTGGCGACCTTGCGCTCGGGTGAGCGCTCCGGACGCGCAGTGCGCCCGGCCCCGTTCGGGCCTTGCGCATTGCGTCCGGGACCGGTGTCCGTGTTGCCACGCGGGCCGCCGGAACGCGGGCGGTTGCCGCGCGGACCCCGATTGCCTCGTCCATTGCCTGGCGCACCTTCACGCGCAGGCTGATCACCCCGCTCTCCGGGAGCGCGCACACCACCGGCGGCTTGCATCAGGCCGCGAATGTCGGCGTCGTCCAGCTCCATCCAGGCGCCACGCTTGAGTCCGCGTGGCAGCAGCATGGCGCCGTAGCGAATGCGTATCAGACGGCTGACGGCGTGACCGACGGCTTCCATCATGCGGCGCACTTCGCGGTTGCGGCCTTCGGAAATGGTGACGCGGTACCAGCAGTTGGAGCCTTCACCGCCGCCGTCTTCGATCGAGCCGAACTGGGCCATACCGTCTTCGAGTTTGACGCCGGACAGCAACAAGGCCTTTTCATCCTTGGTGAGTGCGCCCAGCACGCGTACAGCGTACTCGCGCTCCAGGCCGAAGCGCGGGTGCATCAGGTTATTGGCCAACTCGCCGGAGCTGGTAAACAGCAACAGGCCTTCGGTATTCAAGTCCAGCCGGCCGACCGACTGCCACTTGCCCTGCGGCAGCTTGGGCAACTTGCGAAACACCGTCGGGCGGTTCTGCGGGTCGTCATGGGTAACCACCTCGCCCACGGGCTTGTGGTACGCGATGACGCGAGCCGGCGGCGGATCAATGCGCACGCGGATCGGCTTGCCATTGACCTTGATGCTGTCGCCAAACTGGATGCGTTGGCCGATATGGGCCGGCTCGTTGTTGACCGAAATGCGGCCTTCCATGATGAGCTGCTCCATCTCCAGGCGCGAGCCCATGCCGGCCTGGGCCAGCACCTTGTGCAGCTTGGGCGTCTCCGCCATCGGGGCCAGCACGCGCTTCGGGGGAGCCAGCTCTTCAATCTCTTCATCGGCGTCAAACTGACCCGAAAGAATATCGTCGAAGCGGGTGCCGGTAGCGCCCATGGAGGGCTTGTCCTCTTCCAAAGGTACCACGGTAAAAACAATACCGGTTTCTTCGGCTGCGGGCTGCCCGTCGTCGGGTTCTGTCATGGGGCCGTTTTCATTCATAGCAAGTTCTCATCCAAAGGGGGGTTGGCGTCCATTTCAGGCGCGGTCACGGGCAGCTCCATCTGCAACTCCGGCTCGGCCGGATTCACTTCAGGAGCCTGCGGCGCAGGGGTTTCTTCTTCCAGGGGCACCAGCGATTCAAAGGCCTGCGAGGCCTGCAAGGGGCTGTCCAACATGGGCAACTGGTCGAGCGAGCTCAGACCCAGATCGTCCAGAAATTGTTTTGTGGTCGCAAAAAGGGCCGGACGCCCCGCTGCTTCGCGGTGGCCAATGACCTCTACCCAACCGCGGTCTTCCAGTTGCTTGATCAGCAAGGAATTGATGGTCACGCCACGGATGTCTTCCATGTCGCCACGCGTCACCGGCTGGCGGTAGGCAATGATGGCCAGGGTTTCCAGGGTGGCGCGGGTGTAACGCGGCGGTTTCTCGGGGTGCAAACGGTCCAGAAACTCGCGCATCTCCGGACGGCTTTGAAAACGCCAGCCCGAGGCCACGTTCACCAGTTCCACGCCCTTGCCGGACCAATCGTCGTGCAGTTCCTGCAGCAGGGTTTTAAGCGTGTCTGCGCCCAACACGTCGCCAAACAGCGCGCGCATATCGCGAACAGGCATCGGTTGTTGAGTGCAAATCAGCGCGGTCTCCAGGACCCGCTTTGCGTCCGCCAAATTCATAGGTCAGGCATTTTTCCGGAAAACATCGCCCTCACGGCGACACATCAATGGGGTTTCTTCGGATGTCAAACGGGGAGCAGACCCCGTGGCGACCTCAACTCATGGCGAGGTCAGCAGCCCTTCAGGCTTTGCCCGATTGTAACGCAGCCCCTGTTTGAGCCAATGCCAGCTGCATATCCGCCGGCACAGGGGCCTCAAACACCAGTTCTTTGCCCGTGACCGGGTGCACAAACGCCAGCCGGGTGGCGTGCAGCGCCTGGCGGCTCAGGCCGAATTGCGCGCTGCCGCCGTACACACTGTCGGCAATCAGCGGGTGGCCTATGTGCGCCATATGCACCCGGATCTGGTGGGTGCGACCGGTGTGCAGAATGCAGCGCACGTAGCAGCTCGTCGCAGCACTGGCCTGCAGTTCGAAATCAGTGCGTGCGGTCTTGCCGGCCTGCGTGGCCAGATCCACCACCGCCATGCGCAGGCGGTTGCGCGGATCGCGCCCTATGGGTGCCTCCACCGTCTTGTTTTTGGAGCCCGCCCATGCGCCATGGGCCAGTGCCAGATACTGGCGGCTGACCTCCCTTGCGGCAATGGCATTCACCAGGGCATCCATCACCTCCCGGCTCTTGGCCACCACCATCAGACCGCTGGTGTCCTTGTCCAGACGGTGCACGATACCGGCGCGCGGCACGGTCAAAAAACAGGGGGCATGCGCCAGCAGGCCATTGAGCAAAGTACCGCTCCAGTTGCCGGGAGCCGGGTGCACCACCAGACCGGCGGGCTTGTTGACCACCAGAATGTGTGCGTCTTCAAAGGCAATACCGAACTCCACCGCCTCGGGTTTGAAGGCCTGGCTTTGTGGAGTGGCCTTGAGTTCCACGCGGATGGCGTCCCCCGCCTTGACCTTGTGCGACGCCTTCAGACCGGGTTTGCCATTGAGCGTAACAAAACCGGACTCCAGCAGTTGCTGCAGATAACTCCGGGAAAATTCGCACACACCCAGAGCCAGCGCCTTGTCAATGCGCTCACCGTGCTGTGCCGCAGTGACCTCCAGCACCCGGATGTCCGCCTCCGGGCCTGGCTCCTCACCTTCGTCGGCCAGAAGGCCCAAGGGGGCGGCCGATATAATCCCGTCGGTCTGTTTCAAGAAAGTTTCCCACAATGTTGCGAGTCAAATTATCGGTTGTTTATGGCCTGGTGCTGATAGCCGCAGCAACTGGTCTGGCAGGGTGCTCCACCGCCGTCGTCGACAAGACGCTCAGCATGAGCCCGAACGCCATTTATTCCGAAGCCAAGGACTCCATGGGCAACGGCCAATACGACAAGGCCATTCCCCTGTTGGAGAAGTTGGAGGCGCGCGCCGCCGGCACGCCCCTGGCGCAACAAGCCCAGCTGGACAAGGCCTACGCCCACTACAAAACCCAGGAACCGGCCCAGGCCATATCCACGCTGGACCGCTTCATGAAGTTACACCCGGCCAGCCCGGCGCTGGACTACGCGCTGTACCTGAAGGGCATCATCAACTTCAATGACGACTTGGGCTTGTTCTCCGCCATATCGCGCCAGGACCTGTCGGAGCGCGACCAGAAGGCGTCCAAGGAGGCCTTCGAATCCTTCAAGGAACTGGTGACGCGCTTCCCGGATTCGCGTTATGCCGTGGACGCGGCCGAGCGCATGAACTACATCGTGAGTTCGCTGGCGCAATACGAGGTGCACGTGGCGCGCTACTACTACAAGCGTGGTGCGTATTTGGCGGCGGTCAACCGCGCCCAGTCCGCACTGGCCGATTATCGTGACGTTCCGGCCTTGGAAGAGGCTGTGTTTCTGATCTACAAGTCCTACGACGCGCTGGGCATGACACAACTGCGTGACGATGCCAAGCGGGTGCTGGAAACCAGTTACCCGCAGTCCGAGTTCCTCACCAAGGGTGAGAAGGCAAAGTCGGAACCCTGGTGGAAGGTCTGGTAAGCGCCTGCAGGGCATCGGCAAAGTCGCTTGACTCTGCCAGTCGGCGCATAGGCGGCAGGGCCGCCAGCAACTGGCGGCCGTAGCCCATCTGGGTCAGGCGCACATCGCAGACCACCAGCACGCCGCGATCCGATTCGCGGCGAATCAAGCGCCCCGCCCCTTGGCGCAACACCACGGCCGCCTGCGGCAGGTGCAGTGCCTTGAAGGGGCTTTTGCCTTGGCTCTCCAACATCCTGGAACGGGCCTGCTGCACCGGGTCGTCCGGCGGCGTAAAGGGCAGCTTGTCGATCACCAGGAGCTGCAAGGCATCACCCGGCATATCAATGCCCTCCCAGAAGGTGGCCGATGCCACCAGAATGGCACCCGGTTGCTGTGCGCCCTCTTGCAGAAAGCACGCCAAGAGCGCGCGCTTGGGCATGGCACCTTGCACCAGCACTTCCAGGTCGTCGCGCCCCTGCAAGGCTTGCGCCAACGCATCGCCAATGGCCCGCATGGCACGCAAGGTGGTGGTGAGCACCAGGGTGCGCCCACCCAAGACCAAGGCACCCTGCAAGGCCAGCTCCGCCACAGCAAAGCTGTGACCGGTCTCGGCAGGTTTGGGAAATAGTTTGGGAATGTAGAGCGCGGCCTGCTGCGCATAGTCAAACGGGCTGGGCACTTTGAGAATGCGGGCCCCGTCCAGACCGCAGCTCTCGACCATCCAGCTGAGCTTGTCATCATGGCCCAGCGTCGCCGAGGTAAAGACCCAGGACTTGTTACCGCCCGCGCCACCACCCTGGGGCAGCACGCGCTGCTGCATGGCGCCGGACACATCCAGTGGTGACTGCAGCATCCGCACCTGGCGGCCTAACTCCAGCCAGCGCACCGCATCAGGCGGCACCGGCTCCAGAAACAACTGCAGCAGCTCCATCAATTCGCCAACACGGTCCTGCAGCAGCTGCAACTCCGGCGCAACTTGCGCCACCAGATCCAGTGCTGCAGCGGCCCGGGCCAAAGCGTCCAGGGCATGCTCCAGCAGGGACTGCCAGCGTGCGCCGGCAGCACTCCAGTCCATGCGCTCCAGACGCTCACTTGCAGGAAAGCGCGCGCGCAAGGCTTCGGCACACTGCTCCACGTCTGCGGCCAGTGCAGCCCAGGGCGCCAGGCCCCGTGCGTGCACCTGCGTAACCTGCTCCAGATCACGCGCCAGACTGCTGAGCTGTCCGGTGCCCAGTTGGCGCCCCAGAAACTGCACACCGATTTCGTTGAGCTGGTGGGCCTCGTCGAATACCACGGCATGGACCGACGGGAGCAATTCGGCCACGCCGGACTCGCGCACATTCAGATCGGCAAAAAACAGGTGGTGGTTTATGACCACCACATCAGCAGCCAGGGCGTCGCGCCTTGCACGGTTCACAAAACAGGTCGCAGCTTGCGGACAGCGCGCACCCAGACAATTTTCCCGGGTGGACGTCACCAGCGGGAGCAAAGGCGCGTTCTCATCCAAGGCTTCAACCTCGGCCAGATCACCCGTCTGCGTGGCGTGTGACCAGTTTTCAATGCGTGCCAGATGCAGCAGGGCCGAGCGCTCGTCCATGCGCCAGTCCTGGCGCGCTGACTCCAAGCGGTTCAGGCACAGGTAGCTGCTGCGCCCCTTGAGCAAGGCCACGCGCAGCGACAGGCCCAGCACCTGGCGCAAATGGGGAATATCACGGCCAAACAATTGGTCTTGCAAGGCCTTGGTGGCCGTAGACACCAGCACGCGCAAGCCCGACAGCAGGGCTGGAACCAGGTAAGCGTAGGTCTTGCCGATACCGGTGCCCGCCTCCACCACCAGCATGCCGCCCTGGTCCATGACTTCGGCCACGGCCTCTGCCATGCGCAGCTGGCCCTCGCGCGGGCGGTACTCCTGTACGGCACGTGCCAGAGGCCCGTCCGGCTGGAAACTCGCGGCAACGCCTTGCACCAAGCCCATTCAAGCCGGCTCGTCGGGGGACAGTTCCTGCTCGACGCGCGCTATCGCATCGCGCAGTGCCAAGCGACGTTTTTTCAGCCGCCGCATCATCAGCTCGTCCACAGGACGCGTCTCAGACGCCTGGTCAATCAAGGCGTCCAGGTCGCCGTGCTCCATGCGCAGGGCAATCAGCCGGCGTTGCGGCGAATTCAAATTGAGAATCAAGGGGATATCGGGGTTGTTTGCTGCCGACGCCTGGCAAAACACCACACGCTGGCTCGATAATACGGCCAGAACAGGGGCATAGAAGAGAAAGTATCACTTTAACGCACAGGCAACATGGCTTCATCCGGCTACCGACTCACCGCATCCACAGGCATTCACAAAGGTGATCGCGACTACCAGCAAGACCAGGTCGCACTGCTCCAGCATCCACGCAGCAAAGGCTGCATTCTGGCCATCGTCGCCGACGGCATGGGAGGCCGCAGCGGCGGACGCAAGGCGTCAGACCAGGTCATGATGACCGCCAAACAATTGTTTGACCGCTACGACCCGAATACGGAAGACGCTGCAGCAATCCTGTCACAAATCGTGCACGACGCGCACCTGGTCATCAAGCTGACGGCTATCTCTTCCGAACAGGAGCCGCACAGCACGCTGGCTGCCTTCATCATCAACCCGGCCGGTGACTGCCACTGGACGCATACCGGTGATTCACGCATCTACCACTACCACGGCAATACCTTTGTCAAACGCACCATAGACCACTCGTATGTGCAGGTGCTCGTGGACAGGGGCGAGATCACGGAGGAGCAAGCATCCGTGCATCCGCAGTCCAATATTTTGATGGGTTGCCTCGGCACAGAAAGCGACCCGCCCGTTCGGCAGCACCTGATTAGCAAGATGCGCGCAGGTGATTCGCTGATGGTCTGCAGCGATGGCGTCTGGCACTACTTCAAGGACGATGAGATCGGCTCGGTGCTGGCTTCTCTGTCGGCCCGGGAGGCCACCGAGTTCCTGATTGAAAAAGCCCGCTCCAGGGCGCGCGGCGGTGGCGACAACCTGTCGATCGTGGTGGTCAAGCTCGAACCACTGGACTAGCTCTCAGGGCGGTACCGGCAGGGGTTTGACGGGCTTGGCCGCTTTTTCCGCCAGACGCCGGGCGCGTTCCTGGCGCTTTTTCTCGGCATCGGCCTGCTTGCGTGCGTAGCCCTCGCGCGCCTGCGCCTGCTCGGCAGCGCCCGGGCCAGCGGGTACAGGCGCAGAAACGGCTGCAGCGCCGGAAGCAGCCTTGGCGGCATGCGCGGCCTGCTTGTCGCTTTGCTCCTGCGCTTTATCCTGCGCACGAACAGCACCCTCACCGGCTGGGGTGTCAGCCTTCTTTTGCTGCGCCTCCACTGCCTTTTGCGCGCTGCGCTGCAAGGCTTCGGAGCCCTGTAGCGCGTGTTCGCGCTCATGCAAGCGGGTTTCCTGGCGCTTGAGATCAGCCAGCAAGGCGCGTCGCCTGGACTGCACATTTTTCAGACAGTTATTGACAGCGAAGCGCTGGTAACAGTCCGCCTCCTGGGCATCAAGCACTGCCGTTTCTCTGGCGCGTACCGCCTCGATGCGCTGGTAAGCATCCCCGGACACGGGCTCCGGCACTGCCGCTTGCGTCTGCGCAAAACCCTGCACGGCAAAGCACAGACCCAGCAGCGCTGCGGCAACGGACCTCATGTCAGACCGGTGTCCACCAGGCGCCGCTCCAGTGCCAAATACTCCTTGGACTGCATTTCGTTCAGACGCGACACGGTGCGCGGGAATTCATGCGACATGGGGCCTTCGGTATAAAGCAGTTCGGGCTCGACCTCGGCGGACAGCATCAGCTTGACGCGGCGGTCGTACAACACGTCGATGAGCCAGGTGAAACGCCGCGCTTCGGACGCATTGCGCACCGACATCTGCGGCACGTCGCTCACGAAGACGGTGTGGAAGCGCGAGGCGATTTCCAGGTAGTCGTTTTGCGAACGCGGTCCGCCGCACAGGGTCTTGAAGTTGAACCAGACAATGCCCCCGGCCTTGCGCCAGGCACGGATCTGGCGCGCCTCAATATGCAGTATGGGGTCTTCGTCCTGCTGCTCGGCCAGCGCGTTGAACGCCTCCATCATGGCGGCATCGGCCTCGGGACCCAGCGGACAGTGGTAGAGCTTGACCGCCTCGAGCGTGCGGGTGCGGTAGTCGGTGCCGTTGTCCACACTCAGCACTTCCATGCTGCTGTTAAGCAACTCAATGGCCGGCAGGATCCGGTTGCGGTGCAGGCCCCCGGGATACAGGTCGTCGGGCTTGAAATTGGAGGTGGTGACAAAGCCCACGCCGTTCTCGAACATGGCCGAGAGCAGCCGGTGCAGGATCATGGCGTCGGTGATGTCGGCCACATGGAACTCGTCAAAGCACACCAGCTTGTAGCGCAGCGCCATGCGCCGCGCCAGTTCGTCCAGCGGGTTGACGGTGCCCTGCAAGTCCGCGAGCTCACGGTGCACCTCGCGCATGAACTCATGGAAGTGCAAGCGGGTCTTGCGCTTCAAGGGCACGGCATTGAAAAAGCAATCCATCAGAAAGCTCTTGCCCCGCCCTACCCCACCGTACATGTACACGCCACGCGGAACATCGGGATGGTTGATCAGCTTCTTCAACCGGTTGGAGCGCTTGTCTTTGTAGACCGCCCACTCCGCCGCACAACGCTCGAGTGCCTCCACGGCGCGCAGTTGCGCCGGGTCGGCTGTGTACCCACGGGCGGCGAGTTCCGCTTCGTAGGTTGCTTTGACGCTATTGGGCAAGGTCAGAAGTTCAGCGTGCGCTTGTCCACAGCCAAAGCCGCTTCCTTGGTCGCTTCCGACAAGGATGGATGGGCGTGGCAGATGCGTGCGATGTCTTCGGCACTGGCCTTGAATTCCATGGCCACTACGGCTTCGGAAATCAGTTCGCTGGCTTGGGGGCCGACGATGTGCACGCCCAGGATTTCGTCGGTCGTGGCATCGGCCAGGAACTTGACGAAGCCCGTGGTGTCACCCAGGGCGCGCGCGCGGCCATTGGCCAAGAAGGGGAAGGAGCCGGCCTTGTACGCCACGCCATCCGCCTTGAGCTGCTGCTCGGTGCGTCCCACCCAGGCAATCTCAGGGCTGGTGTAAATCACCCAGGGGATGGTGTTGAAGTTGACGTGTCCATGCTGTCCGGCAATGCGCTCTGCGACGGCCACGCCCTCTTCTTCCGCCTTGTGCGCCAGCATCGGGCCGCGCACCACGTCACCCACCGCCCACACATTGGTCAGATTGGTCTTGCAGTCGCCGTCCACCACAATGGCGCCACGCTCGTCGAGTGCCAGGCCCACGGCATCCGCTGCCAGGCCGATGGTGTTGGGCACGCGGCCCACCGAAACGATCAGCTTGTCCACGTCCAGCGTCTGCGCTTCGCCCTTGGCGTTGGTGTAGGCCACCGACACGCCCTTTTTACCGGTCTTGATGTCACCGACCTTGACGCCGAGTTCGATCTTCAGACCCTGCTTGGTGAAGGCCTTGTGTGCCTCTTTGGCAACCTGCTCGTCCACCGCACCCAGGAAGGTCGGCAGACCTTCGAGGATGGTGACTTCAGCACCCAGACGGCGCCAGACGGAGCCCATTTCCAGGCCGATCACGCCAGAGCCGATCAGGCCCAGCTTCTTGGGCACGGAGCCGATTTTCAGGGCACCGTCGTTGGACAGCACGTTGACTTCGTCGAACGGCGTGCCAGGCAGCGCACGGGCGTTGGAGCCAGTGGCCACAATGATGTGCTTACCGGTGACGGTTTCTTCCGCAGCGCCAGCCACCTTGATTTCATAACCGGCGTCGGAGGCCTTCACAAAAGAACCACGACCGTGGAGGAAGGTGATCTTGTTCTTTTTCAGCAGGTACAGGATGCCGTCGTTGTTCTGCTTCACGACGGTGTCTTTGCGGGCAATCATCTTGGCCACGTCCATCTTCACGTCTTTGGCGCTGATGCCGTGCTCGGCGAAGTGGTGGTTGGCGTGGTCGAAGTGCTCGCTGGACTGCAGCAAGGCCTTGGACGGGATGCAACCGACGTTGGTGCAGGTGCCGCCGGGTGCGGGGCCGCCTTTGTCATTCTTCCACTCATCCACACAGGCCACGCTAAAGCCCAACTGGGCAGCACGGATGGCAGCGATGTAGCCGCCGGGGCCGGCGCCGATCACGACGACGTCAAAACTTTTACTCATTGAATTCTCCTGAAATTAGCGCCCTCATGGGGCGCAGCAAGCGGCTAAAGAGCCAGGAGTGGGGAAGGCCCCACCGGAGCGCGTGCCTGCTTCCAGAAACACCGCGGAACCGGCTATGCCGGGCCGCTGGTGTTGCCCCCTGCAAGGGGGGTGGCGAAGCGCGCAGCGCGCAGCCTGGGGGTGTATCAAATATCAAACAGCAGACGGGCTGGATCTTCCAAAGCTTCCTTCATGGCGACCAGGCCCAGCACGGCTTCGCGGCCGTCGATGATGCGGTGGTCGTAGGACATGGCGAAGTAGTTCATGGGGCGAACCACCACCTGGCCGTTTTCCACCATCGCGCGGTCCTTGGTGGCGTGCACGCCCAGGATGGCCGACTGGGGCGGGTTGATGATGGGGGTGGACATCATGGAGCCGAAGGTGCCGCCATTGGAAATGGAGAAGGTACCGCCGGTCATTTCTTCCATGCCCAGCTTGCCGTCACGGGCCTTGACGCCGAATTCGGCAATCTTCTTCTCGATTTCGGCAAAGCTCATCTGGTCGGCGTTGCGCAGAATCGGCACCACCAAGCCACGGGGAGAGCCGACCGCGATACCGATGTCGAAGTAGCCGTGGTAGACGATGTCATTGCCGTCCACCGACGCGTTCAACACGGGGAACTTCTTCAGGGCATGCACTGCCGCCTTGACGAAGAAGCTCATAAAGCCCAGCTTGCAGCCATGTTCCTTCTCGAAACGCTCTTGCATGCGCTTGCGCATGTCCATGACCGGGGCCATGTTGATTTCGTTGAAGGTGGTCAGGATCGCGTTGGTACTTTGCGACTGCAGCAGACGCTCGGCCACGCGGGCACGCAGACGGGTCATGGGCACGCGCTGTTCCGGGCGGTCGCCCAGGGCAACGGGCTTGCTCGCCACTTGCGCCAGCGCCTTGGTCGGCACGCCGGTGGGGATGACCGCAGCGGTGGATTGCACACCACCAGCCACCCCACCTGCAATATTTGCCAGCACATCACCCTTGGTGACGCGGCCGTCTTTGCCGGTGCCGCCCACCGAGCCGGCGGCCAGGTTGTTGTCGGCCATCAGCTTGGCAGCAGCCGGCATGGCAACGCCCGCCTTGCTGTTGCTGGAGGCAGCGGCAGCAGCGGGTGCTGCGGCGGGGGCTGCAGCCGGTGCAGCGGCAGCCACAGGTGCAGCAGCAGCGCCGACCTTGCCATCGGTATCAATGCGGGCGATCAGCTGCTCGGCCAGCACGGTGGCGCCGTCGCCAACCACCAGTTCCATCAGCACGCCGGAGGCCGGGGCCGGGACTTCCATCACCACCTTGTCGGTTTCGATTTCGATCAGGGTTTCATCGGCAGTGACCAGGTCACCGACTTTTTTCTTCCACTGCAACATAGTGGCTTCCGCAACGGATTCGGACAGCTGGGGGACTTTTACTTCTACGATTGCCATATCAATTCTTTCTGTGTTTATTTGGTGAGCACAAAGCCCTTGAGCTTTGCGAAGGCGCCTTCAACAAGAGCCTTTTGTTGCTCCTGGTGCAGATGTGCGTATCCCACTGCGGGGGATGCCGAAGCCGCACGACCGGAGTAACCCAGACGCTGTCCTTCGATCATGTTTTCGTGCAGGTAGTGCTGCACAAAGAACCAGGCACCCTGGTTCTGTGGCTCGTCCTGGCACCACACCACGTCCACGACGTTCGGGTACTTCTTCAACTCGGTGGAGAAGGCCTTGTGCGGGAACGGATAGAGCTGCTCGACGCGGATGATGGCGACATCGTCCAGGCCCTTTTCTTCGCGCTTCTTGACCAGGTCGTAATAGACCTTGCCGGAACAGGCGACCAGGCGCTTGACCTTGTCGGCCTTGATGTCCTTCTGCTCAGGAATGATCGTCTGGAAGCTGCCCTTGGTGAACTCGGACAGTGGCGACGTGGCATCCTTGTTGCGCAGCAGCGACTTGGGCGTCATGATGACCAGGGGCTTGCGCAGGTTGCGCACCATTTGGCGGCGCAGCACGTGGAAGATCTGGCTGGCGGTGGTGGGCTGCACGATCTGCATATTGGTATCAGCCGCCAATTGCATGAAGCGTTCCAGACGCGCCGAGCTGTGCTCAGGGCCCTGGCCTTCGTAGCCGTGCGGCAGCATCAGGGTGATGCCGTTGACACGGCCCCACTTCACTTCGCCGGAAGCGATGAACTGGTCAATCACCACCTGGGCGCCGTTGGCGAAGTCGCCGAACTGGGCTTCCCAGATCACCAGGGTGTTGGGGTCGTTCGACGCATAACCGTATTCAAAGGCCAGCACGGCCTCTTCAGACAGGATGGAATCGATCACCACAAACGGAGCCTGGTTGTCGGCCGCATTTTGCAGGGGCACGTAGGTGCCGGTATCCCACTTTTCGCGGCTCTGGTCGTGAATCACCGCGTGGCGGTGGGTGAAGGTGCCGCGCCCGCAATCTTCACCGGACAAGCGCACCGGGTAGCCACTGGCCACCAACGAGGCAAAAGCCATGTGTTCACCCATGCCCCAATCCACCGGCACGTCACCGCGGCCCATGGCTGCGCGGTCGTCGTACACCTTCTTCACCAGGTTGTGCGGGTTCACGCTGGCAGGGATGGTGGTGATTTTTTCAGCCAGGCGTTTCCACTCGGCCATAGGCACCGCCGTGTCACCGGCGTCGGTCCACTTCTTGCCCAGGAACGGAGCCCAGTCGACTGCGAACTTGCTCTTGAAATTGGTCAGCACCGGGTCGGCTGTGTGCTTGCCGGCATCCATGGCCGCACGGTAGGCTTTCACCATGTCGTCGCCCAGGGTCTCGCCCAGGCCTTGTGCGCTCAGGCGGTCGGCGTAGAGCTTGCGCGTGCCGGGGTGCTGCGCAATCTTCTTGTACATCAGCGGCTGGGTCAGAGCGGGCGTGTCCTGCTCGTTGTGGCCGAGTTTGCGGTAGCAAACGATGTCCAGCACCACGTCCTTGCTAAAGGTCATGCGGTATTCGAGCGCCATTTGCGTCGCCAGCACCACGGACTCAGGGTCATCGCCATTCACGTGCAGCACGGGCGCTTCCACCATCTTGACGATGTCGGTGCAATACACCGAGCTGCGCATGTCGCGCGGGTCCGAGGTAGTGAAACCGATCTGGTTGTTGATGATGATGTGTACCGTGCCGCCGGTGGTGTAACCACGGGTCTGGGCCAATGCCAAGGTTTCCTGGTTGACGCCCTGGCCGCCGAAGGCGGAGTCACCGTGCACCAGCACGGGCAGCACTTGTGCGCCCTTGGCATCGCCACGGCGGTCCATACGGGCACGGACTGAGCCTTCCACCACGGGGTTGACGATTTCCAGGTGCGAAGGGTTGAAGGCCAGCGACAGGTGAACCGGACCGCCGGGGGTGGACAGATCGGAACTGAAGCCCTGGTGGTACTTCACGTCACCCGCAGGCAGGTCTTCAGGAGCGGTATGGTCGAACTCGGCGAACAGATCCTTGGGCATCTTGCCCATGGTGTTGACCAGCACGTTCAAGCGGCCGCGGTGGGCCATGCCGATCACCACTTCCTGCACGCCCTTGGCGCCGGCTTGCTGGATCAGCTCGTCCATGGCGGCGATAAAGCTTTCACCCCCTTCGAGGGAGAAGCGCTTCTGGCCCACGAACTTCGTGTGCAGGAAACGCTCCAGGCCTTCGGACGCCGTCAGGCGTTCCAGAATGGCCTTCTTCTTTTCAGACGTGAAGTTGGGCTTGCTGCGGATCGATTCCAGCTTTTGCTGCCACCAGCGCTTCTCGGCCTGGTCGGTGGTGTACATGTACTCGGCGCCCAGGGTGCCGCAGTAGGTTTCGCGCAGCGCATTCAGCAGCTCGCGCAAGGACATGCTGTTCTTGCCGAAGAAGGTGTTGCTGGTGTCGAACACGGTTTCCTGGTCGGCATCGGTGAACCCGTAGTAGCTCGGATCCAGATCAACGATGACCGGGCGCTCGGTGCGCTTGAGCGGGTCCAGATCGGCCCAGCGCTGACCGACATTGCGGTAGGCGGCGATGAGCTGCTGCGCGGCGGTGCGCTTGCGGCCCATTTCAGCGTTTTCGCTGGCCATGACGACCTTGGTGCCACCGGCTTTGGCGCGCTCGGCAAAGGCGTTGATCACGGGCAGGTGGGCCACGTCTTTGGCGTTGGAGCCATCGGCTGCGGGCACATGGCTCAGAGCGTCGAAATATTCGCGCCAGGAATCGGCGACGCTACCGGGGTTAGCCAGGTAGTTTTCGTACATCTCTTCAACATAGGGAGCATTGCCACCAAACAGGTGGGTGTTGCCTTGGTACGCCTGGTAAACAGACGGCACGGAATCACTCATATTGCGCTGACCTCCGTTCCCCTTGAGGGAACATTAGCTGGTTAAAGCTAGTTGATTAACCTTCCGCGACACGGCTGAACCGGTTGGCGGATGCGACTGTGGCATTGGAAGGCACTAAGTTGCGGACTGAATTGTGCCACTGAATGGTGGGGCTCTGCGGCACTAATCCGGTTTTCGTAAAACGTCTGACGTCTAGCTGACCACCGCGTCCTTGATCTGTTGCAAAGCTGCGGGATCTTCCATCGTCGTCAAGTCGCCGGGGTCGCGGCCTTCGCACACCGCCTGGATGGCGCGGCGCAGCAACTTGCCGCTGCGTGTCTTGGGCAGCACGTGCACAAAGCGCACACGGGCCGGGCGGGCCACAGCGCCCAACTGGTCGTCCACCACCTTCATGATGGCAGCTTCGGTCTTTTTGGCGTCCGCTTCGGTGGAGGCCACGCTGGGGTCTTTCAACACCACAAAGGCCACGGCCACCTGGCCCTTGAGCTGGTCGGCCACGCCCACCACGGCCACTTCGGCCACGTTCGCATGGCTGCTGATGCTCTCTTCGATTTCGCGGGTGCCCAGGCGGTGGCCGGCGACATTGATCACGTCATCGGTGCGACCGAGGATGAAGAAGTAACCGTCTTCGTCTTTGACGCCCCAGTCAAACGTGCTGTACATCACCCGGTTGTGGATGCTGGACCAGTAGGTTTTGACAAAGCGCTCGTCATCGCCCCAGATGGTTTGCAGGCAACCGGGGGGCAGCGGGCCTTCCACAGCAATCACGCCCTTCTTGTGGGCCTCGTTGATCTCTTCGCCGGTGGTCTCGTCAATCAGGCGCACGTCAAAACCGTACACCGCCTTGCCGGGCGAGCCGAACTTGGTTGCAGCGGGCTCGATGCCGTTGCACACGGCCATGATGGGCCAACCGGTTTCGGTCTGCCAGTAGTTGTCGATGATGGGCTTGTTGATGGCACCCGAAATCCAGCTGGCAGTGGGCTCGTCGAGCGGCTCACCGGCCAGGAACAGCGCTTTCAAACTGGACAGGTCGTACTGGGTGAGGTAGGCCTCGTCCTGCTTCTTCAGCACACGCGCCGCTGTCGGCGCGCTGAACATCACGCTAACCTGGTACTTCTCAACCAGCTTCCACCAGATCCCTGCGTCCGGACGGATGGGCAGGCCCTCGTACATGATGGTGGCCATGCCGGCAATCAGCGGGCCATAGATGATGTAGCTGTGGCCCACCACCCAGCCGATGTCGGAGGTGGAGAAGAAAGTCTCCCCCGGCTTGGCCAGGTAGATGTGCTGCATGGACGCGGCCAGCGCCACGGCGTAACCGGCGGTGTCACGCTGCACGCCCTTGGGTTTGCCGGTGGTACCGCTGGTGTAAAGGATGTAGCTGGGGTGGTTGGAAGCCACCCATTCGCACGGCACCACCGTATCCATGTGCGCGGCGCGCAGGGTGGCGTAATCTTCATCGCGACCGGCGGTCTTGGGGAAGTCGCTCAGGCCGCGGTCCACCATCAGCACCTTGGTGGGCTTGTAGGCACTCAGGGAAATGGCTTCGTCCAGCAAATGCTTGTAGGGCACCACCTTGCCGCCGCGCATGCCGGCGTCCGAGCTGATGATGGCTGTGGGCTTGGCATCTTCAATGCGGCTGGCCAGGCTGTGGCTGGCAAAACCGCCAAACACCACCGAGTGGATGGCGCCGATGCGGGCGCAGGCCAGCATGGCAAAGCAGGCTTCGGCCACCATGGGCATGTAAATCAGAACGCGGTCGCCCTTGACCACGCCCAGGCTCTTGAGAATGGCCGCCATGCGCTGCACTTCGGCGTGCAGTTCGCGAAAGCTGTAGGCCTTCTCGATATCGGTTTCGGTAGAGACAAAAATCAGCGCATTCTGGTCCGGGCGCGTGGCCAGGTGGCGGTCCACCGCGTTGTAGCAAAGATTGGTCTCGCCACCGGCGAACCAATTGGCGAATGGCGGCTTGCTGTAGTCACACACCTGATCGAAGGGTTTGTGCCAGTCGATCAGCTGGGCCTGCTCGGTCCAGAAGCCGTCACGGTCTTCAATGGAACGGCGATGAAAGTCTGCGTAAGAAGTCATGGTGCGGGTCTCCGGAGCCTTGTTATGTTGTGCATCAAACTGCATTCATAATTAGGAATCAGGCAACTTGCTGCAAGCTGACTTTGCCCTCTGCACCCGTTCATTCCGGAAACTCTTGGCGGGTAATGTCGGCTCAGGCCCAACGATTCCCACAACGCAATGGGGTAAAAATTCCCCGCCCGCTATTCGCTCTTGCCGCACCGACCGCAGGTACCCGCCCGCTTACTTGATCAGCCCTTGCACGCCCCTGAAGGCCGGGTGTTCCGCAGTGCGCAGCCACTCAAAGGCCACCATCTCGGTGGTGACCAGTTCCACGCCGGCGCCGGCCAGGCGGTCGAAGGCGGCGTCGCGGTTGCGTTCGGTGCGGGAGCTGCAGGCGTCGGTCACGACCCAGACGTCGAACTCGTCTTCCAGCAAGTCCAGTGCGGTTTGCAGCAGGCAGATATGGGCCTCGCAACCGGCCAGCACAATGGTGTCGCGCTCCTCACCGGCGGAGGACTTTTGCAAATGCTTGGGCAGGCTGCGGGCGTTGCCCTGTACCGGCTTGGGCGGGGGGCGCAGCATGTCGCCCAGGCCCTCCTCCACCGCGCTGAACTGCATCTTGGCCAGGGCGCGCGCGCGCGCGGCCTTGAGTGCGTCCAGCAAGGCGGGCGCGGTTTCGCCCAGCTTGGAGGGGTTTTGTTCGGTATAAAAGGCCGGCACGGCCAGGGCCTGTGCCATCCGGGCCAGCCGCACGGCGTTTTGCAGCACGGCGTCGGCTTCAAACATGGCGGGCATCAGGCGGGCCTGGTAGTCAATCAGGACCAGTTGGGAAGAGTCAAGTTCTAGCAGCATGGGGTGGGGCTTTCAGTCATCATGCGCCCAAGCATAACTGCTGCCCCCGGCCAAGCGACGATGCGAACCGGTACGCGGGGCACACCCCGGCTAGTGCGCAAACAAAGTCTCATCGAATTTGGCGCGCAATCGCAGGTAGGGCCCTTGCAAGGTGTAATCGCTGCCGCTCAGGTCCCGGTCGTAGAAGCCGCTCCAGTTGTAGCCAGCGGACAGCCATATGTTTTTGGCGACCAGGTAGCCCACCTCCAGGCCCAGTGCCGATTTGTTCGCCGACTCGCCCTGCATGAGCGTGCTCATCATGAGGCCGACGTCCACGCGCTCGGTCAGGTCGTAGCTGGTGCGGGCACTCCACAGCAGGGCATTGAAGGTCTGGTCGGGGCTGGTGGCGGTGTAGTCGGAACTGCTCTTGGCGGCCACGCGGGTGGTTGACCACCAATGGGACTGGGGACGGTAGTCCAGGCTGAGCGAGCCAATGTGCGCCTCGTACCGGTCACCCAGCAGGCGCGAGCCGTCGTCCATGGACTTGTACTCGTAGCGCGCCAGCAGGTTGAAGCGGTTGTCGCTGGAGGGGCGCCAGGCCAGGCCGGCAATAAAACGCTCCTGGCGCACATCGCCCAGGGGTGCGCCCGCAGCGTCGGCATGGTTGTCCTGCAACAGGTAGTAGTTTTTGAACAGCAGGGTCCAGTCGTCGTCCAGCTTGCGGGCCAGGCTGAGCGTGGCCAGCCATTGGTCCTGGCTTTGGTCGCCGGCCAGGGCACGGTCATCCAGCAGGCGCCGGTATTCCAGCTTGGTGGCTGCGCGCCATAGCTTGCTGCTGGTGAAGTCCAGGCCACCCGACAAGGCGATGGCCTCGCGTTGGCTACCCGACATAACGGTCAGGTATTCCGCCGTCGTGGTCAGCAGCACACCCTCCTCCACCCGGTGGCGGTTTTGCAGGCCGTTGGCCAGCATCTGGTCCATGTTGGACGGCGCGCTGCCCGAGCTGGCATCCAGCAGTTTGTACTCAGAGAACAGCGATGTCTCGTCGCTGTAACCATGCACCAGGCCGGCAGAAAACGCGTTGCTGCGGTCTGCGCGGTTCACCGAATTCGGCGAGGCCAGGCCGGACTGCGTTTCCGCGCGCGCAAACAGGTGGTCCGTCGGACTGAGGGTGTAGAGGGCACCGGCCCCCAGCCGGTAGTCGTTCGAACCGTCGATGCTGCCTTCCACGGCGGCATCCAATTGCAATTCCGGGGAGGCCTGCAGCACTGCGCCCAGACGTGCCGTGGTGGCATCCAGGGGCTTGCCGGCAGTACCCGCAGCCTGCCCCAAACTGCCCATGGCCGCCAGCGACGTGAGCGTGGCACCCGTCAAGGGGTCCACCAGTGCATTGGCTGTGCCCGCGCCGGAAAATCCGCCGCTGGCCATGCCGACAGTGGGAATGAGTGCCTCCGGGGGCAGTTGCAGGTTGTCGTGCACGGCGCGAAGGGAGACGTCGAGTTGCACGGCAGGGCTGACCTTGATGGTCATGCCGGCCTTGGAGGACTGGCGCTGCCCGGCGCTGCCGGCGTCTTCGGTGGCGGTGTACTCGACATACGCGGTGGACTGCTCGTCCACCATGGTTGCCGCGCGGATACCGCTCTCCTGGCGTCCGGCGGCCAGGCCGGAGCTCACGTTGTTGAAGTGCGAATCAGCCCCGATCCACCACAGATGCGCGTTGCTTATGCTGTCGTCGTAACCCCAATCGATACGCCAGGCCTCGCCCAGGTAGGACTGGCCCACCTCCCCTGCCTGCCCCGAGGGCGTGGCAAAGGTTTGCCCGTTGGCCTGGTACTGCGTGGACTGCGTTTGCGCACCCTCCACGGTGACGCGCACATGCGCACTGGGGTGCCACTCGGCGTTCACGCTGCTGAGCCGGTAGGGTGACAAGGGGTTGTCATCCTGCACGTAGGAGCCGCCCACGCGCAGTCCGGGCTGCAGCAAGGCAGACCCGTTCAGCGCATAGGTGGTAAAGGTGGGGCCACCCTGGTCGACTTCGTAGCTGATGCGCAGCGACTGGGCGTCTCCGGACGGCGTCAGGCTGGCCAGCGGGGTGGTCAACAGAATGCGGCCGCTGAAGGGCTCAAACGTGTAGTCCACAAAGCGCACCAGGGTGCTGACGCTGCGGATCAGTCCGCGCTGGTTCTTGTCGCGCACGACCAGCTCCACCCGTTCGGAATTGAGCACGGCATTGGTATTGCGCACGGCAAAAGGGCCCGACGTGCCATTGGCTGCCAACTCTTCAACCACCTGCTTCAGGCTGTCGCTGGTCAGGAACCCGTCGGCCATGAGCGGCCCTTCTTCATAGTGCCCGCGAATGCCGGTTGCGCTGCGGTTGTAGCGGCCCAGCACACTGGCCGGAGGCTTGGCGTTGCTGGCCAGGGCACTGGCGCTGACCTCGGCGGTGCCGACCACGGAGAAGTCCCCGTACAGCAGGAAGTTCTTGTCCTTGTCCAGCCGCACAAACAGGCGATCGCTGGACTGTGCCTCCATGCTGACCATGGAACTGTCCCCGTACACGGGGTACAGGGCATTGGGGTCCACCACCTGGGCCAGTTTCAGGCGGGTGTCCTTGTCCGAGTCGTAGGCAGCGGTGAGCACGGCCTCCCCCGAAATCTTGCCCTTCAGGAAGAAGGCCAGGCGGCCATCAAAGCCCACATCACTTCCCAGTGAGCGGCTCCAGCTGGTCAGTTCCCTGTCGAAACTGTCATTGGCATTCACCGGCGCAATGCTGCCAGACTGCAGGTGCCGCTGGCTGAAGATTTGGTCCAACGTCCCGACGGCAATCATGTCGCGCGGCTCGGCCGCAAAGTCGAGCCGGCCCGTGGCCAGGGTTGCGCCCGACTTCACCACAACGGTGACGGTGCCGGCCTGCGTCGGCGCGATCAGCGTGAACACGCCGTCACCGCCCTGCAGCTGTAACTGAATGGGTTCCCGTTTGGCGCGCCCTTCAGCGTCCAGCAGCACACCGTCACTGACTTGCACTGCCACGCTGCCGGCCTGCACCGGTTCGCCCGCCTGGTTGTGCGCCGTGACCCGGAATTGAATCTGTGTGCGGCCATCGGCCACCAGTTTGCCGGCGGCCGCCTGCACCTGGATGTGGCGGATGAGGTCGTCCGGGCGGGCCGGTTCGGCCACCGGCACCGGCAGAGGTTCGGCGGCATAGCCTGCCGAACAGGCCAGGAGCGCTACGGCAAGAATCGTCCGCTTGAAACGGGTTGTTGGTAGGCGGCGATTCATTTTTGCTCCCCGGTTTTTGCAGGAGCTGGGCTCTCAAAGAAAATCCCCTTCACAGGCGGCGCCCCCGGCCCCGGCCCGGCCGGTGGCACGGCTTGCGCAGCGTCCGAACACTGGCCCAGTGCAAAGTCTGCCCGGATCAATTCGCCGTTTTTCACGTCCAGAACGAGGCTGGCCGGATCGCCCAGATTGCGACTGGACGTGAGCAGCGGGTGCGTTCCGGCAGGCAGGGTCTTGGGGTCCAGCCGAATGGCATGGGTTTGCGGTGCCAGGCCGCAGTAGCTGAACTTGCCATCCACATCGCTGGTGATGGAAAGCCCGGTCTCCATGAACAGACGCACACCCGCAACACCGCGCTCACCCTTGTCCTGAAGGGCATTGCCGTTGCAGTCCATGAACACGGTGCCGACCACACAGGCGTCCGTGCCAAACACACCGCCGGAAACTTTGACCCGGGCACTGGCGTCGTTGGAGAACAGCGAACCGGCCTGTGCCGTCACGCGGTTGATGCCATCCCCCCGGTCTGCGCCCACACCCAGACGCACCAGGTATTGCAGGGAGGCACTGGCACCCGGCACGAGGCTGGGGAACGGGAACGTCAGGACGGTGCCGACGGACAGGGGCGTGAGCAACTGCGCCGTGCCGTTGACCGTCAGCACCGCCGTGTTCTGCATGTACTTGAAGCCCAGCGGCAGGCGGTCGGTCAGGGTGGTGCTACCCGACGTGCCCTTGCCCGTATTGCGAAGAACAATGGTGTAGCGCACGGTGTCACCAATCTCCGCAGTGGCTTTGTTCGCTGTTTTGCTCAAGGCCAGTCCGGCCGTTGCGGCGCCGTCCAGCGGCAGGTGGTTGTTGACCACGCCCTTGGAGGTGGACGAGAGCACCACGGTCAGGTAATGCGTGGTCGGATCAGCCGCTGCAGGAGCCGTGGCCTTGGCTACCACCGCGAAATTCCCGCTGCCGGCGGGCGCGGTGAAACTGCCTGCGCTGACGGGAAGCACCTGCGAGGGCGCGCTGTATCCGCTGGCCACGACGTTGAGGTCAAAGCTGCGGCCCGACAGTGCGCTGCAGCCCGCAGCGGCAAAGTCCAGCAGGAATTGGTACAGGCCTGCGGCGCCACCGGAGGCGGCAGTCACAAAGGGATTGGCCCCCCCTGCAAGGCAGCCCACCGGCACCGGCACGCCGCCCACCAGCAAGGTGACAGAGGCACCGCCAATGGGCAGGCGGGTGCCGGAGTCATAAACCACGCCCTGCGGATCGATGGGCAAACTTTGCTGCGTCAGCGTGGCGCCGGCTGCCAGGGTGATGTTGTCAATCACGCCATTGGCAACCACGCCGTTGCTGCCTGTGCTGGCCGCCTGGTTGCGGCTGGCCGGCGTCTCACCGTTGACCGGCAGACCCAGGGTGGATTGGGTGAGCACATTGATGAAGCGGATCTGCACCGAGCCCACAGGCGCCGTCAAAGTGTAGTTGCCGGCGGCATCCACGAGGGCAGACTTCAGGGGCGTGCCGCTGGCCGCTTGCGCGGCCGTGGTTCCGGCAGGCCAGACCTCCACCCGGACAGTGTCGGGTGCCGGAAGGGGTTCACCGGGGTCGCGTGCGCCGTTGTGGTTCAGGTCCACCCAGGAGGAGCCGCTCACCACGGCGGCCAGTGACACGGTCTGCGTGGCGGTGGAGCTGTGGGGCTTGGAGCCGGGTGACGATCCGTTCGCATAGCCGGGAAGCTCGCCACCACCGGACACCGTTGCCGTGTTGGGAATATCGGCCGAGGTGCCCGTGCTGACGGCCAGGGCCGTGGGCCTGACCACCAGCACAATGGGTTCGGCACTGCTGTTGGCCGCAATAACGACCGGGCTGGTGCAAGACACGGTGCGGGTGGCCAATGTCCAGACGCAGGTCCAGGCGCTGGGCGTGGAACTGCCGCTGGCCGAAACCAGGTCGAGCCCTGCCGGCAAGACATCCACCACGGTCACCACACCGCTGGTGGGCATGAGGGGCGCAGCGTTGGACACCTGGAGCGTGTAGCGGCCGTCAAAGCCCACCGTCATGGCGCCACCGGATGTCTTGACGATGGTGAGTGCAGGACTGGCCTCCACCGTGATCGTTACCGTGGCGGGCTGCGAGACCTGGCCATTGGAGTCGGTAACCGTGAACTGAAAATCCAGGATCGCCGAAGTGATCGCGGCAGGTGTGAAGCCCAAGCCCGTCGCGGCACAAGCCGTTGGAACCACCGAGATGGGCGTACCGCTGCAATTCAAGAGGCCGGACAAGGGAAGCCGGGTCACTGTGTAGCTCTGCAAGGTTGCACCGGGTGTGGTGACGGTACCGCTTAGGGTGGGCATGGCCTGAGAGCCTGCGACGGCAGGATCCAGCAATGCGAACAGGCCTGTGGTCGCAGTGGGTGGGGTGTTGAAGTTCACCGTTACCGTGGCAGCCAGTGAGACCATGCCGTTGGAGTCGGTCACGGTGTAGCTGAAATTAGCCGAACCCGTGGGGGCCAACAACGGCAAGGCGGTCACTTGGTTGCCCGCGCAATTGGCCGGAACCGTGCTGACCAATGTGCCGTTGCAGTACAGGGCCAGCTTGGCACCGGGCAGGCTGGTCAGGGTATAGCTGACGATGGTGGCAGACACCTGTGCAGTACCCGCCAACGGCCCCAGTGCAACGGCGGTCACCAGGTTGTTGTTCAGATTGGCGTTGATGGCCGTTGCGGTGGGCAGCGCATTCAGTGGAATCGAAAACACTGCAGCCGTTGACACCATGCTGTTGGAGTCGGTCACGGTGTAGGTGAAGGTCACCGGGTTGGGCGTTGCAGACGAAGGCTTGAAGCCCAAGGCATTGAATGCGCAAGCAGTCGGCACGGTGCTGATCACAACCGCGTTGCAATACAGGCTGCCACTGGCTGGCAGCGTGACCACGGTGTAGGTTGTGAGCGTGGCCCCTGCTGTGGTGGCGGTCCCTGCCATGGCAGCAAGCGCTTGAACCGTGCCCGCATTGTTGTTGATGGCCGCGTTGGTCACTGCGGTGGCTGTGGGCGGGGTGTTGAAGCTGACGGTCACCGCTGCAACCGGCGAGACCAGCCCGTTGGAGTCGGTCACGGTGTAGCTGAAATTGGCAGAACCGGTGGGAGCCGCCAAAGGCAAAGCGCTCAATTGGTTGCTCGCGCAATTGGTCGGAACCGTGCTGATCAATGTGCCGTTGCAATACAAGGCCAGTTTGGCACCCGGAAGGCTGGTGATGGTGTAGCTGCTGATCGTGGCGGAGCCCTGTGGCGTACCGGCCAAAGGCCCTATCGCCACCGGACTCACCAGGTTGTTGTTCAGGCCAGGGTTGATGGCGGTGGCGGCAGGCGGCAGGTTCAAGGGGATCGAGAAAGTCGCGACCGTTGACACCATGCCGTTGGAGTCGGTCACGGTGTAGGTGAAGGTCACCGGGTTGGGTGTTGCAGACGCAGGGATGAAGCCCAAGGCATTGAATGCACAAGCAGTTGGCACAGTGCTGATCACTACCGCGTTGCAATACAGGCTTCCACTGGCTGGCAGCGTGACCACGGTGTAGGTTGTGAGCGTGGCCCCTGCTGTGGTGGCGGTCCCTGCCATCGGTGAAAGGACCTGGGCGGAAGTCGCGCTGCTGTTGATGGCCGCATTGGTCACTGCCGTGGCCGTTGGGGGCGTATTGAAGTTCACCGTCACCGTTGCGGGTACGGAACTCAGATTGCCAGAATCGGTCGCAATGTAGGTAAAGGTGGTGAAGCCACTGGGTGCGCCCACCGGGACCACCGTGATCTGAGTTGCCAGGCAGGGGGAGGGCAAATTGGCAGCGGACACCAGCACGGCATTGCAATAGACCAATGCCTTGGAGGATGGAACCGTAACAATTGAATAGCTGCTGATGGTCGCAGGCGCCTGCGGTGTGGCGGACAGGACCCCGATGGTCAAGGCGACTGCTGCATCGTTGTTGATGCTGACCACCAGGTCGGTGGCTGTGGGCGGCGCACTGTTCGATACGGCGAGCGCAGCACTCGCATTGCTCTGCTGGTTACCCGCACTGGTCTGCAAGCTGCCGGCTGGGATGTTTTGGGTGTAGGTGCCGCTCACGGCAGCCGTCACGTTGACATGGATCGTGCAGCCACCGGCCGGAATGGTTCCACCGCTGGAAAAGCTGAGTTGCCCCGCTCCGGCTACCGCAGTGACCGTGCCGGTACAGGTGGTTGACAGGCCATTGGGTGCCACGATCAGCAGGGCCGACGGTGAGGTCGGCAAGGTGATGGTGAGCGCGCTGCTCAGCGTGATCGCCGTAGCGTTGCTATTGCCCAAGCTGATGCTGAGTTGCCCCGCCGCGTTGGGCGCCACGCTGACAGGATTGAAGGCAACTCCCACCGTGGGAAACTGCAGCACGGTCAAGGTGGCACTCGCGGCAGCGGCGTTGGATATGCCCTGTGCTGTGACCAATGCACCGATTCCCACGCTCGGCGTGTAAGCCCCGGGCGTGTTGCTGACAACGCTGACCTGCAGTGTGCAAGCCACATCCCCTGCCGGTATGGTGCCCCCCGTGAGCGACAAGGTGGAGCTGCCGGCAACGGGCGCAAAGACTGCACCGCAGGTGTTGGATGCACCAGGCGTTGCTGCCACTGTCAAGCCGGCAGGCAGGGTGTTCTGCATGGAAACAGAAGTCAGGCTCGAAGGGCTAGGCGCCGGAATCCGCAGCGTGATGGTCAACACCGAGGACACACCCGCTTTCACCGGGCTGGTCGCAAATGCCAGACCGACGGTTGGTGCGGTCAACGCGTTGAGAGAAGCCGTGGCAACGGACTGGTTTGAAAATGTCTCCAAGGACGTGGCTGCGCCAATGGGCAATTGGTTCACGTACGTGCCGACACTTGGAACCGTCACATCCACTGAAAAAGTACACGAACTTTGGGGTGCCAGCGTGACGCCGGCAATGCTGACCGTGGAGGAGCCTGCCGTTGCGGTGGGCGCGGTATTGCAGGTGCTGCTGATATTGGGCGGGGTGGCCACCACCATGGCAGCAGGGGATGTCGGCAGGTTGTCGCTCACCGCCACGGACGTCAAGTTGGTGGTGTTGAGCGTGCTGATAATGCGCACGGTCAGCGTCGCTTTTTGCCCCGGCGCGACTGCCGTGGGAGAGAAACTCTTCTCCAGGTTAATGCCCTGCAAGGTGGACAGCGTCGCCTGCGTTTGCAGTGTGTTGCTAAAGCCCTGCTGGGTACCAATGGCTCCGGCAGCAATGGTGTTGGTCAGGTTCAAAGACTTCACGGAAGTGACGTCCACAAAGACGGCACAGGTTGCGCCAATGGCGATGTCCACACCCGATACGGAGAACTGCCCTGCCCCCGGCACCGCCGTGATGGTTCCGTTGGTGCAGTTTGTGTTGGCATTGGGGACGGAGTACACCTCCATGCCACTTGGAAATGCGTCGGTGAATGACACGGCGTTGACAACGCTGGATGCGCCGTTCGGGTTGGTCAGGTCAATGCGCAAGGTGGACGGTGCGCCACCCACAATGCTGATGGGTGCAAAGGACTTGTTGATACCAATGGATACCGCGGCCACTTTGGTGAGCGTGGCCGTCACCGCTGCCGTGTTGGACAAGCCCTCGGCACTGCTGATGTTCCCGATGGGAAGGGAGTTGGTCCACGTGTTGGCGTTGGACGCAGTGGTCTTGATGTCGACGTACACATAGCAATTGGCACCCGTGGCCAACGTGGCTCCCGTCATGGAAGCCGATGTGCTGCCGGGTACGGCCGTCAGCACGGGATTGCCTGCACAGGTGGTGCTGATATTGGGCGCATCGGCAACGACCAATGCGTTGCTGCCGGTGGGCAGGGGGTTGGTGATTTGCAATGCCGACAGCGCAATAGGGCTGTTGTTGGTCACATTGATGCTCAGGCGCGAGATGCCGCCCAGTCCGGTGCTCGCGGGACTGAACGCGGCCGTTGCACCAAGGCCGGTGGTAACCACCAGTGACTTGGGACCGGCCGCCTGCGAGTTGCTAACGCCTTCGTTGTTTTGGATCGCCAACGCTGGCAAAGTCATAGACCACCCGCCACCGGACGAGACCACCGAGGAGGTCAATGTGACGGAGACACTGCAGGTGCCGCCATTTGCCGGCACGGTCATGGTGCTCACATCAAAGGTGCTGGCGCGGGGCAGCGCGTTGATTGTGGTGCCCGGGCAGGTCGAGCTCGCATTGGGCACCGAGGCCACCGTGACGTTGGCGGGTAAGTTGTCGGTAAACAGGGTTCCCGTCAACGGCAAGGCGGTGGGGTTTGTGATGGTGATGGTCAGTACCGAGGTATTGCCCTGGACGATCGATGCAGGCGATAAATTCGCCTGCGTCACCGTCAGCGATGCGGCCGTTGTCAAACGCGGCGCCGACACCGTCACCAGATTGCTCACCGCCGCACTGGTATCGGTGGTACCCGTAAAGGCCGTGTTTGCGGGCAAGCTGTTGGTGTAGCGGGCACCGACAGGGGCCAAGGCCGGCACCACTGCCGCCACCGTGATCGTGCATGTACTGGGCGCGGTGCTGGTAAGGGGCGAAGCCGCCGCCACCGTGCCACCGGTCCAGGTAAGAGCCGTCGCGTCTAATGCCGCATTGAAGGTGCCTCCGCTGCAACCGGCCCCGAGCGCACTGCCCGTATCCAGTGTCATCTGGGGTCCGACCACGTTGGTCCCGGAGGGCATGGTGTCTGTGAAATTGACGCCCGTAATTGCGCCTGCTGTCCAGTTACTGACCGTTACCGTGTACGCAATACTCTGCCCCTGGTAACCGGTGCTGGGACCGCTCTTGGTCAACACGACGCCACCCAGGTAGGTCACACTGGTGCCGGAAGCTGGCACCACCAGCGCAACGGGGGTTGAAGAGGCGGTGCTGATCTGGGCTGCCGGCGAACTGGTAGCGCCCGTCATGTTGTAGGTTCCTGCCACGGTTGCGACAACGCCAACCGTGACCACGCAGTTGCCACTCTTGGCTGCCACCGCGTTGACGAGGCTCAGGCTTGCACTTCCCGCAACCGCCGTCAGCGTCCCGTTCACGCCGCCGGTACACACCACCGTGGGGGTGACGCTGGCATCCAGCGTTAAGCCAGAGGCCAAGGTGTCCGTAAAGGATGCAATGGACATGCCATTGGCCGTCGACGTGTTGGCGATGGTGAGGGTCAGGGTCGCTACGCCGCCCAGTCGGATATTGGTGCCCGAGGCCGGATTGGTGGCCTGGTTAATCGTCAGAGGGCTGGTAAACGTCACACTTCCAGAGGAAGCCGGAATGGTCAAGGTAGCGGGTGTTGCGCCCCCGGTAATGATCTGGCTGGATGGCGATGCCGTGGTGATGTCACTGGTGAAGGTTCCGGTGGCGCTGGACACCACACCCACGGTAATGACGCAATTGCGCAGCGATGAAGTTCCTGCCACCGCACCGGTCAGCGTAATGGTCCGGGTGCCCGGTGTGGCCGTGATGCTTCCATTGACCGCGCCCGTTCCGCTGCAGACGACTGTTGGCGTCTGGCTCGCATCCAACAACAGGCCTGCGGAAAGCACGTCGGTCAGGCTGGTGATGTTCAATGTATTCAGGCTGGACGCATTGGCCACCGTGATTTTCAGGATGGCCACCTCCCCCGCAATCGTGCTGCCCGTAAAGGCCTGGCTGATCGTCAAGGGGCTGGTGAAGGTCACACCTTGGCTTGAATTGGGAACCACCAGGCTCACGGGAACGGTGCCGCCTGTGCTGACCTGGCTCGACGGCGAAGTCGCGGTCACCGCACTGGTGTAGGAGTTTGCAGCGCTCGCGGTCACGCCCACCGTGATGACACAATTTTTCGACGCGGTGGTTCCCGCCACCGCACCGCTGATGGTGATGTTGCCGGTGCCCGCAGTCGCCGTGATGCTGCCATTGACAGCACCCGTTCCGCTGCAGACAACGGTGGGGGTCACACTGGCATCGAGCAGCAGGCCCGCGCTTAGCACGTCGGTCAGCGCGGTGATGGTCAAGGGGTTGACGCCGGAAGCGTTGGCCACCGTGATTTTCAGCGTCGCCACCTCTCCTGCAATCGTACTGCCGGTGAACGCCTGGCTGATGGTCAGCGGGCTGGTGAAGGTGGTGCTCTGGCTTGAGGCGGGAACCGTGAGCGCAATGGGGTTGGCGCCGGCGGTACTGATCTGGCTGGCCGGCGCGGTGGTCGTGACCGTGCTGGTGAGGCTACCCGTTGCGGTCGCGACCACGCCCACCGTAATCACGCATTGCCGGGGGGACACCGTACCCAAAGCGGCATTGGTGAGCGTGATGCTATTGGTGCCTGCGACAGCGGTCAGCGTAGCACCCGTTGCGCCCGTTCCGGTACAACTCAGTGCAGGCGTCACACCCGCCTGGAGCACCAAATTCGCGCCCAGGGTATCGGTAAAGCTGATGACGTTCAGGCTGTTTTGGGTGGACGCGTTCGCCAGTGTGATTTTCAGCGTCGCAACATCCCCCACGGTCGTGCTGACCGAGAAGGCCTGCGTGATCGTCAACGGGTTGCTGACGGTCACATTGCCACCGAAGGAGGCACTCGCAAGTCCGCGTGCGTTGCCTATGGCGTTCGCGGCTACGGTGCTGGTGACTGAGCCCGACGTGTTGGGTGCGGTCACATTCACGCGCAAGGTGCAGGTACCGCTTTTGGCGATGGTTCCACCGGTCAGGGTGATGGTGCTGTCCCCGGACGTCACCACGCCCGCCGCAGTGGGGGTCGACAAGGTGCCCAGTACAAAACCTGTTCCAGTACAACTCACCGCTGCGCCCGGTGTGCCGGCGACCACAAAGCCGAGCGGCAGGGCATGGCTGAACTGCGTCAGTGGCAGGTCTGCAGACGCGTTGTTGTTGGTTAAAACCACACTCAGCTGGGTCGAATCACCCACGAGAACGGTCGTTGGATTGAAGGACAGGGATCCGGTTGGCGCAGTGAGGGACTGAACGACCAGCGTGGCAGTCGCCGGGGTCGAGTTGCTGACGGTGGTGCCGGTTTCCACGGCTGAATAACCCGCGTTGCTGCCGCCAGGGGTGAAGGTATTGGGCGAAACCAGGGTCGGGCCATTGGCCGGTATCGTTGCCCCGTAACTGTTGGGCACCGTTGCCGCCAAAGCAATCACAAATTCGCAGGTACCCGTTGTCCCCACATTCACCGCAGCGGGTATGGTGCCACCGGTCAGGACCACCGAGCTGCCACCCGCCGCCAGTGCGCTGGCATTGAATCCACAGGTATTGCTGCTGGCCGTGGCGCTGGAGAGCGTGACATTGGCGGGCAAGGCCAGGGACACCGCTGCGGCTGTCAGGGGGGTCTGCGCGCTGTTGGTGATGAGCACGTTGAGAGCGACAGGGTCACCAGGATAAATGGTGGCCGGGCTCAGTGCCAGGTTGATGGTGGAAGTGGCACCCGCAACAAGTGGCAGTGCAAGCGCGGCGGCAATAACCCAACGCAGGAGCAATGAAGCTCTTTGAATAGTATTCATTTATATTGGAGTTTCCCACCCCGGCATACTCGATTTTGCGACCACGCAGTATAGCGAGGGAGGTCAGTTGCCCTTATCGGTTCTTTGGCAAATCTTGCCAAATGACCCCGTGCAGGTACGCGCGGCCGGCAGCCAAAGCCACCGCCCGGGTCAGCGGCTGGCTAGTTCACCACCACCGAAAGTCTGACGATGCCGCTGGCCCCCGGCGCAAGTGTTCCGGTGAACTTCCAGCTCACTGAGCCGGAGCCGCCGGTTGCCTGGGTGGCCGTGCAGGAGACGCCGGCACCGGGGGCCGGGTTGATGGGCGAATTCTTCGCACAGCCCGTCAGGGACGCCGGCAGCGCATCCGCAGTGGCCGACACAAAGCTTGCAAACGATGACACATAGTCGGCGATCTCCAGGCCGCTGATCGATGCGGCGCCCAGGTTCATGTACGTGATCTGGTATTCGAGCGTATCGCCGGGCTTGGCCTGGTTGCTGCTGCCAAAGCTGCCGCCCTGGGTCACATTGCGAACGGCCTTTTGTACCTGCAAGGATCCGATGTTGGCACTGGTGATGTCGGTCACGCTGTAAGTGGCGGTCAACGCCGGGTTGGCGTTGCCCAAGGTCAGCGTCGCCTGCAGCTGCACGGAGTTGGAGGCCCCCGCAGGGGCACTGGCGGGGATGAACTCCTGCAGAATCAGACACACGATTTGGCCTTGCGTGACGGTCACCGCCACGCTGGGTGAGGTGACCTTGGTCAGCCCGGCCTGCATGACCCCGGAGCAGCTGGGGTCCACGTAAACCACTTCCGACCAGGCATAGCCTGCAGGGGTCGCGGTGCCTGCGCTTACCGATAGCTGCAGACTGCCGCCGGTGCCGGCCGTGAAGACGTGGGTACGGTGGTTGGCAACCGTGCCCGGCGCACCTTGCTTGACGCTGTTCATGACCAGGGTGCTGACCGGAACCTGCCCGAAGTTCAACGTCACGGCGCCGCTGGACGGTGCCGTAAAGCCCACTTGTTCACCGCTGCGGCTGAAGGTGTAACTGGTGCCCCCCACACTGGTGGGGATGGCGCTTGGCAAAGCTGTACCCGCTGCATTTGCCCCGGTGGCCATAAAGCCCGCCGGCAGCGTGGCCGTCACACAAACCGCCTGCCCTGCCTGGGCCGCGGGTACCGCAATGCCATAAGCGCCGGCGCCGTCGGTCGTGGTCGTGACATACGTCGTGCCTGCGCAGTTGGTCAGGCTGACCGCGATGCCACTCAGGCCCGCCTCAGCGCCGTTCTGGATGCCATCGTTGGGCGTGCCGGTATTGGCGCCCGCAGTGGGTGCGCCGCTATCGTTGAAGACGTAGCCGCTGATGCCGTTGAGCGTATTGGTAAAGGTACAAGTGATGTCGGCACCGGCCCGCATCGCCGTGGCCGAAAGCGTCAGGGTGCTGCCTGCCAGGGTTGCGATATTGCCGATGCCGTTGCCATTGCCGGCGCCATTGGCATCGACACAACTCCCGGATGTGGGCGTGCTCGCCCAACCGGCCGGCGCGGTCTGCGTCATACTGGAGGCCGTGGAAATCGCACCGGTGTAAACGGCACTGCTGACACCCACGCCGGAACTGGTGGTTGACAGACTCGTGCTGCTCGCGCCAAGACCGGTGAGGGCAAAGAAGAAGGCTCCCGTTGCGCCGTTGGATACCTCGGTGATGCGCACACGGGGCAGCGACACCAGGTTCACCTGCTTGAGCAGGTCGTTGTATTCGATCGTGCCCTGGTAGCCCATCGCCGCCAGGTTGTCGCTGCTGAAGGTTCCCGTCCGCGTTCCGCTATAGGTCAGGATGGTGTAGGCGCCGGTGCTGCTAAAGCCGCTCAGTGCGCTAAGGGTCAGCGCACCATTCAAGCTCACATTGCCAGCCACATTCACCCAATCGCTGACACCGCCGCCTGTGGTGCCGGGCGCACCCAGCTCGATGGCCATAGCCGCACCGGCGGCCATCACCAGGGGGCCGGTGGACAGTGTTCCCGGGCCGGCATTCCCCGGGCTCAGGGTGCCCGATACAAGAGCGCTACCCGCAGCGGTTCCGGTCCCCGCCAGCGTGGCCCCGGCTGCCACGCTGACCGCGCTGGACGACGACAAGCTGCCCGTTAACGTCAGCGTGCCCGCACCGACCGTGGTGGCTCCCGTGTAGGTATGGGTTCCGGCAATGATCAAGGTGCCTGTGCCCGCCGTGTTCAGTGCATTCAAGTCGCCCCCCGTGATCGGCGCGCTGATGGTGGCCGTGCCGGTTGCGGTGGTGATGGTGTTGGTGGTGCCAGCCAGACCCAGCACCCCGCTGCCGCTTGCAGCCACCGTATACCCCGAGGTGCTGAACGTCAGCCCCCCTACGCTGGCCGTGTAGCCATTCACAATGGTGGCCGTACCGGCTGTGCCCTGGAAGGTTGCGGTGTTGGTGCCTCCGGCCCACAGGCCGTTCGGTGTGCCACTGGCGAGGGTCCAGTTGGACGTCGTCCCATCCCAGGAGCCCGTTCCGCCGGCGACCGGGCCACTACCGCCCGAGGTATCCCAATAGGTATAGGTTCCGGTGGCGGCCAGAAGTTCGTTGGCTGTGCTGCTCCAATACGTTTTGCTCGCGGCATTGCTACCCAGTGTGATTTGGTTCAGGGGCGCAATCCCTGAGATGTCCCGGGCGGGCGTGCCCGTAACCGCTGTCGCATACAAGTGGCCACTGCCGGCTACCCATCCGGAGGCATTGAGGGCAAAGGTGCCGGGCGTCAAGGTTGCAGCCGTCAAAGAACCGTTGCTGCTGAAGTCCACCGTGCTGTTGGCGGTCAGGCTGAGCGTGCCAATGCTGTGAGTCAGGGTGCCGGGCTTGAGCGTGCCACCGGCCAGCACGATGTTCACGTTGCTGTTGCTGACCGCCCCGGTTAGCGTGAGGGTGGCACCACTGTTGACGGTGATCGTGCCGCTGCCCGTGATGGCGGCAATCGTGCTGGTGCCGCCGGTCAATGTCAGGCTGCCATCGGTACCGAGTGCGAGGGTGCCGTTGTCCGTCAGACCCGCCAGGCTCTGGCTGAAACCCGCCAGGTTCAGGGTGGCGCCACTGCTGACCGTGACCGCACTGCCGGTGGGCAGGGCATTCGCCACGCCGGACTGCAAGGTGCCTGCACTGACCGTGGTGGTGCCGGTGTAGGTGTTGGCTGCGGAAAGCACGGTGGTGCCCGATGCCACATTGGATACCGCGCCAGCACCCGTGATGACCTTGCCAAACGTGTTCGAGCCCGTGCGGTTAAAGCGCAGTGTGGCGCCGGACGAGACCGCCACGCCCGAGGTTGTTGAAATATCGCCGGAGGCGCCGCCGTTCCCTACGCTCAGGGTGCCTGCCGTAATGGCTGTGGCGCCCGTGTACGTGTTGGCACCCGAGAGCATGGTGGTGCCGGTGCCCGCCTGCGTGAGCGACCCCGTTCCACTGATGGCATTGCCGGTGGTCAGGGTGTCACTGCGGTTGAACACCAGAGCCGCATTGTTCGTGACGGCGCCGCCGCCCAGGGTGCCGCTGGTGCCACCGTTCCCGATCTGCAGGGTGCCGGCGCTGATGGTGGTCGTGCCATAGCTGTTGGTGCCGGTGAGGATGGTGGTGCCGGCGCTGGCATTGACGACACCTGCGGTGCTGCTGCCCTGCACCAAGCTCCCCGTGCCGCTGATGTCATTGGCCAGCGTGATACTGTTGTTGCGGTTGATGAACAGTTGGCCGTTGTTGACGATGGTGCCGGACCCGATGGAGCCCACGCCTGCGCCGCCGCCCAGGGCCAGCTTGGTGCCTGTCCCCAGCGTCGTGGTGCCGCTGTAGGTGCTGGTGCCGGTCAGGGTGATGTCACTGGCACCCATGAGGGTGAAATTTCCGCTGCCGCTGTAGATCTTGGTGATGGAGCGGGCAGAGCCTGACGGAATGTTGTAAATCAGCTCACCGTTGATGACGATCCAGGGTGGCCCCATTTGGCAAGTGGTCGACACCCCGTCGCACAGCTGCAAGGTGCTGCCGCTGTTGATGGTTACCGTCGAGTTGGCACCCGCTATGGAGCCAATACCCACCAGCGTCACTTTGCCTGTGCCCGCGAAAATCGTGTTGGCGCTGGCTGCGTTTGTGATGACCGGGGCGAGGGTGGTGGCGTCAGAGCGGTTGAAGACCAGTGTGCCGTTGTTCGCCACGACGTGGCCAGTGGTGAGGGAGCCCGTCGTGCCGCCATTGCCGATTTGCAGCGTGCCGCTGCTCGCGACCGTTGTGGACCCGGTGTACGTGTTGTCCCCCGTCAGAACCAAAGTGCCCGTCCCGGCCGTCGTCAGCGTACTGCCGGAACCGTTCGCAATGGGCGCACTGATGGTCGCCGTTCCCCCGGTGGGCGTCGTGACGGTGTTGGTCGTATTGGCCAGGCTCAGCCCGCCCGTGCCACTGGCTGCGATGGTGTAACCCGTCGTATTAAAGGTCAACCCCCCTACGCTGGCCGCATAGCCATTGGCAAGGGTTGCCGTGCCCGCTGTACCCTGGAATATGGGGGTATTGGTGCCACCGGCCCACACGCCATTGGGTGTGCCACCGGACGTTGTCCAATTGGGCGTCGTGGCATCCCAGGAACCCGTGCCACCATTGACGGCGCTGTTGGCAACCGTCGTATCCCAGTAGGTGTAGGTTCCGGCAGCGATCAGAAACTCGTTCGCGGTACTGCTCCAATACGTCTGGCTCGCCGCATTGCTGCCCAGCGTGATTTGGTTCAGCGGGGAAATGCTTGCCGTGTTGTTTGCAGGGGTGCCCGTCACTGCGGTGGCATAGAAATGCCCGCTGCCCGAGACCCAGCCGGATGCATTGAGGGTGAAGGTGCCGGGCGTCAGCGTCGCTACCGTCAGGCTGGCGTTGCTGCTGAAGTCCACCGTGCTGTTGGCCGTCAGGCTGAGCGTACCCAGGCTGTGGGTCAAAGCACCCGGGTTGAGCGTGCCGCCGGCCAGCACGATGTTCACACTGCTGTTGCTGATGGCGCCGGTCAGCGTGAGGGTGGCGCCGCTGTTGACGGTGATGGTGCCGCTGCCCGTGATGGCGGCAACGGTGTTGGTGCCGCCCGTCAGCGTCAGGCTGCCATTGGTGCCCAGTGCCAGGGTGCCGTTGACCGTGAGCCCTGAGGTGCTTTGGCTAAAGCCTGCCAGGTTCAAGGTGGCACCGCTGCTCACGCTCACCGCGCTGCCGGTGGGCACGGCGTTGTTCACACCGAGCTGCAGGGTACCGGCCGTCACCGTGGTGGCGCCCGTGTAGGTGTTGGCCACCCCAAGGGTGGTGGTGCCGCCACCCGCTTGGTTGACCGCACCGCCACCGCTGATGACCTTGGCAAAGCTGTGGGCGTTGCTGCGGTTAAAGCCCAAGGTGGCACCCGTGGCCACCGAGACAGCCGAAGTCGTGCTGATGTCCCCCGTGGTGCTGCCGTTGCCGATGCTCAGCGTGCCCGCGCCCACCGTGGTTGCGCCGGTGTAGGTGTTGGTGCCCGTCAGGTACAGGGTGCCGGTTCCGGCCGTGTTGAGCGCGTTGGTGGCGCCACCGGCAAGGGGCGCACTGATGGTGGCTATGCCGCCTGTGGGCGTGGTGATGGTGTTGGTCGTGCCGGCCAGACTGATGGTGCCCGTGCCGGTTGCGGCCACCGTATAACCCGTGCTTGCAAAATTCAGCGCGCCCACACTCGGCGAATAACCCGAAGCAATGGTTGCCGTGCCGGCGGTATTGGTGAAATAAGCGGTCGCAGCCGCGCCCCAAGTGCCATTGAAGGAGCCCGTGGTGTCCGTCCAATTGGTGCCTGCAGAGGTCCAAGCCCCGGTGCCACCGGCAACAACGCTGTCATTTGTAGATCCACTACCATCCCAATAGTATGAATTCAGGTTACAACCATAGGTCATAAACTCCGAAAAAATGGAGTTTGAGGTCGTTCTATTCGACACATAGGCGTTTGAAACATGAATATAGGAAAGCCAGGTGCTAGGAGAGTTTTCGACAGTTATGTTGTCATCTTGCAAAAACATCATTCCCGGCGCCTGCATATTCGCCTGCGCCGCATAAGAAGAAACATTTTGAGATGTCAAATACACACCGTTTTGGTATATATCAAAATTACCGGTGCTAGCCTGATAACTCACCGTAATCCAGCTATATGCCGACGTAGAAAATACACCACTGGCGATGGAACCAGTAGCTGGCCAGAACGAGACCCCGCTGGTGGTGGCATAAAAACCAATATCGGACGCTGAGCCATTATTTAAAATTCGCTGCCATGTCGCCGTTGTGCCCGCAAATCGCATCAGCATCGTGATGGTGTAATCCGTGCCGAAGGTAGCGACCTCGCCTGACGTCAAAGGGAATAAAACATTATTTAGATTATTGACGCTTTGCACTTGCAGTGCACCTCTCGTGCGGGAGCCGCAAGATGGCGCGTTATAAATCGATACGGTATCTGTCAGAAAGCTCTGACTACCGCCGGCATTGACCAGTGATTTGGTTCCGGTGGACAGCGCCGTATAGGGCGCGTACGAGTTATTAAAGAAATAATAGTAACTCTGCGTCTGCGCAAATGCACTGTGCGTACCCAGCAGCAGCAACACCAACCCGCACAAGAGGAAAAAGCGGCCTACCGCCTTTTTCAACGGGCCTGAACCGGGCATTCGAACCGTCATTTATTTTCTCCCGCAAGCACCGGCGGCGCCGCCTCATCGAGTACCGCCAGCGTGAACACGGCAGGCTCACCACCGGACACAGGCGCACCGGGTGCAGCGTAAGGCTGGGTGTCAACCCGAATCCGGATCATGTTTCGGATGCCGGTGGCCGCGTTGATGGCACGGCGCAAACTGGCTGTGCGCGACAGCCACAGCTTCTCCTGCCAGGCCACATTGCTGCCGTGTCCCACGCTGATCAGGATATCCGGCACACCCGTGGCAAGAATTTGGGCACCCAGTGCGCTCATCAGCCCGCGCCCCTGCGCCGTCAGCACGGCGTTTGCCGCGCGTACATCAAACAGCTGCGTCACCGGCAACACCACCGCGTTGCCCAAGGGCTGGCCGGCGCTCCAGTAGGCATGGCCAGCCCCGTTGGCGGGGCTGCTCGCAGGGGCAGCGCTTGGGGGCTGCTCGGCAGCGGCCCGCCCCATGCCGGTACCGGTGTTGGGGCTCTCGCAGGCGACACAGGGGACGGCTTGACCCAGCTCCCGCAAACGGGGGGTGGCGGGGGTGTCGCTGGAACCGATGCCGTGTTCGTCAAACTTCACCCGCAGGCGGATGTAGGCGCCCGCGTTGGTGTAGTCGTTGCTGGCGAGATCGGCATCCTTCAAGCCAATGAAGTTGTAGCCCGCCGAGAGCCAGGCGTTGCGAAACAGTTGGTAGCCCACCTCGATACCGGCGGTGCTCTGCAGGGCACCGCCCTGCCCTTGCAAGGCACCGAGCTGCAGGCCAACGTCCCACTTCTCGCTGAGGTCTTGGGTCACGCGGGTGTGCAGCAGTTGGGCCCAGTAACTGCCGGAGCCGCCGTCATCGGTATAGGTCGTCCGCTTGGCGGCGTAGCGCCCGGTGAGCGTCACGCTCCGGCTGGGGTTGTAGTTGGCAAGCGCCGTAAAGATCTGCGACTGGTAGTTTCCGGGCAGGGTGACACCGCCGGTGCCGGTGAACGCGTTGCCACCACTGCCTGGGAGTGCATCCGTGCCCAACCTGATGTCCTCACGCCGGTGCTCCATGCGCAGCAGGCCGTTGATGTCGTCGCGCGACGCCGGGCGCCACGCAAGGCCCAGTTGCTCACGGGCCATCAGATGGCTGCCGGCCGTGGGGCTGCTGGTCAGTGTATGGATGCTGCGGCCCAGCACCGCCCAGTCACTGCCGAGCTTGTAGGCCGCACCCAGGCTGTACAGACTCGACGACGATCCATCGCTTTGGCTGTGCCACTCGGCCGCCCCACTGGCCCGCCAGTGTCCGGCGCTGTATGTGGCACCAAAGGCAAGGGCCTTGGAGTCGCCACTGAGCGCGGTGCCATCCGAAGTGTGTTCAGCGCTGGCCGTGAGGGATACGGCGTCATTCACTTGAAATGCGTTGCGCACCCCGGAAGCGTTTCGGTTGCCGCTGTCGCCAAGGCGGGTCTCGCTGTAAAAACGGCCCCCCTCCATGTAGGCGCTCTCCACACCGATGCGGGTGCTTTGCGTCGGTCTGCCACCGTTGAGCGCGGAGTCGATGGCGGTCGCATGCAGGGAGTCGCTGCGCGCATACAGGCGTGTCTTGTCGGTCAGCGCATAGGATGCGCCCAGCATCGCGGTGCGCTGGTCGCTCGCGCTGAGGTCCTGACTGATCTGGCCGGACAGCTGCAGGCGCGGCATGTCGGGCACTTTAGCCTCCAGCCCAACCACCAGCAGGGTATTTCTGCTTGGGCTTGCCGCGGGAGTGCCCGCACCCGGGCCGGTGCTGGCGCCGGTCTGGGCGTCAGTGCCCAGGGCGCCGTAGCTGAATGGCCCTGCGCCACTGCTGGTTCCTTGGATGAGGCCCACCTGACCCCGCCAATCCGGACCGAACTTTCTCTGCATGGACAAGGACAGGTTGTATTGCTCGGCTGCGGCGACCCCGGCTTGGTTCGACTGCACTGTGCTGTGGTTGCCCTCGGCAAGCATGCGCAGATCCGGACTGAGGGTGTACTCGGCCCGGTAGGTTTCCTGCTGGTTACCGCCTGCGATGCCGGCACCCGGATTTTCAAAGCCCAGGCTGGTGTGCTGCACCTGTGCCTGCGCCTTCAGGCTCCCCTGTGCGTAATTCACCTCCAGCCGGGCCGCCTGGCCCGTGCCCAAGAGGTCGGTTTGGGACTGCGCGAGCTCACCCACGACGGTGGTGGAGTCGCCGACACGGGCCAATCCGGTGAGCGCACGGAGGTCACGCGGGTTGATGGGATTCTCGTCATGTGCGAGCACCGCACCGACTTGCAAGCGATCGCCCAGCTTGAACTGGGCATCCACACCCGCCACCGCGAACGAGGCACCGCCGCTGTCGACCTCATAGCTCACACGAATCGACTGCGGATTCAGGTCCGCGTTGAACGAAGCAACAGGCTGCACCAACAGCAAGCGCTTGTCCAGCGGCTCGAAGGTGTAGTCCGTACCCCGTACCAGCGTCGTGGTCGACACAATGACTTGCGGTTGGTTGCGCAGCCGTGTTACCACCACGACCTGCTCGCTGCCGCCCACCAGGGAGCCCGAGCCGCTGAGGAAGTAAAACGATACGCCAGTGGCCGGAATTTCCTCGATCTGCTGCGCTGTGCTGTCGCGGCTGGCGTAGCCTGTGACCCGCAGGTTGTCACGCTCGACCGTCGTTTTCACGCCGTTGAGGTTCCGGCTGATCTGGCTGATCTTGCGCACCTCTTCGCTGCTGGCCGTGTTGAAGTCCCCCAGCAACAGGTAAGAGCGGGCGCTGTCGATACGCAGGTACAGCTTGCCGCTGCTTTGGGCGTCGTAGCTGCGCGTCGCGCTGTCTCCATAAACCGGGTAGTACTGGTCGGGTTTGATGTCCCTGAAGAGCCGGTCGCTTATTTGCTTGTGGGAGTCGTAGGAGGTGGTCAGCAGGTACTGGCCCAGAATGGTTCCCTTGAAGAAGAAGGCTGCGCGGGCAGACGTGCGCGAGCCGTCCTGCTGATCCACGGCGCCCTGGATTTCCTGCTCGAAGGCTGCACCTGCCGGCGTTTGCCCCAGGGTCAGGGCACCCCGGCGGCTCAAATCAATCACGCCTTCCACCAAGCCAATACCCAACAGCGGCCTGTCCTGCGGAATGAAGCGCACCGTGACCTCTTCAACCAGTGGATTGGCACTGACCCGCAGGCGTGCGTATCCCGGCACGGGCGGTGGCCGGAAGGAGAGTTCGGCCTGTCCACCCACAATGTTGACGTGTACGCCAGGCTGGCTCGGATTCAGGTTCTCCACCAGCCAAGCCCCCTGGTCCGCCTCCAGCGTCACCTGGGTGCGTGCCGTGATCGGGATGCCCTGCTCATCCGTTAAGCGCACGCTGACTTTGATCGGCTTGAGCGGATCCGCACGCGGCTCTGCGGGAGCCTCCAGGTGCAGCCGCGCCAGGCCGCCGGGAGCACGGATATGCAGACTCTCGGAGCTGCGACGCACGCCGAACTCATCCACGGCATCGACCGTCAGCACGTTATTCCCGGGCTTGAGCTCAACGCCGATGTACTCCCAGGCCGCGATCGCACGGGACGCCAGACTGAGCTTCTTGCCCACGCGGGTGTCGGGTATCTCCTGGCTGTTCACCGTCAGTTTCAGGCTGGTGCCCAGGGGCCCTTTGACGCGTATGTTCAACACATTCGACAAGACGGTGTCGTTCGTTTTCAGGTCCAGGAATCCCAGCTGCGGGGACTCTTCCTGGATGAGTGTTTCCAGCCCAATCGTTCCTGGAGCCACCAGCGGCCCCAGCAAGTCGGCACCAGGAGACAGCAAGCCGGCAGGGTTTTTGAAGTGTGGCGACAGCGCCCCGCTGCTCGCGAGCGCCAGTGGGACGCCTTCCGCGCCCGTGGGCGCGAACGTAGCGGCTTCCTTGGGCAAGGCAATCAAGGCGCCCATTGCGTTCGACGTTGGGCTCCCCATACTCCCACCTGCTGCGGCACCGCCGTTCAGCGTACCGGAGGCCGCAAGGCCGCGCACGTCCGCCTTTTGCAGCCCCGTTGCAGCCAGCGTGCTGGCAAGGCGCAAATTCATGGCCGCATCCATCTCCCCCTGGCCCGTCTTGGTCAACAGGGCCTCGCGGCGTGTCTCCACTTCGGCACGCACGGCATCGCTACAACCCGTCAGCGGGAAATTTGCCTTGACCAGTTCACCCTTGCGCGGGTCGATGAACAGGCTGTCGGGTGCACCCGCATTGCGGTTGCCCCAGGCCTGCAGCTCCGCCCCCATGGGCAAGGTGGAGGCATCCAGACGCACCACGTGCGTAAGCGGTTTGAGACCGAACAGACTCCAACGCCCTTCCCTATCCGTGATGACGCTTGAGCCGTCCTCCATGAACAAGCGCACGCCCGGAACCCCCGGCTCAACGGCGCCATCCTGCACCCCATTGCGATTGCAATCGAGGAACACCTTCCCCACCCCATAGGCTTCCTCAGAGAAGGCGCCACCGGTGATGTACGTCTTGAAGCTGGCTTGGTTGGAGCTAATTTCACCCGCATGCCCGGTGGCACGGTTGATGACATCGCCCTCGGTGGGCGCACCCACGCCGATGCGCACCCGGTACTGGACCACGACGCTGGCATTGGCTGCCAGACGGTAGGCCGGATAGTTGAAATTTAGTGTCGGCCCTTTGCCGGCGACGCCACCGGACGGGTTGGCAGCGCGCACGCCATTGAGCAGCGTGCTGTCGGGTACGTAGGCCAGCCCGGCTGGCAACACGTCCTGCAGGGAGACCCCCGCCAGCGGGGAACCGGAGCGGTTCGTGAGTGTGAGCCGATAGTCCAGAAAGTCTCCGAACTCGGCGATGCGCTTGTCCCCCTCCTTTTGCAGCAACAGCATGCTCGAACTGATCGGGTCCAGCGGGATGTTGTTGTGTACCACTTCGCACACCGAGCCGGATGCCGGATTAAAGCCCGATACAAAACTTGCATACCAGGTCGTTGGGTCACCCGCTTGCGGCGCGGTCGCTTTGGAAGCAACGGTGCCACAGCTTGTGAAGCTGGCACTCTGGGATGGGTACTTGATCGAATTCACATACCCGGGGGGTGGGGCTACGCTGATGGAGTAGCTGCACAGGTTCGCAATCGGCGGTATTTGCCAGTAGAACTGGTACTGCCCCGTCGCGTCGGTCTTCATGCTCAGCGTGCCGTCGGCGTTGAATGTGTAGATGGGCAGCTCGCTGTTATAGACCTCGGCCGGACGGATGGCAGAAGTAGACCCCGCGCTGCAAGCGCCCCGCGAGAGCGTCACAAGTACACCGGCAAGGGGCTGTCGCGTCGAGCTGTCGTAGACGATGCCCTGCGGATCCGCCAACATGGAAAGCGCGCTGGTGGTGGTACCGGCCACGACCAAACCGGTATCGCTGGCCAGCGACGCCGCATGGACTGTATTCGTAACGACCGTGAGCGTATTGCGGGTCGTGACACGCACGGTGAAGCGAATTTGTTCCGTCTGTCCTGCGGCCAGATCGCGCGTGCCATCGGTCAGCGACAGGGCTGCCGCGAGCGGCACGCCCGTAGAAGGATCAACAGCCGTGTTGCACGCTGCGTTGCCCGTAAAGGCACCGGACGCAAGCAACAGGCTCCGGGAGGTGGTGGGCGTTGCAGTCAGCGTCCAGCTCTGGACGCCCGCATTGGACAGGGCACAAGCCAGGTTGTCTACCAGCCGAACCTTGGGCGCAACAGTCTGTCCCACATTGCTGACGGTAATCAGGTAGGTCACGTCAAACTGACCATTGCCCACACGTGTCAGCGAGTCGACCGTCTCTTGCAGCGACAGCATCTGCATGGGCTCAATGCGGGTGGGCGCATTGCTGTTCTGCGGTCCCGCGCTGGTGGGGTCCGGATCGGTGCCGTTTTCCGACAGGTCCGACAACGCAAGCGCTGCACCACTGACCCGTGCGGCAGAGGCAGTTGCCTGCGTGGTTCGGGCTGCACTCCAGCCGGTGAAGTTGATGAGCAAATCATATTCAACCGTGATGCTGCCCCCGGGGCCCATCTCGACCGCTTGACCGAAAAGCCCGTCGCTGCCACCGGCGCGCCCATCAAACGCGGCATTGGGTACCGGCTTGCTCAAACTGCCGCTGACCTGGGTGATCGCCATCGAGCCGGCCACCACGCTGTACTGGCCCGCGCCCGGTGACGACGATGGGGTGTAGCTACCCGGACCCGCGTTGGATTCCACGGGGTGGTGAACCTGCACGTCGTACAGAAAGGTACTGCTGTAATTCTTCACCACTGCGGTCATATGCACCTTGCCGGTGGCGGCAGACTGCGGCACGGTCGCACCTGCGGCCAGCGCCACGCCGATGCGCTGGTTGGCCACAGGAAGGCTCACTGCGTTGCCAAGGGACGTTGCGTCTGCATTGCCGTCGAAATAGTGGGCCTGGCCCTGGCTGTTGATGGCGCTGTTCGCGGTGGACGAGACCCGCACGCTAAAGCCCATGTCCATCGCTCCTCCCGGAACCATGGAATCCGGCGCCACCTCGGCCACAGCAACTTCTATAGCCATTGCGTCATCCACCGTCCGGTAGTTGAACGGGGGATCGCCCGGAAAGCGAAAGAGTTTGAGGGCGTTGGGAATGCCACTGCGGATCGATCCGCCAACATAGGTGGTGCCGGGCGGCACCGGATTGCGCAGCAGAAGAACGCGCTGGGCCACACCATTGACCCGGATGGTCGTCGGCACGCTGGCAGCATCGGTTGCGGCCGGGCTGGCGCTCTGCACGCCCTTGTTCAGGGCACGAACGGTGTAGCCAATGGTGCTACCGGTGGTGAGGTAGCCGCTGTAACTTGCCGTACTGGTGATGCTTAAGGCCGCCCCGTTGTCTACCAGCAAGGTGGTGTTCGTGTTGGCCGCAAACGACTGGGAGACGGTCACCGCGCCAACAGCAAGGCAGCCGGTCCCCGTACTGACCTGGGACGCCGTGCCCACCAGCAGGACCGTGGCGACTTGTCCGGTGTCCAGGCGAATGGAGGCCACTGCGGGCTCGTTGCTGTCCTGCGTGCCATTGTTGTTGGTGTCCAGTACAAAGTACAGGCCCGAAAGATCCACAGCGCGCGCACCGCAACCCGCACCACCATTGGTTGCACTCAAATTGATTTGAGACGGGGTATTGCCCGTGTTGGTCAGAAGGTACGGAATGGCGACCACCTCGCCGGCCTGCGCCTTGAACCGTGACGCACCCGACAAAGTGATGCTCTCAACAGCGGCAATGGTGACCTGAACCGTGTTCGAGTACAGGCGCTGTGGCGCAATGTCATCGACCATCTGGTACTGGGCCCAGGCCCGCGTACCGATGGTGGATCCGGCAGCCAGCGTGAAGGCCTGAGCAGACCCGGCGAATGCGGCAAATGCGGCAAACAGGATGCACCACACAACCTGTGAACGCAGCATCCAGAACGCACAGACATGGCGCAGCAAGTTGCATCGCGATAAGCCGGGAACCAACCTTGGGGCCATTATATTTTTTGATTAAAAAATCTCGCACAGCGATTTGAAATTGAACGCGTTTTGAATCCACACATCGCGATTCATCACCTTTACAAAGGCCTCCCACAAAGCCTTTGTAAAGGCGGGGTGTATGCACCCCGCTGCCCCCTCTTGCGAGGGGCATTTCTCACTCAATCCACAGGGCTTCTTACGGGTTGATCTGCTCGGCAAAACGCAGCGTCAGCGTGCCGCCGGGCGGGAGGGTCGCGGCACCACAGCTAAACGTCGTCCCGGCAGGGGCACCACTGGCCACTGTGCTCAAGACAGGACTGCCGGTGCCCGTGGACGCACAGGCAATGCCAGCCGCAGGTTGGGTTGCAGCCCATGTGGTGTAGGCCCCCACGGCATCACTCAGGCTCACATTGGTGGAACTGGTGGTGCCGACATTGGTTGCTACGGCCTTGAACATCAGGCAATCGCCGGGCTTGGCCGTTGCGTTGCTGCTCGACCAGTTGGGCTCAGTCCAGGTGCCGCAGGCACCGCTGGAGATGGCCTGGTACTTGACCACCTGCAACTGACCCGTTGCCACCACGGTGGTCGAATCAGTCACCATGCTGAAGCCGCATCCCGGGCTGTTGGGGTCCGTCACGGTGATCGTGGCAGTTGCCCTGTCACCGACCGATGCATTGGCTGGTGGGAATACGCGCAGCAGCAAAGGCTGGTTCGTGCCTGCTGCCAGCATGCCGATCTTGTAGGGACTCGATCCGCCTGTACCGGTGCCAGTCAGGGGGCTCTCGCCATCCACCACACCGATAGTGCCGGTGTCCAGATAGACCGAGTAAGTCCAGCCGGCGGGCAGCCCGGTCACCGACAGAGTCAGCTTGGTTGCGTCGCTCGTGAGCGAGCCGCAAGTACCGGTGCCGGTGTTCAACAGATTGTGCGAAAAGGTGGCAGAGCCGCCAGGGCTGGCCTGCAAGGATCCACTTCCGCCCAGGTTCATACCGAGCGCGCCGGCAGCAGCCACCACTACCTGGTCACGCAGGTAATCGCTGACCAGCGCGCCGCTGGACGCATTGCTTGTCGACTTTGCCTGGAAATAGATATCAAACGTACCAGCTGCCGTGTTCGATGCCGGGGTCACCTTCGCGTACACCGTGGTGCTCGAGCCCGCCGCAACCGAACCCGTCGTGCGCGCACCCGCTGTGCCCGCTGCCAGGGTGGTGGCAGCCGCATCGGTATAGAAGTCCACCGTCCAGCCTGCGGGCAACGTGCCCGGGAAGTTGTTGGTGAAACTGGAGGACAGGTTGAAGGTCAAAGCACCGGTATCGTTGTTGGTCACGATCAAGGGGAACACAGCACTGCCCATCGCGGAGGGGGCAGGGGCAGGCGTTGGACCTACAGCAGCGGTCGAGTTGTTGCCTGCAGCGCCCGCAGTCACCGCAATGGCTTGCACAATCGCCGTGCTGCCAGGCCCCTGGTCGAGACCCGCAGTACCCGAAGTGGACGTTTGGGTCAGGTCAACAAAGCCCGCGCTGAGGTTTTGCAACTGGGCCTTGGCACCGTCTTCGATCGACGACTCATTCACCGAGGTCGCCTGAACGGTTGCCGTATACAGCGGAGAACCGGTTTGTGGCGCTGCAGTTGCTGCAGGCACCACAACCTGCAAGACCACTGTCGTGTTGGCACCTGCGGCCAAGGGGCCCGTGTCCACACCGGACTTGCCGGCTGTGGCCTGCAACGGTGTCACTCCGTCCGACTGGAACCAGCTGAAGGTCGTGCCAACGGGGAATGTGTTGGTACCTGTCGCTGCGCTAATGCCCAGCAGGAAGGTGTCCGTGTCATTGCCCTTGTTGTACACCTTGAAGCTGTAACGGTTTGCGCCGCCTGGCACACCGCTGGTGACGGACACGATGTCCCCCGTCCCATTGCCCGCAGCATTGCCACCGCTGGCTGCCGTGGTGTCCACGCCGCTGGTGCCTGCAACAGCGCCGCCGTCGCCAGACCCCGTCATGATCACGCCGCGTGTTGCCAACACCGTGAAGGGAGCCGCGTTGGTTGCCACGGTCGTGGAGCCATTGCAGTTTGCGACGGTGAAGTTGGTGGTGGCGCCCGTGCAGGAAGTGCCTGTGAGCACTGCGGTGGTGTAGGCCGCTGTGTTGTTGGTGGTGCTGGTACCCACCAGCGTGTTCGCGCCGGCAGTTCCGGCCGATGCCAACACCTGGAAGCTCACCGTGCCACTCTGACCGGGAAGGACGTTCTGTACGACCGCTTCAACCAGGGTGCCGGTTCCAGCGCTGTACGAACCCACCTTGTATGAAATGCCGGAAGGGTTGCCCGTATCCGCCTCATTCAGGACGGTGCCGATTGCTCCGCTCCAGGTACCCGTGCCAGTCACGTAGGTGAAACCTGCCGGGAGCTGGTCTTTGATATAGACCGGTCCGGCAGTGCCGCCGTTGTTGACGTAGCTGATGGTGTACACCGTGTAGGTTCCCACCTTGCCACTGCTTGGCGCAGTCGCACCACTGGGTGCGGACATGCCTATGGGCGGCAGTGCAAGCGCGGTGTTCACCGAGAAGGCCGCATTCGCCGTCGCAGTGATGGTGTCCGTGCGCGTCAGGCTGGCATTCGTGTAATTCCCTGCGGCACTGCCACCCGTCACCGTCACGGTACCGGGGTTACTCCAGATACCGGAAGCAGAGGCCGGTATGGTGTACGCCACAACAAACGAGTAGCTGCCGCCACCTGCCACGGTGACCGGTCCGCTGATGGGGGTGGAACTGCTGGGCTGCCCGCTGGAGGTTGCATCGGGATAGACCGCAACCGCGCTGAAACTTGCACCCGACGCCGCGATGGTGAACGTATCGGTGCCGTTACCCGTGTTGGTAATCGTGTACTGCGCGTACACGGTGGAACCCGGCGCGCCGGACTTGGAATAGCCGGACAACGGAGTCGTTGTACCCGGCGTTGGCGGTGTCAACGAAAAGCTGTACACCTGCTGGATGATGGTCTGGACAATATTGGAGAGCGTCGTTTGCTGTACGCCGTTTCCGTCCAGATAACTGGCCGTTGTCACGTTCGATATCGCTGTATTTGCAGGAGGCGTTGCCGCGAATGCAGCGAGGGAATAGCCCCCCACTCCAATAGCAACACCGAGTCCGGCGGCCGCAATCAGTGTTTTGAGTCTTTTCAGACCAAAACCCCGGGCGAAGTCATATCTTTTCATTTTTGAGTACTTCCTCAAGTGGGGGATAAAAATCTGACGCAGGTCGAATGTCTCCGGATAACCTGGCGTCCATGGATGGGCACGATTGCAACTTGGTCACTGCCGAGCCACCGAAACGGCGGTCGGAATCCCGCTGGCTTTGGAAGGGGCCAGCACGGCCTGGGGCTCTGACTCGCTTGGGGTGGATCCGACCCGGGCACGTGCCTTGATCTCAAAGCTGTTGCCGGGCAGCAGATCGCCTATGGCCCAGCGCAGTGATCGATAGTCGGCGTTGGGTACGCGCTCGGTTTGAGACTGACCATCCTTGTCCTTGACCGTACGCAGCAGGGGTAGGTCCGCGTAGCGTCCGTCGCTGGTGGCGGCCTGGACCACCGACCCGGCAGGCTTGCTGCTGCCCGTCACATATTCAAAGCCCTCGGGCAACGGAAGCACCACGACGAGCGACTTCACCGTTTTCTTGCTGACATTGCTATAGGTCGATCGGTACTCAATAACATCGCCGGGCAACACACTCTTTGCGTCTGCAAAGGTCTCACCCTTTTTGTTGTCCATGACAACCCGCCACTGCGTCAACTTGGCCTCCACCGCAGTCTGGGATTTTCCTGTCACCGGTTCAGCGACCTGCGCCGTCGCGTGTTGGCAAAGCACTAACAAGGCCGCACCGATACACACCCCTATCCGGTATAGATAATTTGCATTCTTAGATGGCATATTTCCTCGCGATTTATAAAGGCAAGGCCGCGCACGCACCGCCGTGCAACGACCAGGACTAGCGGGTCATTGCAACTGGTGAACGCTGCATCAGAAGGGACTCGACCTGCTGCGTTTGAATATAGGGATTGCGCTCACGAAGAGGCCAACAAGTTCCAACCGATCCCAACACATCCCAACCCAAACCAACCGAACCCAACGCGTCTACGGCCTGCGATGGCGGCGGCTGCGTCGCAAGATGTTCTCGCAATGGATGCTTCCGACCGGAAGGGCCGGCTAAGCGGGAAGCCTGCCTTGGTTAGGTGGGGGTTGCCGGGATGCGGGCGCAGCCCAATCGAGAAACGGCATGCGCTTGGACAAAGCGCAAGGTCTGAAAAAGCGACGACCCGCCTTTATCGCAACAGCACCAACTGCGGCCTGGCATCGGCCCCGGACCACACAAAGGCGTTTTGGGCGAAGTCCTGCGCCAACACCTTAGCGGCTGCCAGCGAGAGTCCCAAAATCAACACGCTGGGCTCGCCCGGCCACTGGTTGTCAGGATGCTGCCCGATCCCCTCCAGCCAGCGCAAACTGCGGCTCCTCAGAACGCGCAGTAAATTCTCCTGCCGGCTCGCGTTTTCGGCGTCTGGAAGACTGACGCTCCATGGGTTGCAGGCAGTGATATAGGCGCTGCAGTCCACACCATACTTCTTGTGCAGGTTGGCCAACGGCGTTGACATTGCACCAACCCGAAGCACCAGTGGCTCCAGATCAGCCGGGTCTGTGTTGACCCTGTAATGTGTCTCGCGAAAAGCCTGCAGCAGGGCGGGCGCAAGCGTTGAAGTGGCGGATCTATCCATCGGTTGTTGACTCATGATTTCCTCTCAAATTCCAGCGTACACCATATGCAGCTGCGTCTTTGACGGTATATCGGGGAGCGCAATCTGGAACAAATCCCCCGTTGAATGGATGCTAAGCGCCACAGGGCTCACTGCATGAGCCTGGCAGGCAGAAGCGTGGCAACAGCGCGGAAGGTTCACCCGCTGCAGGGGCACGGATGAACGCCTTCGCTCTGAAAATTACAGCGCTGCAGCAATCAAATCCCTGAGCCCCTCGAGTTCATGGGTCTTGAGGATCAGTCCGAAGTTGCGTTGCCACTCTTCGGGGTTGCGGGCGGACGTCAACTGGCTGCTGAACTGCAGGTGAAAACTGCCCGGCTGGGCCGCAATGGGCAGGAGTTCGACCTCGCGAATAAAGTCACCGGCGTGTGTGATGCGTGCTTTCATAAATTCCCTTTCTGTCGTTAAAAAAATGGCGTGCGTTGACCTCGTCCAGCCAGCGCACCGTTATCCGAACATCTCGCAATGCAGCCGCGCGGTCTCCCGGTGCAATGCCAGCACCGGTTCAATCCGCTCGGCTTCGGTATCCCCCTCCACCACCTGGTAACCACCAGCCAGGTTCCATACCAGGGGCAAATGCCCCAGCCGCTGAAATACAGTGCGGTCACGCTCCCGCATTTGCGCGGTCGTCAACGTGCGTCCCAGCGGGTCATCGATATGCGGGTCGGCACCGGCCTGGTAAAGGACCAGATCGCAGTGCAGGCATTCGGATATGGCCGCAGAGAGCCACCGCTCGTAGGCGCCGTTGGCCGCAGTTTCTGCATCCCAGAAGTCCTGGCCCTGCGTGTGGTGCACTATCCAGTCAATGCCCTGCGCGCGGATGATGCTGTCGGTGCCATCGCCGTAGTGCGCGTCGCAGTCCAGAATCGCCACCCTGTTCACCAAGCCCGCGTCCTTGAGCGCAAGCGCCGTGACCATCAGACCATTGAAAGTGCAATAGCCCCACGCGTTGCTGAAGCCGGCATGGTGAAAGCCGGAGGTCGGTGAGCACACCACCGCCTTGTGCAGTACCGCATACGCGGCGGCGGCCAGCATGGAGCCTGATGTGTAGGGCAAGGACTGCGCCACCGCCTGATCGCGATTGCCAAAGCCATTGGCCACCGTGCAGCCCAGAATGCCTTGCACAAAGTCAGCCTGATGGGCGCGCGCAATCTGCTTTTCGGTCGCAGGCTCGAAGCTGCAAATCTCGACGGCTGCGCCCAGGTTTTTCTGCCAATCCTCCACAACCCAGCGGGACTTGTGGGCCGATGGTGATGCGCGCTGGACAGGACCCACTTGTTCCTTGCGATAAAAAACTTTCATATAAATCCTTCTGCTGTTGGTTGTCGGGTAGGCAAACCGGGTGCGCTACGCACCCGGGGTCTTGGCGACCCCTCGTTGCGCAAACGCGCTCCCCGTCGCGACGGGAAGCCTCACACCGAACCGGGCGTAGCTCCGCCCTCGCGGTGGAGACCCGCGCAAAACTTTGCGCGGTTAACGCATCAGGGGCAGGTGAAAACAGGTCATCAAAGGCTCTCCAAAAGTCACTATGAAAATGGCTTTCCAACGGATTGGAGAGCCGGTTCTTTAGCCAGTATTTGTGCGTCGCCCTGGCAATCTGTCGATCAAATCCAGCGACTGGCCCGCACCGCTTTCACGGTGCAGACCCCAACCCAACAGCAAGTCAAGCTCCTCATTGCGCAACAAGGTCCATGGTAGAGGCCTGCAGGCTCATAGCGTGAGCCTGACTACTGATCGTTTGCAAAGAAAAAATAGTTATCGCTCAGGCCTTGGGAGCTTGGTCATGCGGATGGCAAGGCGCGTGCTTGGAAAACCGGGGCACTGCGCCGTGAACAACGATGGCGCCTCCCGCAACTCAACGCGGCTGTCCGCCAACGCCTGCCTTGCGGACATGCTGCATCAGCCCCTTGCAGGCATCCTCCACCAAGTCCAAAACGTGTTCAAAGCCCGAGGGGCCGTCGTAATACGGGTCGGGCACCACAGCGCTGTCCTGCGTGAGGCAGAACTCGGTCAACCGGCGCACTTTGCGCTCCTGGCCGCAAGGGCAGATGGACTGCACCAGCGCCAGGTTATCCCAGTCCATCGCCAGGATCAGGTCAAACGTTTCAAAGTCGGATTGCTGGATTTGCCGGGCGCGCAAGGTGGACAGGTCATAGCCGCGCATCGCCGCATGCTCCTGTGAGCGCGCGTCGGGCGGGCTGTTGGGGTGGTAGTTGTGGGTGCCGGCCGAATCCACCGTGACCCGGTCTTGCAGGCCCTGCGCGGCCAACATGTGGCGGAACACGCCATCGGCTGTGGGGCTGCGGCAGATGTTGCCCATGCAAACGAAAAGGACGGAATAGTGCTTCATGTAAAAAGGGAGTTGTTGGCCGGCGGCGCCACCGCCACCAGATTCTCTGCGGGATAAGGGCGCATGAACTCCGGGATGCCAGCCTTGCACGCCAACCAGTCCTTGTAATGCGCCACCGGCAGGATGGCGACCATGCGCTTTTCGTCGGTCGGTTTGTGGAACTGGTTCATCAGGGGATGGGCATCGGCGTTCAGGGTGAGCATGGTGTAGCTGAAGACCCATTCGCCCCTGGGTGACTTCCAAGCCGACCACAGACCGGCAATGCCCATGGGCTGGCCACCGGTGTGCTCTATCCGGGTGGCGATGGCCTTGCCGCTGCGCCAGTCCGGTTCAAAAAAGGCGTCGGCTGGAATGATGCAGCGTTGGTTGCGTTTGTACGCATCCCGGAAACTGGGCTTCTCGGCTGCGGTTTCGCTGCGGCAGTTGTAGGTGCTCTTGGTGATTTTGGTATCGGTGGCCCAGTGCGGCACCAGGCCAAACAGGCCATTCAGGGCCTCTGTGGCGGGAACCGCGCCATCGCCCACGCCGGCATGGGGATGGCTGCGAATGAAAGGGCCGAGGTAGCCCGGCCACAGGTCGAGCTTGGCACCCTCCTCGGGCGGCGGCGCCACGTCAAAGTGGCGCAAAAACTTTTCACGTTCTTTCAGGGCTTGGTAGTGGCTGCACATTGCTTTTCATCCTATCGCTTGAATATACTGTATATAAGATCAGTATCAACCGAAGCAGCATTCCCGCGCAGTCTGCCGCCATTGCGCCGATTGCGACCAGCCAAGCGCCGACACTGATCAAGCTGATCTGCAACAAGATCAAGGCCATCCCGTTTACAAAGCTGTTGAGTGCCCAGTCGTACAATGCGGAATATCGCCTCAATTATCGTTTCATAAATTGTTTTATGACTGATCGCACTGACCCAATCCGCGCCGCACTTGCAGCAGGCCCTGTGGCTTCGGAATCGTTGCGCGCGAGACTTGGCGTATCGCGCCCCACGCTTGCCAGAGCGCTGGCGGCAATACCCGGCGAAATCGTTACATTGGGTGCGGCCCGTTCCACCCGATACGCCCTGCGGGACAGATTTCGAGGTCTTGCCGACATACCGGTCTACCGCGTGAACAGTGCAGGGCAACTAAAACCCCTTGGATTGCTTGTGGCCGTCAGGCCTGAGGGCTTCGTCATGCTGCAAACCGACGGCATTGCGGTACACCACGAAGGGCTGCCCTGGTGGCTGACCGACATGCGGCCACAAGGTTTCCTGGGACGTGCCTATGCGCATCAGCATGCAAGCAGCCTGGGTCTGCCGCCGGATGTCCGGCATTGGAGTGATACAGACGCGGTACGCGCTGTTTTGGCCAACGGAGGCGACGCGGTGGGCAATCTGCTGCTGGGCGATCTTGCAAGGGACCGATTCATCCACGCGCCCGCGCCGCTTGATGTTGGGCCGGCGGACTATCCTCGACTTGCCTCAGAAGCCCTCAACACCGGGGATACTTGGTCTTCGGCCGGCGGCGAACAGCCGAAGTTCTGCGCCTATTCCGCCGGCAGCCACGTATTGGTCAAATTCACCGGGGCGCAGGACAACCCCATTGCCCAGCGCTGGCGCGATTTGCTGCTGGCTGAGCACCTGGCCCTGGAAACGCTTGCCATCGGCGGCCATTCAGCCGCCCGGTCAAAGGTTGTGGATATAGGCGCGCAGCGTTTTCTGGAACTTGAGCGTTTCGACCGCGTTGCCGCCCACGGACGCTGTGCGCTGCTGTCGTTGGCGTCGCTGGAGGGGGAATTCGTAGGCAATGCAACAGCGCCCTGGCCCGTGCTGACTTCCGAATTGGCAAAGCAAAAGGTCATCACCCCCGAGGCACATGCTGGCGCGGCATTGCTGTACGCATTTGGCACCCTCATCGGGAACACCGATATGCATGCCGGGAACCTGTCTTTTGTGAGTGAACTGGGTCGGCCCTACGCCTTGAGTCCGGCCTATGACATGCTCCCCATGGCGTTCAGTCCCACCGCAGGCGGTGTTGTGAGAGACAGCATCTCCGCTGCTTACCTTCATCCTTCTGTTGAGGACAGCATCTGGCAACAAGCCCGGCAACTGGCAGAGGAATATCGGACCCTGCTGGGCAATGACAGCCGATTCAGTAACGCATTCCAGCCATGCATTACCGCATTGGGTGGGCACATGGATGAGGTGTCACAAAGAATTGGCAGGATGGGGTAGCAGAAATGAAAAAGGCCTTCTAAATCTGGTGACTTAGAAGGCCTAATTTTGGTGGGCGATGCAAGTTTCGAACTTGCGACCCCTGCAGTGTGAATGCAGTGCTCTACCCCTGAGCTAATCGCCCTGAATTGTGTTCAGGAAAGACTTAAATTATATAACGAAATCAGGCCGTTTCTTTCCAAATTGCTTTTCCGCCACTCGCTTTGTTGATTTGTTGGATGGCTTCGTCATGTGAGGCCAGTTCCTGCGGGTTGGCCGTCAGGACCGGCAACTCAAATCCGCTCAGGTCCACAGGCTCCATAGGCAGACCGCCCTCTTCCTGCTGCTCGGTGGAATCCATCAGCAGGGCATCTTGACCGCGCGTCATGTTGATGTAGACATCGGCCAGCAGTTCGGCGTCCAGCAGCGCGCCGTGCAGGGTGCGGCCGGAGTTGTCTACTTCCAGGCGGGAGCACAGGGCGTCGAGGCTGTTGCGCTTGCCGGGGAACATTTCCTTGGCCAGGGCCAAGCTGTCGACCACACTGGACACATAGTCCCGGAACGGCAGCTTGCCTGCACGCTGGAGCTCCACGTTCAGGAAACCCACGTCGAAGGGGGCGTTGTGGATGATGATTTCGGCGTCCCGCACGTAGGCCAGGAACTCATCCGCAATCACTTCAAACTTCGGCTTGTCGCGCAGGAACTCGGTAGAGAGCCCGTGTACCTTGAAGGCCTCTTCGTGGCTATCGCGCCCGGCGTTCAGGTAGAAGTGCAGGTTGTTGCCGGTGAGCTTGCGGTTGAACAGCTCGACGCAGCCGATCTCCACCACGCGGTCGCCCTGGTCGGCGAGCAGGCCGGTGGTTTCGGTGTCCAGAAAAATTTGACGCATGGTCCTATTTTGACGCGTCTAGTGATTTTCTTTGGCGTGGTTGATGGAGTACTTGGGTATCTCCACCACCAGGTCTTTTTGCGCCAGGATGGCTTGACAGCTCAGACGCGAGTTGGGCTGCAGGCCCCAGGCGCGGTCCAGCAGGTCTTCTTCGGTTTCTTCCAGTTCGTTGAGCGAGGCAAAGCCTTCGCGCACGACCACGTGGCAGGTGGTGCAGGCGCAGCTCATGTCACAGGCGTGCTCGATGTTGATGCCGTTTTCCAGCATGGCTTCGCAGATGGAGGTGCCTGCCGGTGCGCTGATGTCGCGTCCCTGCGGGCAGTATTCCGGGTGCGGCAGTATCTTGATGATGGGCATGGTGTCGACCTAAATGTTTGCAATGTTTTTGCCAGCCAGCGCCTGCGCAATGCTGTGGTTCATGCGCGCGGCGGCAAAGGCTTCGGTGGCCTGGCCCAGGGCTTTGGAGACGGCCTCGATATGGGCGGCATCCATGCTGGTCAGCGACTGTTCGGACGCGACCATGGCCGCGTCAATGTCAGCGCGCTCGGCCCCGCTCAACAAGGCACCGTCCACGACCAGGGCACTGCGCGTGGCCAGCAGCAGGCGGTCGGCGTCGACACGGGCTTCTACCAGTGCGCGGGCCTGCATGTCCTGCTGCGCGGTGCTGAAGCTGTCTTTGAGCATCTGGGCAATCTGGTCGTCGGTCAGGCCGTAAGAGGGCTTGACGTCGATGCGGGCTTCCACGCCGCTCACCTGCTCCTTGGCGCCTACGTTCAGCAGACCATCTGCATCCACTGTGAAAGTGACGCGGATGCGCGCCACACCGGCAGCCATGGGCGGAATGCCACGCAGCTCAAAGCGCGCAAGGCTGCGGCAGTCGGCCACCAGGTCGCGCTCGCCCTGCACCACGTGCAATGCCAAGGCGGTCTGGCCGTCTTTGTAGGTGGTGAAATCCTGCGCCATGGCGGTGGGAATGGTCTGGTTGCGCGGAACAATGCGCTCTACCAGGCCGCCCATGGTCTCAATGCCCAGCGACAGCGGGATAACGTCCAGCAGCAGCAACTCGCCGTCCGGGTTGTTGCCAGCCAGCTGATTGGCCTGGATGGCGGCGCCCAGCGCCACCACTTCGTCCGGGTTCAGATTGACCAGGGGTTCCTGGCCAAAAAATTCACCCACGGCGCGGCGCACCTGCGGCATGCGGGTGGAGCCGCCGACCATGACCACGCCTTTGATGTCTTCCTTGGAGAGCTTGGCATCGCGCAGGGCTTTTTTGACGGCCTGCAGGGTGCGCTGGGTGAGTGCTGCGGTAGCGGCTTCAAACTGTTCACGGTTCAGCGACAAGTCGATGGCGCCCGTAGAAAGCTCCACCTCAGCAGTCACGATTTCTTCAGCGGACAGCGCTTCCTTGCACTGGCGCGCATGGGCCAGCAACCTGGCCTGGTCTTCCATGGAGTCCACGCGCAGGCCGGACTCCTGCAGTAGCCAGTCGGCCAGGGCGCGGTCGTAATCGTCGCCACCCAAAGCCGAGTCGCCACCGGCGGCCAGCACCTCGAATACACCGGCCGAGAGGCGCAGGATGGAAATGTCAAAGGTGCCGCCGCCCAGGTCGTAGACCGCGTACACGCCCTCGGAGGCGTTGTCCAAGCCGTAGGCAATGGCTGCGGCCGTGGGCTCGTTGATCAGGCGCAGCACGTTCAGGCCGGCCAGTTGCGCCGCATCCTTGGTAGCCTGGCGCTGGGCGTCGTCAAAGTACGCGGGCACGGTGATGACCGCGCCAAAAATGTCGTCGTTGAAGGTGTCTTCGGCGCGGAAACGCAGCGTAGCCAGAATCTCGCCGCTCACCTCTACCGGGCTTTTGTCGCCGGCGATGGTGCGCACCTTGACCATCCCGGGCTCGTCCAGCAGGGCATAGGGCAGCTTGTCCACATGGGCCACATCGCGCAGGCCACGGCCCATCAGGCGCTTGACGGAGGCGATGGTGTTGCCGGGGTCATTGACCTGGTTTTCCAGGGCATCGAAGCCGATCTGGCGGCGCTGCGCGTCCAGGTAGCGCACCACGCTGGGCAGTATCACCCTGCCCTGGCCATCGGGCAGGCATTCGGCCACACCGTTGCGCACGGAGGCCACCAGCGAGTGCGTGGTGCCCAGGTCAATACCGACCGCAATACGGCGCTGGTGCGGGTTGGGCGACTGCCCGGGTTCGGAAATTTGTAAAAGCGCCATCGTCTCTTTAATCGAATTGGTCCAGCCGCTGCTTGAGGTCGTGGTCGAATTTTTCGATGAACATCAAAATCCGCACCAGACCGACCGCTGCGGCGTAGTCATGTTGTTGGTCTAACTGCTCGGCGCAGTGGTGCAGCACCTGCTCTTTGCTGTTTTGCACCATGTCCGACAGTTCCTCCAGCGGCTCCAGCCCCCGGGCATCGTCCAAGGCTTCGCGCCATTCCATCTGCTGCATCAGGAAGGCGTTGGGCATGGCGGTGTTGGTATGGGCGTTGACCGGAAAGCCGGCCAGTTCGCACAAATAGGCAGCCCGTTTGACCGGGTCTTTCATACGCTGGTAGGCCTCGTTGATGCGCACCGACCACTGCATGGCAATGCGTTGGGCAGCTGCACCTTGCGCTGCAAACTTGTCGGGGTGGGCCTGGCGTTGCAAGTCTTTCCAGCACGCATCAACCTCTGCGCGGTCCTGGGCGAACTGTTTTTCCAGACCGAACAGTTCAAAGTCATCGTCTTGCAGGTTCACACGCGGAACGACTCACCGCAGCCGCATTTGTCCCGTTCGTTCGGGTTGTTGAAGCGAAAGCCCTCGTTGAGCCCTTCGCGCACGAAGTCCAGCTCGGTGCCATCGATATAGGCCATGCTTTTCGGGTCCACCAACACCTTGACGCCATGGCCTTCGAAGACCATGTCTTCGGGGGCAAATTCGTCCACATACTCGAGCTGGTAGGCCAGCCCGGAACAGCCAGTGGTCTTGACGCCCAGACGCACACCCACGCCCTTGCCACGCTTGGCAAGGTAACGGGTGACGTGGCGTGCTGCGGCCTCGGTGAGGGAGATAGCCATATCAGTTCAGGTGCTTCTTCTTGTAGTCCTCGACTGCTGCCTTGATGGCGTCTTCGGCCAGTATGGAGCAGTGAATCTTTACAGGCGGCAGCGCCAGTTCTTCGGCAATCTCGCTGTTCTTCAGCGCGGCGGCTTGGTCCAGGGTTTTGCCCTTGACCCATTCGGTCACTAGCGAGCTGGACGCGATGGCCGAGCCGCAGCCGTAGGTCTTGAAACGTGCGTCTTCAATGATGCCGGTTTGGGCATTCACCTTGATCTGCAGCTTCATCACGTCGCCGCAGGCGGGTGCGCCTACCATGCCGGTGCCTACATCTTCATCGCCCTTGTCGAAGGAGCCGACGTTGCGGGGGTTTTCGTAGTGATCAACAACTTTGTCTGAATAGGCCATTTGGTTTACCTCTTAAATCTCAATTAATGTGCTGCCCATTGGATGGTCGAAATATCGATACCTTCCTGGTACATGTCCCACAGGGGGCTCAGGTCACGCAGCTTGGCCACGTTCGTCCGGATGGTGTCAACGGCGTAGTCAATCTCGGCTTCGGTGGTCCAGCGGCCAATCGTCATGCGCAGGCTGCTGTGGGCCAGCTCGTCGCTGCGACCCAGGGCGCGTAGCACATAGCTGGGTTCCAGACTGGCCGAGGTGCAGGCCGAGCCGCTGCTGACCGCCAGGCCCTTGATGCCCATCATGAGCGACTCGCCCTCCACATAGTTGAAGCTCATGTTGAGGTTGTGCGGCACACGTTGCTCGGTGTGGCCGTTGATAAACACCTGCTCAATGTCCTTCAGGCCGGCCAGCATGCGGTCGTGCAGGGCACGAATGCGGATGTTCTCGCCATGCATTTCTTCCTTGGCGATGCGGTAGGCCTCGCCCATGCCGACGATCTGGTGCGTGGGCAGCGTGCCCGAGCGCATACCGCGCTCGTGGCCGCCACCGTGCATTTGCGCTTCCAGGCGGATGCGCGGCTTGCGGCGCACAAACAGAGCACCGATGCCCTTGGGGCCGTAGGTCTTGTGCGAGGTCAGGCTCATCAGGTCGATCGGCAGACTGCTCAGGTCAATGTCCACACGGCCGGTGGCTTGGGCAGCGTCCGAATGGAAGATCACGCCCTTTTCGCGGCAGATGGCGCCAATGGTGGCCACGTCCTGGATGACGCCGATTTCGTTGTTGACGAACATGACGCTGGCCAGAATGGTGTCGGGGCGGATGGCCGCCTTGAACACTTCCAGGTCCAGCAGGCCGTCCGGCTGCACGTCCAGGTAGGTGACTTCAAAACCCTGGCGCTCCAGCTCGCGGCAGGTGTCCAGCACGGCCTTGTGCTCGGTCTTGACCGTGATGAGGTGCTTGCCCTTGGACTGGTAGAAGTGCGCTGCACCCTTGAGGGCCAGGTTGTTGGATTCGGTGGCGCCGGAGGTCCAGACGATTTCGCGCGGGTCGGCACCGATCAGGGCTGCAACCTGCTCACGCGCGTTTTCAACGGCGGCTTCGGCCTCCCAGCCCCAGGCGTGGCTGCGGGATGCGGGGTTGCCGAAGTGGCTGCGCAACCAGGGGACCATGGCGTCAACCACCCGCTCGTCGCAGGGGTTGGTGGCGCTGTAGTCCATGTAGATCGGGAAATGGGGTGTGGTGTCCATGAATCGCTCGGTACGGTCAATAGAAAAAAGAGGAAAGGCTGGCAATCAGTTCTTGGAGATGGAGAAGGCGTTGCCCAGTGCAAACACCGAATTCGGCGCGTTGATGCGCATGGGCTTGACCACCGGCATGGCCGAGATGGCGCGCTTGACCGTGGGCTTGTCTTCGATCTGCAGGCCCTTGGCCAGCTGCTCGTCGACCAGCTTTTGCAGGGTCACCGAGTCCAGAAATTCGACCATGCGCGTATTCAGGGAAGCCCACAGGTCGTGCGTCATGCAGCGGTTGCCCTCGCCCAGGCAGTTTTCCTTGCCGCCGCACTGGGTGGCGTCGATAGGCTCGTCCACCGAGACGATGATGTCGGCCACGGTGATGTCGGCCGCCTTGCGGGCCAGGGTGTAACCGCCGCCTGGGCCGCGGGTGGATTCCACCAGCTCGTGGCGCCGCAGCTTGCCGAACAGTTGCTCCAGATAGGACAGCGAAATCTGCTGGCGCTGGCTGATCGCCGCCAGGGTGACGGGGCCGCTGGCTTGGCGCAGGCCCAGGTCGATCATGGCCGTAACGGCAAAGCGGCCTTTGGTGGTGAGACGCATGATGAGCTCCTTCGGTCCAATTGGTTGACTAACGGCCTCAAGTATAGCAATAAACCAAGCGATTTGCTCGGGTAACTAGACTGATCAGTCGCAAAACCTTTTATTTCAAAGGAATAGGCAGCACGTTGTCCATGCCCGGCGCACCGAAGGCCTGCTGTTTGAGGATGTGGAGCTGGTCGCGCACACGGGCGGCTTTTTCGAATTCCAGGTTGCGGGCGTGCTCCATCATCAGCTTCTCCAGCCGCTTGATTTCGCGCGACACGTCCTTCTCGCTCATGTCCTCCACCTGGGCGCGGGCCACGGCGTCACGCTCCAGGCGTTCGGCTTCCTTGCCGGCCTTCTCGCTGTAGACGCCGTCGATCAGGTCGCGCACCTTCTTGACGATGGCGCGCGGGGTGATGCCGCGCTCCAGGTTGTGCGCCACCTGCTTGGCGCGTCGGCGCTCGGTCTCGCCCATGGCGCGGGCCATGGAATCGGTGATCTTGTCGGCGTAGAGGATCGCCCTGCCCTCCAGGTTGCGCGCGGCCCGGCCTATGGTCTGGATCAGCGAGCGCTCGGAGCGCAAAAAGCCCTCCTTGTCGGCATCCAGAATGGCTACCAGCGAGACCTCGGGAATGTCCAGGCCCTCACGCAAGAGGTTGATGCCGACCAGCACGTCAAACGTGCCCAGGCGCAGGTCGCGCAGGATTTCCACCCGCTCCACCGTGTCCACATCGCTGTGCAGATAGCGCACCTTGACGCCGTTGTCGCTCAAATAGTCCGTCAACTGCTCGGCCATGCGCTTGGTCAAGGTGGTGATCAGCACGCGCTCGTTCTTCTCGACGCGGATGCGGATTTCCTGCAGCACATCGTCCACCTGGGTGGTGGCCGGGCGCACTTCCACCTCGGGGTCCACCAGGCCGGTGGGGCGCACCACCTGCTCCACCACCTTGCCGGAATGGTCCTTTTCCCACTGCGCGGGGGTGGCCGAGACGAACACGGCCTGGCGCATACGGGCCTCGAACTCCTCGAATTTGAGCGGCCGGTTGTCCAGCGCGCTGGGCAGGCGGAATCCGTACTCCACCAGCGTGGTCTTGCGGGCGCGGTCGCCGTTGTACATGCCGCCAAACTGGCCGATCAGCACATGGCTTTCGTCCAGGAACATCACCGCGTCCTTTGGCAAATAGTCGGTCAAGGTGGCCGGCGGCGCGCCCGGAGGGGCTGCACTGAGGTGGCGTGAGTAGTTCTCGATGCCCTTGCAGTGGCCCACCTCGCTGAGCATTTCCAGGTCAAACCGGGTGCGCTGCTCCAGGCGCTGCGCCTCCACCAGCTTGCCCATCGATATGAATTCCTTCAGGCGGTCGGCCAATTCCAGCTTGATGGTCTCCACGGCGGCCAGCACCTGCTCGCGCGGCGTGACGTAATGGCTGCTGGGGTAGACGGTAAAGCGCGGGATCTTCTGGCGGATGCGGCCGGTGAGCGGGTCGAACAGCTGCAGCGACTCGATCTCGTCATCAAACAGCTCGATGCGGATCGCCATTTCGCTGTGTTCGGCAGGAAAGATGTCGATGGTGTCGCCACGCACACGGAAGGCGCCACGGGAGAAGTCGATGTCGTTGCGCTGGTACTGCATGCGCACCAGCTGGCTGATCAGGTCGCGCTGGCCCTGCTTGTCGCCCACACGCAGGGTCATGATCATCTTGTGGTAAGCCTCGGGCTGGCCGATGCCGTAGATGGCCGAGACGGTGGCCACGATGATCACGTCGCGCCGCTCCAGCACGCTCTTGGTACAGGACAGGCGCATCTGCTCGATGTGCTCGTTGATGGCCGAGTCCTTTTCGATGAACAGGTCACGCTGCGGCACATAGGCCTCGGGCTGGTAGTAGTCGTAGTAGCTGACGAAATACTCCACCGCGTTCTTGGGGAAGAACTCGCGGAACTCGCTGTACAGCTGCGCGGCCAGCGTCTTGTTGGGCGCAAACACAATGGCCGGGCGGCCCAGTTGGGCGATCACATTGGCCATGGTGAAGGTCTTGCCCGAGCCGGTGACGCCCAGCAGGGTCTGAAACACCTCGCCGTCGTGAATGCCCTCGACCAATTGGCGGATCGCCTCCGGTTGGTCACCCGCCGGCGGATAGGGCTGGTACAGCTCAAAGGGCGAATCAGGAAAGCGCACAAAGGTGCCGGTGCGCTCCGCATCCCCGGATTCGACGGCAACAGCAACAGGCGCGACAGACTTGGAAACAGGCATGGCAAACAACATTCACAGATGCAAAAGCCGAACTGTAGACCAGCTGCGGGGGCCGCACGCACGCCGACGCCAGTTACCCCCTCGTGAAGCAGCCGTAATTCGCGGTACAAAGCGCACGTAAAATCTGGGGTATTCCCTAACTCAACACACAGGACCTGTTCATGTCTCTCTTTTCTGCTGTCGAAATGGCCCCCCGCGATCCCATCCTGGGTCTGAACGAACAGTTCAACGCCGACACCAACACCAACAAGGTCAACCTCGGCGTCGGTGTGTATTTCGGCGATGACGGCAAGCTGCCCCTGTTGCAGTGCGTGCAGGCCGCTGAAAAGACCATGATGGAAAAGCCCACCGCCCGCGGCTACCTGCCCATCGACGGCATTGCCGCCTATGACGCCGCCGTCAAGGGCCTGGTGTTTGGCACTGAGAGCGAACCCGTCACCTCCGGCCGCGTAGCCACCGTGCAGGCCATTGGCGGCACCGGCGGCCTGAAGATCGGCGCCGACTTTTTGAAGCACCTGAACCCCAACGCCAAGGTTTTGATCTCCGACCCGAGCTGGGAAAACCACCGGGCCCTGTTCACCAACGCCGGCTTTGTGGTCGACACCTACGCCTACTACGACGCAGCCAAGCGCGGCGTGGACTTTGACGCCATGCTGGCCAGCCTGAACGCGGCAGAGGCCGGCACCGTCATCGTGCTGCACGCCTGCTGCCACAACCCGACCGGCTACGACATCACCCCCGCCCAGTGGGACCAGGTGATTGCCGTGGTCAAGGCCAAGCAACTCACAGCGTTCCTGGACATGGCCTACCAGGGCTTTGGCTACGGCATCCAGGAAGACGGCGCTGTGATCGGCAAGTTTGTGGCCGCCGGCCTGAACTTTCTGGTCTCCACCTCGTTCTCCAAGAGCTTCAGCCTCTACGGCGAGCGCGTCGGTGGTCTGTCGGTGCTGTGCAACGACAAGGAAGAGGCTGGACGCGTGCTGAGCCAGCTCAAGATCGTGATCCGCACCAACTACTCCAACCCACCCACCCATGGTGGCGCGGTGGTGGCAGCCGTGCTGAACAACCCCGAGCTGCGCGCCCTGTGGGAAAAGGAACTGGGCGAGATGCGCGTGCGCATCAAGGCCATGCGCCAGAAGCTGGTGGACGGCCTGAAGGCTGCCGGTGTGCAGCAGGACATGTCCTTCATCACCACCCAGATCGGCATGTTCAGCTACTCCGGCTTGAGCAAGGACCAGATGGTGCGCCTGCGCAGCGAATTCGGTGTGTACGGTACCGACACCGGCCGCATGTGCGTGGCCGCGCTCAACAGCAAGAATATCGACTACGTCTGCGCCTGTATTGCGAAGGTGATCTGAGCAGGTTTCGATGACGTTTCTCCGCTGCACAGTTTTACTGTTGGCCGGGCTTGTTGCGACGCAGGCTCTTGCGTGGGGAAATCACACTCTGGCGGCCTACCGGGCGTTTGAAAAAATGCCGGAAGTGGCCAACGCTGCACCGGTCCTGGTGGAGCCCTTGGAAGCATTTCTGCGGGCCGAGGAAGTCACCCTGGAAGCCTTGCTGGCCAGCCAGGAGGCTTGGGCCTTGGCCAATCTGGAAAAGTACCCGGTGCGGCCCGCGGGGCTTCTTTTTACCGCAGACCCCCTGCGCAGCGCCGAGGCCCGCCGCACCGCATTTTTCATCGCCTTGCGGGTCGCAACGAACAGCAAATTTGCACTCTACTGCCAGCCTGACCCCTGGTACCCTGCCACGGGCACACCCCTACCCTTCGACGCTGTCAGCACGTTGCCGCAAACTGGAAGTGGGAGCACGACGTTTCTGGCGATGAGAGCTGGCGACATGGTGGCACCACTCACCGTGCTAGCCAGCGCGACCGACGAACCCGACTACGGGCTTGACATCCATTTATGGGAAGACAGCCCCTCCGACTGGGGCCGCGCCTATGGCTTCGGCCTGCAGCCTTTTGGCAATTTGTCGCTTCCCTATGCATCCCAGGCGCCGTTTCACATGGGTTTTATGCATGAGAGCCGCCTGCTCACGCTGGCCGCGCCAGCCCTCAAGCGCAGTTTTCCGCTGCTTCGCTCGCACCAATACGCATCCCTCGCATCCCTGGCATTTCGCACCGGCCACGCGTACTGGGGCTGGCGCTTTGCAGGTCTGTCGCTGCATTACCTGCAGGACCTGACGCAGCCCTACCACGCATCCCTCGCACCGGGTGAGTCAGGCAGCAAACTCCTGACAGCCAAAGCCCTGGCACTGGCGGGCATGCCGGGTATGCGGAACGATTTGGTCACCCTCTTGTCCAACCGCCACCTGGTGCTGGAAAAGTACCAGCTCGAGTCGATGCAGCGGTCGGCTGACCGACAACAGGAAACAGCCTTGGAGCGGGCTTTGCACAACCAGGACCAGGACCGTAGCTACCCCGACTGGAGCGATCGCTACCTGCGTGACACCGTCAGCCTGCAAGCCAGCCGTGCGGCGGCCGCATTGGCACAGACGCTGGTTGCCGCCATGCCGGCCAGCTACGTTTCAGACCCGGGCTTCGACTTCGGCAGCCAGGAAAGCAGCATCCGCCTGCTGGCTCCACTGAGCAGACACGAGAGCCCCGAGCGGGCACGCCTTGACGCGGCGCTCGCCGAACTGATGGGAAACTTCGGTGCCCACAGTCGCAATGCGCTGCGCGGCATACTTAGGGAAAGCACCCCACATTGATGGGGATAATACTGTTATATTGCACTGCACCATTTTAAAAAGCGAGTGATCCATGCTGTACCAGCTTTACGAAACCCAACGCTCCTTGATGGAACCGTTTTCAGACCTAGCGCAAGCAGCGGCAAAGGTCTACGGCAACCCCACGTCCATCGTCGGCCAAAACCCTTTTGCCCAGCGTATTTCGGCAACCTATGACCTGATGCACCGTTTGGGCAAGGATTACGAAAAGCCAGAATTCGGACTGCGCACCATTGATGTGGACGGCGTAGACGTAGCCATCCACGAGCGCATTGAACTCAGCAAACCTTTTTGTGAGCTGCGCCGCTTCAAGCGCTTTAGCGACGATACGGCAACCCTTGGAAAGATCAAGAACCAGCCCGCCGTTCTGATCGTGGCGCCCCTGTCCGGCCACTATTCCACCCTGTTGCGCGATACCGTCAAGACCATGCTCGGCGACCACAAGGTGTACATCACCGACTGGAAGAACGCCCGCCTGGTTCCGCTGAGCGAAGGCGAATTTCACTTGGATGACTACGTCAACTACGTGCAGGAATTCATTCGCCACGTGCAAGCCAAGTATGGCAATTGCCATGTGATGAGCGTGTGCCAGCCCACCGTTCCAGTGCTGGCTGCTGTGTCGCTGATGGCCAGCCGCGGTGAGAAGACACCGCTGAGCATGACCATGATGGGTGGCCCCATTGATGCGCGCAAGTCGCCCACCGCCGTGAACAACCTGGCCATGAACAAGAGCCACAGCTGGTTCGAAAACAATGTGATCTACCGCGTGCCCAGCAGCTTCCCGGGCGCCGGACGCCGCGTGTACCCCGGCTTCATGCAGCACACCGGCTTTGTGGCCATGAACCCCGACCACCATGCCAAGAGCCATTACGACTATTTCCAGGACTTGATCAAGGGTGATGACGCCAGCACCGAAGCGCACCGCAAGTTCTACGACGAGTACAACGCCGTGCTGGACATGGACGCCGACTACTACCTGGAAACCATCAAAGTGGTATTCCAGGACTTCAGCCTGGTCAATGGCACGTGGGACGTGAAGAGCCCCAGCGGCAAGATGGAGCGGGTAAATCCCGGTTCGATCAAGACCACGGCACTGCTGTCGGTCGAAGGTGAGCTGGACGACATTTCCGGTTCCGGCCAGACCCGTGCCGTGCATGACATCTGCACAGGTGTTGCCACGGACCAGAAGCGCCATTACGAAGCCGAAGGTGCCGGTCACTACGGAATCTTCTCAGGCCGCCGCTGGCGTGAAAATGTGTATCCCTTCGTCAAGTCCTTTATCCTGGACCACAACGTGCAACAGACTCCTGCCGCAAAGCCCGCCAAAGCAGTTGCCAAGGCAGCCACCGCACCGAAGGCAGCACCTGTTACTGCGCCAGCGGCAGCTGCGGCACCCGTGGCACCGGCCATTGCTACCAAGCGGGTAGCACCCGTGACGACCATGGTCGCAGTCGACACACCACCGGAGTCCAAGCCGGAGGTGAAAACGGTGCTGAAGTCGGTGCCGGTGGCGACCAAGACACAGGTCGCCAAGAAGTGAGCCACGGGGCGGCATGACCAGCCCACTCGCTGGGCGCATCCATGACGCCCTGCCCCAAACGCAGTGCAAGCGCTGCGGCTATCCGGACTGCCTGGGCTATGCCCGGGCAGTTGCCGTTGGGGAGGCCGATATCAACCAATGCCCGCCAGGTGGCGTTGAGGGCGTGGTGAGGCTTGCTGCAATTACCGGGCGTGCGATCAAGCCCATTGATCCGGACTTCGGCGCAGAGGGTCCGCGCACCCTGGCTTTTATTGATGAAGACTGGTGCATTGGCTGCACCCTGTGCATCGCAGCCTGTCCGGTGGATGCCATTGTGGGCAGTAATAAGCGCATGCACACCGTGGTTGAGGCCCACTGCACGGGCTGTGAGTTGTGTTTGCCCGTGTGTCCGGTGGATTGCATTCCTCTGGTGAATGTCAGCGGTGAGGCCGCCGGCTGGCAAGCCTGGTCTTCAGAACAAGCATTGCACGCCCGCGTGCGCTATGAACAGCGCAGCGTGCGACTGGCGCGTGAAGAACAGGAGCACGCGCTGCGCCTGCAAGCCAAGGCCGAACGCAAAGTGTCTGACATTGCGGCACACTCCCAGCACACCGACCCCGTGGTGCTGGCCAGGAAGCGGTCCATTATCGAAGCCGCACTGGAACGTGCCCGCGCCAAGCGCACCCCCTCCTGAGACACCCCCATAAAAATGCCGCCCCGAGGGGCGGCATTTGCAGGTTGGCGTGCAGCGCTGGTGCCGCTATGGCCCCGCTTAGACGCTAGGACCCGGGTTAGCCAATTGCGAAAACGCTTTCACCACTTCCGGTGGCGCCTGCACCATTTCAATCAGCACGCCCTCGCCGGCAATCGGGAACTCCTCATTGGCCTTGGGGTGCAGAAAGCAGATGTCAAAACCGGCGGCCCCCTTGCGGATGCCGCCCGGGGCGAAGCGCACGCCCTGGGCGGTGAGCCACTCCACGGCCGTGGGCAGGTCGTCAATCCACAAACCGATATGGTTGAGCGGAGTGGCGTGCACGGCCGGCTTTTTGTCCGGATCCATGGGTTGCATCAAATCGACTTCGACCTTGAACGGGCCTGCGCCAATGGCACAGATATCCTCGTCGACATTCTCTTTTTCGCTCTGGAAGGTGCCGGTGACTTCCAAACCCAGCATGTCCACCCACAGCTTTTGTAAGCGCTTCTTGTCCGGCCCACCAATGGCGATTTGCTGGACGCCCAGCACCTGAAAAGGACGTTTCATTTAAACAAACTCCACGATGGGTTGGTCCACTGTCAGGCTTTCACCCTTGGCAGCCAGCACCTTGCTGACCACGCCGTCGGCAATGGCGAAGAGCACATTTTCCATCTTCATGGCTTCAATCACGGCAACACGTTCACCGGCCTGCACCTTCTGGCCGGGCACCACGGCCACGTTGACCAGCAGGCCCGGCATGGGTGACAGCACAAAGCGGCTCATATCCGGCGGCGCCTTGAAAGGCATCAGGGCATGCAACTCGGCCGTGCGCGGCGACATCACCTGCACGTCAATGCGTTTGCCGTTGTGCTGCACGCGCCAGGCCAGTGGATTGCCAGGCGTACCACTTTCGACCTGGGCCGTGAAGGGCTGGCCATTCACCGTGCCGCGCAGGCAGATCGCGTTCAGGCGCGATTCGCTCTGAATTTCATAGACCTGACCCTCTATGGTGACTCGCGCCGCGCCGGTTCGGCGCACATAGTCATCCACATGCACCGGTGTGTAAACATTGCGGCCTTCAGCGCCCAAGGTGACCACCACATAGTCCTTGGCCACGGTCACCGCGTAACCATCCATCTGGCCGCTGATACCGGCCGCCCGTTCGCGGGTTTTGCGGCGCACCAGGGTTGCCAGCGCCAGCAGGAAGTTGGTGTCGTCATGCGGCACGTCTTCGGCCACAAAGCCCTTGCTGTAATGCTCGGCGATGAAACCGGTGTTGAAGTCGCCTGAGACAAACTTGGGATGGGCCAGCAATGCCGATTGGAACGGGATGTTGCTCGACACGCCACGGATCACAAAGCCGTTGAGCGCTTCACGCATCTTGGCAATCGCGTCATTGCGGTCCTTGCCGTGCACGATCAGCTTGGCGATCATGGAGTCGTAGTACATCGGGATTTCTCCCCCATCCACCACACCGGTATCCACGCGCACGCCGTACAGGTGCTCGGTGTCGCCTTGCCACATGGTTTGATCGGGTGGCGCGAAGCGCACCAAACGACCGGTGGAAGGCAGGAAACCGCGGAACGGGTCTTCGGCGTTGATACGACACTCCATGGCCCAGCCGTCGCGCTTCACCTGCTCTTGTGTCAGCGGCAGCTTCTCACCTGCAGCCACACGGATCATGAGTTCTACCAAGTCCAGACCGGTGATGGCCTCGGTCACAGGGTGTTCTACCTGCAAGCGGGTGTTCATTTCCAGGAAGTAGAAGCTCTGGTCCTTGCCGACCACAAACTCCACCGTACCGGCGCTCTGGTATTTCACGGCCTTGGCCAGCTGCACCGCCTGCTCGCCCATGGCCTTGCGGGTGGCGTCACTGATGAAGGGCGACGGCGCCTCTTCAATCACCTTCTGGTGGCGGCGCTGGATGGAACACTCACGCTCGTTGAGGTACAGCACATTGCCGTGGGAGTCGCCAATCAGCTGGATTTCAATGTGGCGGGGTTCTTCGACAAACTTTTCGATGAACACGCGGTCGTCACCAAAGCTGTTGCGCGCTTCGTTCTTGCAACTGGTGAAGCCTTCGAAGGCTTCTTTGTCGTTGTAGGCTACGCGCAAGCCCTTGCCGCCGCCGCCAGCGCTGGCCTTGATCATGACGGGGTAGCCAATGCCCTTGGCAATCTCGACGGCCTTCTCGGGCAAATCAATGGCATCGTTGACGCCGGGTATGCAGTTGACGCCCGCAGCACCAGCCAGCTTCTTGGACTCGATCTTGTCGCCCATGGCGGCAATGGAGTAATGCTTGGGGCCGATGAAGGCAATGCCCTCTTCCTCGCAGCGCTTGGAAAACTCGGCGTTCTCGCTCAGAAAGCCGTAGCCGGGGTGCACCGCCTGCGCGCCGGTCTGCTTGCAGGCGGCAATGATCTTCTCGGCCAGCAAGTAGCTCTCGCGGCTGGGCGCCGCACCAATGTGCACGGCCTCATCGGCCAGCAGCACATGGCGTGCGTCACGGTCTGCATCGGAGTACACGGCGACGGTCTTGATGCCCATCTTGCGGGCGGTGACGATCACGCGGCAGGCGATTTCGCCGCGGTTCGCGATCAGTATTTTGGTAAACATAGTGCTCTCCTAACTAACGTTATGGGGTCTGCGAATGTTGCAATTCGCTGTGGTTGTGGGGGCGTCCTTTTGACGTGGCTCCAAGGTCATGTTCTGTGCTCGCAACAGGCCGGGGGTATCTGTCTCCACTCATGTCCCCCGCGAAGGGCTGCGCCCTCCGCTCCTCCTTTACTTCGCTGCAACAGACACCCCCACCCATTCGCTGCGAAGTAGCGAATGGGCTTGAGGTGGCGCAATACCAAGCTGCCCGGATTGGGTGGCACGGGTGTTCTGCGCAGGTAAAGGAGGAGGCCGCAGGCCGGGGGACACGGAGCAGAACATCCGGGCCACCCAATCCAGCGAGAGAAAAACTCATACAAGCACCAAAGAAAATTAAAGTGGAATGTTTCCGTGCTTGCGCCACGGGTTTTCCAACTTCTTATCCTTGAGCATCGCCAGCGAACGGCAAATCCGCTTGCGCGTTTCATTCGGCAGGATCACGTCATCAATGAAGCCACGCGCGCCGGCCACAAACGGGTTGGCAAAACGCGCCTTGTATTCGGCTTCCTTGGCAGCCAGCTTTTCGGGATGGCCCTTCTCTTCGCGGAAGATGATTTCCACCGCGCCCTTGGCACCCATCACGGCGATCTCGGCATTCGGCCAGGCAATGTTCACATCGCCGCGCAAATGCTTGGACGACATCACGTCGTAGGCGCCGCCATAGGCCTTGCGCGTGATCACCGTGATCTTCGGCACGGTGCACTCGGCATAGGCATAGAGCAACTTGGCGCCATGCTTGATGATGCCGCCGTACTCCTGCGCGGTGCCGGGCATGAAGCCGGGCACATCGACGAAGGTGATCACGGGAATGTTGAAGGCATCGCAAAAGCGCACAAAGCGCGCAGCCTTGATCGAGCTCTTGATGTCCAGGCAACCGGCCAGCACCATGGGCTGGTTGGCGACGATGCCCACGGTCTGGCCGTCCATGCGGCCAAAGCCGATGATGATGTTCTTGGCGTACTCGGGCTGGATCTCGAAAAAGTCGCCGTCATCCACCGTCTTGACGATCAACTCCTTCATGTCATAAGGCTTGTTGGGGTTGTCCGGGATCAGCGTATCCAGGCTCTTGTCCAGACGGTCGGCCGGGTCACCACTGCGGCGGATCGGGGCCTTTTCGCGGTTGGACAGGGGCAGGTAGTTGTAAAGGCGACGCAGCATCTGCAGCGCTTCCACATCGTTCTCGAAGGCCAGATCGCACACACCGCTCTTGGTGCTGTGGCTGACCGCACCGCCCAACTCTTCAGCCGTCACGTCTTCATGGGTCACGGTCTTGACCACTTCGGGGCCGGTGACAAACATGTAGGAGCTGTCTTTGACCATGAAGATGAAGTCGGTCATGGCGGGCGAATACACCGCACCGCCGGCCGAGGGGCCCATGATCATGCTGATCTGCGGAATCACGCCGCTGGCCATCACATTGCGCTGGAACACATCGGCATAACCGCCCAACGACGCCACGCCTTCCTGGATGCGGGCGCCGCCCGAATCGTTCAGGCCGATGACGGGGGCGCCGACCTTCATGGCCTGGTCCATCACCTTGCAGATTTTTTCCGCATGGGCTTCGCTTAATGCGCCACCGAACACGGTGAAGTCCTGGCTGTACACAAACACCAGGCGGCCATTGATCATGCCGTAGCCGGTAACCACACCATCGCCCGGAATCTTGTTGTCGGCCATGCCGAAGTCCACGCAGCGGTGTTCGACAAACATGTCCCACTCTTCAAAGGTGCCCTCGTCGAGCAGCACTTCAATGCGTTCACGCGCCGTGAGCTTGCCCCGCTTGTGCTGCGCGTCGATGCGCTTCTGACCGCCGCCCAGGCGCGCGAGCTCGCGCTTGGCTTCCAGTTGTTCAAGGATATCGTGCATGGTTTCCTTCTTTCTTTGTGTTCAACAAACTATTGCAGGCTGCATTGCAGGAGCACAGGCAGCCAACAGATTGCGTGCCGCCGTGCTGGCAGCGAGCTGCCCGGATTGCACTGCGGCGGTAATGGCCGGCAGCTGCTCGCGCACGGCCGGGTTGCTCTTAAAGGCCTGCTTCAGGCCGGCATCTATGCGCTCCCACATCCAGGCCAGGGCCTGGTGCTGGCGGCGTGCGGCCAACAAACCATTGGCGGTCTGCAGGCGCTGAAAGGTGCTGACGGCGTTCCAGAACGCATCCAGGCCCTGGCCTTGCAAGGCACTCATCTTGATGACTTGCGGATGCCAGTGCTTGTCGCTGTGCGGGTCATGCGGGTTGCCGCTGATGCCCAGCAGGCGCAGGCTGGAGGTGATTTGCGCCTCGGCCCGCATGGCGGCATGGGCGTCGATATCGGCCTTGTTGATGACGACCAGATCGGCCAACTCCATCACGCCTTTTTTGATGGCCTGCAGGTCGTCACCGGCGTTGGGCAGTTGCATCAGCACGAACATGTCGCTCATGCCTTGCACCGCGGTTTCAGACTGGCCCACGCCCACGGTCTCCACAATCACGATGTCAAAGCCAGCCGCCTCGCAGACCAGCATGGCCTCGCGCGTTTTTTCCGCGACGCCGCCCAGCGTCCCGCTAGAGGGGCTGGGGCGGATATAGGCGCGCTCGTGCATGGAGAGCAGTTCCATGCGGGTCTTGTCACCCAGGATGGAACCACCGGAGACCGAGCTGCTGGGGTCTACCGCCAGCACGGCCACGCGGTGGCCCTTGCCGATCAGGTACAGGCCCAAGGCTTCGATAAACGTGCTTTTGCCCACACCTGGCACACCACTGATGCCCAGACGCAGGGACTTGCCACTGTGCGGCAGCAGCGCCGTTAGCAGTTCATCGGCAAACGCACGGTGGTCGGCGCGGGTGGACTCCAGCAGCGTAATGGCCTTGGCCAGACTGCGGCGCTGCGCCAGGCCCTGCCCGTGCAGGATGTCACTTGCGCGCACGCCTGGCCGAGAAGCGGGCGCAGCAACGGATTCAGCGGCCATCCCCATAGTTCCGCTAAACGCTCAGGCCGCAGCCAGGGCCTTGTTGATCTGGTCCAGCACATCGCGTGCGCTGGCTGGAATCGGAGTGCCCGGGCCGTAAATGCCCTTGACGCCAGCGGCATACAGGTAGTCGTAGTCCTGGCGCGGAATCACACCGCCCACAAATACCACGATGTCATCGGCGCCCTGCTGCTTCAGCTCGGCGATGATGGCGGGCACCAGGGTCTTGTGTCCTGCTGCCAGGGTGGACACGCCGACGGCGTGCACGTCGTTTTCAATCGCCTGGCGGGCGCATTCCTCGGGGGTCTGGAACAGCGGACCCATGTCCACGTCGAAGCCCAGGTCGGCAAAGGCGGTAGCCACCACCTTGGCGCCACGGTCGTGGCCGTCCTGGCCGAGCTTGCTGATCATCACGCGCGGGCGGCGGCCTTCTTTTTCGGCAAAACCGGCGATGTCTTTCTTGAGCAGTTCCCAGTAGGCCATGGTATCGGCGTGGGCACTGTCGTAGGCAGCGGCATAGACGCCGGTAACCTTTTGCGTGTCAGCGCGGTGGCGGCCAAAGGTTTTCTCCAGGGCATCGGACACTTCGCCCACGGTGGCACGCAGGCGCATGGCCTGAATGGACAGGTCCAGCAGGTTGCCGGTACCGCTTTCGGCGGCTGCGGTCAAAGCGGCCAGGGCGGCTTCCACTTTGGCGCCGTCGCGGCTAGCACGGATGCTGTTGAGGCGGGCGATCTGACCGTCGCGCACGGCCACGTTGTCGATGTCGCGCGCTTCAATCGTGTCTTCGGTCTTGAGCTTGTACTTGTTCACGCCCACGATGACATCGCGCCCTGAGTCGATGCGCGCCTGCTTGTCGGCCGCAGCGGCTTCAATCTTCAGCTTGGCCCAACCGCTGTCCACGGCCTTGACCATCCCACCCATGCCTTCGACTTCTTCGATGATCTTCCAGGCGGCGTCGGCCATGTCCTGGGTCAGCTTCTCCATCATGTACGAGCCAGCCCAGGGGTCGATCACATTGGTGATGTGGGTCTCTTCCTGGATGATGAGTTGGGTGTTGCGGGCAATGCGCGAGCTGAACTCGGTCGGCAGGGCAATCGCTTCGTCAAAGCTGTTGGTATGCAGCGACTGGGTGCCGCCAAACACGGCCGCCATGGCCTCGATGGTGGTGCGCACCACATTGTTGTAGGGGTCCTGCTCGGTCAGCGACCAGCCGCTGGTCTGGCAGTGGGTGCGCAGCATCAGGCTCTTGGGCGCCTTGGCGTCAAAGCCCTTCATGATGCGGCACCACAGCAGGCGCGCCGCGCGCATCTTGGCCACTTCCAGGTAGAAGTTCATGCCGATGGCCCAGAAGAAAGACAGGCGACCGGCAAACTCGTCCACGTTCATGCCGGAGGCGATGGCGGTCTTCACGTATTCCTTGCCGTCGGCCAGGGTGAAGGCCAATTCGAGTGCCTGGTTGGCACCGGCTTCCTGCATGTGGTAGCCCGATATGGAGATTGAGTTGAACTTCGGCATGTTCTTGGCGGTGTAGCCAATGATGTCGCCGATGATGCGCATGCTCGGTGCAGGCGGGTAGATGTAGGTGTTGCGCACCATGAACTCTTTCAGAATGTCGTTCTGAATCGTTCCGGAGAGCTTGTCTTGACTGACGCCCTGCTCTTCCGCCGCCACCACATAACCGGCCAGCACTGGCAGCACGGCGCCGTTCATGGTCATGGAGACAGACACCTTGTCCAGCGGGATCTGGTCAAACAGGATCTTCATGTCTTCGACCGAATCAATCGCCACACCGGCCTTGCCAACGTCGCCGGTCACGCGCGGATGGTCGGAGTCGTAGCCGCGGTGCGTGGCCAGGTCAAAGGCAACAGACACGCCCTGCCCGCCGGCGGCCAGCGCCTTGCGGTAGAAGGCATTGGACTCTTCGGCGGTGGAGAAGCCGGCGTATTGGCGGATGGTCCAGGGGCGCACCGCGTACATGGTGGCCTGCGGGCCGCGCAGGTAGGGCTCAAAGCCTGGCAGCGTGTCGGCGTGCTCCAGATTGGCCGTGTCGGCGGCGGTGTACAGGGGCTTGACCGCAATGCCGTCCGGAGTGATCCAGTTCAGCGCCTCCACATTGCCGCCGGGGGCAGACTTGGCAGCTGCCTTGTTCCAGGCTTCCAGGGTGGCGGATTGAAATTCAGGTTTCTTGTCAGTCATGGCATGGTCCGTAACACAGGGTTTGAGGCCAAAGAACCGCGGCTCCCCCGCACACAAGCAAGGGTTTACGCGGCTTCGAATGGGCACAATTTTACATTATTCTTAATTATTCATTCAAAATTCGACACCCAGCTTACAATCCCGCCCATGTCAGCAATGATGTCCGAAAACCGCCCCGGCCTGTCCCCCCGCGCCCTCTATGTCGAGGTTGCGGAGTTGCTGCGCCAGCGCATATTTATGCGCGAACTGGAGCCGGGCAGCTGGATAGACGAGCTCAAAATTGCCGAGGAATATGGCATCAGCCGCACACCCCTGCGCGAAGCCTTGAAGGTGTTGGCCGCCGAAGGCCTGGTCACCATGAAAGTGCGGCGCGGTGCCTACGTCACCGAGGTGTCTGCGCAGGATCTGTCGGACGTCTATCACCTGCTGAGTTTGCTGGAAAGTGATGCGGCGGGCGTCGTGGCCGGCAAGGCGACTGAAGCAGAACTGGCGGAACTGATCGCCCTGCATGCGGCACTGGAAGATGCAGCCCAACCTGGTACAGCCAATGCCGATGCATTTTTTGCAGTCAATGAACAGTTTCACATGCGCCTGCTGGAAATCGCCAACAACCGCTGGCGTGACCAGATGGTGGCCGATCTACGCAAAGTGATGAAGCTGAACCGGCACAACTCCCTGCTCAAGGCCGGGCGTATGGAAGAGTCGCTGGTCGAGCACCGCGCCGTGATGGCCGCTTTGACCGCGAGAGACGCTGCTGCGACCGCCCTGCGCATGCGCGAGCACTTTGCCAACGGCCTGCAGGCCGCAGCGTAATTCTCAGCGCACTGTTGCTTAGCGGGCTTGTTGGGCCAAAGCCCACACGTCCCGGGCAGGCAACTCTTTGAGCCGGTGATCGCTCCAGACCTGGCGCCATTTGCGCGCGCCGGGCTGGCCGTGGCGCAAGCCCAGCATGTGGCGGGCAATGCTGTACCAGGACGTGCCGTTGGCCGCCTCCCGCTCCATGTACGAAACCATCTGTTCCTCCACCGCTTCACGCGTCAACCCGGAGGGGGGCGCACCAAAAAAGGCCTCGTCCCAGCCAGCCAGCCACCAGGGGTTGTGGTACGCCTCGCGGCCCAGCATCACACCATCCACCTGCTGCAGATGTTCGGCAAGCTGCGCGCTGGTAGTAACACCCCCATTCAGGGAAATGGTGAGTTGCGGAAAATCCTGCTTAAGCTGGTAGACCAGGTCATAACGCAGTGGCGGTATTTCGCGGTTTTCTTTGGGTGACAGGCCCTTGAGCCAGGCATTGCGGGCATGCACGATAAACGTCTCGCATCCGCCTTCGGACAGGGTTCCGACAAAGTCGCGCACAAAGGCGTAACTCTCTTCGCGGTCTATGCCAATGCGGTGCTTCACCGTCACCGGTATGTCCACCACGTCGCACATGGCTTTGACGCAGTCCGCTACCAGCGCGGCCTCGTTCATCAGACAGGCACCAAAAGCACCCCGCTGCACGCGCTCAGACGGACAGCCGCAATTCAGGTTGATCTCGTCATAACCCCAGTCCTGACCGAGCCTGGCGCAGGCCGCCAAATCGGCCGGGTCGCTTCCGCCCAGTTGCAATGCGACGGCATGCTCTTCGGCGTTAAAGCGCAGGTGGCGCGGCACATCGCCATGCAGCAGGGCGCCGGTGGTCACCATCTCCGTATACAGGCGGGCATGGCGGGACAGCAAACGGTGAAGGTAGCGGCAATGCCGGTCAGTCCAGTCGAGCATGGGCGCAACGCTTAAGCGATGCGTAAAGGGAGCGGAGTTCAATGCGTCAGCCAGATAAGGTTGGTTCGGTACTCGGTGCGTGGTCGAAACAATCCTGTCTCAACGCGCTACCGCAAATTAGACCACGTCCGGCACGGCAGACATCGCGGCTGTCAACGTGCTTTGAATGGTCAAAATGAAGGTGTGGCACACCAGGGCGCTGCGTTCTGCGCCAGGCCCATCCACAAAGCCCACGCGGAGCTGCCAGCCAGCGCCAAACCGGCCAGACGCACCCCCCAGGAACCACTCCCCCCAGCCTCCACGCCATTGCCCCGCAACTTGAGCCAAAGCCAGGGCGCAGCTGTCATCGTGACACTGGTGCCCACCGCAAACAAGGCCATGACGGCAGCGCCATCCACCGGACCACCGGCCATCGCGGCGACCAGCAAGGCTGAATACAGCAAGCCACAGGGAAGCAGGGCCCACAGGGTACCCAGCAAGACCGGCGCACCGCCAGCACCGGCACCCAGGGCCTTGGCACGTGCCCAGATTCGGCGCCCTGTAGTTTCAAGCCACAGCGGTTGCTGCGCGCGCATCAGCAGCACCAAACCCAACAGCAGGGCCGCGACATGAAACATAGTCCAGACGGGCCGAAGCGCGGCGGACTGAATGGTCAACCAACCCAGCCCCTGCATGGACGCCGCAGCCAGCGCGCCCAATACCGAGTAGCCGATGACACGCCCTGCCTGAAAGCTCAAGATGGCAGAGGTCTTGCGCGACCCAGCGGCATGGCCTATTCCTGCGCAGGCGGCACCGCACATGGCCACGCAGTGCGGCCCACCGACCAGCCCCATTAACAGCGCTGTGGCGCCCAAGGAAAATTGCATCGGTGGATGCTAAATGATCTTGGAGAACCTGGCGCGGGTCCGGTCGGTTTGCAGATAGCGGTCAAACACCATAGCGACCGCACGAACAAAGAACCAGCCCTGGGCGCTCACTTGAATGCCATGCTCGTCCAGCGTCACCAGCCCCTGGTCTGCCAGCTCCTGCATGGCTTCCATTTCTTTTGCGAAATAACTGCGGAATTCAATCAGGTAGGCCAGGTCAATGGATTCGAACACCAGACTGCCCTGGCACATCAGGGCCATGATGACGGCACGCCGCACCAGATCATCGCGCGTGAGTGCCAGGCCACGCACGATCGGGAAATTGCCGTGGTTCAGTGCGTCGTAATACTCATCCAGCGTCTTGGCATTCTGGCTATACGTGGCGCCAATGCGTCCGATGCTGGAAACACCCAATGCAATCAAATCGCAATCAGGTCGGGTGCTGTAGCCCTGGAAGTTGCGATGCAATCGACCCTGGCGCTTGGCCACGGCCAATGCATCATCGGGTAACGCAAAGTGGTCCATGCCGACGTAGACATAGCCCACATCCAGAAAAGCTGCCAGAGAGTGGGACAGCATGGAAATCTTCGCACCCCCACTGGGCAATTCCACCGCGTTGATGCGGCGCTGGGGCTTGAAGCGCTCCGGCAAGTGCGCATAGCCGTACAGGGCAATGCGATCGGGTTTGAGAGCGACCACCTGCGCCAGCGTGCGATCAAACGATTCAGGGCTTTGCTTGGGCAATCCATAAATCAGATCCACGTTGATGGACTCAAAGCCACGTGCGCGCGCCGCCGCCACCAAAGAAAATACCTGCTCTGCGGGTTGCACCCGGTGGACCGCTTTTTGTACGGCCAGATCGAAATCCTGCACGCCAAAACTAAGACGGTTAAAGCCCAGTTCGGCCAATGTGTCCAGGCGCTTTTCATCGATGGTACGAGGGTCAATTTCAATCGAATACTCACCCCCTGCAACGAAGGTGAAATTGCGCTTGAGCATGCCTACCAGGCTGCGTAATTCGTCATCGGAAAGAAAGGTGGGGCTACCGCCACCAAGATGCAACTGGCTGATGGCCTGACCGGTGCCAATCAAGGCGGTATGCAGATCCACTTCACGCGCGAGGTAGTGCAGGTACTCGGCCGCTTTCTCATGGTGTTTGGTAATTATTTTGTTACAGGCGCAGTAGTAGCACAGGGACTCACAAAACGGAATATGCACATAGAGCGACAGCGGCAGCGCAAGTGCTGCAGCACCGCTGCGGCGCAGGCTCAGTGCCTGCGCGTAATCGTCCGTAGTAAAAGCTTCCACGAAACGATCCGCAGTAGGGTAGGAGGTGTAGCGGGGCCCGGAAACGTCGTATTGGCGCAGCAGATCATCAGTCACAGGGGATACAACGTTCATAGGCACTCCAAAGCGGTCTTGCGAACTGTGCCTTAAGATCAATTTTCTGAGTTTGATGTGAATCAAGTTAGTTCAAACCTACATCCTTAGCTTCATTTAGGTTCATAATTGACTTGTATCACGCAACTTTATTGCTAGAAGACTATATGAAGGCAACCCCACCCGACGAGGCCCATCCGCTGATTGCCATCAAGGTGGAAACCAACGTGATCGAAATGAATTCACACAGCATCAAGGTTGCCTGCTCCAACTGTAATTTGCGCGAACTGTGCATGCCCTTGGGTTTGAGTCCGGTCGAACTGGAACGCATTGATGAGGTAGTGGGCAGCCGTCGCAAGATCAAACGCGGTGCCACCTTGTTTCGCAACGGCGAAAAATTTACGAGCCTTTACGCTATTCGCACCGGATTTTTCAAGACTTGTGTTGCATCGGAAGATGGCCGCGATCAGGTGACCGGATTCCAGATGGCTGGCGAAATTGTCGGGCTCGACGGCATCGTCAATGACCACCACACCTGCGATGCCGTGGCCTTGGAAGACGCTGAAGTCTGCGTCATGCCGTTTGACCGCATTGAAGAGTTGTCGCGCGAGGTCAACGCATTGCAGCGCCATGTACACAAAATCATGAGCCGCGAAATCGTGCGTGAAAATGGCGTGATGCTGTTGCTCGGTAGCATGCGTGCCGAGGAGCGTCTGGCGGCTTTTTTACTCAACTTGGTACAGCGTCTGCATGCGCGCGGCTTCTCGCAATCCGAACTGATTCTGCGCATGACGCGCGAAGAAATCGGAAGCTACCTGGGACTGAAGTTGGAGACCGTAAGCCGCACCTTCTCCAAATTTGTAGAGGACGGCATTGTGGAGGTCAAGCAGCGCCATGTCCGCATCCTGAATACGGATGCACTGAAAGAAATTGTGAATCCGAAGATCTGCAAGTGATACCGTTGCCAACTTGGGTTGGACAAATTCGCGAAGGGTGCCGCTCATAAAAAAAGCCTGTTTTCACAGGCTTTTTTTGTTCAGGGTGCGCTGAGAGGTTGGGGGACGCCGGTCGCAGCATGGTTTCTGGCCTGCATGGCCGGTGCCGTACTCGACGGCGTGCCGCCCAGTGTCTTGTTGATATCAATACCCTTTTGGTAGTAGTTTTCATCCATCACCGGATCCGGGCGACTGATGGCCAGGTACAGGGTGAAAAAACTCGCCACCACCACGATGGCCGGGCCACCAACTACCATCCACACGTGCCCGTACTTCCACCATTTTTGCGGTGCTTGTGTCGCTGCGGATTGGACTGTTTGATTCATGATTTTCCTTACGAGGGACGGGCCCTGAATAACTAACCCCTACTCCACCTCGAATGTGAATCCGAAACGGTGCAGGGGCCGAAACAGCTTTTGGCTGTCGCTACTTACTTGGCCACTGCGTTATTGGACAAGCCCCAAACATACGATGCGAGCACATGAATTTGCGCATCGGACAACTTGCCCTCTTGCGCCGGCATGACATTGACCTTGCCATTGTTCACCATGGCGATGATGGCATTTTCACCAAAGCCATGCAGCCAGATGTTGTCGGTCAAATTAGCAGAGCCCACCGCCTGCATACCCTTGCCGTCCGCACCGTGGCACGCGGCGCACACCGCGAATTTTTCCTTGCCCAGATTGGCGCGCACCGAATCGTGCGGGCTGCCGGACAGGCTCAGCACATAGTTGGCAACGTTTTTGACATCCTCCGCCGTACCGACTGCAGCAGACATGCTGGGCATGTTGCCGACGCGCCCCTTGTGCAAGGTCTCTTCGATCTTCTCAGGCGTGCCGCCGTGCAGCCAGTCGTTGTCGGTCAGGTTGGGGAAACCCTTGCCGCCGTGGGCATCGGAGCCATGGCACTGCGAGCAGTTGTTCATGAACAAACGCTCGCCAATGGCGTGGGCTTGCGGGTCTTTGGAAACGTCTTCCACCTTCATGGACAAAAACTTCGCATACAGGGGTGCAACCTCTGCGTCACCCTTGGCCACTTCAGCTTCGTATTGGCCACGCGAAGTCCAACCGGCACTGCCTGTAGAGCCGCCCAGACCCGGATACAGGTAAAGGTAAACCACCGCAAACAGAATGGTGATGATGAACAGCCCGACCCACCAGCGTGGCAATGGGTTGTTCATTTCACGCAGGTCACCGTCCCACACGTGGCCAGTGGTGTTGTCATTGGCCGTCATGGCCCGGGCTTTGCCGCTGAACCACAGCAGCAATGCACATGCTGATATGGAAAAGATGACTATGCCGGCCACATAAACTGACCAGAAATTACTTGTAAAGTCACTCATGTTGAATCCTATTGGTGTTGATCAGTCTTGCTGAAAGGGCAAATTGGCGGCTTCAGAAAAGTCTTCGGAGCGCCGCTTCGACCAAGCCCACCACACAATTCCTATAAATACGGCAAAACTGAGCAGCGTCACGATGCCTCGCAGGGTGTTGATATCGAATTCCATTCCGCTCTCCGCTGCGTTATTTCAGAGCCAGACCCAGCACTTGCAGGTATGCAATCACTGCTTCAAGTTCGGTCTTGCCCTTGACGTCTTCCACCGACTTGGCAATCTGCTCATCGGTATACGGCACACCGACTTTGCGAAGACCGGTCATGTGGGCCGGCATGACCTCGGCATCCACCATGGTCTTGGACAACCAGGGATAAGCTGGCATGTTGGACTCCGGCACCACATCGCGCGGGTTGGTCAGGTGAATGCGGTGCCATTCGTCACTGTACTTGGCGCCGACACGGGCCAGATCCGGGCCGGTGCGCTTGCTGCCCCACTGGAAGGGATGGTCATACACCGACTCGCCAGCCACCGAGTAGTGGCCGTAACGCAGCGTTTCCGCACGGAAGGGGCGAATCATCTGCGAGTGGCAGTTGTAGCAACCTTCGCGGGTGTAAATGTCGCGTCCTGCCAGTTGCAGTGCGGTGTAGGGCTGGATGCCCTTGATGGGTTCGGTGGTGGACTTCTGGAAGAACAGCGGAACAATTTCCACCATGCCGCCAAACAGCAGCACGATCAGAATCAACACAATCATCAGGAAGTTGTTGGTCTCAATCGCTTCATGCGACAGGCTTGAATTATGGTTGTTTGACATGATTGATGTTTCCTTCAGGCGTGGGCCACTGTGGTGGGAACGGCAACGCTGACCGCACGGCCACCGGTAGCGGTCTTCAGGGTGTTCCACAACATGATGAGCATGCCGGTGAGGTACAGCAGACCGCCGAGCAGACGCAACACATAGAAGGGGTAGGTTGCCTTGACGCTTTCCACGAAGGTGTAGGTCAGGGTGCCATCGGGGTTGATAGCGCGCCACATCAGGCCCTGCATCACACCGGCAATCCACATGGCGGCGATATAAATCACGATACCAATCGTGGCAGTCCAGAAGTGAACTTCAATCGCCTTGACGGAATACATCTGCTTCTGACCGAACAGCTTGGGGATCAGGTAGTACATGGAACCCATGGTCACGAGACCCACCCAACCCAGGGCACCGGAGTGCACGTGGCCTACGGTCCAGTCGGTGTAATGGCTCAGGGCGTTGACGGTCTTGATGGACATCATCGGACCTTCAAAGGTCGACATACCGTAGAACGACAGGGACACGATCAGGAAGCGCAGGATCGGGTCATCCCGCAGTTTGTGCCAGGCACCCGACAGGGTCATCACACCGTTGATCATGCCGCCCCAGCTGGGTGCCAAAAGAATCAGGGAGAACACCATACCAACCGACTGGGTCCAGTCAGGCAGCGCGGTGTAGTGCAGGTGGTGAGGACCCGCCCACATGTACGTGAAAATCAGAGCCCAGAAGTGGACGATGGACAGGCGATAGCTGTACACAGGGCGACCGGCCTGCTTGGGGATGAAGTAGTACATCATGCCCAGGAAGCCAGCGGTCAGGAAGAAGCCCACTGCATTGTGCCCGTACCACCATTGCACCATGGCATCCTGCACACCGGCGTAGGCCGAGTAGGACTTCATGGGGCCGACCGGAATTTCTGCGCTGTTAACCAGGTGCAGCAGCGCCACGGCCAGAATGAAGGCACCGTAGAACCAGTTGGCCACGTAGATGTGACGCACCTTGCGGGTACCGACGGTGCCGAAGAACACCACAGCAAACGCCACCCAGACCAGGGTGATCAGAATGTCGATGGGCCATTCCAGTTCCGCGTATTCCTTGCCGGAGGTGTAACCCAGGGGCAGAGAAATAGCAGCCAGAAGAATCACCAGTTGCCAGCCCCAGAAGGTGAAGGCGGCCAGCTTGTCGCTGAAGATGCGAACCTGGCAAGTGCGCTGCACCACGTAGTAGCAGGTAGAAAACAGGCCGCAACCGCCGAACGCGAAGATCACTGCATTGGTATGCAGCGGTCGCAGACGGCCATATGTCAGCCATGGGATACCAAGGTTGAGCTCGGGCCATGCCAGTTGGGCCGCGATGATCACGCCCACGAGCATACCCACGACCCCCCACACCACCGTCATAACGGCGAATTGCCGCACAACGGTGTCGTTGTACAGCTCGGCTTTCTGATTTGCAAATGCCATAGTTACCTCTTGATGATTTACTCTGCTCCGAGTTTCTTGTGGGGCGTCTGTTAGTGGGTTGACCAAGATCAATGCCAGACAAGAAACATGGGTACCACTTGAGAATACCCGTGAACTTTTCGTGAGCCTTTCACGAATCTTTCAAAATGCGCTCGCCCTCTCGTTCAATGTCCTCAAATTGACCGCGATGGACCGCCCACCACAAGCCTCCCAGGATGAAAAACACCAGCACGACCGACAGCGGAATCAACAAATACAGGATGTCCATTTTTCTCCTTTGCGCGACTGCGTCTACCGGCTCAGACGCAACGCATTAGCCACCACCACCAAGGAACTGCAGGCCATGCCCAATCCGGCAAGCCAGGCCGGCAACCATCCGGCAACAGCCAGGGGCACACAGGCGGCGTTATACAACAGGGCCCACCACAGGTTCTGGCGCACCACCGACAGGGTCTTGCGTGCCAATTGCACGGCATGCACCACGGACAACAAGCGCTCGCCCAGAACCACGAAGTCGGACTGCGACTGCGCCAGCGGCACCGCCTGCCCGAAGGCAAACGACACATGGGCGCCGGCCAGCACGGGCCCGTCGTTCAGACCGTCGCCCACCATCAAAACCTTGTGCCCCAGGGACTGCAACTTACGCAGGGCCGCCAATTTATCGGCCGGTGAGCAAGCGCCCTGCGCATTCGCAATACCGATGCCCCGGGCGACACGCTGCACAGCGTCCACACTGTCACCCGACAGCAGATGCACCTGCACGCCAGCCCGGGTCAACGCGGCCACGGCCTGCGCTGCCTCGGGGCGCAGTTGCTCGCTGACTTCAAAACTTGCCAGCCAACCCTGTGCATCCGCCAGATGCACACGCAAATCCGCCGCCAGCGGCGCAGCCAATCCACAAAATGCCGCCGAACCAAAACGCAAGAACGCACTGCTGCCTCCATGAGCCGCCAGAGCCTCCAGGCCCCGACCCGGCTGCTCGCGCACGGACTCACAGAACCAGGCCGATGTTGCGTAAGGCGGCAGCCGGGAAGCGGCTACCAAGGCCTTGGAAACCGGGTGCAGCGAATGCGCCGCCAGCGCTGCAGCCATCTGCACCGCCTGTGCAACGGAGACGCCTGCACGGACTTCTACCCGCCCGAGCACCATGCCCTCCTCTGTCAAGGTTCCTGTCTTGTCAAAGACCACAACGTCCACTTGCGACAGCGCTTCCAGAGCGCGCAAATTACGCACCAGCACGCCACTGCGCGCCAGATTACCCGCCGCCGCCAACATGGCCGCGGGTGTGGCCAGGGACAGGGCGCAAGGACAGGTCACTACCAGCACCGCTACGGCCACCATCAGGGCGCGCTCCGGGTCCGTTTGCCACCACCACAAGCAGGACAAACCCGCTGCCAGCAGCACGGCCAGCAAAAAGGGGCGGGCCAGACGGTCCGCTAGCGCTGCACTGGCCGGCTTGGTGGTCGAGGCGCTCTGCATCAGGGCCACGATCTGGCCAAAACGCGTTTGCTCGCCCAAGGCTTGCACCCGTACCTGCACGCTGGCACTCAGGTTGTGGCTACCGGCCACCACGCTGGCACCCGGTCCACGGTGCAGCGCGCGGGACTCGCCAGTGAGCAAGGCCTCGTCTACCAGGGTCTCGCCCTGCTCCACCACACCATCGGCGGCAAAGGCTTCGCCCGGATGCACGCGCACCAGATCCCCCAACTGCAAGCGGCGGGCCGCTACCCGTTCAAAAATACCTTGTGCATTCAAGCGCTCCAGGCTTTCCGGCAGGCGGTTCATCAGCGCTTCGAGTGAGCCTGCAGTGCGGTCCCGCAGGCGCAGCTCCAGCCAGCGACCGGTCAGCAGAAAGAAGACAAACATGGTGAGTGAGTCGAAATACACCTCGCGGCCGAAAACGCCACCGGGCTCAAAAGTGCCCAAGGTGCTGACGCCGAAGGTGATGACAATACCAATGGCCACCGGCAAATCCATGCTGATACTGCCACGGCGCAAATCGCGCCAGGCATTGCTGAAAAATGGGCCGCAGGAAAACAGCATCACCGGCAAAGACAGCACCCAGGAGGCCCAGCGCAGCAACTGCTCCATTTCGAGCGTGAGGTCGCCTGGGCGGGCGGTGTAGGCCGGGTAGGCATACATCATCACCTGCATCATGCACAAACCGGCTACCAGCCAGCGCCACAGAGCCTTGCGCGTTTCGACGCGGCGGCGCTCGCTGGCAAACACGTCGTTGGCGGGCAGCGCGCGGTAACCGCGTTGCTGAATCGCCTGCATCCACACCGAGGGCTGCACCCTGTCAGCATTCCACACCACCGTGGCCCGCTGGCTGCCTGCACTCACCTGTACTTGCAGCACCCCGGGCACCGCAGCAATCGCCTCTTCGACCGTGTAACCGCAGGCCGCACAGTGCATGCCCTCAATGACCACGCTGGACTCCCAGCAGTTCGGATCGCGCTTGGAGGGGCGGCTGAACGCCGACCACTCTTGCGCATCGTCGAGCAGGTGCAGTGCCTCAGGGCTGTGGGGGGCAATGGGCACCAGCGGTGCTGAATGCGTGCCCTGGGGGGGCGGGCTCCCCGCTTGGGGGGCATTCGTTTCCTGGGTGACAGAGGGCATGTCGATAGTGTGCCCTCTATTCAAAACGTTGACTTGATTCAGATCAAGTCACACCCGGCCTGCGCTGCTTGCGCCCGTGGCTTTCAAAGGCGGCTTATGCCGCCTGGTACTGGGCACGTAACAGGTTCTTTTGTACTTTGCCCATGGCATTGCGCGGCAATTCTTTCACCACATAGCAGCGCTTGGGAATCTTGAAGTTAGCCAGCGTAGCCTTGAGTTGCGCCAGGATCGCGCCTGGGTCAAGCTCCACCCCTGGCTTGGCGATTACCACCGCCACACCAACCTCACCAAAGTCAGCATCCGGCACGCCCACGACGGCACTCTCGGCGACGCCCGCCAGGGCATTGATATAGCCCTCGATCTCGGCGGGGTAGACGTTGTAGCCGCCACTGATGATCAGGTCCTTGCTGCGCCCCACGATCGTCACATAGCCCTGGGCATCCACCCGTCCGACGTCGCCGGTCTTGAAGAAGCCGTCGGCGGTGAATTCTTCGGCCGTCTTTTCCGGCATGTTCCAGTAGCCCTGAAAAACACCCGGGCCTTTGACCTGAACACCGCCCACTTCACCAACCGGGAGAACCTGGCCGTCATCCGCCACGACGCGCAATTGCACACCCGGCAAGGCGGGGCCCACCGTGCCGCCGATGCGCGCGCCTTCCTGCTCGAAATACGGGTTAGAGGTGAGCATGATGGTCTCGCTCATGCCATAACGCTCCAGAATGGTGTGGCCGGTGCGGGTCTGCCAGTCCGTAAAGGTCTCAATCAGCAGCGGTGCCGAGCCTGAAATAAACAGCCTCATATTATTGACTACCTGACGCGTCAAACCGCTTTCGCCCAGCAGGCGCACATACAGCGTGGGCACGCCCATAAACACGGTGGCGTGCGCAAAATGACGCAACACGGTTTTCGGATCAAATTTGGCAAGCCAAATCATCTTGCTGCCGTTCAGCAGCGCGCCGTGAATGGCTACAAACAGGCCATGCACATGGAAGATAGGCAGCGCGTGGATCAGCACATCGCCCCCCTGTGCAGCGCTGCGCCAACCCCATTTTTTTTGCAGCACGCGCGCATTGCTCAACAGATTGCCATGGGACAGCATGGCGCCTTTGCTGCGCCCGGTAGTGCCACTGGTGTAAATGATGGCGGCCAGGTCATCCGGCGCGGATTGGGCTACCGGGTGGTTGCGACTGAAAGCGGCCGCGCGATCCAGCAGCGAACCACTGCGGTCGTCATTCAAGGTGAAGACATAGGCGGTGCCAGCCGTGAACGCCAGCTTGCTGACCCACCCGAAATTGATTCCCGAACACACCACGACCGCAGGTTTGGCATCTTCGATGAAGTAAGCCATTTCGGCACTTTGGTAGGCTGTGTTGAGCGGCAAATACACCAGCCCGGCCCGCAGGGTTGCCAGGTAGAGCGTCAGGGCCTCAACCGACTTTTCCACCTGCACCGCGATACGTGCACCGGCCGGCAATTCCAGAGACTCCAGCAAGTTGGAAAGCATGGCACTGGCGTCGAGCAAGTCCTGCCAGGAATAGCGCAGCCCGTGGTCGGCCTCCACGGCGACCGACTGCAGGTCGGCAGGGAAACCTTCACATAAGGCTGCGAACAAATTGGTCTGGGGTTTGTGGGCTTGCATGGCTGGATCTGGGGATGTTTAAAAGTTGGGTTTGCGCTTGGCGATGAAGGCACTGATGCCCTCCTGGTGCTCCGCGCTGGTGGCATAACCGTAGGGGTTGTCGATGTCGGCACCCCTCTTCACGGCACGCAGGGTTTGCTTGTTCAGCCGCGCAGCCTGAGGTGCCAGGCCGGCAATGCGTTGTGCCGTGGCCAGGCAGACCTTTTCCAGTTCGGCTCGCGGCGTCACGCGGGTCAAAAAGCCCTGCGTAGCCATATGCGAAGCCGGAAACACTTCCGCTGCCAACAGCATGGCACGCGCCGTCATCTCACCCACTGCGCCACTCACCAAAGCGGCTTCACGCGCAGCCATGGGAAAACCCAGGCGCGCAATCGGCGCACCGAATTGGGAATCTTCTGCAGCCATACGCAGGTCACAGGCGCTGGCAATCTCCACACCGGCCCCCATGCACACGCCTTGAATCTGCGCCACGATGGGCACATCGCAGGCGAGCATGGCGGCCAAGGCACCCCACACCTCGTCTTCGTGAAAGCGGCGCAGCGCGGCCTCATCAAACCGGAAGTCCGGGTACTCGGCAATGTCACCGCCGGCGCAGAAATGCGAACCGGCACCGCGCAGCACCACGCAACGGATGGCGCTGTCGGCTTGAATCTCCAGAAATGCCGCCTTCAGGTCGCGCCACATGGAGCGCGACATGGCATTGAGTTTGTCTGGGCTGTTCAGCACCACGGTGCTGATGGATTCCTGGCGTTGGACCGTGATGCCTGCATCGACTTCCATGGCCTAGCGCGCCAGGCTTGTCTTGGCACCCCTGCCAAAGTACAGCCATAGGCCAGCGCCCCCCAAGATCATGGGAACGCAAAGCCACTGCCCCATGCTCATGCCCAGGGACAACAGTCCCAGATGTGCATCGGGCTCGCGGAAGAACTCCGCAATAAAACGGAACACGCCATAGCCGAAAAGAAACGCTGCCGCCACCCGGCCCTGTTGCGGCGCTGTGCGCGCGTACCACCAGAGCAGCGCAAACAGCAGCAGCCCTTCCATCAGGAACTGGTACACCTGTGAGGGGTGGCGTGGCGCATCCCCCGCACCCCGAAACACCATGGCCCACGGCAAGGAAGGGTCGGCCACACGGCCCCACAGTTCTCCATTGATGAAGTTACCGACGCGGCCCGAAGCCAGCCCGGTCGGAACACAAGGCGCCACAAAATCAGCCACCTGCCAGAACGACCGGCCGCGCGAGCGCGCAAACCAGACCATGGAAGCCACCACGCCCAGCATGCCACCGTGAAAGCTCATGCCGCCTTGCCAGACGAAGAGCACTTCCAGCGGATGGCTGGCGTAATAGCCGGGCTTGTAAAACAGGCAATAACCTATACGCCCGCCCAGCACCACGCCCATCACACCCATGAAGAGAAAGTCCTCCACGTCCTTGTAAGTCCAGGCAGATGCCCCCCTCATCGCAGAATAAGGCTGGTGGCGCAACCGCCTGCTGCCCAAAAACATGAAGAGGCCAAATGCCACCAGGTAGGTCAGACCGTACCAGTGCACCGACAAGGGGCCTATCTGAAGGGCCACGGGGTCAATTTGAGGATGTATCAACATGGCCGACATTGTGCACGCGCCGACGGCCCCTATTGGGCGTGAGGGCCAACTGCCAACCAAGGCATGCCCATCAACAGGGCTGCTGATTCGAAGAACCCTTTTTAACTTTTCCTGCCCTTAACCATCCTGCCTGTATTTGCGCGGTTACGGTCTATGCGCGCGTTCTTGCGCTCGGACTCGCGCTGCATGGCGCGCTTCCTGGTGTAGCCGGCAGCATCCGACCAGGCCCACCAAACGACAGCCATGACAAAGGGTGATAGCACCCAGACCCACGACAGATGGGCTACCGGTCCGAACTCCAGGTATTTCATGGTCATCAGCACCAAACCCAAGCCAACAAAATACATAAGGTGCTCCAATAGACTTGGGGTACGGCCGCATGGTCCGGCGCCATCCCTACAATTGTGTAATCCAACTGTAATCCAATCCGGAGTGAGCCATGAAGCACCGCGTACCCTCCCTCTTATTGGCCACTGCCTGTGCGCTGCTGCCCCTGCCAGCGCTTGCCGATCTGGCACTGGCGACCGCCAAAAACTGCATGGCCTGTCACAACATCGACAAAAAAGTGGTGGGCCCCGCCTACAAGGATGTAGCCGCTAAATACCGTGGCGACAAGGCCGCACCAGCACGCCTGGCGGCCAAGGTGATGGAAGGCGGTGGCGGCGTCTGGGGCGTGGTGAAGATGCCATCCAACCCGCAGGTGAGTGAGTCCGAGGCCAAGAAACTGGTGGCCTGGGTGCTTAGCCAGTAATTCACGCTCCAACCGGGCACCTGTCTGCCCGGGACCGGGGCACAAAAAAGCCGCCCGAAGGCGGCTTTTTTGTTGGCAGATAAGCCCGATCAGTAGGCTTGGCCCAACTGGTCCAGAATCGCCGGATTTTCCAGGGTCGAGGTGTCCTGGGTAATGGCTTCGTTCTTGGCGATCGAGCGCAGCAGGCGGCGCATGATCTTGCCGGAACGGGTCTTGGGAAGGTTCTCACCGAAGCGGATGTCCTTGGGCTTGGCAATCGGTCCGATTTCCTTGCCCACGTGGTCGCGCAGCAGTTTGGCAATGGCCTTGGCCTCGTCACCCATAGGCAGCGAACGCTTGAGCACCACGAAAGCGCAGACGGCTTCACCGGTGGTGTCATCGGGACGACCGACCACAGCGGCTTCGGCGACCAGTTCGGTGTAGCTCACCAGAGCGGATTCGATTTCCATGGTGCCCATGCGGTGGCCGGACACGTTCAGCACGTCATCGATACGGCCGGTGATGGTGAAGTAACCGGACTTCTCATCACGGATCGCGCCGTCGCCAGCCAGGTAGTACTTGCCCTTGAAGTCGTCAGGGTAGTAGCTCTTCTTGAAACGCTCGGGGTCACCCCAGATGTTGCGGATCATGGAAGGCCATGGGCGCTTGACAACCAGGATACCGCCCTGGCCATTGGGAACGTCCTTGCCGGTTTCGTCCACGATGGCTGCCATGATGCCCGGGAAAGGCAGCGTGCAGCTTCCCGGAACCATAGGCGTGGCACCGGGCATGGGGGTGATCATGTGACCACCAGTTTCGGTTTGCCAGAAAGTGTCGACGATGGGGCAACGGCTGCCGCCCACATGCTTGTAGTACCACTCCCACGCGGCGGGGTTGATGGGCTCGCCCACCGAACCCAGCAAACGCAGGCTGCTCAGGTCATAGCTCTTGGGATGCACTTCGTCCTTGGCTTCGGCCGCCTTGATCAGCGAGCGGATGGCCGTGGGTGCGGTGTAGAACACGGTGCACTTGTGGTCCTGAATCATCTTCCAGAAACGACCGGCGTCCGGGTAAGTGGGCACGCCTTCAAACACGATCTCGGTACCGCCCAGGGCCAGAGGGCCGTAGGTGATGTAGGTGTGGCCGGTGACCCAGCCGATGTCGGCCGTGCACCAGAACACATCGTCAGCCTTCAAATCGAAGGTCCACTTCGTGGTCAGGGCGGCGTGCAGCAGGTAGCCGCCGGTGGAGTGTTGCACACCCTTGGGCTTGCCGGTGGAGCCGGAGGTGTACAGCAGGAACAGGGGGTGCTCGGCTTCGACCCACTCTGGGTCGCACAGCAGGGACTGGCCGGCAACAACGTCGTCCATCCAGGTGTCGCGGCCTTCGGTCATGGCGATGGCGGAACCGCTGCGCTTGACCACCAGTACGTTCTTGACCGATTCGCATCCACCCAGAGTCAGGGCCTCATCAACGATGGATTTCAGGGGCAGGAGCTTGCCGCCGCGAACCTGGTGGTCAGCAGTAATCACGGCCACGGCGCCGGTGTCTTCAATGCGGTCGCGCAGGGACTGGGCCGAGAAGCCGCCGAACACCACGGAGTGGGTGGCGCCGATACGGGCGCAGGCCTGCATGGCGGCAACACCGTCGATGGACATGGAGATGTAGATGACCACGCGGTCACCCTTTTTGATGCCCATGCCGCGCAGGCCGTTGGCGATCTGGCTGACCTTGTCCAGCAGTGCCTTGTAGGTGATCTTGGTGACTTCGCCGCCGTCGGCCTCAAAAATGATGGCTGTCTTGTTGCCAAGGCCCTTTTCGACGTTGCGGTCCAGGCAGTTGTAGGAGGCATTGAGCTTGCCATCGGCAAACCATTTAAAGAAGGGAGCGTCGCTTTCGTCCAGCACCTGGGTGAAGGGCTCTTTCCAGCTCAGAAATTCATTGGCCAAACGACCCCAATAGCCTTCGTAGTCGGTCTCGGCTTCCTTACAAAGGGCGTCGTAAGCGGCCATGCTGGGGATGGCGGCGTTCTTGACGAATTCTGCGCTGGGCAGATAAACGTTAAGAAGGGTTGCAGTGCTTTCGCTTGCGTTCGTTGTCGTCATGTAGAGAGTCTCCTCGGTTGAATCAAAAACTGCGCGGATGTTGGTGCCACGCACTTACACATCACTGACTGATACCCCGGTGCGCTGCGCTTGTCAGTTGGACGTGGGGCGGAATGGCTAAACTCCTGCGGTAGATCAATCACTCTCCCCCTCCATACCGAACATGACCACATCCATCCGCCAGGCTGACCTGATCGAATCCGTTGCTGCCGCGTTGCAATACATCAGCTACTACCACCCTGCCGACTACATCGCCCACCTGGCACGTGCCTACGAGCGCGAGCAAAGCCCTGCCGCCAAGGACGCGATTGCCCAGATCCTTACCAACAGCAAAATGAGCGCCACCGGCCACCGCCCGATCTGCCAGGACACCGGCATTGTCAACGTGTTCCTCAAAGTCGGCATGGACATCCGCTGGGAAGGCTTTACCGGCAGCCTGGACGACGCCATCAACGAGGGCGTGCGCCAGGGTTACAACCACCCCGACAACACCCTGCGTGCCAGCGTGGTGGCCGACCCCGAGTTCCTGCGCAAGAACACCAAGGACAACACGCCCGCGGTCATCTTTACCGAGATCGTCCCCGGCAACACCGTGGAAGTGACCGTGGCTGCCAAAGGCGGCGGCTCGGAGAATAAGAGCAAGATGATCATGCTCAACCCCGGCGACTCGGTGGTCGACTGGGTGCTGAAAACCGTGCCGACCATGGGTGCCGGCTGGTGCCCGCCCGGCATGCTGGGCATAGGCATTGGCGGCACCGCGGAAAAGGCGGTTCTGATGGCCAAGGAAAGCCTGATGGATGATCTGGACATGTACGAGTTGCAGGCCAAATCCTCCAGCGGCGCGGCGCTGACACAAACCGAGCAGCTGCGCCTGGAACTGTTCGAGAAGGTCAACGCGCTGGGCATTGGCGCCCAAGGCCTGGGCGGCCTGACCACGGTGCTGGACATCAAGATCAAGATGTACCCCACCCACGCGGCCAGCAAGCCCGTGGCCATGATCCCCAACTGCGCCGCCACCCGCCACGCCCACTTTGTGATGGACGGCTCCGGCCCGGTGTACCTGACACCGCCCAGCCTGGACCTGTGGCCCAACGTGAACTGGACGCCCGATTATGTGAAGAGCAAAAAGGTCGACCTCAACACCCTGACCAAAGAAGAAGTAGCTAGCTGGAAGCCGGGCGACACCCTGCTGCTCAACGGCAAGATGCTGACCGGCCGCGACGCTGCGCACAAGCGCATCCAGGGCATGCTGGCCAAGGGCGAGCCGCTGCCGGTGGACTTCACCAACCGGGTGATTTACTACGTCGGCCCGGTCGACCCGGTGGCTGGCGAAGCCGTGGGACCTGCCGGCCCGACGACTGCCACCCGCATGGATGGCTTTACCGAAATGATGTTGTCGCAAACCGGCCTGATCTCTATGGTGGGAAAGGCCGAGCGTGGCCCGGTCGCCATCGAGGCCATCAAGAAGCACAAGAGTGCCTACCTGATGGCCGTGGGCGGCGCCGCCTACCTGGTCAGCAAGGCCATCAAGCATGCCAAGGTGGTGGGCTTTGCCGACCTGGGCATGGAAGCTATTTATGAATTCGATGTAGTCGACATGCCGGTGACGGTGGCTGTGGATGCCGGGGGAACCAGCGCCCACATCACAGGCCCGGCCGAATGGCAGAAGAAAATAGCCACCGGTGAGTTCAAAAATATTCCGGTGACATCGCGCTAAGTCCCTTGAACCCAGCAGCAGGCAACATCCTCCCGATCGGTGTCTTTGACAGCGGTGTGGGGGGCTTGAGTGTGCTGCGTGCGCTGCAAGCAGAGTTGCCGCTGGAGCGCTTTGTCTATGTGGCGGACAACGGGCACGCACCCTATGGCGAGCGCGACGATGCGCACGTGTTGAAGCGCTCGCATGCGATTGCGGACTACCTGATTGCCAGCCACGGTATCAAGGCACTGGTTGTGGCCTGCAACACGGCTACCGCCGCTGCCATTCACACGCTGCGAGCGGCCTACCCCGAGCTACCCATCATTGGCATCGAACCGGCCCTCAAACCCGCCGCTGCTCTGAGCAAGACCGGCGTCATTGGTGTGATGGCCACGCGCGGCACCCTGAACAGTGAGAAATTTCGCAAGCTGCTGGAAAGCCTGCACGGCAGCGCAACCTTTGTGTTGCAAGCCTGCGATGGCCTGGCCGATGCGATTGAGCGATCAGATGCAGAGAGAACCCTGGCACTGTGCATGGAATACACGCACACCATGGGGCACTTTGGCAACGCTGAGGGGGAGATGGACTGCCTGGTGCTGGGCTGCACCCACTATGCCTTTGCCGCGCTGGAGCTGACAACCCTGGTCGGTGTCCAAGTCAGCCTGATGGAAGGTGGCCTGCCGGTGGCCCGCCAAACCCGGCGCCTGCTGGAAAAAATTCAACCTGGCGCCCTGGCGACAGACCCCGCAACGCAGACCGCGCATGCGCCGATGTTCTATTCCACAGGCAGTGTGGGCCTGTTGGAGTCGGCGGTACATCGCTGGCTTGGGCTGGAATGCCCAACGTTGCCGCTGCAACTGGCTTAGCCGACGCCGTCAGCCTCGACGAGAAGCAAGGTATCCAAAGCCTGCTTGATCAGGCGGCCATCAATTGGCGCGTACAGATATGGGACCAGATGCGTTCCACTGCGGGATCACCTCGTAAGGACGCCAGCCGCGGGTCATCGCGGGTCCAGGCAAACTGTGGCACTCCACGCTCGTAGGCATCCTGCAGCAAGGCAATGGCCTTGTCACGCTCACCCAGTGCCAAATAGACGGGAGCCAGCGAAGCTGTCGGCAGCGGCAAACTCGAAGCTTCGATTGCGGCAAGTACCTTGCGCGCCTCGTCATGGCGACCCGCATACGCCAGCGCGTAGGCCAGCGGGGTGTGCATGATGGGCGTGTGCGGCGCCAGTTCCATAGCCTTCCAACCAAAAGCCACTGCCTCCTCATGGAGTCCGTTCACCGAGGCGAGCACCGATGCAATCCCCTGCGAGTTGTCCACGGTGGTGAACCGCTTGGACAGCATCATGGCCACGTCCAGGCCTTCGCCATGCTTGCCGGCAAACATCAGATACAGCGCGAGCATGGAGTTGACGGCATGGCTGACCGGGTTCAACTCCAGCGCACGGCGCATCATGTGTACGGCCTCTTCATTGCGCCCCGCCGCTTGCAACGCCCAACCCCGCAGCATATTGGCGACCCAGTAGTCCGGGTCAATCGCCACTGCGCGGTCCAAATCCTCCAGCCCGCGCTCGCAATCCTGATCAATCAGGACACGAACCCAGCCAAGCATCGCCAGCGCCGATGCCGATTGCGGATCAATATTAAGCGCCGTCTGCGCAGCCTCTTTCGCCAACCAGCCGGCTTCGCGTGGAGACCGCAGTGAACGAATGGCCTGAAAAATCCGGATCTCAGCCAAGGTCGACCAAGCCGCAGAAAAAGTGGGGTCCAAACTGATAGCCAAGCGCACGGCATTGGCTGCCGCTTCAATATCATCTACCGACTGCCGGGCCAGAAACTCGCGTGCGCTGATCAAGGCCGCAATCGCGTTGGGGCGTGTGGAGTGCGTCAGCGCATTCATTGAAGAAGACGCTGTCATGGTGACTTCACGCACAGGAACAATCACGCGAAAACCCGAGTTGTAAACCGTTTCCACCACTTCGGGTCCACCGGAAGACTGCATGGCCACACGTAAACGGTACACCGTGCGGGAAATACTCTCATCAGAGGTCTCGCTGGTGCCCCAGACCTTGACCATCAAGTCCTCCTTGCGGACGATCTGCCCCCGCGCGCCCAGCAAGGCCTGCAGCAGGCCTTTCTCTTTCGGGGGCAGATGGACCGCTTGGCCGTCGTAGACCAGCCCCGCATGCGCATCAAATGTGTAGTCGGCAAACTTGAACAGGGTGCTCATATATTCACGAAGCGTTACCGCTTCCCCTTTGGAATAGATTGGACGGACCGCGTCAGGCACGGGACCCACACGGCCAAATCGGGGGCCGTGTCCACCAACTATCGTTCTTGCCCAATGCGTTGCGTGCGCACTTTGTCCATATTTGGACAGTATTGGCAAATTTATGGACGGCCACCATCAGATATCTGCCGAAGATATTCCAATCAGGGCGCCGTGGTATGGGTGAAACCCATGGCCAGCCCGACTGGACTCGAACCAGTTACCCCGAACTTAGAAGGTTCGTGCTCTATCCGGATGAGCTACGGGCTGCGTGCCCTGATTTTACGTGCAGAACGGAGCACCCACCCGCTGAGGGCGCCCCGCCACCCATCTAACTTTCCAAACGCTCCAACAATACCCCTGGCGCGGGCAACTGCACGTCACCGATCGTGATCAGGTTCTGCAGTTGGCTGGCGGCTGCCTGAGCCGCCGGCTCTTCTGCAGCATGCACCACAGCCAGCACGTCGCCGTGCTCCACGCGCTGGCCGATCGGTGCCACCCGGGAGAAGCCGACGCGGGGATCAACGCCGTCGCTGGCAAGGTGCCGCCCGCCTCCCAGTGCAATCACCTCCAAACCGATTGCGCGCGTGGCCACGGAGCAGACCCAGCCGGCTCGCGTCGCCAGTACCTGCTTTTGTACCGGGGCGTTTGCCAGGTGTTGTGCGGAGCGGTCACAGAAATCGACAGGCCCGCCCAGCGCATGCACCATGCGCGCAAAGTGGTCCAGCGCGTGACCACTGGCAAGCACCGCGTCCACCTTCTGCAGTCCCTGTTCCATGTCAACAACCAGCCCCCCCATCTGCAGCAACTCGGCACTCAGGGTGCGCGTGACTTCCAGCAAGCGGGGCTCCTGGCGCTCGCACTTGAGAAAAGCCACAGCCTCTGCGACTTCCAATGCGTTGCCACAGCTATCGCCCAGTACCTGGTTCATATCGGTAATCCAAGCCCGCGTGGGCAAGCCCGCGCCATTGGCCACACGCACCAGGGAATGCGCGAGCGCTTGCGCATCCGCCCTAGAGGAGGCAAAGGCGCCGTTGCCGGTTTTGACGTCCATGACCAGGGCCTGCAGTCCGGCTGCGAGCTTCTTGGACAAAATGCTGGCGGTGATCAGGGCGGTAGATTCCACGGTGGCAGTGACATCACGGATGGCATACAGGCGTCGGTCAGCCGGAGCCAGTGCACTGCTCGCTCCGACAATGGCACAACCCGCAGACCGCAGAGCCTGGCGCAGTTGTCTTTCGTCCGGTGCGATCTGATAGCCGGGAATGCTTTCCAGTTTGTCCAGCGTGCCGCCGGTGTGCCCCAAACCGCGCCCCGAGAGCATGGGCACAAAGCCACCACAGGCCGCAACAATGGGCGCCAGCATCAGGCTGACCTTGTCGCCCACGCCGCCACTGCTGTGTTTATCCAAGACCGGCCCGGGCAAATCAGCACTGCGCCAGTCCATCACGGTGCCGGAGCGCGTCATCGCGCGCGTCAGGGCAACCGTCTCGGTACCGGACATGCCCTTGAGCAGCATCGCCATGGCCATGGCTGCGGACTGCCCTTCGCTCCAGGCGCCGCTGACCAGCCCGCTGACAAATTCGATGATTTCTGCCTCGCTCAAGGCATGCCCATCACGCTTGCGGCGAATAATTTCCTGTGCCAGCATGGTCGGCTTTCTAGTAGCTTCCCGCAGCTGCGGCAGCAACAGGATTCTGACCCGACAACACAGCTTCGATATCGGCCAGCACGCTGCTGGCACCGATGCGAAAGCGCTGGGGCGTCAGCGCGCTAGCGCCCAGGATCTCGTCCACCAGCGCGATGTATACGGCCGCATCGGCCACCGTGCGGATTCCACCCGAGGGCTTGAAGCCCACGCGTTTGGCGGCACCGGGGTCCGCTGCAATGGCGGCCAGCATGACCCGTGCGGCCTCCGGCGTGGCGCTGATCGTGGTCTTGCCCGTGCTGGTCTTGAGAAAGTCGGCCCCTGCGTCCAGACTCATTCTGGACGCGCGCAAGATATGCGCCCCGCCCACCAAGCCTCCGGTCTCCAAAATCACCTTGAGCCGCAGACCCTCGCTGGCCTTGCGCACGGCCGCCAACAAAGCGGCCACCGCAACGTCGTTTCCGAGCAGCAGTTGGGAATAAGGCAAGACCAGGTCCACCTCCTGCGCGCCGCTTTGCACAATGTCACCGGTCTCCCGCACGGCCCGGGCGATGTCGCCACTGCCATCCGGAAAATTGGCCACGGCCGCTACCGCGATAGGGGCAGGCAACAGCTTGCGGGCATGGGCCGCCAGACGCGGCCAGACACACACCGCTGCCACCGGGCCAAAGCGGCCCTGGGCACGGACGCACAGGGCATCAATATCAGCCTCCGTGTCTTGCTCGTTCAGGCTGGTGAGGTCCAGACACGCCAGTGCCACACGCGCAGCGGCCTGGGGATTGCCCAGCCATTTTTGATACAGCGCGCGCGCCTCGAGGGTTGTTGGTAGGTTCATGCGTTCAATCCAGGGCAAGGGTGCCGATGATGTGGGCCAGCACAGCGCTGGCATTCTGGCTGGCGGCTGCGGCCTGGCTCAGGGTGTGGGCGTGGCTTAAATGCTCTTGCGACAAGCCGGCCCCCATATTGGTAATCAGGGACAGGGCTAGCACGCGCAGGCCCAGGTAGCGCGCCAGGATGGTTTCGGGCACGGTGCTCATGCCCACCGCATCGGCACCCAGGCGCACCAACATCTGAATCTCGGCTGGCGTTTCGAATTGCGGGCCGAAAGCCCACGCGTACACACCCGTGTGCAACTGACCGCCCTGCTCTGCCGCACGCGCGAGGGCTTGCGCCAGTAGTTGGGGGTCATAGGCATCGACCATGCTGACAAAGCGATCTGAACCGGACTCGCCCACCAGCGGCGAGCGCTGGGGTAGGTTGATGTGGTCGCTAATGGCCATCAAGCTCAGCGGTGGGAAGTCAGCGCGCAGACTGCCGGCTGCATTGGTCTGCACCAGCACCCGGCAGCCCATGCTGTGAAGCACTTGCAATGGCAGCTTCATGCCATCCACCGCACCCGTTTCGTAGCCGTGCTTGCGCCCGCTCATCACTGCAACCGCCTGCTCGCCAATGTGCCCGAGCCACAACTCGCCGCCGTGGCCGGCAACACCAGCCGCAGGAAAGCCCTGCAGATCCGCATAGGGAATGCGAATGGGATCTTGCACGTGCCCGGTCAGGCCACCCCACCCGCTACCAAGCACCACCGCAACACGCGGTGCAAAGTCCGGGGCCCGGGCTCTCAGGGTTTGCAGCGCAGTGCTGTTCATAGGTCTTTCAAGTGGTCGGGGCCAAAGCTGTGCGGTAGCAGTTGGTCCATGGTGTAGGCCGGACCGATGGCATCCCAGTTGGCAGATACGATGACGCTATCGGGGTCGCAAAACTCGCGCAGCTTTTGTCGGCATCCGCCGCAAGGCGTAATCCAGGCGGCGCCCGTGCCCACCACCAACACGCCGCGCGCACGCCTGGCACCCGACATCACCAGCGCACTGAGCGCACTGGCCTCGGCGCACCAGCCCTGGGGGTAGGCGGCATTTTCCACGTTGCAGCCGGAATGGATCACACCCAGTTCGTCCACGATGGCAACACCCACGGCATAGCGGGAATACGGCGCGTAGGCCTTGGTTTGGGCGGCCAGCGCGGCCTGCCACAACTGCTGCGTCAGCCCTGAATCCAGGGCAACGGCATTGCCGTGAAGAGTTGTGCTTGGCATGGGAAGTGTTTCGGCGGTTGCGGGCAGGTGGATACAAGGCCCGAGTTTAATGATTTACGCGAGGTCTCCCACGTGACGCGCAAACCAGCGGTTTACCGCTATGTTCACAGCCTGTCATAGAAGGAGCGCAACTTGGATTTTGAACATTCCCCCCGCGTCAGGCAACTGCAAAAAGAACTGGGCGCGTTTATGCTGGAGCACGTACTCCCCAACGAACACCTTTTCAAGCAGCAAGTAGCCCTCAACCGCTGGAGCGCGCCGCCCATCCTGCACAGCCTCAAGGCCCGGGCCCGGGAGCAAGGTTTGTGGAACTTGTTCATGCCGGGTCACGCGCACGGAGGCCAGGGACTGAGCAATGCCGAATACGCGCCGCTGGCCGAAATCATGGGCCGCGTGTTCTGGGCATCCGAAGTGTTTAACTGCAGCGCACCGGACACCGGCAACATGGAGGTATTTGCGCGTTACGCCACACCGGAGCAGCAGGAAAAATGGCTGACACCCTTATTGGCCGGCGAGATTCGATCGGCCTATCTGATGACCGAACCGGATGTGGGCTCCAGCGATGCAACCAACGTGGAACTTTCCATTGGCGCGGACGGGGACGACTACCTCATCAACGGACGAAAGTGGTTTGCCACCGGCGCCATGTTTGATGCATGCAAGATCTTCATCGTGATGGGCAAGACCGATGCCGCCAACCCGAACCGCCACATCCAGCAGTCGCAGGTGCTGGTGCCGCGCGACACACCTGGTGTGACCGTCGTGCGACCCTTGAGCACCCTGGGCTACTGGGAAGAGCCGCATGGCCATGCCGAAGTGGTTTTTAAGAATGTGCGCATCCCGAAAGCCAACATTCTGTTGGGCGAAGGCCGGGGGTTTGAGATCGCGCAAGGTCGCCTGGGCCCGGGTCGCATCCACCACTGCATGCGCGTCATAGGAGCAGCCCAACGTGCCCTGGAGACAGCTTGCAGGCGTGTGGACAGCCGCGTCGTGTTTGGCAAAAAGCTCAGCGAACAGGGCTCGGTGCGTGAAAGCATTGCCCTGATGGCCTCCAAGGTGGAAATGTGCCGTCTATTGACCTTGCGCGCGGCGGACAAAATGGACCGCGTAGGCAACAAGGCCGCCATGGACCTGATTGCCATGGCCAAGATCATGGTGCCGCAACTCGGTGCCGAGGTCATCGACATGGCCATCCAGATGCACGGTGCCGGCGGTCTGACTGACGACTACTTTCTGGCCGAAGCCTATAACTACGCACGCTGGTGCCGCCTTGCTGACGGCCCGGACCAGGTGCACATGATGGCTTTGGGCAAGCAGGTGATTCGTGAACTCTCCGCATCCGGCGCATAACGTCCCATCCATAGGCCCTTGGCCGGGTCTGGATTCGGCCGTGCCGCCAATTTCCTTGCTGGGTGTCTTGATTCGAGCAATCTTTCCCTGATGCCACGGCAAACTGACACCCAAGGCATCCATTTTTTCGACTGGGATATAGACCGATAATTCTCCTTATGAGAATCAATTTAGTCACCTCTTTTGCGGAAAAAGACCAAGCCAAGGCGCTTGGAGCGCGTTGGGATGCGGTGCGCAAGGTGTGGTACGTCATAGACGTTACCGACTTGACGCCATTCATGCGTTGGATTCCCGATATGGCTGCTGCAAGCCAGGGCGCTACGGACGCACCAACCGCGCGTGCAGCGACCCCGCTGAAAGTGGGCGCAGAAATGTCGCAGCCCGGCACGATCACCCACGCATTGGTTTCGCTCCCGCATTGTGGATGCGCTGTTCTCCCGTGGGAGGGATGTGTTCACAGCGCGGCTTGAAGGAAAACCGGTGATGCCATGCGGTGCCAAGGAGAAATTGGACGAAAAAAAAACCCGGCATGAAGACCGGGTTTTTTTCAGCGTAATTTAGCGTGACTTTTTGCTCTTGCTGGCAGCGGCAACAGCAGAGACACCTTTTTCCAGAGCCGAGTCCAATGTGGATTCAGCGGTGGTTGCGGCGGCTTTCAGGTTCTTGGCAACGGATGCAAAAGCTTCAGGAGCGGGATGTGCCTTTTCGATGGCATCCACGCCACTGTGAAACTGCTCCACGCTCAGGGACGTTGCGGTCTTCAGGTTCTTGGCAAACATGGCCATGCCGGCTTCAGCGGAAGCCTTCATCACTTCAAACGCGCTTTGTGGATCCTTGGCACCCTTGATGGATTCCACGGTTTCCGTGATAGCGGCTTGCACTTCCTTGGCCTGGACTTGTGCCAGATCGGCCCAGGCCTTGATGTTGTCTTGCACAGGCTTGATAGCCTCTTGAACAACGGCGGGGTTCATTTTGGGAGCCGCATCCGACATGGTTTTTGCGATGGCTTCGAAGGGAGTGTTCTTGAACATGATGGACCTTTATATAAAAATGTTGCAGTGCAGCAATTATCAACCAGATTTCCTGTTCGTGCCATTTTTCTGCCGGTGTGGCTCGCATTTAGTCGTAGGCACCTAGAAGTCCCATCTCAGATGCTTAGGCCTTTGCGCAAGCAACCGGCCAACACAGGTCAGCCCGTGGCCAGCGGCGTCCAGCTGTGTGGCGGCAGTTCGTCAATGCGGCTGTAATCTTGTGTCGGCACGCGTGTAAACACATCCTTCAGGTAGGCGTATGGGTCATGCCCGGTTAGCTTGGCGCTTTGAATGAGGCTCATCACCGCAGCCGCCCTCCAGCCCGCGCGTAATGAGCCCGCGAACAACCAATTATTCCTGTCATGAGAAGATTCACATTGTCGGCAAGCTTCTTCAATCTTTGCTTGAGATGCGGATGTTCAGCCGCTGGTCTTTCTTGAAGGTGGCGTCCGCTGTGGCCCGATGGGCCTTGGCCTGCTCCGCCATATCGGTGACGGGCTTGAGCGTTCCAGCCTCCCATGCCTGCAGAATCTCAAGCGCTTTCTCATCGTACTTAGCGATTTTTTTCATGGCTTGCTCCTGTATTGCCAGGTTGCCTTGCGGCTTATTCCATGGATCCCATTATTTGAGTTCGCACCACACGCCGCGTGCACTGCCCTGTTGATTCAAGTGGCTACGTTCGTCCAAGTTGCGGAAGGGTTACTTCAGCGTATTTCGACTCACGCCCGTCAATTTGATGACTTCACCAAATTGTGACGCGTCCTTCTACGCTGGCCGCCCGGACCGCCGACCTGGAGCTGTTCTTGGGCCTGTAGGGTGCGATTTCTCCGGGCCAAAGAAAAAGCCCCAGAGCTTGTGGGCGCTGGGGCTTTTAATACTGGCGGAAACGGAGGGATTCGAACCCTCGATGAGGCTCTACACCCCATACTCCCTTAGCAGGGGAGCACCTTCGGCCACTCGGTCACGTTTCCCGACGAGTCAAATTATCGCACGACTTTAGGTCGTTTCCTCAGACAACAGGCAGGTCGAGGTCAAAAGCTTTGTGTAATGCGCGCACAGCCAGTTCCATGTACTTCTCGTCAATGACGACGGAGGTCTTGATTTCGGAAGTGGAGATCATCTGGATGTTGATGCCCTCTTCGCTCAGCACGCGGAACATCTTGCTGGCAATGCCGACGTGGCTGCGCATGCCGATGCCGACGATGGAGACCTTGCATATCTTGGTGTCGCCCAATACTTCCTTGGCACCCAGCTTAGGCAACACCTGGGTTTTGAGCAGGTCCATGGCCTTTGCGTAATCGCCACGGTTGCAGGTAAAGCTGAAGTCGGTCTTGCCCTCTTTGCTGACGTTCTGGATGATGACGTCGACATCAATGTTGGCGTCAGCGATCACGCCCAGGATCTGGTACGCAATGCCGGGGGTGTCGGGCACGCCCAGAATGGAGATTTTGGCTTCATCGCGGTTGAATGCAATGCCCGAAACAACGGCTTGTTCCATGTGTTCGTCTTCCTCAAAGGTGATCAATGTGCCGGATGCGGCCTCTTCGTTGATGTCTATGTCCCAGGGCGTAAAGCTGCTCAGCACGCGCAGGGGCACTTTGTATTTGCCGGCAAACTCCACTGAGCGGATTTGCAGCACTTTGGAGCCCATGGATGCCATTTCCAGCATCTCTTCAAAGCTCACGGTTTTCAGGCGGCGCGCCTCGGGCACAACACGCGGGTCGGTGGTGTAGACGCCGTCCACGTCGGTGTAAATCAGGCATTCCGCCGCCTTCATGGCAGCCGCAACGGCTACTGCGGAAGTGTCTGAGCCGCCGCGTCCCAGCGTGGTGATGTTGCCAGCCTCGTCCAGGCCCTGGAAGCCGGTAACGATAACGACCCTGCCAGCATCCAGATCGGTGCGGACACGGACATCGTCAATCGACTCAATGCGCGCCTTGGTGTACGAACTGTCGGTGCGAATGGGAACTTGCCAACCTGCGTAGGACACCGACTCGAGGCCTTCGGCCTGCAGCGCAATGGCCAGCAGGGCGCTGGAGACCTGCTCGCCGGTCGCGGCCAGCATGTCAAGCTCGCGACCATAGGCGTCATTGGGTTTGGAGGGAGCCAGCTCTTTGGCAAGACCGAGAAGTCGGTTGGTCTCACCGCTCATCGCGGAGGGGACTACCACCATCTGGTGACCTGCGCGCGCCCATTTGGCAACGCGTTTGGCGACATTGCGAATGCGTTCCGTAGAACCCATCGATGTGCCACCGTATTTGTGAACAATCAAAGCCATGGAATCATTTTCTGTTGGGCAAAACCACCGGATTGTACCAAGCGAGTACAGCTCCCCGACGTTCCACAAAGCCATTGCCTACTTTGATATGGATGTGGTGCCCGCGCGTGGCGCAAGCGGCGATCTGATCCTGCAACTCGCGCAGTTGGGCGGTGCTGGGAATCGCGCCAAAACCGGACTTGAGCCAGTAGCGCAAGGCGTTGCCCTGGCGCGGGCGGCCCAGTGCTTGCAGGGATAGCAGCATTGGTAAACCATCACGCTCGCGCAGGACTTGGGCCACATCCTGTTGGGCAATCTCGTCCAGGAGAGACTGGGCCTGCGCGGCATGCGCTGCGCTGCGGGCAAACGTGTCCCTGAAGTGGGGGAAGGTTGCCTGCAAGGCTGGCATAACCAGTGCGCGTATGCGGTTGCGGGTGTAGCGCTCATCCACATTGGTGGGGTCAATCACATAGTCAATTTGTTCCAGAGCGAGCCAGTCTCGGATGTCAGAGCCGGACACTTCCAGCAGGGGGCGGTGAAATTGAACACCACCGCGCAACCAACGGGCCGGCATGGCGCTCAAGCCGGCCATTCCTGCACCCCGGCTGAGCGCCAGCAGCAGGGTTTCGACTTGGTCATCGGCGTGTTGGGCTACCGCAATGGTGTGCAGCGAAGGCCCCGCTGCATCGCCCTGGGCCAGCGCCAGCAAACCCTGGTAGCGGGCGATGCGGGCGGCGTCTTCCGGGCTTTGACCCATCTGGTGCGCGGCGTTTACGGCCTGCACACGAAGCGGCACGTTAAGGGTGTCGCACAGTTGCCGGCAGTGCGCCTGAAAAATAGGGGCAGCCTGTTGCAGGCCGTGGTTAATGTGAAGGGCTTGCACTTGGCCAGGCCAGCGCCGCGCGCAGAGCACCAACAAAGCACTGGAATCCGCACCGCCACTCAGCGCCACACCCAAGGGCAGGGCCGGGTGGAAGTTGCGCATCGCCTGCCCCAGCGATTGCGTCATCGCAGAAGCGCTGGCAAATTACTTGGCGTTGGCTTTGGTGTCTGTGAAACGACCATAGCTTTGCAGGCGTTGGTAGCGGCGATCCACCAGTTCATCGACCTTGAGGTCGGCCAGTTGGCGATAGGCATCGGCCAGTGCGCGCTTCAGGAAAGCGGCGGCCTGCTTGGTGTCGCGATGTGCACCGCCCACGGGCTCGTTGACGATTTTGTCGATCACGCCCAAGGCCTTCAGGCGGTGGGCGGTAATGCCCAACGCGTCAGCGGCGTCCTGCGCCCGCTCCGAAGTCTTCCACAGGATGGAGGCACAGCCTTCGGGGCTGATGACGGAATAGATCGAGTACTGCAGCATGATGAGCTGGTCCGCCACCGAAATAGCCAGTGCGCCGCCGGAGCCACCCTCGCCGATGATGGTGGTGATGATGGGCACCTCGAGCTGTGCCATTTCAAAAATGTTGCGGCCGATGGCCTCGGACTGCCCGCGCTCTTCCGCGTCAATGCCGGGGTATGCACCGGGGGTGTCGACAAAGGTGAAAACCGGCAGCTTGAACTTTTCAGCCAGCTTCATCAGGCGCAGCGCCTTGCGATAGCCCTCAGGCTTGCACATGCCGAAGTTGCGCAGTCCACGTTCCTTGGTGTCACGCCCCTTTTGCTGCCCGATCACCATGCAGGCCATGCCGTTGAAGCGGGCCAGGCCGCCCACAATGCTCAGATCGTCGGCAAAGTGGCGGTCACCGTGCAGCTCCACGAAATGGGTGAAGATTTCGGCCACGTAGTCCAGCGTGTAGGGACGCTCGGCGTGGCGGGCGATCTTGGTGATCTGCCAGGGCGTCAAGTCACTGTAGATGTCTTTGGTGAGTTGCTGGCTCTTTTTAGCCAGTTGCTCGATCTCGGAGGAGATGTCCACGGCAGATTCGTTCTGCACGTAGCGCAATTCTTCGATCTTGGTTTCCAGGTCGGCAATCGGTTGCTCGAAATCCAAAAATGTTTTTTTGGCCAATGCACTTCTCCTCAAAAAGAAACCTGCCTCCTGCGGGAGACCGTTCTGTTAATACGCGACCGGAACAGGGTCCAACGATCGCCAAATATACCAAGTTGCAACGCTGCAGTATGGTGCCCAGGCGACGGCCACCTCGCGTGCGTCGCTGCGGCTCACCACATCACCGGAAAAATAGCTCTTGCTGATGCCGGAAATCAGGCCGGCGTCGTCCAAAGGCAGGACGTTCGGGCGCAGCATGTGAAAGATCAGAAACATCTCGGCAGTCCAGCGACCGATGCCGCGAATGGCAACCAACTCTTCAATGATTTCGTCATCGGGCATGCTGGCCCAGTCTTTGACATGCAGCGCACCGTTGTCGAAGTGCAGTGCCAGATCCACTAGGTACTCTACCTTGCGCGCACTCAAGCCGGCAGCACGCATGTCGTCCACTTTGAGCCGCAACACATTGGCCGGACTGATTTCGCTGGGCAGCAGAGCAAAGCGGTCCCAGACCTTTTGCGCCGAAGCCACCGAAATTTGCTGCCCGACAATGCTTCGCGCCAGGGTGACGAAGGCGTCGCCCCGGGTTTGCAGACAGGCGTCGCCAAACTTCGGAATGAGTTTGCGCATGACCCGGTCTTTTTTGACCAGATGCTTGCAGGCATCTTCCCAATAGGCAGGCGTAATGGGAGCCGGTTCCGCCGCATTGGCCACCACCATCATTGGGCCACTTCCCAGGTCGTGCCTGCTGCCGAGTCCTTGAGCACGATGCCCTGCTCCAGCAATTGCTTGCGCACGGCGTCGGCACCGGCAAAGTTCTTGGCGGCTTTGGCCGCAGCGCGTTCCGCGATGAGCTCAGCGATACGCTCGTCGGACAGCGCGGCGCCGGCCTGCAAATACGTTTTCGGCTCTTGCTGCAACAAGCCCAGGCAGCCACCCAGGCTCCTGAGCAGGCCGGCCAGATTGGCCGATTTGCTGCGGTTGATCTCGGAGGCCAAATCGAACAACACGGCGATGGCTTCGGGCGTGCCGAAGTCTTCGTCCATGGCGGCCTTAAAACGCAAGGCAAAGGGGTTGGTCCAGTCCACGGCGGCGGCAGCCTGTGCAGGTGGGTGGTCCAGCGCAAGGTCCAGCGCGGTGTAGAGGCGCTTGAGACCGCTGCGTGCGTCGTCCAAATGGGCGTCGCTGTAGTTGAGTGCGGTGCGGTAATGCGTGCGCAGCAGAAAAAAGCGCACGGTCTCGGGCTCGTACTTGGCCAGCACCTCGCGGATGGTGAAGAAGTTGCCCAGGCTTTTGGACATCTTCTCGTTGTCAACGCGCACAAAGCCGTTGTGCACCCAGAAGCGCGCCAGCGGTTTGCCGTTGGCACCTTCACTTTGGGCAATTTCGTTTTCGTGGTGCGGGAACTGCAAATCGGCGCCACCGCCATGGATGTCAAAGCTTTCACCCAAGGTCTGGCAGCTCATGGCCGAGCATTCAATATGCCAGCCCGGGCGACCCACACCAAAGGGATGACCCCAGGCTGCGGCGTCCCACTTGGCATCGGCCGGCTCCGTGGGCTTGGCCGCTTTCCACAGCACAAAGTCGAGCGGGTCTTCCTTGCCCTCCTGCACCGCAACACGCTCGCCGGCACGCAACTCGTCCAGCGACTTGCCGGACAGCTTGCCGTAGCCGGGAAATTTGCGCACGGAGTAGTTCACATCACCGGAGCTGGCCTGGTAGGCCAGGCCCTTGGACTGCAATTTGGCGATCAGGTCCAGCATTTGGGGCACGTATTCGGTGGCACGCGGCTCGATGGTGGGGCGCTCTATGCCCAGGGCGTCGATGTCCTGGTGCATGGCGCGCACCATTTCATCCGTCAGCGCGCGGATGGTGATGCTGCGGTCCAGCGCGCGCTGGATGATCTTGTCGTCAATGTCGGTAATGTTGCGCACGTAAGTCACGCGGTAACCGCTGCTCTTGAGCCAACGCTGCACCACATCAAAAGCCATCATCATGCGGGCGTGGCCAATGTGGCAAAGGTCGTAAATCGTCATGCCGCACACGTACATGCGGACGTGCCCGGGCTCAGAGGGCGCAAAGGGCTCGGTGGATCGGGTTAACGTGTTGTGTATGCGCAAACTCATGGGGCTAGGGGAGATCGGAGCAGGTGCATGGATGCAGCGGCTACGGTAGATTCAGTTGTTGGTTTTTTCGGCGAAAAGTCGGATTGGGGACGAGCGCCGTTCTTTTGGGGTGCTCAGCTACAATCATCCCCAGTATAAAGCGACACTGTTATGAAGAATCGAATACACATGCCACGTTTTACATCGGTTACGAGACATTGTATGGAGCAAACCATCTCCCCCCTATTTTTATCACTCCGCATTGTCGCCATGGCGGCATGCATGGTGTGTCTTCCTGTGCATGCGGATGACTACAGTGACGTGTCCCAGCTGATGCGTGCAGGCAAGCTGCCGGAAGCACTCAGCCGGGCAGAGCAGTTTCTGGCGTCGCAGCCCAAAGATCCACAAATGCGGTTCATCAAGGGCGTCATCCAGCGTGAAAGCGGCAAGACGGCAGATGCCATTGCGACGTTCACCCATTTGACGGAGGATTACCCGGAACTGCCGGAGCCCTATAACAATCTCGCTGTGGTGTATGCCGGCCAGAGTCAGTTTGACAAGGCCCGCGCTGCGCTGGAAATGGCCATACGTACCAACCCGAGCTACGCCACCGCACATGAAAACCTGGGCGACATTTATGCCAAGTTGGCAAGCCAGGCCTACAACAAGGCCCTGCAACTCGACAACAGCAACCCGGCGGTACCACCCAAGTTGGCGCTGATTAAAGAGATTTTCGGCGGCCCCAAGGGACAGCGCCCGGCGAATGGGAGCACGCCAACCCCGGCACCAAGCCAGACTGCATCTACGGCCAAGCCGGTGGTGGTTGCCGCTGCACCAGCGCCTGCCCCTGTGCCTGTGGTAGCGCCGCCGCCCAAGGTGGTGGCGCCAGCACCAGTGCCCGCACCCGTGGCATCCACACAGCCCAAGGTGGTGGCGCCCGTGCCAACCCCGCCGGTAGTCAGCCAGCCACCCGTAGCAGTTGCAACGCCGGTGGCCAATGCCGGCTCGAACGCAGCAGACAGTGCGGCCAGCCACCAAGCAAAGGAAATAGAAGCGGCCGTGGCCAAGTGGGCAAGTGCATGGTCTGCACGTGATGTCAAAGGTTACCTTGCGGCCTATGGCAAGGATTTTGATCCGGCGGGTAGCCAGAGCCGCAAGGCCTGGGAAGAGGAGCGCCAGCAACGCATTGCCAGCAAGTCGAGTATCAGTGTCAAAGTGGACAACCTGGTGGTGAGCGTCAACGGCAACCACGCAAGTGCCAAGTTCCGCCAGGATTACAGGGCCAACGGACTGTCTATCTCCAGCCACAAAACCATGGAATTTGCAAGGGTTGGCGAGCATTGGCTTATCGTCAAAGAATCCGTTGCCAACTAATTTTGACATCAGCGCACATGGTGCTTGCAAAACCGCTTTCCTGATTCGTATGCCGGTTATAAAACGTCCGCTGCGGGCGGTTCCTTGGGTGTTCCTGTCCTTGCTTTTGGCGCTGCATCTGCCGGGTGCCGCCAAAATGCAACATAACGCCAAACCAACACCGCAAGCCGTGCCAGCGGCACCGGAAGACGGCCTGGCGGAAGCCCGCCTTATTGAGGTCTACGATCTGATGGTCAAGGGCCGCACCCGTGATGCGCTGGGCAAGGCCGACCGCCTGGTGCAGGAATACCCGAACTTTCAGTTGGCACAACTGGTATACGGCGATTTGCTGGCAGCACGAATCCGCCCGGTCAATACCTTGGGCGACATTCCAGCGGCCTTGGCCCAAGCAGGGGGCGGTGCGCTCGGCGAACTGCGCGAAGAGTCGCGTAAGCGTGTCAATGCAGGCAAAGAGCGCCCGCGAGCCGGAACGGTGCCTTCGCAGTTTCTGGAAATTTCCCAAAAGACCAAGTACGCGATTGCCGTGGATGCCTCACGCTCACGCCTGTACCTATTTGAAAACAGGCCAACCGGCCTGACCCTGGTGGCCGACTACTACACATCGGTGGGCAAGGCCGGCGTCTCCAAAAATATTGAGGGTGACCAGCGAACGCCGGTGGGGGTGTACTACATCACCAGCAACCTGGATCCAAAAACACTGACGGACTTCTACGGCTCGGGCGCCCTGCCAATCAACTACCCCAACATACTGGACGCCAAACGCGGCAAGACCGGACGAGGTATCTGGCTCCATGGCACGCCGCCTAACCAGTTTTCCCGCCCCCCCCTGGCCTCTGACGGTTGCCTGGTGATGGCCAACCCGGATCTGCGCCACCTGATCAAGACGGTGGAGGTTGGCACCACGCCGGTGGTGATTGCACCCCAATTGCAATGGGTGGATGCGCACAGCACCAAGCGGGAAAGCCAACCCTTTGAGGACACGTTGCGGGCCTGGACCAACGCCAAGATCGATGGCAATCTCGATCGGCTGTTGTCTTTTTACGCGCAGGATTTCAACGCATACGGCAAGACACGTGACCAGTGGGCGGACAATCTCAAGACCGAACTCTCCAAAATGCAGGGCCACACGATTGAACTGAAGGACAAGTCGTTTCTGCGATGGATCGACAGTGCAGACACCATGGTGGTGACCTTCGGCGAGGTAGTGACCGGCAAACGCACCGGATTGACCAAGCGCCAATACTGGAACCGCCAGGGTGGTCAATGGAAGATTTTTTTTGAAGGAACCATTTAATGGACATGACACGCACCAGCCGACGTATGGCGATCGGATTGACATCCGCACTGCTGCTGATGGCAACTGCATTCGCCGAACAGGCTCCCCAGGTGAGATTTCAAACCAGCTTGGGGGAGTTCACCGTCGAGGTTTATCCGGACAAGGCACCCAAGACGGTAGAAAATTTCTTGCAGTATGTGAAAGACAAACACTACAACGGCACGATCTTCCACCGGGTAATCGGTAACTTCATGGTGCAAGGCGGTGGCTTCACGCCCGACATGAACCAGAAGGCAACGCGTGAACCAATTGTCCTAGAGTCCAAAAACGGACTGAAGAATGACCGTGGCACCATCGCAATGGCGCGCACCAGCGTGCCCAACTCAGCCACTGCGCAGTTCTTTGTCAATGTCGTGGACAACAACGGCCTCAACGCGCCATCGCCGGATGGCTACGGCTATGCCGTATTCGGCAAGGTCACCGCCGGCATGGACACGATCGACAAGATCCGGGTCACCCCAACCGGCAGACAAGATGTTCCCAACACCCCCGTTCTTATCAACTCCGCCACATTGGTGAAATAAATCATGAGCAATCCTAAAGTAGAACTTCACGTCACCGGCTACGGTGTGATCACCCTCGAACTGGACCAGGAGAAAGCACCCAAGTCGGTCGCCAACTACCTGGCCTATGTCGCCAAGGGCCATTACAACAACACGATTTTTCACCGCGTGATTCCCGGCTTTATGGTGCAAGGCGGCGGCATGGAGCCTGGTATGGCACAGAAGTCCTGCGACGCGCCGATTGAAAACGAAGCCAACAACGGCCTGAAGAACGCCAACTACACCGTAGCCATGGCACGCACCGGCGACCCGCACTCGGCAACGGCCCAGTTTTTCATCAATGTGTCTGACAACGGCTTTCTGAACCACACCTCGCCCACAGCGCAGGGTTGGGGCTATGCCGTGTTTGGCAAGGTCGTCGGCGGCACCGACGTGGTGGACAAGATCAAGGCCGTGAAAACCACACGCAAGGGCCATCACGATGATGTGCCCGCTGCTGACGTGGTCATCGAAAAAGCCGTTCTGGTTTAAGCGCCAGCACCAGCAGGATGGAACTCCACGCTCCGTCCTCCTGGCGTTGCGCTGATTTCATCTCCGACCTGCACCTGCAGGCTGCCAAC
>CANCER010000003.1 GCA_947375135.1 Comamonadaceae bacterium | reverse complement strand
TGTCGGATGTGTCCACGCTCGGCAAGATCGACGTGCAGGGGCCCGACGCGGCGGAGTTTTTAAACCGCGTTTACGTCAACGGTTTTGCCAAGCTCGGCATTGGCAAGGCGCGCTACGGTTTCATGTTGCGCGAAGACGGCATCGTCATGGACGACGGCACCACCAGCCGCATCAGCGAGACCGAGTTCTTCATGACCACGACAACGGCCCAGGCCGCGCGTGTGATGAGCCATCTGGAATTTTTGCTGCAGGTGGTGTGGCCGGAGCTGCGCGTGACCGTGGCCTCGGTCTCCGACCAATGGGCCGCCATGAGCGTGGCCGGGCCCAAGGTGCGCGAGGTACTGCGTGCATCCTTCCCCACCATCGCGTTCGACAACGAGGCCTTCCCCTTCATGGGCGTGGTGGATGCCACGCTGGAAGGCGCCATGGCCGGCGTCAAGGTGCGTATCATCCGCCTGACCTTCTCGGGCGAAATGGCCTACGAGGTCTACACGCCCACACACCATGGCCGCGTGGTCTGGGAGCATCTGCTGGAGATGGGCCAGCCCTGCAAGCTGCGCGCGTATGGTCTGGAAGCCTTGGGCTCGCTGCGCATTGAAAAAGGCCATGTGGTGGGCTCCGAAATGGACGGCCGCACCACGCTGGACGATGTGGGTGCCGGCAAGATGGCCAGCCAACTCAAGCCCTTCTGGGGCGACGCCCTGCGCCGCAGCGAGAACTTGCAGCGCCCCGACCGGCCCACGCTGGTGGGTCTGGAGGCGGTGGACACCAACGAGCCGCCCAACAACGGCGCCATCCTCTTCTTTGCCGATGACGAGATCAAAGGACATGGCCGAGGCCACATCACCAGCACCACCTACAGCAAGCACGTGGGCAAGGCGATTGCGCTGGGCCTGCTGCAGGGCGGCACCAGCCGCGTCGGCCAGATCGTCGTGGCCGCTTCACCCGTGCATGGCCGACAATACCAACTCAAGGTCGTAGAACCCTGCTTCCTGGACCCCGAAGGGAACCGTTACCGTGGTTAATACAGCAGCCAACGCACCCGTGCGCTCTCCATTCGAGGGCCACGCCACCGGCAACCGCCCCAATGCAGTCGGCCAGATCGGCGTGCGAATCTCCGCAGGTATGTTGCCCAGCTTCACGCTGATCAGCACCTGGGTCAGCGGGCTGCCCGGTCTGCTGGACGCCCTGACCGCCGTGTTTGGCGACACAGTGCCCCAGCGCATCGGCAAGACCGCGCGCACCGAGTTCGGCCTGCTGGCGCGAAGCGGCCCGGAAGAATTCCTGCTGGTCGGCGACGACCACAGTGACCGCACCACCCTGCTGCGCGCCACCGTGGGCGCAGACACGGGTTCAGTCACCGACCTGAGCCACGCGCGCTGCCGCATCCACATCGAAGGGCCGCAGTGCCGCACGGTGTTGAACAAGCTGTTTGCGCTGGACCTGCGCGAATCGACATTCCTGATCGGTGACATCGCCATGACCGGCACCCACCATGTGCCCGGCACCTTGCACCGGCTGGACGCCGATGCGTTTGACCTCTATGTATTCAGCACCTATGCATACGACCAGTTGGCCACGGTGCTGGATGCGGCACAGGAATACGGGGTGGGCTTGCAACCCGGCTGATGTACACCCGCAACGCAACAAACCTGCAGGTGGCCGAGGGCAGCTTTGCGCGCCCGAATGGCACGGTTGCGAATAGGATAAATAGGACGCAAGGCCCGGATGGGCCGGATCGGATTTGATGCCCCGCTTTGAACCCACCGTGGAGGCGGCACTTGCGCGGCTGGCCGCGGTGCAGCCAGACGCCTATGCGCGAACCCGCAATAACCTGGATGGCGCAGTCACCGGCCTGTCGCCCTACCTTACCCACGGCCTGCTGAGCCTGCGGGAGGTTTACGACACCGTGCACGCGCGCCATCCCCTGGACGCGAAGCACAAGCTGGTGTTTGAACTGGGCTGGCGCGCCTACTACCGGCATGTATGGGCCCACTTGGGAGACGCCATACACCAGTCCTTGCACCCCGGGCTGCTGCCGGACGATGCCTACCGTGCAGAAATGCCTGCCGATGTGCTGGAGGCACGCACCGGAATTGCAGCCATCGACCTGGCAGTCCGCGCGCTCTACGCGACGGGCTACCTGCACAACCATGCACGCATGTGGCTGGCCAGCTACGTGGTGCACCTGCGCAAGGTGCACTGGCACACGGCGGCACAGTGGATGCTCGGCCATTTGCTGGATGGCGATGTAGCCAGCAACCACCTGAGCTGGCAGTGGGTAGCCGGCACAGGCAGCACCAAACCCTATTTGTTCAACGCTGACAACGTCGCCAAGTACGCCCCCGCAGATTGGCACAGCCCCGGCACGGTAATAGACACCAGCTACGAAACCTTGGGCCTGCTAGCCCGCAGTGGCACTGCGGTAAACCACGGCACCGACGCCCGTGGCGCCTATACAGGCATGCCGCAGCCTGCTTTGACGGCGACACCGCCAGGCGCAAGCTGGTCGGCACCTGTACACAGTACCGTGGCAGGCCGCGACGTCTGGTTGCTCCACCCCTGGTCCTTGGGCGCGGTGCCGCACGGAATGGGTGACGACGTGTTGCTAATCGGTGTCGGGTTTGTCGAAGCCCATATGCAGACGCCCTGGAGCGAACGCCGGTGGAACTTCGTCACCCAAGGGCTGCTGTCCCGGACCCCGCAGCTCTGGTGGGGCAATGTGGCACAGATCTCGCAGGCCTTGCAGGGAGCCCGCTCCATCAGCTGGCAGACGGAAGCTCATGCGGATGCAGCATTGGAAAACCTGCAGGCCCTGCTGGAGGCAGAGCCTGCCCACCCGCGCGCGACACCGCATGCAGAGCCTGTTCTCTTCGAACCCGTAGAACCCTACTGCGCGAGCTTTTCGAAATGGTGGCGGTCTGCAGCACCATGCTGAAAGGCGCTGGCAAAAGCCCGGCCAAAGGCACCATTGGCACCCCTTGCCAAGGCCCGGCGAGCATTTTCAAAAGGTGTTATCCAGCAAGCCCCTTGCAGGAGCCCGCCTGCTCAGGGGTCCATGTAAGCCGTCGGCGCACCCTGAAGCACATTCAGAACCACCTGCAGCCCGCTGGCAACCTCTGCCACCGATTTCGCGGCATTCAGGCTGATGCGCACGGCATGGGGTGCCGGAGAACGGCCCACCGCAAAGTGATCGGCCGTGCGCACCAGCACGCCGGCCTGGCGCAGTGCGGCAGAGAACTGGCCAGCACGCCAGGGCTCGGGCAGGGGTAGCCAGATCAACGGTGAATCCGGGGCGCTGCGGTGCTCCAATCCTTCGAGCAGCGGCAAGGCCACGGTCAGCCGCTCCGTGATGGACGCACGCTGGGACGCAATCAGTTGCTCGGCCACGCCGCTCTCAATCCAGTCTGTCGCAATCTCCGGCAGCAGTGGCGCCACCATCCAGCAGTCGGCCCGCATGCTGGCAGCCAATTTGCTCAGCCATTGCGGCGCGGCCTCGACATAGCCCACGCGCAAGCCGGGACCCGCCACCTTGGAAAAGCTGGCCAGTAAAAAGGACTGCTCGGGCAGCAAGGTGGACAGCGTCGGCAGCGGCGCGGCCTGGGCTGCGGCGTGCACGGCGTCTTCAATCAGCAGCAAATTGCGTTGCCGTACGACATTCGCAATGGCCTCGCGCCGTTGCAGCGGCATGGTGGCGTTGGTGGGGTTGTGCAGATCGGGGGAACAAAACACCAGCTTGGCGTCGATAGTGCGCGCCGCACGCTCCAGCGCGTCGGGCAGCATGCCCTGCTCATCCATCTCAATGCCCACCAGTTGCAGGCGCATCAGCCGCGCCAGCGCCTGCAGACCCGGGTAGCTGAGCGACTCGGTCAGCAGCGCATCGCCCGGGCGGGCCAGGGTACGCAGCACACATGACAGGCCGTGTTGTGCGCCATGCGTCACCATTACACGGTTCGCATCGCCACAGGTTCCAAAGCGTTGGAGCCAGCGGGCACCGGCCTGTCGATGGTGTGCGTGGCCGGTTTCCGGCTGGTAGCTCAGCACCTGGCGAATCACCTGCGGATCGGCCGCCACGCGCTGCAGGGCCTCGGACAGCGCGCGGCCGTCATCCGTGGCAATCGCCACGTTGTGCGCCAGGTCAATGGGCGACTGACCGGGATCCTCTGGCAAGGCGGGCGCCTGTTCGGGCGCGCGCACATAGGTACCGTCGCCAATGCGGGCCGTGGCCAGACCGCGTTGCTCCAGGATGGAATACGCGTGGCTGACCGTGCCGGCCGTCACACCCAGACGCTGGGCCAGCTTGCGCTGGGGGGGTAGCCGTTCGCCCGTGGGCAGCTGGCCATTCACGATGTGCTGTGCCAGTTCCTCGGCAATGGCCTGGTACCGGGGCTGGCTGCCGTCCTGAAAGACGGCCTTGGAAATCAAGTTCTCTAGGGGCACCGGTGTTGACCCTCAATAGTGCGCAATTACTCAAGATGGCTGCATTGATAGCATGCAATTGTCGGCATAGTATCGCGCAATGAATGCATTCGACTACATCATCGTGGGCGCCGGCTCTGCCGGCTGCGTGCTGGCCAACCGCCTTTCCGCCAGCGGCAAAGACCGCGTGCTGCTGCTGGAAGCCGGCGGCAGCGACCGCAGCCCCTTGATTCAGGTTCCCCTGGGCTACGGCCTGACCTTTGCCGACCCCAAGTACAACTGGATGTACACCACCGAGCCCGACGCTGCCCTGAATGGCCGCGCCAGCTTCTGGCCGCGCGGCAAGGTGTTGGGAGGCAGCAGCTCGCTCAATGCCATGGTCTACATCCGCGGCCAGCAGGGCGATTACGATGACTGGGCGGCCGCCGGCAACACCGGCTGGAGCTGGGACGAGGTGCTGCCCTATTTCAAGAAGCACGAGGACCATGTGTTTGGCGCCAATGTGCACCACGGCGCCGGAGGCGAACTGCGCGTAAGCGATTTCGCAGACCAGGTGCATCCGCTGTGCGAGCGATTTCTGAATGCCGGCCTGGCACTGGGCTTCCAGCGCACCCTGGACTTTAACGGTGCGCTGAAGGAAGGCTTCGGCCTGTGGCAGATGACCATACGCGATGGCTGGCGCGAATCCAGCTCCAACGCCTTTTTGCGCCCCGCGCTGAAACGCATCCAACTCGTCCTCAAGACCCATGCGCATGTGACGCGGGTGGTGATCGAGAACAAAAGGGCCGTGGGTGTCGAGTGCCTGGTGGGTGGAGCCAAACAGACCTTCACGGCACGCAAGGAAGTGATCCTGTCGGGCGGCGCCATCAACTCGCCGCAGTTGTTGCAACTCTCGGGACTGGGTGACCGGGCCCTGCTGGAAAAAGTCGGGGTGCCCCTGGTGCACCACCTGCCGCGCGTGGGCCAGGGGCTGCAGGACCATTTGTGCGTGTCCTACTTCTTCAAGTCCACCGTACCCACGCTGAACGACAAGCTCTACCCCTGGTACGGAAAACTCTGGGCTGGCATCCGCTACGCCTTCACCCGCAAAGGCCCCTTGGGAATGAGCGTGAACCAGGCGGGAGCCTTTGTGCGCAGCCGCCCGGGATTGGTGCGGCCCAACCTGCATCTGTACTTCAACCCCATCAGCTACAGCGCGGCCACCATCAAACCGGGGCGCTTCAAGATCACCAACCCGGATCCGTTCTCAGCCTTCCTGATTTCCTTCAACACCTGTGTGCCCACCAGCCGCGGCAGTGTGACCATTACCTCCAGCAATCCGCTGGATAAGCCTCGCATTGAAACCAACTTCCTCAGCACCGAGCATGATTTGCGCGACATCGTGGAGGGTTCACGCATGGTGCGCAGCATTGCCAACAGCCTGCCATTGGCGGAAGTGATGGAGAGTGAGCATTTGCCGGGGGTTGCTGTGCAGAGTGATGCGGAGATTTTGAAGGATTTCCGCACGCGCAGCGGATCGGTTTATCACGCATCCTGCACGTGTGCGATGGGAGTTGATCCTTTGTTATCCGTTGTAGATGCGCGGTTACGGGTGCATGGGATTGCTTCTTTGCGGGTTGTCGATGCGTCGGTCTTTCCTTCGGTTACGTCCGGGAATACGAATGGGCCGGTGATGATGGTGGCGGAGAAGGCGGCTGAGATGATCTTGCAGGACAACGCTTGATGTACTTTGGTGTTACTTCCGCGTGGTTGGCTTGCGTTGCTGGCCGGGTCTCGGCCCGGCGGCCGACTCACTTTCTCTTGCTTCGCCAAGAGAAAGTAAGCAAAGAGAAGGCGAGCCGGAGACAGGGCCGCTGCGCGGTTCCTTGCGCTGCTCGCAGCGGGCGGGTCTGGCGCAAACTCGGCTTCGCCTCAAACATGCGCCAGCCTGATCCGCCCGCCGCTGCGCTGCTCAGCCCTGTCACAACGGCAGTGGGGGCAGAACTCCGTTCACTCGCCTTCGGCATCGTGAACTGCCGGGGGAACCAACAGCCGAACTCCCCCGCGCGCAACGGCCCAAGCGCGAGCAAAGCGAGGCGCGACACCACCCAACCAGCGTGCAAGGTGAGCGCCAGCGAACGAGCACGCGATATCCGGTTCCCGGATCCCCGCACCCCCGCCATGGAGACCGTGCCGAGCAGCGCAGGGAACCCGCAGGGCACGGTCTCTGGCTCGCCTTTTCTTTGGGTACTTTCTTTTGGCGAAGCAAAAGAAAGTACCTCGGCCGCCGGGCCGAGACCCGGCTTGCCACGACAGCAACAACATCCAACAAAGAAGCAATGCAAAGCGCCTGCCGGGGCGCAACCCGGCTTGCCGCGCAACCACTAACCCCACTTAAAAAGGACATACAACCATGACTACCAAACAAAAAATCGGCTTCATCGGCCTGGGCAGCCTCGGCGAAGGCCTGTGCAACAGCCTCGTCACCGCCGGCTACCCAGTTACCGTCAACGACCTCAACAAAGACCTGGCCAAGAGGCTGCTGCAAGCCGGGGCAACGTGGGCAGACTCAGTAGCCGACACCTGCAAAGACGCCGACATCGTCATCACCGTCCTCCCCTCCCCCGCTGTTTCCCGCAAAGTCGTCGAAGGCCAAAATGGCGTGTTCGACAACCTGAAAGCAGGCAGCACCTGGATCGAGATGAGCACCACCGACATGGACGACCTGCTGCGCCTCACCGAAGTCGCCAAGAGCAAAGGAATCCACGTGCTGGAATGCCCCGTCACCGGCGGCGTACACCTGGCCAACTCGGGTGAAATCACCGTGCTGGTCGGCGGCGAAGAGAGCACCTTCAAGGGCGTGGAAGACATCCTGCGCACCATCGGCGGCGAGATCATCTACATGGGCAAGATGGGCAATGCGTCCGTCGTCAAGGTCGTCACCAACATGCTGGCCTTCATCCACCTGATTGCCGCCGGCGAGGCCATGATGCTGCCGGCCAAATACGGCGTCGACCCGGATGCCACCTACCGCGCCATCCGCGCCAGCTCGGGCAACAGCTTTGTGCACGAGACCGAATCCAAGCTGGTTCTGTCCGGCAGCTACAACGTCAAGTTCACCATGGACCTGGCCTGCAAGGATCTGGGCCTGGTCAACGGCATTGCCGAGAAGTTGGGCGTACCGCTGGAGTTGGGCAGCATGGCGCAGCAGATCTTCCGCCGCGCGCGCGGGCTGATGGGCGGCAACGCACAATCGCCCGAGGTGGTGCGCATGATCGAGAAGGCCTGCGATCTGGAACTGCGCGCACCGGGTTACCCGACCGAACTGGTTGCTGAATAGACAAGGACATCACCATGAGCGCTCCCACCACCCATGCCGAATGGGCCGCCTATGCCGCCTCCCTGAAGATTGAGACCGGCCTGTTCATCGACGGCCAATTCGTCGCAGCGAAAGCCGGTGAGAGCTTTGACTGCATCAACCCGGCCACTGGCAACGTCATCGCGGTCATGACCAAGGGCCAGGCCGCCGACATCGACGTGGCCGTGGCCTCCAGCCTGGCCGCGTGGCAGGACGGGCGCTGGCACAAACAGGCACCGCGCACGCGTTTGGGCGTGATGCTGAAATGGGCCGATCTGGTCGAGGCGCACAGCTTTGAGTTGGCCGCGCTGGAGTCCATGGACATGGGCAAGCCGATTTCGGACATGTTCAATATCGACATGCCTGAGGTGCTGAAAACCATTCGCTACTTTGCCGAATGCATAGACAAAGTGGAAGGCGCGGTCACCCACACCGACGCGTCGGCCCTGCACCTGATCACCCACGAACCGCTGGGTGTGGTGGGCGCCATCACGCCCTGGAATTACCCCATGCTGATGGCGGTGTGGAAGCTCGCACCGATTCTGGCGGCCGGTAACTGCGTGGTGCTCAAGCCCGCTGAGCAGGCTCCTCTCACCTGCCTGAAGCTGGCGCAGCTGTTTGTGGCGGCCGGCGGCCCGCCCGGTGTATTCAACGTGGTCAACGGTTTCGGGGCGGACGCGGGCAAGGCGCTGGCCCTGCACCCCGATGTGCAGAAGATCACCTTTACCGGCTCCACCGCAGTGGGCAAGCTGCTGATGGGCTATGCGGGCCAGAGCAACATGAAGCGCGTGGCGTTGGAGACCGGGGGCAAGAGCCCGCAAATTTTCCTGCCCGATCTGTATGACCTGGACGCGGCCATCGACCGCGCCATTGGCGGCATTTACGACAACGCCGGCCAGGTCTGCAACGCCGGCTCGCGCCTCTTGGTGCACCGCTCGCTGCACGACCGTTTTGTGGAACGCTTTGTAGCCAGGACCGATGCGCTGTACCGCATGGGCGACCCGTTGGACCCTGCCACCACCATGGGCCCGCTGGTCAGCCAGGCGCAAAAGCAGAACGTATTGAAAAAAATCCAGCTGGCGCAGGAACAGGGTGCGCAAATGGTTCTGGGTGGCAACGCGTCAACGCCCAACGCAGCCGGTGCCTATGTGCCGCCCACGCTGTTTATCAACGCAGGCCAGAAAATGCGCATCGTGCAGGAAGAGACCTTCGGCCCGGTCACCTCGTTGCAGGTGTTTGACACGGAAGCCGAGGCGATTGCGATGGCGAACGACTCCATCTATGGCCTGGCCGCATCGGTGTGGACGGCAGACCTGAAGACCGCGCACCGCGTCGTCGGGGCGTTGCAGGCCGGTGTGGTCTGGGTCAACTGCTTTGGCGATGGCGACATGACGCAACCCTTTGGCGGCTACAAGCAAAGCGGCAACTCGCGCGACAAATACAAGGACTGCCTGCTGTCCTATATGCAAACCAAATCGGCCTGGTTCAACCTGGCCTGAACAACAGCCTGCAGCCACAGCTCTGCAAAGATCCGCCCCGGTCCGCGCGCACCACGACTAAGCTCACGCAGGCCCATACTTTTCTGGAGACTCTTGTGACCCATTGCAACTTCTACATCAACGGCAACTGGTGCGAACCTATTGAACCCGGCCCGCTGTTCCCCATCATCAACCCGGCCACCGAAGAGTCCGTCGGCACCGTCGCCATGGGCGGCAAGACCGATGCAGATGCCGCCGTGCTGGCCGCACGTGCCGCCTTTGACACCTACAGCCAGACCACCCTGGCCTACCGCACGGAGATGCTGCAAAAACTGCAAGCCATCTTCGAGCGCCGCTACACCGAGATGGCCCAGGCCATCAGCACCGAGATGGGCGCGCCCTGGGACCTGGCCTACGACTCGCAGGCCGAATGCGGACCCGGCCATATCAAGGCCACGCTGGAAGCAGCCAAGGACTACCCGTTTGAAGTGAAGAGCGGCAACGGCGATCTGTTCTCTGAGGCCATTGGCGTCTGCGTGCTGATCACGCCCTGGAACTGGCCCATGAACCAGGTGGTAGCCAAGCTGGCCCCGGCCCTGCTGGCCGGTTGCACCGTGGTACTCAAGCCCAGCGAATTTGCGCCGCTCTCCGCCAAGCTGGTCGGTGAATACATGGACGAGGCAGGCTACGCACCCGGCGTGTTCAACATGGTCTATGGCGACGGCCCGGTGGTCGGCGCCGCCTTGAGTGCCCACCCCGAGGTGGATCTGGTGAGCTTCACCGGGTCGACCGGCGCCGGCATTGCCGTGGCCAAGGCTGCGGCCGACACCGTCAAGCGTGTGGTGCAGGAGTTGGGCGGCAAGTCGCCCAACATCATCTTTGCCGACAGCGATGTGGACAAGGCGGTGGCGCGCGGCGTGAAACGCTGCATGAACAACACCGGCCAGAGCTGCAACGCGCCCACGCGCATGCTGATTGAAAAGTCGGTGTACGACCAGGCCGTGGCCGCAGCGATAGCCGCCGGTGCCAAAGTGCGGGTGATCCAGCCAACAGAAAAAGGCGATGGCATCGGACCGCTGGCCATGAAGCGCCAGTTCGAAACCGTGAACCGCTTTATCAGCATCGGCATGGACTGCGGTGCGCGTCTGGTGGTCGGCGGCCCCGGTCGTCCGGAGGGCTTTGATAAGGGCTACTTTGTGAAGCCCACCATCTTTGCCGACGTGAGCAACGATATGCCCATCGCACGCCAGGAAATCTTTGGCCCCGTGTTGTGTCTGATTCCTTTTGAGAACGAAGAGGACGCCATCCGCATTGCCAATGACACACCCTATGGTCTGGCCGCTTACCTCTCCACCAACGACAAGACCCGCGCCCGCCGCGTGGCCAAACGCCTGCGCGCCGGCAATGTCTCGGTGAACGCCAGCGGCAACGAATACTGCAACCCCTTTGGCGGCTACAAGCAGTCCGGCAACGGGCGCGAGTGGGGGCGCTTTGGTCTGCAGGATTTCCTCGAATACAAGATCGTCAACGGGTTGTAAAAACGTGCGCAGCTTGGGGTACGCCGCTGCCAGCGGGCCTCTGTGGTTTGGGTGCGCCGCTGCCAGCGCGCCTCTGTGGCTCCGGTACGCCACTGCCAGCGGGGTAGAAGGTTCCGTCCGTGTCCCCCGCCCTGCGGGCTCCTCCTTTACCTACCGGAACCATCTACCCCACTGTCATCGGCAGCCTGCATGGTGGGCACGCAATCATTTAATAACCAATAACCAATAACCAATGCCCAACATCCAATGCATTTCTACCGTCGCGCGCCAAAACGTGGGCAGACACAGGACGGCGTGGCGCTCCGATTCGGGAGGTAAAGGAGGAGCCCACGCAGTGGGCGGGGGACACGGACGAATCGGAGTGCCATGGTGGCCTGTGTCCGGAAGTGGCCTCTGACTGAAGTGCCTTTGACTGAAGTACCTGAACCCAGAAGCCGCCCGGCACCCTATGCAAGTGAATTCAATTGCCATGTATTTTGAATCGATCAACAGGTAAAAAAACAGGAGACAACCATGCAAATCAAAGACATCAAGACCTTTACCGTAGGCAACCCGCCCCCAGGCTTTGGCGGGCGCTACTACGTGTTCATCAAGCTGATCACCGACACCGGCGTAGAAGGCGTGGGCGAAATCTACAACCTGCCCTACCACCCGCATATCGTGGAGCAAATGGCGCGCGATGTGGTGGAGCGCTATGTGGTCGGACAGGACCCGTTCGACACCGAAAAGATCTGGCGCAGTGTCTACGGCGGTGGCTTTATCCAGCGGCCCGACATTTCCATGATGGGCATTCTGAGCGCCATCGATATGGCCTGCTGGGACATCAAGGGCAAGGACCTGGGCAAGCCGGTTTACAAGTTGCTGGGCGGCCAGGTGCACGACAAGCTGCGCAGCTACACCTACATCTACCCCAAGCCGGGTGACCGGACCAATGTCTATGCCGACCCGGAACTCGCCGCTGTGCGCGCAGCCGAATATGTGGAGATGGGTTTCAATGCGGTCAAGTTCGACCCGGCAGGCGCTTACACCGTGTACGACGGGCACCAGTTGTCGCTCGAAGACCTGGACCGCTCGGAGCGCTTTTGCAAACTGCTGCGTGAAGCGGTGGGCAGCAAGGCCGACTTGCTGTTCGGCACCCACGGCCAGATGACCGCCTCGGGCGCCATCCGCTTGGCCAAACGCCTGGAGAAGTACGACCCACTGTGGTTCGAAGAGCCGATTCCGCCGGACAACCAGAAGGAAATGGCCAAGGTGGCGCGCGCCACATCCATCCCCATTGCGGCCGGCGAGCGCCTGAGCACCAAGTGGGAATTCCAGCGCCTGCTGGAAGAAGGGGCGGCCAGCATTTTGCAGATGAACCTGGCACGCGTGGGTGGCATCACCGAGGCCAAGAAGATTGCCTCCATGGCCGAGGCAGTGCATGCGCAGATTGCGCCACACATTTACTGCGGCCCCATCACCTGGGCCGCGGCCATTCAGATATCGACCAGCACACCCAACTTCCTGATTCTGGAAACGATTTACGACGGCTCCGGTTTTTATGCGGACCTGCTGACGAAGCCGATCAAGTGGGAAGGCGGCTACATCATTCCGCCCACCGAGCCGGGGCTGGGTGTGGAGTTGAATGAAGCGGTGGCGCTGGCGCACCCGTATGTGGGTAACGCGCTGCATCTGGATATGACGCATACGCCACATCAGGCGTAAGTCAGGGTGCAGCAGTCACGTGAGACACAGGCCGGCATGGCACTCAGCGCCCTCCGTGTCCCCCGCCCCTACGGGGCTCCTCCTTTACCTACGGTCGCTGAGCGCCACACCGTCCTGCGTCTGCAAACATGCTTGGCGTGCACAGGAATTTCAGTTCTGCGTCTGCCTAAACTGTGGGCACGCAAAGGATTGAATGACTTGTGCATTCAGTCATCGCAAGCAACAGTGCAGGCTGCCGCTGACAGTGGGGTGGATGGTTCCGGGAGGTAAAGGAGGAGCCCGCAGGGCGGGGGACACGGACGGAAACATCTACCCCGCTGTCAGCGGTGTACAAAAATCAGCCATTGGCATCTGTATTGGGTATTGAACAAATTTGTGAAAGCAACACGATGAAAACAGTGACCAAGTTCCCCCGCAAGGTGCAGGAAATCTCCAACACCTTCATCACCCTGCCCGACGGCACGAAGCTCGCCGCTCGCATCTGGATGCCAAAGGACGCGGCCAAGTACCCCGTACCCGCCATCCTCGAATACCTGCCCTACCGCAAGCGCGACGGCACGCATATCCGTGATGCGCTCACGCACCCCTATATCGCCGGCCACGGCTATGCCTGTGTGCGGGTGGACATGCGCGGCAGTGGCGACTCGGACGGCATCATGCTGGACGAATACACGCAACAGGAACTCGATGACGCCTGTGCCGTGATTGCCTGGCTACGGCAGCAACCCTGGTGCAGCGGCAACATCGGCATGATGGGCATCTCCTGGGGCGGCTTCAACAGCCTGCAGGTGGCGGCCATGCGGCCCGAGGGGCTCAAGGCCATCATCACCCTGTGCTCCACGGACGACCGCTACACCGACGACATCCACTACAAGGGCGGCTGCCTGCTCAACGAGAACCTGGGCTGGTCGGCCACCATGTTTGCCTACTCCTCGCGCGCACCGGACCCGGCTCTGGTGGGCGAACGCTGGCGGGACATGTGGCTGGATCGCCTGGAGGCCGAGCCGCTGCTGGCCATAGACTGGCTGCAGCATCCGCACCGCGACGCCTACTGGAAACATGGCTCGGTCAACGAGGACTATTCCGCCATCCAGGCCGCCGTGCTGGCCGTGGGCGGGTGGAACGATGCGTACACCAACGCGGTGCCGCGCCTGGTGACAAACCTGCAGGCACCGGCCAAGGGCATCATCGGTCCCTGGGCCCACAAGTACCCGCACTTTGCCGTGCCCGAGCCGCGCATCGGATTTCTGCAAGAAGCGCTGCGCTGGTGGGACCAGTGGCTGAAAAACGAGAACACCGGCGTCGCCAAAGACCCGGCGTTTCGCACCTACGTCATGGAGCCGCCCCGCCCCGGAGCATCCATCAGCCATATCGCCGGGCGCTGGGTCAGCGACAGCCAGTGGCCGTTCGACAAGGGCGAGGTGCAGCGCTGGCACCTCAACAGTGACGGCTTGTCACAGACCAAGGGCCGCTCGACCAAACAGAGCCACAGCACCGCACAGACCGTGGGGGGTGATGGTGGCGAGTACTGCATCATCTGGCTGGGCCCGGAGTTTGCCGGCGACCAGCGCCATGACGACTCAGGCTCCCTCACCTTTGACAGCCAGGCGCTGACAAAAGACATGGACCTGGTGGGCGCGCCCACGCTGACCCTGAAGTTCAGCAGCGACAAGCCGGTGGCCAACGTGGCGGTGCGCCTGAACACCATCTGGCCGGATGGTGCGATCTCGCGCATCAGCTATGCCGTGTTCAACCTGTGCCACCGCAACGGCCACGAGAAGCCCGAGGCACTGGAGCCGGGCAAGACCTACACCGTGCGCATTGCGCTGGACGATTTGGCTGCAACCATCCCCAAGGGGCAGAAACTGCGCGTCTCCCTCAGCACCAGCTACTGGCCCATGATCTGGCCCAGCCCCGAGACGGTGACACTGACGGTGCATACCGCCGCCAGTTTCATGGAGTTGCCCGTACGCGCCAAACAAGCTCATGAGAAGCCGCCGGTGTTTGCGCCCAGCGAGGCCGCGCCTGCGGTCAAGCTGATTGAGCACAGCAAGCCATTCAACAAGCGGGAACTCACACGCGACCAGGCCACGGGCGAAACACGCCTGAGCATCGTGGACGACTTTGGCCGCAGCACCATAACAGAGCACGGCATGACACTGTGGGCCTGCGGGCGCGAAAACTACCGCATCCTGCCCGATGATCCCTTGAGTGCGCGGCAGGAGTGCCATTGGACCGAGGAACGCGCGCGCGACGGCTGGAAAGTGCGCACCGAAACCTGGTCTGCCATGACGGCTAGCCGGACCCATTGGCACATCACCGGGCGGCTGGAGGCCTATGAAAACGATGCACTGGTCTGGAGCCGCGATTGGAACCAGAAGATCCGGCGCAACTTGCTCTGATGGCGACAAAGGAGGCATTTGGAAGGGCTTAGCAGACCGTGCCGCCCGGCATTCATCAGATGCGACTTTATCGGGCCATTGCGCGACAACCGCGCGGATATTCAATCCGAGTAATTGCCACTCAGCGCCGTAAAAAAGCCCGCGCTTAGGGATAACGTGTACGAATATTGCATACCGAATTGCAATACTATGGCGCTGGAGCGAAAGCGAATTGCTCTCGAATTTTCCGGTGCGTGTATCAACCCCGATGCCTGCATCGGAAAACCCTTACTTGATTTGATTGGAGATCCTCAAACATGGCAATGATCGAAAACACAACGGAATCCGGCATCATCCTGGACCGTCGTTCAATGATTCTGGGCGCATCCGCAGTCGGCCTGACTGCCGCCTTCGGATCCCTGCCGGCAATGGCAGCTGCTGCACCGAAAAAGGGCGGAACGCTGCGTATCGGCATGGAGGGCGGTTCGCCCTCCGACAGCCTGGATCCCCGCACCTATGCCGACTCCATCCCCATCACCATGAGTCTGATGCTGTGGAACAACCTGGTGGAAGTGGCCGACAACGGCGACGCCGTCGGCGAACTGTTCGAGAGCTGGGAAGTCAAGCCCGGTGCCACCGACTGGACCTTCAACATCCGCAAGGGCATCACCTTCACCTCCGGCAAGACGCTGGACGCCGATGACGTGATCTACTCCATCAACATGCACCGCGGTGAGACCAAGTCTCCCGCCAAGTCACTGATGGCCGACATCTCCGACATCAAGAAGATCAACGCCAACCAGGTCCAGATCCTGATGAGCAATGGCAACCTCGACTTGCCCTTCAACCTGTCCGACTACCACATCATTGTGGTACCCAACGGCACGACCGACTTTTCCAAGCCCGATGGCACTGGCGCCTTCACGCTGGACGAGTTCCAGCCTGGCGTGCGCGCTACCTTCAAGCGCAAACCCGGCAACTACTGGAAGCCCAACCGCGGCAACTTCGACCGCGTGGAACTGCGCTACATCGGCGACGCCGCTGCGCGCACGCAAGCACTGGTCACGGGCCAGGTGGACATCATCAACCGCGTCGACCCCAAGACCGCCGGTCTGCTGGCCAAAAACAAGAACCTGCGCATCTCGCGCACACCCGGCATGGGCAACCGCTTTGCCTTTGTGGCCCTGTCTGACCAGGCTCCGTACAACAACAAGGACCTGATGCTGGCCCTGAAGTACGGCATTGACCGCAAGAAGATTGTGGAAAACGTGTTCTCGGGTTACGCATCCGTCGGTAACGACCACACGGTCGGCACCAAGATGAAGTACTACGACACCAAGCAGAAGATGATGTCCTACGACCCGGACAAGGCCAAGTTCCACTTCAAGAAGTCCGGCATCTCCTCCGGCGTGGAATTGCAAGTGTCCGAAGGTGCCTTCTCCGGCGCCACCGACTCCGGCCAGATCTACCAAGAGTCGCTTGCCAAGGCCGGCATCAATATGGACCTCAAGCGCGTCTCCGGCGACGGCTACTGGGACAACGTCTGGCTCAAGCAACCGTTCTGCGCGGTGTACTGGGGTAACCGTCCCACCATTGACAACCAGCTCACCAGCACCTTCTTCGGCGGTCTCAAGAACCCCTGGAATGACACCCACTTCCAGAACGAAGAATTCAGCAAGTTGCTGGTCGCCGCCCGCGTCGAGATGGACCAGAAGAAACGCGCCGAGCAGTACGCCCGTTGCCAGGCCCTGATCAGCCAGAACTCTGGCATGGTGTGCTTTGCAGTACAGGACTACTTGGACGCCTGCACCACCAAGCTGCAAGGCCTGACGATCTCCGGGCGCTACGACATGGCCGATGACCGTATTGCGGAAAAAGGCTGGTTTGCCTAACTAGGCTTGTCGCCGACGTCTGACGCGTTTTTGCATTCCGGCGACCGCAGGGGCCGTCTGGGTCTGAAAATTGCGTAGGATCACACAAGGCAACTGAAACAATAAAAGCGGGGCGGGCCTTTGGCCCCACCCGCTTTTTTTTATGTGTGCCGGGTGCTGATTCAGGGTTTCCCGAGGTAACCTGCCGTCAGTCGTATCACTCAACTTACAAAAATATTCCATGGCGAAATTGATATTGAACCGGCTCCTGCTCGGGGTGCTTACGCTGTTTGCAGTCTCCATTTTGATTTTTGTCTGCACCCAGATCCTGCCGGGCGACGTCGCGTCCGCCGTGCTGGGTCAGGGAGCCACCCCGGAAGCATTGGTTATCTTCCGCAAGGAGTTGGGCCTGGATGTCCCTGCCCACCTGCGCTACCTGCACTGGCTCACCAGCGCACTGCAGGGCGACCTGGGTGTAGCCATGACGAACAAGCGCGTGATCGTCAATGAGATCATGCCGCGCCTGGGCAACACCCTGTTTCTGGCCGGTTATGCGGCGCTGATCGCGATTCCGGTGGCCGTGGGACTGGGTATTTTCTCCGCCATCAACGAAGGCAAATGGTCCGACAAGCTGGCCAATATCGTGACGCTGACGGCCATCTCGCTGCCCGAGTTTTTTATCGCCTACCTGCTGATCATCTTCATGGCGGTGGAGGTGGACTGGTTCCCCTCGCTGTCCACCGTGTTCAAGGGCATGCCGTTTTCCGAACGTGTCTACCAGACCACCCTGCCCGCCATCACGCTCACGTTGCTGGTGGCGGCGCACATGCTGCGCATGACGCGCAGCTCCGTACTCTCCGTCATGTCCACGCCCTATATTGAAATGGCCTTCCTCAAGGGCGCCAAGCGCGGGCGCGTCATCGTGCGCCATGCCCTGCCCAATGCCGCAGCGCCCATCATCACCGTGGTGGCCTTGAACCTGGCCTATCTGGTGGTGGGCGTGGTGGTGATCGAAGCGGTGTTCGTCTATCCGGGTCTGGGCCAGCTGATGGTGGACGCCGTGTCCAAGCGCGATGTGCCGGTTATCCAGGCCTGCGGCCTGGTCTTTGCCATGGTGTTTGTCATGCTCAACACCCTGGCCGATATTCTGGTGATTCTGGTGAATCCCCGCCTGCGCCACAAACGCTAAAAAGAGGCCTCAGCAAAAGGACACACCCCATGAAAATCTTTGGCAACAAACCCACCCTGTCGGCCTGGTTCGGCCTGACTGTCGTCTTTATCTTTGTCTTCGTTTCGATCTTTACCCCCTGGCTCGCGCCCTACGGCCAGTCGGCCAATATCGGTGGCACCTGGGACGAGCCTTCCGTGAAGATGCTGCTGGGCGCCGACCAGATCGGGCGCGACATGCTTACCCGCATCATGTACGGCGCGCGCATGACGATTGGCGTGGCGCTGGCCATCACGCTGCTGTCGTTTCTGATTGGCATCGTGCTGGGCTTTGTCGCCGCCGTGCTGGGCGGCTGGGTAGACCTGTTCTTCTCGCGCCTGGTGGATGTGATGCTCTCCATCCCCGGCCTGATCTTTGCGCTGATCATTCTGGGCGTGTTCGGCTCCAGCATTCCGGTGCTGATCCTGACGATTGCCGTGCTGGACTCCACCCGCGTGTTCCGCCTGGCGCGCGCCCTGGGCATGAACCTCACGGTGATGGAATATGTGGAAGCCGCGCGCCTGCGCGGCGAGGGCCTGTGGTGGGTGATTCGCCGCGAGATTCTGCCCAACGCCTGGGCGCCGCTGATCTCCGAGTTCGGCCTGCGCTTTTGCTTCAACTTCCTGTTCATTGCCGGCCTGTCCTTCCTGGGCCTGGGCATTCAGCCGCCCTATGCCGACCTGGGCGGCATGGTGCGTGAGAACGCTGCGGCCATCAACTTCGGCATGATGGCCCCGATCTACCCGGCCACGGCCATCGCCCTGCTCACCGTCTCGGTGAACCTGGTGGTGGACTGGATGCTGTCCATTGACGCCCGACCCTCCGGCGCGCAGGCTGAACTCTAAGCAAGGTCACCAACATGAGCGATCAACTGATTCTGGAAATCAAGGGCCTGCGCCTGGAGAGCATTGCCGGCAATGTCATCGTCGACAACGTCGACGTCAAGGTCCACAAGGGCGAAGTGCTGGGCCTGATAGGCGAGTCGGGCGCCGGCAAGTCCACCATTGGCCTCTCGAGCATGGGCTATGCCCGCGCCGGTGTGCATATTGCCGGGGGTGAAATCCTGATTGGCGGCGTGAACATCCGCGCTTTGGATGCCGATGGCCGGCGCTCCATGCGCGGCAAGCGCATTGCCTACATTGCCCAAAGTGCCACCGCCGCCTTCAACCCGGCCCATACGCTGATGGACCAGGTCTGTGAAGCCCCCCTGATCCACAAGCTGATGAGCCGTGCCGAGGCCGAAACCTGGGCGCGCCAGCTCTTCAAAGCGCTGGACCTGCCGGACCCCGAAAACTTTGGTGCCCGCTACCCGCACCAGGCCTCCGGTGGCCAGTTGCAGCGCGCCATGGCGGCCATGGCCATGTCCTGCCGCCCGGATATTCTGATTCTGGACGAGCCGACCACGGCACTGGATGTAACCACCCAGATCGAGGTGCTGATCCTGCTCAAATCCCTGATCCGCCAGTACAACACGGCGGCCATTTACATCACCCACGACCTGGCCGTGGTGGCCCAGGTAGCCGACCGGATCAAGGTGCTGCGCCATGGCAAGGAAGTGGAAGAAGGGCTGACCTCCCAAATCCTGCACAACGCCAAGCAGGACTACACGGCCCGCCTGGTGGCGGTGCGCGGAGCGGCTGCCAGCGAGCGCGCAGCGCAAGGCACGGTGAAGCCCGAGGAAACCGTGCTATCCATCAAGGACTGCCACGCCTATTACGGCACCTTCCATGTGGTCAAGGGCGTGTCGCTGGACGTGAAGCGCGGCGAGACCGTGGCCGTGGTGGGCGAGTCGGGTTCCGGCAAGTCCACCTTGGCGCGCATTGTCACCGGCCTCTTGCCGCCCCGCAGCGGCGACATCATTTTTCAGGGCAAGGCCCTGCCGCGCAGCCTCAAAGAGCGCAGCAAGGAGCTCAAGCAGCGCATACAGCTGGTCTATCAGATCCCCGACGTGGCCATTAACCCGCGCCAAAGCCTGATGGAAATCATTGGCCGGCCGGTGCAGTTCTACTTCGGTTCCGGCCGCAAGGAAGTGGAAGAACGGGCCCGCGAACTGATGAACCTGGTGGAGCTGCCGCTGGAGTTCCTGACACGCCGCCCCGGCCAACTCTCCGGCGGCCAGAAGCAGCGCGTCTGCATCGCCCGCGCCCTGGCCGCCAAGCCCGACATGATCATCCTGGACGAGCCCACCTCGGCCCTGGACCCGCTGGTGGCCGAAGAAATCCTCACGCTCCTGCGCAAGCTGCAGCGCGAACTCGGCCTGTCCTACATCCTGATCACCCATGATCTGGACGTGGTGCACCGCATCGCCCACCGCACGGCCGTGATGCTGCAGGGCAAGTTTGTGGCCTTTGACACCACCGACAAGATCTTCGACAACCCCGAGCACCCTTACACCCAGAAGCTGATCACCGCCGTGCCGGAGATGCGCGTGGACTGGCTGGACGAGGTGCTGGCGCATCGCAAGGCGGCCTGATCACCGCGCGGGCCTTAGCATCCTCTTGGGCAAGCCAGCGGGGGGCGCGCAGCTTGGCATTGGCCTGTTGCCATGACTGAACCGGCCGCCCCCACCAAGCCCTGGCTGGGCATTGCGCTGATCGCGCTGGCTGCGCTGTCCTGGAGCACCGCCGGGCTGTTTCCGCGCATCGTCAGCACCGATGTATTCACCACCCTGTTTTGGCGCTCCCTGCTCGGCGGCCTGTCGGTGCTGGCCGTGCAGGCGCTGCTCATCAAACGCCATGACATTTCCGGCCTCTGGCGGCTGACCCGGGCCGAACTGCTGATGTCCATGGCCAGCTCGGGCGCCATGGTCTGCTTTATTGCCGCCTTCTTTTTCACCACCGTGGCCGATGTAGTTTTCATCTACAGCGCCTTCCCCATCCTGACGCTGCTGCTCTCGGCCCTGCTGCTGCGCACCCGCATCCAGCGCATCGATGTGCTGTGCGCGCTGACGGTGATAGCCGGCATGGGCCTGATCGTCTGGGGCCAGACCTCGTTGCACAACCTGCTGGGCGCGGCCTTAAGCCTGCTGGCCACCCTGCTGTTTGCCCTGATTACCATTGGCATCAAGCGCTACCCGCAGGCCGAGATGGTGAAGGTGACCTATGTGGGCGCCTTTATCGCCGCCCTGGCCATGGCGCCGTTTACCCGCTTTGGCCATACCAGCACGCACGACCTGGCCTGGCTCTGGTTGTATGGCTTTTTGAATGTGGCCGTGGGTTTTGGCCTGTACCTGCTGGGCGTGCGCCGCATCAAGGCCGTGCTGGCTTCGCTGGTCTGCATGATCGAAATCCCGCTGGCGCCGCTTTGGGTTTATGTTTTATTTGGCGAACAGGTTTCTCGCCAAAGCCTGATCGGCGGTGGCGTGATTGTGCTGGCCGTGCTGCTTAATGTGGCGTTACCGGGTGGGCGAGGGACAGCAGCCAGTCCCTGAAATCCGCCACACGCCCGGGCACAGGCGTCTGCCGGTTGGGCGCCACGAACCAGTAGGCGAACGGCCCCTCCACCTGCAGGGGGTTGTGGCGCAGCAATTCGCCCGATTGCAGCTCGCGCACCACCATGGCCTCGTCCACCACCACCACGCCGGCACCGGCAATGGCCGCGCTGATGGCCTGGTCCAGGGTGCTGAAGTTCAGGCCCGGCTTGGGGTCGAGTTCGCGCGGCCCGTGCTGTGCAATCCAATGCTCCCAGACCGGCAGCCGTTGGCCGCCGTCCAGCACATGCAGCAAGGTGGCACCCGGTAGCGCGGGGGGCTGACCCTGCTTCCAGAGCGAGGGGCTGCTGACCATGATGTGGCGCTCTTTCATCACCGGCTCGCAGGCCACCTTGGGCCAGGGCTGGCGGTCAAACACAATCAGGCAGTCCAGCGCGCGGGTTTCGCGCAGCGAGCCTATGCGGTCGGTGGTAATGGACAAATCGATGTGCGGATAACGCGCCTGAAAGTCCGACAGACGCGGTGCAAGCCAACGGGTGGCAAAGGTAGGCGGCACGTTCACTGCCAACATCTGGCGCCGGTGCTTGCCCGCCGCCTTGTTGACCGCCACTTCCATCTCGGCAAACAGACGCTGCAGGCTTTCGGCCAGCTCCCGCCCGGCATCGGTCAGTTCTACGGCTTGGTGCACACGCAGAAACAGCGGCACCCCCAAGGCGGTTTCGAGTTGTTTGATCTGCCGGCTGATGGCGCCTTGGGTCACATGCAGTTCTTCGCCCGCCAGGGTAAAGCTGCCCTGGCGCGCGGCCACGGCAAAGGCCTTGAGCGCGTTCAGGGGCGGCAGGCGTTTCACTGCGAATGCCTCACAAAACCCAGACCGACTGATCAGCCACGGCCTGCAGTTGCGCGCGGCTCACCCGCTCGGGTGCAATCTCGGCCAGGGGCCGCAACACAAAGGCACGCAACCACATACGCGGATGGGGGATCACCAGATCGGCGTCGTTGAGTTCCAGCGCGTCGTACAGCAGGATATCCAGATCCAGCGTGCGCGGGGCATTGCGAAACGGCCTGCGCCGGCCCGCTGCATCTTCTATCGTGTGCAATTGCGCCAGCAGCGCATGGGGTTCGAGCCGGGTCTGCACTTCCACCACGGCATTGACGTAATCATCGCCACCAGCATCCACGGGGGCGCTGCCGTAAAGCGCGGATCGGCGGGTCAGCGCCAGGCCGTTCAGGTCGGCTAGGGCGTTCACGGCCTGCAGCACGGTGGCGCGCGCATCACCCAGATTGGCACCCAGGCCGATGTAGGCGCAGACGGGCACACGCATGACCAGGCTAACCCTCGGAACCGCCTGCTTGCGAACCTTCACCACCACCGGGACGGCGGCGGCGGCGGCGCTTGCGCGGCGCATCCGTGCCCGCATCGGTTGCGGCTGGCGCATCGCCTGCCGCAACCGCACCGGTACTGGCGGCATCTTCACGCGCTGGCTTGTCGCGTACCGGTGCCGGGGCACGGTGTACACGCGGTGCCTTGGGGCGCGCCTGTTGCTCGGCACGCACCTGGTCAATCATGTCCTGGCGCAGGTTGTCATCGGCCATGCTGAATTCCTGCCACCAGTCGGCCAGCACTTCTTCAATCTCACCGGCATCAGCCCGCAGGCGCATGAAGTCAAATGCCGCGCGGAAACGCGGATGGTCCACCATGCCAAACGGCGTGCTGCCCACGCGCTTGTCAAAGCGCGGCTGCATCAGCCAGATTTCACGCATGTCGCCGGCCAGGCGGCCACGGCCCGACACGTCACCAATGCGGGCATTGAACACGTCTTCAATCGCATCCTGCAAGGCCGGGTGGCCATGCTGGCGCTCGGCCATGCGGCGGGCCCAGCCGTCACGCACATCAGCCCATAGCACGCAGGCCAGCAGGAAGCTGGGCGCCACGGGCTTGCCTTCGCCCACGCGACGGTCCGTGTCCTTGAGGGCTGCATTGACAAAGGGTTCTTCGGCGCGCTCCACCACCACGTCCAGCAGCGGGTAGATGCCGGTGCTCATACCCAAGGTCTTGAGCTGGGCAATGGAGGCCAGCGCATGCCCGGTCTGCAAGAGTTTGAGCATTTCGTCAAACAGGCGGCTTTGCGGTACGTCGTTCAGCAGGCTTTGCGATTTGATCAGCGGCGCGGCCGTCTTGCTATCCAGCGTGAAGCCCAGGGCGTTGAGCTTGGCAGCAAAGCGCACGGCGCGGATGATGCGCACCGGATCTTCGCGGTAGCGCACGGCGGCGTCGCCAATCATGCGCAGGGTGCGGTTCTTGGCGTCCTTCAGCCCGTGGTGGTAATCGACCACGATTTGCGTCTCAGGGTCGTAGTACATGGCGTTGATGGTGAAGTCGCGGCGCACCGCATCTTCCTCCATCGGGCCCCAGACGTTGTCGCGCAACACGCGTCCGGTCGAGTCCACCGCGTGGTGCATGCCAGCCAGTTCGCTCTTGCTGGTCTTTTCGTTGCCCGCCACCTGCTCGGCGGCGGCGTTGTCCAGGTAGGCACGGAAAGTGGAGACCTCGATCACCTCGTTCTCGCGGCCGCGGCCATAGACCACGTGGACGATGCGAAAGCGCCGTCCGATGATGAAGGCGCGGCGGAACAGGCCTTTGACCTGCTCGGGCGTGGCGTTGGTGGCCACGTCAAAGTCTTTGGGACGCAGGCCCAGCAGCAGGTCGCGCACGGCCCCACCGACGATATAGGCCTCAAAGCCGGCGGCTTTCAGGGTGCGCACCACATTGGCGGCGCGTTCGTCCACCAGCGTGGGGTCTATGCCGTGGGTGGAGGCGGGCACTTCGACCCGCTTGCCAAACTTCGGGGCGGCACTGCGTTGGGTTACGCCGGCCTTGCCCAGAAGCTTGTCGATAAATTTCTTGATCAAGTCTGTATTCCTAGTGTTTACTGCCCGCATCCAGCCAGGGGCTTTCCCGTCAGGCAAACAGGTCGAGTATGCGCCATTGGCGCTCTGCGGCCAGCACGCGCAGGCGCTCGTCCGGGTTGGTGGCTACTGGCACGTCGGCCTTCTCCAGCAAGGGCACATCGTTAATGGAGTCGGAATAAAAAGTAGTGTGCACCTGGTCCCAGTCCAGACCCCGCTCATTTAACCACTGTTCCATGCGGGTGACCTTGCCTTCGCGAAACGACGGCACGCCCCGGATTTCGCCCGTGTACCAGCCGCTACCGCCGGGCTCCTCGTCGCGCTCCAGCTCAATGGCCAGCAGTTCGTGCACGCCAAAGGCCTCGGCAATCGGGCGGGTCACAAACTCGTTGGTGGCGGTGATGATGACCACGGTGTCCCCTGCGGCCTGGTGCTTTTGCACCAGTTCCAGGGCCTGCGGCCGGATGCCGGGCTGCACCACTTGCTGCATGTACTGCGCGTGCGCCGCCTGGGATTTGATCTGGCCCTCACGGCACACGGCCGAGGTCGCAAAGCGGCAGTATGCATGGATATCGAGCGTGCCGGCCTTGTACTGGGCGTAGAAGGCATCGTTGCGGCGCTTGAAGTCTGCAGCGTCATTCCAGCCCAGGCCCAGGGTGAATTCGCCCCAGCTGTAGTCGGAGTCGAAGGGAATCAGGGTGTGGTCCAAGTCGAACAGGGCCAGCTTTTTTTTGCTCATTGGTTCTCCATCATGGATTTGATCATCGGTATGGTGATAGCGCGCTTGCTTTGCAGGCTGTAGCCGTCCAGCAGTTCCAGCAACTCCATCAGGTGGCCCAGGTCGCGCGAGAAGCGGGTCAGCATGAAGTCCATCACCTCGTCGCCCAGAAACACGCCGCGCGCGTCGGCCGCCTGGCGCAGCACGGCTCGGCGTTCGGCCTCGCTCAGCAGGTGCAGGCTGAAAATATGGCCCCAGCCCAAGCGGGTGCGCAAATCGTCACGCAGCTTGAGCTCTACCGGGGCGAATTCGCCGGCAGCCATCACCGGCCGCTGCAGCGTCTGGGCATGGACGAACCAGTTGAAGGCCACCTGCTGTTGGGTTGCCGTGAATGCATGCACGTCGTCCATCAGCACCGCCGCCCAATCTTCGGAATACTCGGGCGCGTTGTGCATGCTGGCATCCAGCCAGCCCACGCGTGCACCCTGCTCACGCAGGCCCTCGCGAGCCGCCTTGAGCAAATGCGATTTGCCGCTGCCGCTCGGCCCCCAGTAATAAGTGGGCACCGGCGAGCGGTGTGGCTGCTTGTCCTTGTCGCCCAGCCACATCTCCAGATGCTGCAATGCCGCCAGATTGGAGCCTGCGCAGAAATTGGCAACGGTGGGGCCGGCGGACAGGCCGATGTCGAGGGCTATTTGCTTCATGTCAGACGCGTTCCCACCGGGTCGCGAACGCAGTCGGTTGGGGGATTCATTCTTAGCCCTTGTACAGGTGACTGGCGAGATAGCCGCGTTGAATCCGCCGTATCGCCACCAGCAGCACCGCGCTCACCGGCAGCGCCACCAGCACACCCAGAAAACCAAACAACTGGCCAAAGGCCAGCAGCGAAAAGATGACGGCCAGCGGATGCAGGCCAATGCGCTCGCCCACCAATTTGGGCGTCAGGACAAAGCTTTCAAGCAACTGCCCTGCCCCAAACACCACCACCAGCATCAACGCCGTATGGGACAAACCACCCGCCGCAGAGAACTGCAGCAGCCCGGCAAAGCTGGCCAGCAACAGTCCCAGACCAAAGCCGAGGTACGGCACGAACACCGCCAGGCCGGTGAACACGCCAATCGGCAGGGCCAGGTCCAGCCCGAACAGTTTGAGCGCCAGGCCGTAGTACAGCGCAAGAATCAGCATCACCAGCAATTGACCGCGCAGGTACTGGCCGAGCACGGCATCGGCATCGCGCACAAAGCCGTCGCTGGCCGGGCGCAAGACCGGCGGAATGAGTTGGCGCACCTGGCCGACCAGACCGTCCCACTCCATCAGCAGGTAAAACAGCGCCACCGGGATCAGCACCAGATTGCCGATGAGCGAGAACGCCACGCTGCCGCCGATCTTGAGTGAGGACAGCACCGAGCCGGCAGCATCCTGCAAATTGGTGTCCAGGTAGGTTTTGACAAAGCCCTTGACGCTGTCCAGGTCCAGGGCCACCTGAACACCCCATTGGGTCAGAATGGGTTGGGCAAAAGCATTGGCGTGCTCCAGCAGCAGCGGCAACTGGTCGCGCATCAGCGGCAGTTCCTTGGCCAGAATGGGCACGATCAGCAGCAGGATGGCCAGCAGGACCACCACAAACACCAGTTCCACCACGATCACCGCCAGCACACGGGGAATCCGGCCGCGCCCCAGTTGGTCCAGCCAATCGACCAGCGGCGTCAGCGCATAGGCCAACACGGCCGCCACAACAAAAGGGGCGAGCACCGGCCCGAGCAGCCAAAGCGCCAGCGCAAACAAGGCTGCAATGGCGCCCCATGCGGTGATAGTTTTCTGGTTTGAAGTGAATTGCATCAGGTGGTGGGTTCGAAACCCTTAAAATCAAGGCAAATTCTATCGGGCTTGATACAAGCCACGCCTCCCGTCCGTCTCAAGCTACTTTCCATGACCCAATCCACTTCCCCTACTCCTCTCTCCTACAAAGACGCAGGTGTCGATATTGATGCAGGCGACGCACTGGTGGAGCGCATCAAGCCGCTTGCCAAGAAGACCATGCGGGAAGGCGTGCTGGCCGGCATTGGCGGCTTTGGTGCCCTGTTCGAGGTGCCCAAGCGCTACAAGGAACCGGTGCTGGTGAGCGGCACCGATGGCGTGGGCACCAAGCTCAAGCTGGCCTTCGAGTGGAATATGCACGATACCGTGGGCATTGATCTGGTGGCCATGAGCGTGAACGATGTGCTGGTACAGGGCGCAGAACCCCTCTTCTTCCTGGACTACTTTGCCTGCGGCAAGCTCGACGTGGACACTGCTGCGGCCGTGGTTGGCGGCATTGCCCGGGGTTGCGAGCTGTCAGGCTGCGCGTTGATTGGCGGCGAAACCGCTGAAATGCCGGGCATGTACCCCTCCGGGGAATACGATCTGGCCGGCTTTGCTGTCGGCGCGGTCGAAAAATCCAAGATTCTGACTGGCGCCTCGGTAGCGCCCGGCGACGTGGTTCTGGGCCTGGCCAGCAGCGGCGTGCACTCCAATGGCTTTAGCCTGGTGCGCAAATGCATTGAGCGCGCGGGCGACAGCGCTCCGGCCATGCTGGACGGCAAGCCCTTCAAGCAGGCGCTGATGGAGCCCACCCGCCTGTACGTCAAAAACGTGCTGGCCGCCCTGGCCGCCCACCCGCATTCCGCCGATGCCGCCTCACCCGGCGGCATCAAGGCCCTGGCCCACATCACCGGCGGCGGCCTGCTGGAAAACATTCCGCGCGTGTTGCCCGAGGGCACCGCTGCGCATCTGGTCAAGGGCAGCTGGCCGCAGACCGAACTCTTTGCCTGGCTGCAAAGCACTGCCGGCATTGACGACATTGAGATGAACCGCACCTTCAACAACGGCATCGGCATGGTGGTGGTGGTTGCCGCGTCAGAAGCGCCAGCCTGCGCCGCTACCCTTCGCGCAGCGGGCGAAACGGTCTACACCATTGGCAGCATCGCGGCCAAGGGCGATACGGCATCCGTCGTCGTGGCCTGAAACACCAAGCGCGGCTGTGAAAAAGGCGCCAACCGGCGCCTTTTTGCGGTGCATGCCCGAAGCGGAACCTATTCGCTCTCGCGTCGCAACTCGTCCACCCGGCCGGCAATGGCCTTCCCATCCACCCGCTCTTTGGTGTGCACCAGGTAGCATTCCAAGTCAGCCAATGCCTGGCCCGTGTTGCCAAGTTCGGCGTGGGCCAGGCCGCGGTCGCGGTACTCTGGCCATGACTCGGGCAGCAGCACAATCAGGCGCTCCTGCACCGCCAGCATGCGCGGCCAGTCTTCCTGCGTGCGGTAGATTTCCTTGAGGTTGTGCAACATGCGCGCGATGATGTCGCGCGGCGGTGCGCTTTGCAGGTACAGGCCCAGGGGCGTTTCCATATCCTCCATCAGGGAGTTGGGGCGGCGATAGGGCTCCAGGCGTTCTGACAACTGTTCGCGGCTCAGCGATTGCCCGGTCAGGGGATCAATCACCGCCTGCCCCATGGGCAAATTCACCTTGACCATGAAGTGGCCGGGAAAGCCGACTCCGCGCACCGAAAGGCCCAGGCCTTGGGCCAACTCCATCCACAGCAGCGCCAGCGAAATCGGAATGCCCCGGCGCGTACGCAACAGGGCGTGAATAAAGCTGTTGTCAGGGTCGTAAAAGTTGTTGGGGTTGCCGCCGAACTTCAAATCGTTGAAAAAAAACTGGTTCAGAATGCGCAGCTTTTGAAGTTGTCCGGCATCCGCTGGCAGACGCCGGCGTATGCGCTCCAGCAAGCCATCCACCTCGTCCAGCACGGCTTGCACACCCAGTTCGGGATATTCGTCCTGGGCCAGACTGACAGCCGCCTCAAACAGGGCAAAGTTGCCATCGCTCTGCACCAGAGAGGCAAAGTAATCCAGCGGTGTGGGCACATCGTACGACAGGTTCATCGCCATGCTCGCTCTTCCATCTCGTGCGCTTAACGGCGCAAAAATTGCCGGGGGTTCAGGCCCGCAGCCCAGACCGATCCCAGGTAGACCACTGCAGCAGCAGCCAAGGTGGCAGCCAACAGGCCCATGCGTTTAAGGCTCTCGCTGCGCAGCGCAATCCAGTCGAAATGTTGTTCGGCCCACAGCAAATAGACCACCAGCAGCGCACTGCCAGCCGCCACTTGCAGCAGAAAGTAGCCCCAGCCCGGCTCCGGCTTGAAGGTCCCGCGGCGGATCAAGCCCGTCAGCAACAGGGCCGCATTCAGCATCGCGGCCAGGCCAATCGACAGGGACAAGCCAGCCACCTGAAAAATCGGCACCAGCACCAGGTTCATCAATTGCGTGAGCACCAGAATGGCCACCGCAATACGTACCGGCGTCTTGATGTCCTGGTTGGCGTAATAGCCCGGCGCCAGCACCTTGATGGCCACCAGCCCGACCAGACCGGCGGCATAGCCCATCAGGGCGGTTGTGGTCTGCCGCACATCGTTGGCCGTAAAAGCCCCGTTGTGGTAAAGCACGGCCACGATGGGCTTGGCGTACAGCAGCAGTCCTATGGCCGAGGGCACGGACAGCAGCACCACAATGCGCAGCCCCCAGTCCAGAAAGGCAGAGTACTTGGCCGCGTCGCCTGCTGCCCTGGCTGCGGCTAACTGCGGCATCAGCACCACGCCCAGGGCCACGCCCAGCATGGCAGTAGGGAATTCCATCAGCCGGTCGGCATAGGTCAGCCAGCTGACACTGCCGGTAGGCAGATGGGAGGCGATTTGTGTATTGATCAGCAGCGAAATCTGCGCCACGCTCACGCCCAGCAAGGCCGGCATCATCAGTTTGCCAATGCGCCTGGTGCCGGGGTCGGCAATGGCCGCACGGATACCGCTGCGGCTCAGGGCAATATGCGGCATCAGGCCCAAGCGCCGGAGGACCGGTATCTGCACCCCGAGTTGCAGCATGCCGCCCACCATCACACCGACACCCATGGCGTAAATCGGCTCAATGCCCCGGGTCTTGAACCAGGGCGCGAGCAACCAGGCCGCAGAAATCATGCAGATATTCAGCAAGACGGGCGTGGCCGCTGACACGGCAAAACGCTTCCAGGTGTTGAGCACGCCGGAGGACAGCGCGACCAGCGACATAAAGCCGATGTAGGGGAACATGAAGCGCGTCATGAATACCGCCACCTCATAGCCCTGCGGGTTTTGTTTCAGACCGCTGGCCATCACCCACACCAGCAGAGGCGCGGCAACCACGCCCAGCACGCAGGTGAGCAGCAGCACCCAGGCCAGCAGCGTGGCCACATGGTCTATCAGCCGGTGCGTGGCTTCATCGCCATGCTGCGCCTTGCTGGCTGCCAGCACCGGCACAAAGGCCTGGCTGAAGGCGCCCTCGGCAAACAGGCGCCTGAACAGATTGGGAATGCGGAACGCCACATTGAAAGCGTCGGTCATGGCGCTGGCGCCAAAGGTGGACGCGACGAGCAACTCGCGCACCAGCCCCGTGATACGGGACAGCAGCGTTAGCAGGGAGACGGTAGAGGCGGATTTGAGGAGGCTCACAGGCCGCAGTGTAGCCCGATGGGTCTGACCTTCCGCAGGCACCGTGAACCGGTTTAGCCCAGCGATCGCCGTGCCTGCTACAATAGACGGCTTTGCTGACAACATCCGCAGACACAAGGAACACACACAATGGCATCTGGAAAACCCAAGAAAAAGAACCCGCGCCTCGCGTCGGGCCGTAAGCGCGTCCGTCAGGACGTCAAAATCAACGCAGCGAACACCTCGTTGCGTTCCAAGTACCGCACTGCGGTGAAGAACGTGGAAAAAGCAGTGATTGCCGGCGACAAGACCAAAGCCGCTGAACTGTTTGCCAAGATGCAAGCCGTGGTTGACACCGTGGCCGACAAGGGCATCTTCCACAAGAACAAGGCCGCTCGCGACAAGAGCCGTCTGGCCACCAAGGTGAAAGCCTTGGCCCTCGCCGCCTAACTCCGTTAGGCATTCGCACGGACCTCTCGGGGTCCGCCGTTTGTAACGGGTGCGCTGTCAGTAAAGCAAAAGCAGGAAAGCCGTCTTAGGACGGCTTTTTTGTGGGCGAAACATTTGATGCTTATTCGTAATGGGTCCACATGCGCAGCACGCGAACCATTTTCTCTGCAGCAAAGACTTCGTACACGAAGCGGTGCTGAATATTGATGCGGCGCGAGTAGGCCCCAGCCAGATCATCCACCAACTTTTCGAACGGTGGCGGATTTTGAAACGGGTCCTTGTCCAGAGAAATTTAAGGTCATTGGCCATCGAGCCGGGCGTGTTCGTCAACACGCGGCCCTTTACGCAAAGCCGCCAGGCCGCGCGGCTCTCCCGAAAACCAAAACCACTGCGTATCAGTACCCCCCTTGCGCAAGATGAATTGCCAAAACTGAAGTGAACAAACCGAGGCCAAAACCAACAAGGCAAACAGGCCAGCCAGACCCGCAAGGCTGTAGAAAACAAGATAGCCCCACGCAATACCTGGCGCCAGCGCTTTTGCTAGCGGTGCGATAAGCGCAACTAAAACCACGGCCGCAATGAGCAATTTGCCAAGGACTACGCGATTAACTTTTGGACGGTTCATGCCGGCCTCCAATGGAATACTGTCTAAAAACAGAAACCGCCTGCCGGCAGACGGCGCGATATTTATTGGAGTCGGTAACGAAGAATCTAACGGTCAGGAAGCGGTGCTTACCGCTGGCCACCCTTTGCCGCAGAACAAAAGTCTAGCCTAATTGGCCGCCGGCTTTTCCGGCGCATGCGGCCGGGTGTCGCTGACCTGCAGGTCGTTGTCCTGCGCGAAATGGACGCAAAAGTCCCACGCCATGACGTTGTGGTCACGCAGGGCGTGGTGCACGATGACGCACTTCAGATTGCCGATGGATGTGGGAACGCACCAGGGCGAATAGGCGATGTGGCTGCCGGGGCGCGAACCACCCGGGCGGAATTGACTCATCACACCGGCCAGACGCTCGGCCCAATCACTGGGTCTGAAGGTCTTGCCCTGTGTAGTCACACCCAGGATGTAGAGTTTTTTGGCGGAGGAGGAATCCATATTGATAAAAGAAGCGCAACTCCCGTGCCAGAAAGCCAGGCTGTGTTGCACTGCACAAGAATTCTACCCCTTCCCCTGTCTTGAAGTTGACAGCCGGTCCCATAGCACCTGCCAGCAAAACGAAAGGCACCAGCAGGGTGCAACGCAGTGTCATGAAAGCGCCCTGAAGATGCGCCTAAAATCACAGCTCAACGGCCCAACCTGCGTTGGGCCGCAGTTTTTTCTACCCACCCGGAGTGCATGCATGTCCAGCGAAAAGTCTTTTGTCGCGCCCAGTTCACCGCACGTGATGAACACCTACGGCCGCCTGCCCGTTGCCCTGTCGCACGGCCAGGGTTGCCGCGTCTGGGACACCAACGGACGCGATTATCTGGACGCGCTAGGTGGCATTGCCGTCAACACCGTGGGCCACAACCACCCACAGTTGGTGGCAGCCTTGCAGGACCAGGTCACCAAGCTGATCCACACCTCCAACTACTACCATATCCCGCTGCAGGAAGAGCTGGCTGCCATGCTGGTGGAGCGCTCCGGCATGACCAATGTGTTCTTCTGCTCTACCGGGCTGGAGGCCAATGAGGCAGCACTCAAACTGGCACGCAAGTTCGGCCACGACAAGGGCATTGAGCGCCCGGAGATCGTGGTGTACGAAAAGGCCTTCCATGGCCGCTCCATCGCAACACTCAGCGCCACCGGCAACCCCAAGGTGCAGGCCGGTTTCGGCCCGCTGGTGGAAGGCTTTATCCGTGTGCCCATCAACAGCATCGACGGGTTGAAGGCGGCCACCGCCCACAACCCGAATGTGGTGGCGGTGTTCTTTGAAGCCATCCAGGGTGAAGGAGGCGTCAACCCCATGCACATGGACTACCTGCGCGATGTGCGTGCCCTGTGCGATGAACGCGACTGGCTGCTGATGGTTGACGAGGTGCAATGCGGCATGGGCCGCACCGGCAAATGGTTTGCCCACCAGTGGGCCGGTATCCAACCCGACGTCATGCCCCTGGCCAAGGGCCTGGGCTCCGGCGTGCCTGTCGGTGCCGTGGTGGTCGGCCCCAAGGCTGCGACCATTTTCCAGCCGGGCAACCATGGCAGCACCTTTGGCGGCAACCCCCTGGCCATGCGCGCCGGGGTGGAAACCATACGCATCATGGAAGCAGAAGGCCTGCTGGACAACGCCGCACGTGTCGGTGCCCACCTGAAGGCCACTCTTGAGCAGGGCCTGGCCTCTGAGTTGGCCAGCGGCGCGGTGAAAGAAATCCGTGGCATGGGGCTGATGCTGGGCATTGACTTGGCCAAGCCCTGCGGCGCCCTCGTTCAGCAGGCTCTGGATAAGGGCCTGCTGATCAGCGTCACCGCCGACAGCGTGGTGCGCCTGGTGCCCTCGCTGATTCTGAGCGTGGCCGAGGCGGAAGAAATTGCCGCCATCCTCTGCCCCCTGATCACTGCCTTGCTGAAGGAAGCGCCATGAGCTTTTTCAAACCCGCCGTCCCCAGCACCCTGCCCAAGGGCGCGCCGCCCGTGCGCCATTACCTGCAGTTCACCGACTTTAGCACCGAAGAATATGGCTACCTGCTGGAGCGCGCCGCTTTCATCAAGCAGAAGTTCAAGACCTTCCAGCGCCACCAGCCGCTGGTGGACCGCACCCTGGCCATGATTTTCGAGAAGGCCTCCACCCGCACCCGCGTCAGCTTTGAGGCCGGCATGTACCAGCTCGGCGGCAGCGTGGTGCACCTGACCACCGGCGACAGCCAGCTCGGCCGCTCCGAGCCGATTGAGGACAGCGCCAAGGTCATCAGCCGCATGACCGACATCGTGATGATCCGCACCTATGAGCAAAGCAAGCTGGAACGCTTTGCCGCCCATTCCCGCGTGCCGGTGATCAACGGCTTGACCAATGAGTTCCACCCCTGCCAGATCCTGGCCGATATCTTCACTTACATCGAGCACCGCGGCCCCATAGCGGGCAAGACCGTGGCCTGGGTCGGTGACGGCAACAACATGGCCAACACCTGGCTGCAGGCCGCCGCGCTCCTGGGCTTTCACCTGCGGGTGAGCACACCCAGCGGCTACGAGGTCAACGAAATCACTGCCGCAGCGCCCGCCTCTATGGGGGCGGGCAGCTACAAGACCTATGCCGACCCAATGGAAGCCTGCGCCGGTGCCGACCTGGTCACCACCGACGTCTGGACCAGCATGGGTTTTGAAACCGAAAACGAAGTGCGCCGCAAGGCCTTTGCCGCCTGGTGCGTGGACCGCAAGATGATGGCAGTCGCCGCCCCCAAAGCCATCTTCATGCACTGCCTGCCGGCCCACCGGGGCGAGGAAGTCGAAGCCGAAGTGATAGACGGCCCGCAAAGCGTGGTCTGGGACGAGGCGGAGAACCGGATGCATGTGCAAAAAGCACTGATGGAGTACCTGCTGCTGGGCAAGCAATAGGCCATTGCCATGAGCGCCTGCACCACTTGCGGCGCCTGCTGCGCCAGCTTCCGTGTCGATTTTTCAGTGCATGAACTGGATGACAACGGCGGGCGCGTGCCTGGCGGCTTGGCGGTGGACGTCAACGCCAGCCTTGCCCGCATGCGCGGCACCGACCACTCCCCTCCCCGCTGTGCGGCGCTGAGCGGCAAGCTGGGTGAACAAATCGGTTGCGGCATTTACGAGTGGCGCCCCTCGCCCTGCCGCGAGTTTGAAGAAGGCAGTGACGCCTGCGCCATGGCGCGTCGGCGGCACGGATTGCCGCCCTTGCACATCGCTATGCCAACATTCGATAGAGACACGCCATGATCACACTCCAAGACTGCCGGCAGCGCGATGCCGCAGACCCGCTGCGCACGTTGCGCGACCTGTTTTCCCTGCCGCCCGGCGTGATTTACCTGGACGGTAATTCGCTGGGTGCCATGCCCAAATCGGCCGCAGCGCGTGCGGCCGAGGTGGTCACCAACGAATGGGGGCGCGACCTCATCAAGTCCTGGAACACGGCCGGCTGGTTCCATTTGCCGCAGCGTCTGGGCAACCGGATTGCACCGCTGATTGGTGCGGGCCCCGACCAGGTGGTGGCCACGGACACCACGTCCATCAACCTTTACAAGGTCTTGTCTGCTGCCCTCTCGATTGCCAAGCAGGATACGCCACAGCGCCGCGTAATCCTGAGTGAGCGCAGCAACTTCCCCACCGACCTGTACATCGCCGAGGGCCTGTGCAAGGCGCAGGGATTCATGCTCAAGCTGGCAGAGCCCGAAGAGCTTGCCGCCGCGCTGAACGGCGATCTGGCGGTGCTGATGCTGACCCATGTGAACTACCGCACCGGCGCCATGCACGATATGGCCGCCGTCACCGCAGCCGCCCAGGCTGCCGGCGCTTTGGTGGTGTGGGATCTGGCACACAGTGCGGGCGCGGTGCCGGTGGATCTGTCGGGCGCGGACGCCGACTTTGCGGTGGGCTGCGGCTACAAATACCTCAATGGCGGCCCCGGTGCCCCGGCCTTTCTGTGGGTGAACCCCAAGCACGCCGATCGCTTCTGGCAACCGCTCTCGGGCTGGTGGGGCCATGCAGCGCCCTTCGCCTTCACGCCGGATTACCAGCCCGCCCCGGGTATCAACCGCTACCTCTGCGGCACCCAGCCCATGGTCAGCCTGGCGCTGCTGGAATGCGGGCTGGATAGCTTCCAGGCGGCCGGGGCGCTGGGGGGCATGGCGGCGCTAAGAACCAAGTCACTGGCCCTCACGGATCTCTTCATCGCATTGGTGGAGCAGCGGTGCGCAGGCTATGGCCTGGGCTTGGCCACACCGCGTGAACACGCGCAACGCGGCTCGCAGGTTTGCCTCACGCGCGAACATGGTCAGGGCGCTTTTGCCATCGTGCAGGCACTCATCGCGCGCGGCGTGATCGGCGACTTTCGCGCCGGTGATGGTGCGGCTTACAAGGACATCCTGCGCTTTGGCTTTACTCCGCTCTACATCGGCTTTGAAGAGGTGTGGAACGCGGTGGAGCATGTCCGCCAGGTGCTGGAAAGCGGCGAGTGGCAGCAGCCGCAGTTCAACCGGCAGCAGGCGGTAACCTGAAAGCAGGAACTGGCCATCCGAATGGCGGTTGGCGCACATGCGGATTGCGGTCTTGCACCCCTTTGCCGCAAGGATTACCGCATCGTGGGATTTTCTACAAAATCCATCCCCAGTTAATGTGAACTGATCTGTTGATAACTGTGGGACAGGTGTACCAAACCCGCATGCCTATTGGGCTGGCAGGCGGTGCTCAAAAAGGATGCAGATCGTTTTTTGACTTGTGTTAGATAAAGATGCCTTACGCCACCACAGGGAACAGTACGTCGTCCATCACAGCGCCGTCGGCCATCCGCGCACTCAGCCCCGTAAAGGGTGGCGAAGTGCGCCAGGGGCGTACCGCATGGCGCGCGTCGTCACCCAGGTAGCGCGCTGAGAACACACGGCGGCGCGTGCCGGGGCTGACACCACCACTGGCATGCAGCGTGAGCATATGAAAAGCCACGACGTCGCCTGGCTGCAAGGCCCAGGCCAACTGCCGGAATTGGTCCGGGTGCGCGTCAATGGCGGGCAACTCGGCCAGCGAGCCATCCGGAAACCACCGGGCCTGGTTGTCGCGAAAGGTACGCGGCATGTACCACGTGCCGGCGTGCGAACCGGCCACAAAGCGCAAGGTGCTTTCCGCGCTCACCGGATCCACCGGAATCCAGAAACTCACGTTCTGATGGCCACTGACGTTGTAGTAGGGCTGGTCCTGGTGCCAGGGCGTGGACTGGCGAGTGCCCGGCTCCTTCACCAGCAAATGGTCGTGGTAAATGCGCACCCTGTCGCTTTGCATCAGGGCCTTGGCCACTTGGGGCAAGGCAGAGTCGCGCAGGATGGCTTCGTACGCCGGGTTGCTTTGCCACGTGCAAAAGTCTTCCACAAACTTGCCGGGGTCGTCGCCCTGGCTAGCCACTTGGGCTAGCGGACTCAAGTGCGCCAGGTTGTGCTCAACGCCGCGCGCCAGCAACGCGACCTGCGCGGGCTGGAGCACTGCACGCAGCACGACAGCGCCATCCCGCTGGTAAGCGGCCACTGCGGCTTCAGGAAGCTGGAAGGGTTTGCTTGTCATGCGAACAATGGTACGTCCGAATGACCGCCACACCCGCTCAAGCTGCATGCCATGGCGATCAATCGATCCGGTCTTCCAGCCTTTGAACCGCCTGCTTGTCGGCCTCCAGCACTTCCCGCGCCGCGCGGCCTTTGCTGGCATTGCTCCACCAGCCGTAACCGATGACCAGCAGCGTGAGCAGCAGCGGCAAATACAGCGTGCCGTGAAAGACCTCCGGCAAAAAGGGCTGAACCGCCTGGTCAGAATCCATCATCTCGCCGGCAGTCCAGGCGATCAATGCCGCCCCGACATAAACCACCACGGGAAAACGGTCCATTATTTTCATGATGAGGGCGCTACCTGCGACGATGAGGGGAATCGACAGGGCCAGCCCGACGATCAGCAGGGTCCAGTTGCCCTTGGCCACGCCGGCAATGGCCAAGGTGTTGTCCAGGCTCATCACCACATCGGCAATCAAAATGGTTTTGACCGCGCCCATCAAATCGCCATGGGCGTGGTGTGCGCCCTCCTGCTCCTCCTGCTCAACCAGCAACTGAACGGCAATCCACACCAGCAACAAACCGCCCAGGAACTGCAGAAAGGGAATCTTGAGCAGTTGCACCGCAACAATGGTCAGGCCGACGCGCAGCACAATGGCTCCGCCGCTGCCCCAGAGAATGGCCTGCTTTTGGTGCTGCGGTGGCAGGTTGCGCGCAGCCATGGCAATGACCACCGCGTTGTCTCCCGAAAGCACGATATTGACCAGCATGATTTCCAGCAGGGCTGCCAGAAAGGACGTATTGAGCCATTCCATCTTTTTCTATCCTCGGTAAAGTAAACGGCGGATCTCGCCCCATTTCAGCCAGTGCAGCATGCAGCCAGCCGGTGAGTGGCCCACGGACAGGCGCACTCCGTATCCCTGTGCGGCTAAGGGGCCGCTCACTCCAGGGCGCTGGTCAAGTCCCCGACCTTTTCGCGCACGCCCGACAGGGCTTCCAGTCCAAAGCGGCGGGTCAGCAACTTGAGGATGGAGCCGGTGTCATAGGACGTGGAGTCCACAAACCCCTTTTTTACCGACGGGCCTATCAACAGTGCCGGAATGCGGGTGCCCGGTCCCCAGCGGTCAGCCCAGCCGGCGCCGGTGGGCGGCGTGGCGTGGTCCCAGTAACCGCCGTTCTCGTCGTAGGTAACGATGACCAGCATGCTCTTCCACTGCGGGCTGGCCTTGAGTTTGTCCAGCAAGTCGGCAATATGCCGGTCGCCGGTCACCATGTCGGTGTAGCTGGGGTGCTGGGTGTGGACCCCTGCGGGCTTGTAGAAGGATACCGGCGGTAAGCGGCCGGCATCAATGGCCATTGCGAAGTCCTCGCCATCACGCAGGTGCTGCGCACGCGCAGCCGTACCGGGGGCGTAATTCGCGAAATAGTTGAAGGGCTGGTGATGCGGCTGGAAGTTAGGCCAGTCCGCGCCTTTGGTGTAAATCACCTTGCGGGGCGTGGCAGGGTCCTGCATTCCGTCACGCAATGCGCGCTGGTAGCCGCCGGCGTACCAGGCCCAGTCCACTCCCTTGGCTGACAAGGTGTCGCCAATGGTCTTGTTGGTCTGCGGCGGCAGTGGCAGGTCCGGATTGCCGCCGTTGCGGGCAAGGCCTGCGGGATTGGCCAGTTCACGCGCACCCTGGGCTGCAGGCGGTATGCCGCTGGGCTGGTACGGGGGTTGGGTGGTGTTGATGGAGTAGCCATCGGGCGTGACCTGGCCGGCGTTGACCAGTTGCACGGCTGCCTCGTTGGCCGAGGGCGAACCCGTACGCTTTTGCAACTTTCCATCCGAATCCAGTTGCGCCCGCATGAAGTCCGGTGCGCTGTCAAAGCGCGGGGCACAGGCGCACACCAGGTACTGGTGGTTCAGGTAAGAGCCACCAAACGCGCCCATGTAAAAGTTGTCAGCCAGCGTGTAGTCTTTGGCCCATTGCCACAGGCGGAACTGGCTGCCGTCGTAATGCCCCATGACCCACCCGCCCACGGCCGACATGGCGGCAAAACGGTTGTTCTTGCCGCCATTGATCTGCTCCTGGTTGTTGTAGAACAGGTGCGTAGGGCTGGGCACGATTTGCGTGGGCGCGCGGCTCACCGGCGGCGCATCAATGCGAAAAGGTGCATTGGGCATCACGGGAAAGCCGGCATCGGGCTTGCCATCCGCGCCGAAAGTAAGCAGCTTTTTCAAGGGCTTGCCGTCGTGGTCCAGCTGCAGCTTTTGTTCCGGCGTGGCTTGGGCGATGCCGTTGGCACGGGGGAACAGGCCGTAGATATTGTCGAAGCTGTGGTTCTCTGCGTAAATCACCACCACGTTGCGGATCTGGTTCAGCTGCGCGTTGCGTGCGGAAAATTCACCCGTGCCGGCGCAGGCAGCCAATGCACCTGCTATGCCGAGCGCAGCAGCCATGCGCGTGAGGCGACAGGCTGTGATGCAGAAATCGGGGTGGGCTTGCAATGGTTTCATGGTGTGTACTGGTGAGGCATCTCGTTATGCTGGCGGCTGGCTGTGAGTCTTTGAAGTTTAGCGCCAGGACTCTACCCCCCCGGCGCTTTAAGGGCCTTTGTACAGCCAGGGCACGTCCATCAACCGGGAGCCCAGCAGTTTGAGAGCGATGTCACGCCCCACCTGCTGCAAGCCCTTCAAGTGGTAGATCTCACCGTTGCGGATGGCGCGCGCCTGTACGCGGGCGTTGCGCTGCCAGCGCAGGTCGGCGTAGCGCGACAAGGCCTGCGCAACCTGGTCCGGGGACTCGCTGAGGCAGTTCGCCAGCGCGGCGGCGTCTTCGATGGCCATGCCGGCGCCCTGCGCCAGATAGGGGCGCATGGGGTGGGCCGCATCGCCCAGCAAGGCAATGCGGCCTTTGGCATGTTCGGCCGGGCCCGCCATGGGCGGCCGATCCAACAAAGGCCACAAGCGCCATTGGTCGACGGCGTAAATCAAGTCCCGCAACCGGCCACGGGCCTTTGCCATGCGGCTGCGCAGTTCCTGGGCATTGGCGCTGTGGTCCCAGGACTCGGGGTCGCCCGACACCTTGCCGTTCACGATGCACACCACGTTCAGCCATTCGCCAGAGCGCACCGGGTAGTGCACCGCATGAAAATCAGGTCCCATCCAGGCCGTAACCACCTGCGTGCGCAGGGAGACCGGCAATGCGCTTTGCGGCAACATGGCCCGGAAGGCCAGGTGCCCGGTCGCGCGCGGTGCCACATCGTTTTCCACCACGTGCTTGCGCACCTGGCTCCACAAGCCGTCCGCACCGACCAGCAGCGGCGTTTCAAAGACCTGGTCCTGCACGGTTTCCACACGCACACCGTGCGCATTCTGGGTGATACCGATGACACGCGAATCCAGGTGCAGGTCTGCGCCACCATGGGCACGCACCGCCTCAAGCAACAGCATGTGCAGGTCGGCGCGCGCAATGGTTGCATAGGCCGCGCCATAGCGCTGCACGGCGGTTCTCCCCAGGGGCAGCACGCCCAGGCGCTCGGTGGTGGTGGCGTTGCGCACTTCCAGTTGCGCGGGGAATGCGGCCACACGGCACAAGGCGTCTCCCACGCCCAGGCCTTCGAGTACCTTCACCACATTGGGGCCCAGCTGAATACCGGCACCCACCTCGCCAAAGACCAGGGACTGTTCCAGCAGACTCACCTTCCGCCCCGCACGCGCACAGGCCAGGGCAGTTGCCAAGCCGCCGATACCGCCACCCGAGATCACCATATTTTTATCCATGGTTCATTGTGATACGGCGAACTTTTGCGTAACTGACGCCGCATTTGCGCGGCATCAAGGCACGTTGCCAAGCAACTTACTCGACGCGGGTGATGCCCGTGGGCTTGAAGCCCAGGTCCGCCGCCTTGCCCTTGCGACCGCGCGCGGCGCGGGCGTTGTTGAGGCTGCGGATTTCCAGCGTCTCGTCGCGCTCCTTGCCGCCGCGGCCTATGCCGTCAATGCGGATGCTGCGCGTGTAGGCAGCCGCACCGGCCAGCGTGTCCTTGTCTTCCAGGTCCAGCAGCATCAGGCCGCGCCCGCCGGTGGCCATGGATTTGAGCTCGCTGATCTCGAAGGTCAGGATGCGCCCGCCGGTGGAGGCACAGGCCACATGGGTGGCCGGGGCCACCAGCGGCGCCGCCGTCCCGGGGGTCAGCACCCTGCCCTGCGCGCCACTCACCAGCGAGGGCTTGCACAGGGTTTCTCCTGCGTTACAGGTGACAAAGGACTTGCCCGCCTTCTGGCGTGAAATCAGATTCGCCACCGTGGCCGTGAAGCCGTAGCCACCCGTGCTGCTGAGCAGCAACGTGGCAGCCGCCGGGCCGGCGAAGTAATACAGGAGTTGGGTGCCACTCTCCAGTTCGAGCAGAGTGGTCACCGGCTGCCCATCACCCCGTCCACCCGGCAGCAGCGACACCGCCACCGAATAGACGCGGCCATTCGACCCGAACACCAGCAGCGTGTCGACGCTGCGGCACTCAAAGGTGTCGTACAGGCCGTCGCCGGCCTTGAAGGCAAAGGTGCCGGGATCAATGCCGTGGCCCAAGCGCGTGCGCACCCAGCCCTTCTGACTGACCACCACGGTCAGCGCCTCGTCCACCACCTTGACTTCGGCCACGGCCTTTTTCTCGGTCTGTATCAGGGTGCGGCGGTCGTCGGCAAAGGTCTTGGCGTCGGCCTCAATTTCCTTGATCATCAAGCGGCGCAGGGCTGCGGGGTTGTTGATGATTTCTTCCAGCTTGCCCTGCTCGATGCGCAATTCAGAGAGCTCCTGCTCGATCTTGATGGCCTCCAGGCGCGCCAGTTGGCGCAGGCGGATTTCGAGAATGTCTTCAGCCTGCCGGTCGCTCAAGTTGAAGCGCGCAATCAGCGCCGCCTTGGGCTCGTCGCTCTGGCGGATGATGGCAATCACCTCATCGATGTTCAGCAGAACCGTCTGCCGTCCTTCGAGGATGTGGATGCGGTCCAGCACCTTATTCAGGCGGTGGCGGCTTCTGCGCTCGATGGTGGTCTGGCGGAAACTGATCCACTCGTTGAGCATCTGGCGCAGAGACTTCTGCGTGGGCCGGCCGTCCAAGCCCACCATGGTCAGGTTGATGGGCGAGGAAGATTCCAGGCTGGTGTGCGCCAGCAGGGCCGTGATCAGCTCTTGCTGTTCGATGCGACTGGTCTTGGGCTCGAACACCAGGCGCACGGCGTTTTCCTTGCCGGACTCGTCGCGCACCACGTCCAGCACCGACAGGATGCTGGCTTTCAGCTGGTTCTGGTCTTGCGACAAGGCCTTTTTGCCGGTTTTGACCTTGGGGTTGGTCAGCTCTTCAATTTCTTCCAACACGCGCTGGGTGCTCACACCCGGCGGCAGCTCGGTGACGACGAGCTGCCACTGGCCGCGCGCCAGGTCTTCGATCTTCCAGCGGGCCCGGCATTTGAGCGAGCCGCGACCGCTGCGGTAGGCGTCGGCAATGTCGCCGGCCGGGCTGATAATCTGGCCGCCGCCGGGAAAGTCCGGGCCCGGAATGATGGCGAACAGCTCGGCCTCAGACAACTGCGGCGTCTTGATCAGTGCGATGCAGGCGTCGGCCACCTCGCGCAGGTTGTGGCTGGGGATTTCGGTAGCCAGCCCCACGGCAATGCCGCTGGCGCCGTTGAGCAGCGAGAACGGAAGCCGCGCGGGCAGCTGGCAAGGCTCTTCGGTAGAGCCGTCGTAATTGGGCTGGAAGTCCACCGTGCCCTGGTCGATTTCGTCCAGCAACAACGAGGTGATCTTGGCCAGACGCGCCTCGGTGTAGCGCATCGCGGCGGCACCGTCGCCGTCGCGCGAGCCGAAATTGCCCTGGCCGTCGATCAGCGGATAGCGCTGCGAAAAGTCCTGCGCCATGCGCACCAGGGCCTCATACGCGGCCTGGTCGCCGTGCGGGTGGAAGCGGCCCAGCACATCGCCGACGACGCGGGCGCACTTGACCGGCTTGGCACCGGTGTTGCCATTGGCGCCGCCAAAGCCCAGCCCCATGCGCGACATGGAATACAAAATGCGCCGCTGCACCGGCTTCTGGCCGTCGCAGGCGTCCGGCAGGGCGCGGCCCTTGACGACGGAGAGCGCGTATTCGAGGTAGGCGCGCTGGGCGTAGGTGGCCAGGTTCAGGCCATCGTCGCCGTCAGCGGGCGGGTTCAAGGGGGTCAAAAGGTCTTCGGTCATGCGTTGGAATCAAATGGGGTGCACATCACTGCGGCACAAACACGGGCTGTGCCGTGCTGAATCCGGAGGTCTCAGCGGCGGCCGGTGCCGTTTGTTCCGCGAGGGCTGCGGCTTTGATGCTGGCGTACAGCGCGGTCACTTTTTTCACAAACTGGGGCGTTTCGCCGTTAGGCGGCACGCGGTTACCCGCCTTGCGCACGTTGCCGCTGCCTGCGTTGTAGGCCGCCAGGGCGAGGTCAACACGGTGGGAAAAGGTATCCAGCAAGGAACGCAGATAGAGAGCGCCCGCATGCACGTTGATGGCCGGATCCATCAACTGCTGATTCAGCGACTGCCGTGTTCCACGCAGACCGATGAAACCGGCCGCAGTGGCCGGCATGATTTGCATCAGCCCGATAGCGCCGGAACGGGAGACTGCATTGGGGTCGAAGTTGGATTCCACCTTCACCACCGCCTGCAGCAAGTGCGCGTCCACGCCATAGGCTTTGGCTGCGTCCTCGATGTGCTGGTACCAGGGCACGGCAGAGCTCGCCGACTCCGGAATGTTGTACGTGGCTTGCATCACCGGGGCTGGAACGTTCGCTACAACCCCTTCCGGACTGTCTTGCGCCATGGCAAAAAAGGGCATCGCCAGCATCACCAGAAACACCAGCAATGCCCCCCTGTGTGCCAGGCCACGTCGTCGTGCAAAGCTCATACATCCACCTCCACAGAATCCCCATGCAATTCCATCAGCTCACGCCGGGCTGCCGCCTCGCCCTTGCCCATCAGCTTGGTGATCAGCGCTTCGGTCGCGCTGAAGTCGATGGCTCCCAAAGCCACCGGCAGCAGCCGACGGGTATCGGGGTTGAGCGTGGTGTCCCACAGCTGCTCGGCATTCATCTCGCCCAGACCCTTGAAGCGGCTGATGGTCCAGGCGCCTTCACGCACGCCTTCCTTGCGCAACTTGTCCAGAATGGCAGTGAGCTCGCCATCGTCCAGCGCATAGGCCTTGCTGGCGGGCTTCTTGCCGCGGGCCGGCGCGTCCACGCGGAACAACGGTGGCCGGGCCACAAACACATGGCCGGTCTCGATCAGCTTGGGAAAATGGCGGAAGAACAGCGTGAGCAGCAGCACCTGGATGTGCGAGCCGTCCACGTCGGCGTCCGACAGGATGCAGACCTTGCCGTAACGCAGGCCGGTCATGTCCGGCGTGTCGTTGGGGCCGTGCGGGTCGACGCCGATGGCCACGGATATATCGTGGATTTCGGTGTTGGCAAACAGCCTGTCGCGGTCCACTTCCCAAGTGTTGAGCACCTTGCCGCGCAAGGGCAGCACGGCCTGGTTTTCCTTGTTGCGGCCCATCTTGGCGCTCCCCCCCGCCGAGTCACCCTCCACCAGAAACACCTCGTTGTACAAGATGTCTTTGCTCTCGCAATCGGTCAGCTTGCCGGGCAGCACCGCCACACCGGAGCTTTTGCGCTTTTCCACCTTCTGGCCGGCGCGTTGGCGCGTTTGCGCGGCCTTGATGGCCAGCTCGGCCAGCTTCTTGCCGTATTCCACATGCTGGTTCAGCCACAGTTCCAACGCGGGTCGCACAAAGCCGGAGACCAGACGCACGGCGTCGCGCGAGTTCAGGCGCTCCTTGATCTGGCCCTGGAATTGCGGGTCCAGCACCTTGGCCGACAGCACATAGCTGGCGCGGGCGAACACGTCTTCGGGCATGAGCTTGACGCCCTTGGGCAACAGGCTGTGGAACTCGATAAAGCTCTTCACCGCCGTGAACAGGCCGTCGCGCAGCCCGCTTTCGTGCGTGCCGCCGGCGCTGGTAGGTATCAAATTCACATAGCTTTCACGCACCGGCTGGCCGTCTTCGGTAAAGGCCACGCACCAGCTGGCGCCTTCGCCGTCGGCAAACTGGTCGTTCTGGGCATCTGCAAAGCCCTCGCCGGCAAACAGCGGAATCACCGGCTCGCCGTTGAGCGACTGCATCAGGTAGTCGCTCAAGCCCCCCTTGTACAGCCAGGCCTGGGTTTCCTTGGTCTTCTCGTTGAGCAGCGTGACACTGACGCCGGGCATCAGCACGGCCTTGCTGCGCAGCAAATGGGTCAGGTCGCCCAGCGGCAAAACGGAGGATTCGAAGTATTTGGGGTCCGGCCAGACGCGCACCGTGGTGCCGGACTTGCGGTCGCGCAGGCCTTCCAGCGCATCCCCGTTTTCCATGGCACCCGCCTTGCGGATCACCAGGGGCTCGATCACGTCACCGCCGGCAAACACAATGCGCGCCACTGACCCTTCGCGGTAGCTGGTGGCTTCCAAGCGCTTGCCCAGGGCGTTGGTGACACTCACGCCGACACCGTGCAGGCCGCCGGAGAAGCTGTACGCGCCGCCCTTGCCCTTGTCGAATTTGCCGCCGGCATGCAGGCGGGTGAACACCAACTCGATTACCGGGGCCTTTTCTTCCGGGTGCATGCCGAAGGGGATGCCCCGGCCATCGTCTTCAATCGACACCGAGCCGTCCAGGTGCAGGCAGACCTTGATCTTCTTGCCGTGACCGGCCAGCGCCTCGTCAGCGGCGTTGTCCAGCACTTCCTGGATCACGTGCAGCGGGTTGTCGGTGCGGGTGTACATACCCGGGCGTTGCTTGACCGGCTCCAAGCCCTTGAGAACGCGGATGGAGCCTTCGGAATACTCGGAATTGGAGGTGGGGGGTTTGGCTGACATGGCGCGCATTGTAGACCGGGAATTCGAATTTCACTGTACGTATAAACAGCCAAACCCTGCAGAACCGACTGGGATGTCCCGCGTTGGACGACCGGCGCGCAATGGATTGGCTACATTAGCTGCCATGTCCGAATCGAATCCCCGTCTCTCTATTACCCGCCTGTTGATTTGCGGCGCCGCCATCGTCACCCTGGCCATGGGCATACGCCATGGTTTTGGCTTGTGGCTGCAACCCATCACCCAAGCCCACGGCTGGACCCGTGAGACCTTTGCCATCGCCATTGCCATCCAGAATCTGGCCTGGGGTATCACCGGGGTACTGGCCGGCATGCTGGCCGACCGTTACGGCGCATTTCGCGTCATCCTGATGGGCACGACCGCCTACAGCCTGGGTCTGCTGGGTATGGCCTATTCCGATAGCTCGCTGATGTTCGCCATGACGGCCGGTGTGCTGATCGGAGTCGCCCAATCCGGTACCACCTATGCCGTGGTCTACGGCGTGATCGGGCGCAATGTGCCCGCCGACAAGCGCTCCTGGGCCATGGGGGTGACGGCTGCGGCCGGCTCCTTCGGTCAGTTTTTGATGGTTCCCACCGAAGGTTTTCTGATCGGCCAGTTCGGTTGGCAGCAGGCTCTCGTCCTGCTGGGCTTTGCCGCACTGTTGATGGCTCCCTTGGCCTGGGGACTGCGTGAGCCTGGCTTTGCAGGCAGTGCGCCGCCCGCCCGTGACCAGTCCATCGTCCACGCCATCCGCGAAGCCTTCAAATATCCCAGCTTCAAACTGCTGATGGCCGGTTACTTTGTGTGCGGCTTTCAGGTGGTGTTTATTGGCGTGCACATGCCCAGCTACCTCAAGGACAAGGGCCTGTCGCCCCAAGTGGCCAGTTATGCGCTGGCGCTGATCGGGCTGTTCAACGTGTTTGGCACCTATGCCGCCGGGGTGCTGGGGCAGCGCCTGGCCAAACGCAAGATCCTGGCCTTCATATACATCGCACGTGCGGTGGCCATCAGCGTTTTTCTGCTGGCGCCGCTGACGCCCCTGTCGGTCTACGTATTTGCGAGCGTCATGGGTACGCTGTGGCTGTCCACGGTGCCGGTGACCAACGCCCTGGTGGCGCAGATTTTCGGCGTGGCGCACCTCTCCATGCTCAGCGGCTTTGTGTTTTTCAGCCACCAGATCGGCTCGTTCATGGGCGTCTGGCTGGGCGGCTACCTGTATGACAAGACCGGCAGCTACGACATCGTCTGGTACATCGCCATTGCGCTGGGTGTGGCAGCAGCCTTGATCAACCTGCCGATCAAGGAAGTGGCGATTGCGCGCCAGCCGCAGCCCCAAGCGGCCTGAGGCGCAGGCCGGCACCCGGGACCCCATGCTTCGCAAACGGCAAACCGTTCTGACTCTGCTGGCCCTGGCCGCGCTGGGCGGGGTGTTTGTGCTGTACACCCGGCCCGACTTTTTGCTGCAGCTCAGCAACCAGATCTGGGCCTGTTTCTGAAACGCCCGTTGCCCGCCTGTCCATGGTGATACCCGCGTCCAGCGCAGCACACGCCCTGAGCGCACCCTCCCCCTGGATTGCCCGCTGGTCGCACCTGCTGGCGCCTGGCTGCACGGTGCTGGATGTGGCCTGCGGCAGCGGCCGCCATTTGCAGTGGTTTGCATCCCGCAACCACCCGGTGTTTGGCGTGGACCAGAACATTGCCACAGCCCGCGCCCTGGTGCCCGGGGCGCAACTGGTGCAGGCGGATATTGAGAAAGGTCCCTGGCCCTTTGTCACGCCGCAAGGCCCGCGCACTTTTGGTGCCGTAGTGGCCACCAACTACCTGTGGCGCCCGCTGCTGCCCGTCCTGCTGCAAAGCCTGGCGCCCGGTGGCCTGCTGCTATACGAAACATTCGCAGCCGGGAATGAAACCGTGGGCCGCCCTGCGCGGCCGGACTTTCTCCTGCAGCCCGGAGAATTGTTGCGGGTCTGCGGCAATTTGCAGGTGGTAGCTTATGAGAATGGCTATTTGCCGGATCCGGACCGCTTTATGCAGCGCATAGCGGCTTTTGCCGCACCTTTACCTGTGCCCGGTGCAGCGGCGATACCGAGGCACACACTCTAGTTAAAATGAACGTTTACCGAACTACTGGCAAGCCATGAACTCTTCACAAGGCCCTTTGCGGGGCAGCATCGTCGCTCTGGTTACCCCCATGCTCGCAGATGGAGCGGTGGACTATCCGGCATTGCGCCGGCTGATCGACTGGCATATTGCCGAAGGCACCGACTGCATTGGTGTGGTGGGCACGACCGGTGAGTCTCCCACCGTGAGCGTAGAGGAGCATTGCGAGATCATCCGCGTGTCGGTAGAGCAGTCTGCCGGCCGCGTGCCCATCATGGCCGGCTGCGGTGCCAACTCCACCAAAGAAGCTATCAACCTGGCGCAGTTTGCCAAGAAAGTCGGCGCGGACAGCCAGTTGCAAGTGGTGCCTTACTACAACAAGCCCACGCAAGAAGGCCAGTACCAGCACTTCAAGGCGATTGCCGAAGCGGTGGACCTGCCCCTCATTCTGTACAACGTACCCGGCCGCTCGGTTGCCGATATGGCACATGACACGGTCCTGCGCCTGGCCCAGGTGCCCGGCATTGTCGGCATCAAGGAAGCCACTGGCAATATCGAGCGCGCCCAATGGCTGATCAAGGAAGCACCCAAGGACTTCGCCATTTACTCGGGCGATGACCCGACCGCCGTGGCGCTGATGCTGTGCGGTGGCCATGGCAACGTGAGTGTGACCGCCAATGTGGCACCGCGCCTGATGCACGAACTGTGTATGGCGGCCATTGCCGGCGACGTCCAACGCGCCATGGAAATTCAGTTCAAGCTTTTGCCTCTGCACAAGGTGCTGTTTATGGAGTCCAACCCCATCCCCGTGAAGTGGGCCGTGGCCCGCATGGGTCTGAGCCTGGGCACCATGCGCCTGCCGCTCACCACGCTCACCGAGCCCAGCCAGCAGATGCTGGAACAGGTGATGCAATCCACCGGCCTGATCTAAGTCCCGTGCAAACAAAAAGAGGAATTTTGTGAAATCGATTATTCAACTGACCGCCCTGGTAACCGCCCTGGCACTGGCAGGCTGTTCTGCTTTGGAATCCGACAAGGTGGATTACCGCAACAGCAGCACGGTGCGCGCGCCCTCCCTGGTAGTACCGCCTGACCTGACGCAACTCTCCAAAGACACCCGTTACACGGTGGTCGATGGTGCTGTTTCGGCCTCCGGCTACAAGGTCGGCCAGGTGGCTGCGGCCAAGGTGCCGGTGGCAGCAACTGAAGTGGGTGACGTGCGCATTGAGCGCAGCGGAAATCAGCGTTGGCTGGTGGTCAAACGCTCTGCCGACAAACTGTGGGACCCGGTCAAGGACTTCTGGCTGGAAAGCGGCTTCCTGTTAGCGATGGACCAGAACAATCTGGGCATTATGGAAACCGATTGGGCCGAGAACCGGGCCAAGATTCCACAGGACATCATCCGTAATTCAATCGGCAAGCTGCTGGACTCCCTGTATTCCACGGCCGAACGCGACAAGTTCCGCACCCGGCTGGAGACCAATGCAGCCGGTGAAACCGAGATATTTATCAGCCACCGCGGCGTGATTGAGGTCTACACCAAAGAGCGCTCGGACGAAACCGTGTGGCAACCACGCGCCAGCGATCCGGAACTCGAAGCAGAGTTTCTGCGCCGCCTGATGGTCAAGCTGGGCTCTACGCCGGAGCAGGCCAAGGCCATGGTGGCGTCCGCCGGTGCAGCCAAATCGGTAGCCAGTCTGGGCACGGTCGACGGCCGTCCCGTGGTGCAGATTGCTGAAGGGTTTGACCGCGCCTGGCGCCGTGTCGGCTTGGCACTGGATCGCACTGGTTTTACGGTAGAGGACCGCGACCGCAAGCAAGGCATCTACTTTGTGCGCTATGTGGCAGCAGATACCGGCGCCAATTCAGAACCCGGATTCTTTGGCAAGCTATTCGGTGGCAGCTCGCCCAAATCGACTGAGGCCACGACCTTCCGGATCGCCTTGAAGAGCCAGGGTGAATCGACCGTAGTTTCGGTACTGGACAGCAAGGGCGCCCCTGAAGCCTCAGCCAGTGCGCAACGCATTACCAAGGTCATCGCGGACGATATCAAATAGCTGCTGCGTACCGCAGACGGTGCGAGTGGCACAGTCTGCGGTCTCTCAATGGCAGCACCGGCTTGAAGTAGGACAAAAAAAAGCCACCCGAAGGTGGCTTTTTAAGCAAGTAACGAATTACTTGGCTGCAGAAGCGTCAGCAGCAGGTGCTGCTGCTGCGGGAGCAGCAGAAGCGTCAGCAGCGGGTGCAGGTGCAGCAGCAGCGGGTGCAGCAGCAGGTGCGGGAGCTTCTTCTTTCTTACCGCAAGCAGCAAGAGCAGCGGCAGCAATGATGGCTGCCAATACGAGTGATTTGTTCATGGTTTTTAGACTAAAGTGAGTTAACGAAACAATTTCCGGAAATTGTCTTAGCAGCAAGCCACCAAGACCCCGACAAGAAGCATTCGATCTCTTTTTGTCAGAGCCCCAAATTATACAATGTTTGAGTGGTTCGTTCGGGAAAACCCTTTGACACCACTTTAGAGTCCCAGGGTGCTGGCCGGAAATCCCTGCGAACTCTGGCGTTTGCGCTCTTCCAGTTCCTCCCGCAACAGCCACCGCATGCGCGGCTCCACACTGGCCACGCCACTGCTGCGAAGCACATCCAACCGACGCAGCGCCCAGGAAGGCGCCCACAGTGCGCTGGGGAAGTTCACCGCTTCAACTCCTTTGCAAATACGGCACTCCACCAGGTGATCCCAGCGCACCCGCCAATCCACAAAACGCGGGTGAACCCGCCGCATGGCGTCAAAGTGGTGCGCCAGCAGGGTGAGTTTGCGCCCTTTGCGTGACCAGGCGCTCAAGCACTCCACCACCGCCTTGTCATAAAGTGGCCAATCTTCGAAAGTGGCATCACTCCAGACCATTTCAGCCCAACCCTCCTGCGCGGCATGCGCCAGCGCATGGCGCACCAGCCCGGCAAAGGCGCCGGGGCCGGCAAACGCGCCTTGCGCCAGCGGCACCAGTGCAGCAACCGGCGCAGGGTCTTCAGGCAAGGCCATACAGCCAGCCGTCCTCGCCCCATTGGGCCAACAGTTCGGCCGCACCGTCGCTGAGCTTGGCCACCTCGGCCACGGACAGCTCGCGGTTGTCGGCCAGCTTGCGCATGAGCTTGGCATCACTGCCGGCAGCGCGGAAGCTCTCGCCGTTGATGAACACATGTTTGGCGTCGTACATCATGCGGGTGCGCCGATCCAGACGCACGCCCACACCTTCTTCAAAATCCTGCTCACCATGGAACCAGACATGCGCCTTGGGCTCAGTCATGATTTCGCCCAGCGAGCGCTGCAGCGCCAGAGGGTCTTTCAGGGCGGCAGCCAGCGCCTCCCGGGCAAACTGCACCAGCCCCTCCGGGATCTCACCGCTGCCGCTGACGGCCGGTTGCTTGGGGTCGCGGTAAATCGTACTGCCCACATCGTCCAACGCCTGCTCGGCCAAGGCTTGCAGCAAATCACGAGCGATCTCGCCCTTGACCGGCGAACGGAAGCCAATCGAGTAGGTCATGCACTCGCCTTCGGCAATACCGTCGTGTGCCCATTCCGGCGGCAGGTACAACATGTCACCCGGCTCCAGAACGAACTCCTGCTCGGGCACAAAATTGGCCAGAATTTTCACTGGCATATCCGGCACCAGGCTCAGGTCTTTCTGGCGGCCAATGCGCCAATGCCTGCGCCCTTGAGCCTGCAGCAGGAACACGTCGTAGCTGTCGTAGTGCGGACCCACGCCACCAGTGTCGGTGGCATAGCTGATCATCAAATCGTCCAGGCGCGCATCGGGCACAAAGCGGAACTGGTTCATCAACTGGTGCACGCGCTCGTCGTGCAGGTCCACACCCTGCACCAGCACGGTCCAGCCGGGCTGCTTGAAGGCCGGGTAGTCCTTGCGCGCAAAAGGCCCGTGCTTGAGGCGCCACTGGCCTTGCTTGTCGGCTTTTGCCTGCACCACCAGACGCGACTCCACATCGTCCTGTGCGGCCAGATCAATGAGTTCAGCGCGGTCCAGCAGCGGCGTAAAGCCGGGAATGGCCGCGCGGATCAGCAGCGGCTTTTTCTCCCAGTAAACGCGCATAAAGGTCTCGGGCGAGATGCCGCCTAGCAGCTGGAGGGGGGTCGTAATGTTCATGGGACAATTCTTTCATGGAAATCACACAACAATGCGTCGTTGCCCTGACCTGGACGCTGAAAGACACCTTGGGCGAAGAACTGGACGTGCTGGACGATCCAGCAGAGTTTTTGATCGGCGGCCACGATTTGTTGCCGGTGATAGAAGAAGCGCTATTGGGCCACGCTATTGGCGCCAACCTGCAATTGCAGATTGAGCCAGAACAAGCTTTTGGTGATTTCAATGACCAGTTGCTGTTTCTGGAGCCGCGCGACCTGTTCCCGCCCGAGTTGGAGGCAGGCCTGACCATGGAAGGCTCTGCCCTGCCGGCCGGCTGCAACCCGGATGCACCGCGCGACACGCTCTACACCATTACCGACATTTACCCCGAGCATGTGGTGCTGGATGGCAACCACCCGCTGGCCGGCATTGCGATCCGCATCAGCCTGTATGTGCATTCTGTGCGCGAGGCCACCGAAGAAGAAATTGGCAGCGGCTCCACCGGCACGGGTTTCTTCCGCATTCAGCCCTTACACGATGCCCTGCCGGGCGACGAAACCCTGCACTAGCCCTTTCCGGTGGATCCGTAGCCGCCCTCGCCACGCAGCGAGGCGGCAGGAAACTCCTGCACGACGTTGAACCGGGCCTGCACCACCGGTACCACCACCAGTTGGGCAATGCGCTCCATGGGCGCTATGGTGAAGGCAGTGCTGCTGCGGTTCCAGGCGCTGACCATCAGTTGGCCCTGGTAATCGCTGTCAATCAACCCCACCAGATTGCCCAGCACGATGCCGTGCTTGTGGCCCAGACCGGAGCGGGGCAGGATGAGCGCGGCAAAGCCCGGGTCTTCCAGATAAATGGCCATGCCGGTGGGCACCAGTTGCCAGGCATTGGGCTCCAAGGTGAGCGGCGCGTCCAGACAGGCACGCAGGTCCAGACCGGCACTGCCGGGTGTGGCATAAGCGGGCAGGTTGTCGTTGAGGCGGGCGTCCAGGATTTTGATGTCGATGTGCATGGTGAATAAAGGCAGGTGCGGTTCAGTGAAACAAAAATGGGCGCTGGCTGCGCAGACGGCTTGACCGCGGGCCAGTGGCAGGATGCCTGGCCAACAAGCCAGCCAGCGCGTTCCCGGGCGGCCATGGCAAAGACTCAGGCGGATTGTCGGGCCACACGTTTGGCAATGTCGGCCACCAGCAGCCGGGCCAACGCCAGCTTGCTGTTGCGCGGAATTTCACGCGCGCCGTTTGCGTCTACCAACAACAAGGCATTGTCATCCTGGCCAAAGGTGGACGGGCCGATATTGCCCACCAGCAGCGGCACGTTCTTGCGCGCCCGCTTGGCCGTGGCGTGGGCCAGCAGATCGTGGCTCTCGGCCGCAAAGCCAACGCAAAACAAATCACCTGTTGCAGCGCGCGGTGATTGCGCCAGGGTGGCCAGAATGTCCGGATTTTCGACAAAGCCGAGTTGCGGGACCAAGCCCGAGCCGTCCTTCTTGATCTTCTCGTGGGCCGCGGTGTCGGGTCGCCAATCGGCAACTGCGGCCGTGGCAATAAACACCGTGGCCTGGTCTGCCTGACTGACGCAGGCATCCATCATGTCCAGCGCCGAGACGACGTTGATGCGCTTCACGCCGCGCGGGGTAGCCAATGCCACGGGTCCTGCAACCAGCGTCACCGCCGCACCAGCCTCTTGCGCCGCGCGCGCGATGGCAAAACCCATCTTGCCGCTGGACAGATTGGTAATGCCACGCACCGGGTCAATCGCCTCAAAGGTCGGCCCTGCACTCACCAGCACATGGTGGCCGGCCAGCACCTTGGGTTGGAAGAAGGCAATCACATCCTGCAGCAATTCCTGCGGCTCCAGCATGCGACCATCCCCCGTTTCGCCACAGGCCTGCTCGCCATTGCCCACACCCAGCAAGTGCGTGCCATCGGCTTTGAGTTGCGCCATATTGCGCTGCGTGGCCGGGTGGGCCCACATCTCCCGGTTCATGGCCGGGGCAATCAACAGCGGGACTGTGTCTATCGGGCGCGCCAGGCACATCAGGCTGAGCAAATCGTCGGCTCGGCCATGCAAGAGCTTGGCCATGAAATCGGCACTGGCCGGGGCAATCAGAATCGCGTCAGCCTCGCGGCTCAGGTTGATATGCGCCATGTTGTTGGGCTCGCGTGCATCCCATTGCGAGCCATAAACCGTGCGGTTGCTCAGGGCCTGCAAGGTCACCGGGGTGATGAACTGTGCGGCAGCCTCCGTCATGACTACTTGCACTGTCGCGCCTTCCTTGATCAGCGCGCGGCACAACTCGGCGGCCTTGTAACAGGCGATGCCGCCGGAGAGGCCCAGAACAATGTGTTTGCCGTTCAAATCCATGGGGTTTTGCGCCTGGGCGCTGTATGCAGATGCGTCGCAATGTACACCGCTTTTTACTCCCCACTCCCCCCAACCCCCTCGCCCCCGCCGGGCGAGGGGGAGCCTAATGCGGACAGCCGATTTGGTTACGTCACGCCGGTTGCGGAATTACTGGCGGGAGGCTGCCACTGCTGCTTCGCGCCAAAAGCTCATGCCTGCAGTTCCGAGCGCCGGACGCGTTGAAAAAATAGAACATAAGTTCGTTACCTCTGGCCTGTGCCTCATCCGGCGCTCGGAACTCCAGGCGTGATATCTGGGCAAACAAAAACAGCGGTAACGCCCCGCCCGTAATTCCGCATTCGGCGCGAGGCCACCAAATGGGCTGTCCGCTTTGGGCACCCCTTACCCCGACGGGGGGTAAGGGGCGGGGGGGATGGGGGAGTCAACCGGTGTATGAGGGAGTCAAAATACAAAAGCATGGAGCAAGAGCCAGAGAGGATAGGGAAAATGCGGCACGTATAATCTCGCTTTACCACCTGTTCGAACCTTCCAGTTCGCCCCTGACATGACCAAATTTGTCTTCGTCACCGGCGGTGTGGTGTCTTCCCTTGGCAAGGGAATCGCCTCAGCCTCCTTAGCAGCGATCCTTGAATCGCGAGGCCTCACAGTCACTTTAATCAAGCTCGACCCCTATCTCAACGTAGACCCCGGAACCATGTCGCCCCTGCAACATGGTGAAGTATTTGTCACGGACGACGGCGCAGAAACTGATTTGGACTTGGGGCATTACGAGCGGTTCATTGAATCGCGCATGCGCAAAGCCAACAACTTCACCACCGGCCAGATTTACCAGAGCGTGCTCGACAAAGAGCGCCGTGGCGACTACCTGGGCAAGACCGTGCAGGTCATCCCCCATGTGACCAACGAGATCCAGGAATTCGTCAAGCGCGGCGCGCGCTTTGGCGAGCCCGATGCGGTCGATGTGGCCATCGTCGAAATCGGCGGCACCGTAGGTGACATCGAGTCCCTGCCCTTCCTGGAAGCTGTGCGCCAGATGAGCCTCAAGCTCGGCCCCAACAACAGCGCCTTTGTGCACCTGAGCTATGTGCCCTGGATTGCTGCCGCCGGTGAACTCAAGACCAAGCCGACCCAGCACACCGCCAAGCAGTTGCGCGAAATCGGCATTCAGGCCGACGCCCTGATCTGCCGCGCCGACCGCCCGATTCCCGACGAAGAGCGCGAGAAAATTTCGCTGTTCTCCAACGTGGCCCTGTGGGGCGTGATCTCCATGTGGGACGTGGACACCATTTACAAGGTGCCGCGCATGCTGCACGAGCAGGGCCTGGATGGCCTGATCTGCGACAAGCTGCGCCTGAACACCCACCCCGCCAACCTCAAGCGCTGGGACGATCTGGTCTATGAGACCGAGCACCCACAAGGTGAGGTCACCATCGCCATGGTCGGCAAGTACGTGGACCTGTCGGACAGCTACAAGTCGCTCAATGAAGCGCTGCGCCACGCCGGCATGAAGAACCATGTCAAGGTGAAGATCGAATACATCGACTCCGAACTCATCACGTCTGAGAGCGTCTCGCAACTCGCCAAGTTCGACGCCATTCTGGTGCCCGGCGGCTTCGGCAAGCGCGGCATCGAAGGCAAGATCACCGCCGCCCGCTTTGCCCGTGAACGGAAAGTTCCCTACCTGGGCATCTGCTTGGGGATGCAGGTCGCCACGATTGAGTTCGCCCGCAACGTGGCCGGCCTGAAGAACGCCAACAGCACCGAGTTTGACCCCGAGAGCGCCAACCCCGTGATCGCCCTGATCACCGAGTGGAAGGACGCCGACGGCACCATCAAGACCCGCGACACCAACTCCAATCTGGGCGGCACCATGCGCTTGGGCGCGCAAAGCTCGGACGTGGCCAAAGACACCTTGGCGCATCAGATTTACGGCGACGTGGTGACCGAACGCCACCGCCACCGCTATGAGGCCAATGTCAACTTCCTGGACCGCCTGCGTGCAGCCGGTCTGGTGATCTCGGCGTTGACCCAGCGTGAGCACCTGACCGAAATGGTGGAGCTGCCGCAAAGCACCCACCCCTGGTTTGTGGGCGTGCAGTTCCACCCGGAATTCAAGTCCACGCCCTGGAACGGCCACCCGCTGTTCAACGCCTTTATCAAGGCGTCGCTGGACCACCAGGCCCTGGGCAAGACACTGAAGGTGGCAGCGTGAGCAGCGCCGGACCGCTCCAAGCTGCGAAGGCCCCCTCGGGGGGCAGCGCACTACGCGCAGCGAGAAGCGTGGGGGCCTTATGAAATTGTGCGGCTTTGACGTCGGCCTGGAACATCCGTTCTTTTTGATCGCCGGCACCTGCTCCATCGAGGGGCAGCAAATGTCGCTCGACGTGGCGGGACAACTCAAAGAGATGTGCGCGGCCTTAGGGGTTCCCTTGATTTACAAGGGCTCGTTTGACAAAGCCAACCGTTCCTCCGGCAGCACCCAGCGCGGCCTGGGGCTGGATGCGGGGCTCAAGATCCTCGACGAAGTACGCCACCAGATCGGGGTTCCCATACTCACCGACGTGCACGACGTCTCTCAGGTCGATGCCGTGGCCAGCGTAGTGGACGTGCTGCAAACCCCGGCCTTTTTGTGCCGCCAAACCGATTTCATCCGCGCGGTGGCGCAAGCGGGCAAGCCCGTGAATATCAAAAAGGGGCAGTTCCTGGCCCCTTGGGACATGAAGAATGTGATCGACAAGGCGCGCGCCGCAGCACGTGATGCAGGGCTGCCCGAAGACAACTTTCTGGCCTGCGAGCGCGGTGTGAGCTTTGGCTACAACAACCTGGTGGCCGACATGACCAGCCTGGCCGAGATGCGCAAGTCGGGTGCCCCGGTGGTGTTTGACGTGACCCACTCGGTACAAAAGCCGGGCGGCCAAGGCACCAGCAGTGGCGGTGCGCGCGACATGGTGCCGGTGCTGGCCCGCGCCGGCGTGGCCGCAGGGGTAGCCGGCCTGTTCATGGAGACCCACCCCAACCCGGCCGAAGCCTGGTCCGACGGCCCCAATGCAGTGCCCCTGCACCACATGAAAGCCTTGCTGGAAACCCTGGTGGCACTGGATTACGTAACCAAAAAGACTCCGTTTCTGGAGAATAATTTCCAGTAATGGCTGCAAGATCAGGCAAGCCCCATTTTTGTATCGTTTAGAAAGAAGAACCATGAGTGCAATTGTTGATATCGTCGGCCGCGAAATACTCGACTCCCGTGGCAATCCCACCGTGGAATGCGATGTGCTGCTGGAATCCGGAACCATGGGCCGTGCGGCCGTTCCCAGCGGAGCCTCCACCGGCTCGCGCGAAGCCATTGAACTGCGCGACGGCGACAAGAAGCGCTACCTCGGCAAAGGCGTACTCAAGGCGGTGGAACACATCAACACCGAAATCTCCGAAGCCGTGCTGGGCCTGGATGCGTCCGAGCAGTCCTTCCTGGACAAGACCCTGATCGATCTGGACGGCACCGAAAACAAATCCCGCCTGGGCGCCAACGCCATGCTGGCGGTCTCCATGGCCGTGGCCCGCGCCGCCGCTGAAGAGTCCGGCCTGCCGCTGTACCGCTACTTCGGCGGCATGGCTGCGGTGCAAATGCCCGTGCCGATGATGAACGTCATCAACGGCGGCGAGCACGCCAACAACAACCTCGACCTGCAAGAGTTGATGATCATCCCCGTGGGCGCACCGAGCTTTCGCGAAGCCCTGCGCTACGGCGCAGAAGTCTTCCACGCCCTGAAGAAAATCCTGCACGACAAGGACATCAGCACCGCGGTGGGCGACGAAGGTGGCTTTGCCCCCAACGTACCCAACCACGAAGCCGCCATCCAGATGATTCTGGAAGCCATCGACAAGGCTGGTTTTGTGGCCGGTGAGCAAATCGCCCTGGGCCTGGACTGCGCTGCTTCCGAGTTCTACAAGGACGGCAAGTACGAGTTGGCCGGTGAGTCCTTAAGCCTGACCGCACAGGAGTGGACCGACATGCTGGCCACCTGGGTCGACAAGTACCCCATCATCAGCATCGAAGACGGCATGGCCGAAGGCGACTGGGATGGCTGGAAGATTCTGACCGACCGCCTGGGCAAGAAGGTGCAAATCGTCGGCGACGACCTGTTTGTCACCAACACCAAGATCCTGAAAGAAGGCATTGACAAGGGCATTGCCAACTCCATCCTGATCAAGATCAACCAGATTGGCACGCTGACCGAGACCTTTGCCGCCATCGAGATGGCCAAGCGCGCCGGTTACACCGCCGTCATCAGCCACCGTTCGGGCGAGACCGAAGACTCCACCATCTCCGACATCGCCGTCGGCACCAACGCCGGCCAAATCAAAACTGGTTCCCTGAGCCGCTCCGACCGCATGGCCAAGTACAACCAGTTGCTGCGCATCGAAGAGGACCTGGGTGACGTGGCTGTGTACCCCGGACGTGCGGCCTTCTACAACCTGAAGTAAACCCATCGGCCAAACCACAAGGCATGAACAAACGCCTGGTTCCCTTACTTCTGATTGCCCTGCTGCTGATCCTGCACGGGCAGTTGTGGTTTGGCCGCGGCAGTGTGCGCAGCGTCAGCAAGCTGCAAAGCGAGTTGGATGCGCAAAAGCTAAAAAATGCGCAGGCGTCATTGGCCAATGACCGCCTGTCCGCTGAAATCCGCGACCTCAAAGAGGGCCTGGAAATCGTCGAAGAAAAAGCCCGCAGCGAACTGGGCATGGTCAAGAACAACGAAATCTTTGTGCAGATTGCCAAGTAGCCTGCGCTACGCTGCACGACCTTATGAAGATTGCGATCCTGGGAGCACCGGGCACCGGCAAGACCGCACTGGCAGTGGCCCTGCGAACGAACAGCGACCCGGCCAAACCCCTTGACATCCACGACAGCCCATCCCTGGCAGACGGCCCCACACAATGGGATCTGGTTCTGCTGATGGGGCTGGACCTGCCAGCCCCGGCTGCTACAGTGGCACAGCGCCAGCATATCGACCGGCAACTGCGCGCCCGACTCGCCCACAGGGCACTCGCGCATGCCACGGTCTATGGCCAGGGCCCTCATCGCGCGCAGCATGCCTTGCAAGCCATCCAGTTCCACCGGTGTGAACCGTCAGCCCTGCAAAGCCCAGCCAGTCGCTGGAAATGGGCTTGTGAGAAGTGCTCGGACCCGGAGTGCGAGCACCGCTTGTTCAGTGCGCTGCTGCCCAAGGCCTGAACAGCCCCGGGCCACAGCGCCCACCCCTCAGTGCGCGTCGGGCCCGGCGTTCACGATCTGCACCGCATCGACAAACAACTGCGCCGCGTCGATCGGGTCAAAGCGGTATTGCATGCCGCAAAACTCGCAGCCCACTTCGATGTCCCCCCGCTCTTCGATGATGCTTTCGGCCTCCTCGCGGCCCAGCCCCACAATCATCTTGCCGACACGTTCGCGGCTGCAACTGCAGGCAAAACGCGGTGCACTGTCGCCGCTCAGCGGCTCGAAGCGGGTGATGCTTTCTTCCCAGAACAGGCGGCGCAACATGGTTTCCACATCCAGCGTCAACAGCTCTTCACGCTTCAGGCTCGAAGCCAAAATCGCAATGCGGTTGTAGTGTTCGTTCAGGCCGATCTGGTCCTCGGTCTCCTTGGACACCATGCTGCCGGCCAGATTACCCGTGCCTGCCATGGGCAAACGCTGAATCAGCAGGCCGGCGGCCACCTGGTCATCGGCCGCGAGCACCAGGGTGGTGTCAAGCTGCTCGCTTTGCAGCATGTAGTGCTCCAGCACCGCGCTCAGTTTTTCGATCGGCACACCGTGGTCGTCAAACAGCGGCACCACACCCTGGTAGGGCTGCTGGCCGGGGAACTTGGTCTTGGGGTCCAGGGTGATGGCACAGCGCCCCTGGTTGTGCACGTTGACCATCTGGCTGAGCGTGGCGCCGGGGTCGACTTGCGGCTGCACCGTGGCCGTGGCGCGCAGGGACAGGTCGGATTGCACCTCCACCACCGCCACCTTGACCGGACCATCGCCGAAAATCTGCAGCACCAGCGCGCCATCAAACTTGATATTGGCCTGCATCAGCGCAGCCGCTGCCGTCATCTCGCCCAGCATGTCGCGCACTTCCGGTGCATAGGCGCCCGTGCTGCTGTTGCTGGCACGCCGGCTCAGGATTTCGGTCCAGGCATCCGTCAGGCGCACGATCACGCCGCGCACGGGCAGGCCGTCAAATAAAAACTTGTGCAGTTCAGACATGCACCACTCCAGTTAGTGCGGCATCCAGGATGCCGCGGGGGTTATGCAATTTGCTTGAGGCCGCTGCGAAAGCGCGCGGCATTCTCGATGTAGTGCGCAGCACTCCAGCGCAGGCCCTGCTGCTGCGCGGTTGTGAGTTCGCGCACCGCCTTGGCCGGACTGCCGATGATCATGCTGCCATCGGGAAACTCCTTGCCTTCGGTCACCAGCGCGCCGGCACCGACGATACAGCCTTTGCCGATCTTCGCACCGTTGAGCACAATGGCCCCGATGCCGATCAGCGAACCGTCCCCGATGGTACAGCCATGCAGCATGACCTTGTGGCCCACGGTCACGTTGTTGCCAATCGTGATCGGTTTGCCAATATCCGCATGCAGCACGCTGCCGTCCTGGATATTGGAGCCGCGCCCAATGCGGATGACCTCGGTGTCGCCCCGGATCACGGTGCCAAACCAGATGCTCACGTCTTCTGCCAGTTCCACATTGCCCATCACCTGCGCGCTGTCGGCAATCCATGCGCCCTCTGCCACGCGGGGTGCCACGCCATCCAATTCATACACAGCCATCTCGGTTCCTTCCATACAGATTGCCTAGAATTGTAGGGATGACGGAACTACGACACGGCGCCCTCGCCGCATTCACCCTTTGCGACCCGGCGGCCAAGGTTGCAGCGGTGCAGGAACTGTGGGCACAACGCACGCTGTTGCAGGTGGACAGCCGCTGCGAACTGCCTGCCCCACCCTGCCCCGGCCGCCCGGCCTTGCCCCTCCTGGTGCTACCCAAGGACGTACCCCGGCGCTCGCCCTACACGCCCGAGGGGCACGCCAGCCTGATGCACTCCATTGCCCACATTGAGTTCAACGCCATCAACCTGGCGCTGGACGCCGCCTGGCGTTTTGCCAATCTGCCCGCCGATTACTACCGCGACTGGCTGCGCGTGGCCTACGAGGAGTCGCAGCACTTCAGCCTGCTGGCCGCGCACCTGGCTACGCTGAACCATGCCTACGGCGACTTCCCCGCCCATGACGGCCTCTGGACCATGGCCGAGAACACGCGCCACGACGTGGCAGCCCGCATGGCCCTGGTGCCACGCACGCTGGAGGCACGCGGTCTGGACGCCACCCCCATCATCCAGGCCAAGCTGCGCAAGGTGGCAAGCCCCGCTGCGCTGCGGGCGGTGGACATTCTGGACACCATCCTGCGCGAGGAGGTGGGCCATGTGGCCATCGGCAACCACTGGTACCACTGGCTGTGTGCGCGCGACGGTCTGGACAGCCGCAGCTTTCACACCGACGTGGCGCAACGGCATGGCGGCCCCAGCCTCAAGCCGCCCTTCAATCTGACAGCGCGCAAACTGGCCGGCTTTACCCAGGCCGAGCTGGACGCTTTGCCCGCATTGCCGTAACCCAGCCATCGCCCACCCGGATTGAACCCACAGCCCGGCGTGCTGCGGCCCGACGCCCGCTGGTTGACACCGCGGGCGCTTGCTGCGCGTGCCCCGCTCAGCCGCGTGGATGGTGGGCAGCATGCAACAGCGCCAGCCGCTCACGCGCCACATGGGTGTAAATCGTGGTGGTGGAAATATCCACATGCCCCAAGAGCAACTGCACGGCGCGCAAATCGGCGCCATGGTTGAGCAGGTGGGTGGCAAAGGCGTGGCGCAGGGTATGCGGTGACAGGGCCGAGCGAATGCCGGCCGCCAGCGCATATTTCTTCACCACATACCAGAACATGACACGCGACATGGCGCTGCCGGCCGTGGGGCCGCGCACCGTGACAAACAAATCCTTGGTCTGCTTACCCGCCAGCAACTCCAGCCGTGCCGAGGCCAGGTACTGGCGCAACCACTGGGCTGCCACTTCGCCAAACGGCACCAGCCGCTCCGTGGAGCCCTTGCCCTGCACGCGCAGCGCGTTGTCGTTCAGGCTGACGTTTAACACCTGCAGGTCCACCAGCTCGCTCACGCGCAAGCCGCTGGCATACATCAGCTCCAGCATGGTGCGGTCGCGTATGCCCAGCGCGTTGGAGGTGTCGGGCGCGGCCAGCAGGGCCTCGACCTGCGCCTCGGTCAGGGTCTTGGGCACACGCAAGGCCTGTTTGGCCGATTGCAGTTTGAGTGTCGGGTCTGCGGCAATGCGGTTCTCGCGCAGCGCCCAGCGGAAGTAGCGCTTGAACACGGTCAGGCGCCGGTTGGCGCTGGTGGCCTTGCTGCCAGGCGTGTAGCGGTGCAAAAAGTAGGCCTGCAAGTCCGGCTCGGCCGTGTCGTCCAGACCACGACTCTGCTCTGCCAGCCATTTGCCGTACAGCGTGAGGTCGCGCCGGTACGCGGCCAGGGTGTTCTTGGACAAGCCTTCTTCCAGCCAGATCGCGTCGATAAACGTGTCAATGGCGGCGATGCTGGAGGCGAGGGTACTGGACATGGTGGACGCAGTTTAGCCCCGGAGACAGGGCGCCCAACGCTTCGCTGGTATTCTCAAACGGTGAATTACGCGCAACTGCTCTTCCCGGACTTCTCCCTCATCCTCTGCGGCTTTCTGGTGTGCCGCTATACCTCGCTCAACCGCACAGTCTGGCAACAGGTGGATGCGCTGGTGTACTTCTTTCTCTTTCCCGTGCTGCTGTTCCAGTCCATCAGCAAAACCACGCTGGATTGGCAGGCCGCCTCCAACCTCATCATTGCAGGCCTGGGTGTGGGTGCTGCGGGCATTGCCATGGCCTATGCGCTGCCCTATTTGCCCTGGCTGGGCCGCCACATCGACCCACGCCAGCACGCAGCCTGCGCGCAGGTGGGCTTTCGCTTCAATTCCTTCATCGGTCTGGCGATTTCCGAGCGCCTGTCCGGGCCACAGGGCTTGCTGCTGATAGCGGTGCTGATTGGCGTGTGCGTGCCGCTGTTCAACATGGGGGCCGTCTGGCCCATGGCGCGCCACGCCGAGCGCGGCTTCTGGCGCGAGCTGGTGCGCAACCCGCTGGTGCTGGGGACCGTGTCCGGCCTGCTGGCCAATGTGCTGGGCCTGCACATCCCCCATTGGGCCGAGCCCACGGTCACCCGCGTGGGCGCGGCCGCCTTGTCCCTGGGACTGATGGCCGCCGGTGCCGGCATGCAGTTCGGCGCCCTGTCCCGCGGCAAGGCCTTGGGGCTGGCCGTGCTGACGATCCGGCATTTTTTAACGCCCATGGTGGCCTTCCTGTTGGCACGGCTGTTGGGCCTGACCGACCTGCAAACCACCATCCTGCTGGCCTTCTCGGCCCTGCCCACGGCCTCTACGGCCTATGTGCTGGCGGCGCGCATGGGCTATGACGGCGCCTATGTGGCGGGCCTGGTGACGCTGTCCACGCTGCTGGGCATGGCCAGTCTGCCGTTTGCACTCGGTGTGCTTCGCTTACTGCCGCAGGCCGGGCTCTGGTAAGGTCAGTGCCTCCCAAGCCAGACACCTGCAAGCCGTGCCCCTCACCCAACCCCTGCCCGCAGCGGCCCGCACCCCCGCGCCGGCCGCAAGCCCCCTGCAGATCCGCGATGTGACGCTGCAGCGCGGCGCCAACTCGATTTTTTCCGGGCTGACGCTGGATCTGCCCGAGGCCCGCATCGGCCTGATCGGCGACAACGGCGCGGGCAAGAGCAGCCTGTTTCGCCTGCTCTGCGGCCTGGATGTGCCACAGACCGGCAGCGTCACGGTGCGCGGACTGGAAGCGCGCACGGTCAGCAGCAAACGCCCGGGGCTGGTGGGCATGGTGTTCCAGAACCCGGACGAGCAAATCATCTTCCCCACCGTGGCCGAAGAACTCGCTCTGGGCCTGAGCCCGAGCGGCATGCCGCGCCGCCAGGCGATTTCACAGGCGCGCGTATTTTTGGAATCGCGCGGCCTGGCCGCCTGGGCCGACCGCGCCATCGGCACCTTAAGCCAGGGCCAGCGCCAGCATGTGTGCTGGCTGGCCCTGCTGATTGCGTCGCCCGAATTGCTGCTGCTCGATGAGCCCTTTGCCAGCCTGGACCAGCCCGGCCAGGCCCTGCTCGCCAGGGACATTGCCAGGGCAGGCCAGCAGGTCATTGTCTCCACCCACCTGCTGGACCATGTGCGCAGCTTTGCGCGTGTGATCTGGCTGGAGCGCGGCCAGGTGCGGGCGGACGGCCTGGGCGAGCAGGTCTGCGCCGCTTACCAGGCCGATGTGGCGGCGCGCATTGCGGCGCAGGCCCTGAGCTACCAATAAGCGCCATCGCATGGGAAGCCTTTACAGCGAACACCGCAGCTGGCTGCACGGCGTGCCGGCCGCCGTCAAGCTGCTGCTCTTTGCATTTTTGGGTACCGTCCAATACGGGACGAACAACGTCACCGTGCTGGCCGTTGCTGCCGGGGCCTGTGTCCTGCTGTTTGCCAGCCTGGGGCGGGCCATACTCCCGGCGCGCAAGTTGGTAGCCTCGGTCGTTCTGGCCAGCCTGCTGATCCTGGCATTTCATGCGGTTTTACACCAAGCCGTGCTGGGTTGGATCAGCACGCTGCGGCTGCTCAGTGCATCGCTGCTGGGCATCGCGCTCACACTCACCACACGCAGCGGCGATTTGCTGGACGTGCTGGAGCGCCTGCTCAGCCCGCTGCAGCGGCTGGGGCTCAAGACCGAGCGTCTGGCCCTGCAGCTGGCCATGATGCTGCGCTTTACCGAACACTTCTTCGTGGTCTGGAAGCGCCTGGACGACGCCCACCGCCTGCGTACCGGCAAGACTGGCGGCCTGCGCCTGTTGGCGCCGCTGACCATCCAGATGCTGAGCAGCGCGCGCCGGGTAGCAGATACACTCGAAATGCGCATGGGCGAGTAGCCGCCCCCCTCTTACCGATTTGCTGGACCCTATGAATTCCTCCCGTTCCCTGGCCCTGGTTTCCCTGTTTGCCGCCCTGCTGGCGGTGTTTGGTCTGATCCCCAAGATTGACCTGCCTCTGGGCGTGCCCATCACACTGCAAACCCTGGGCGTGATGCTGGCCGGCTGCCTGCTGGGCCCCAAACGCGCGCTACAAGCCATGCTGCTGTTTCTCACCGCCGTGGCGCTAGGCCTGCCCCTGCTGTCGGGCGGGCGCGGTGGCTTGGGCGTATTCATGGCGCCAGCTGCCGGGTACCTGATCGGTTGGCCTTTGGGTGCACTGGTCACCGGCTGGGCCATGACCGCCTTGCCCAGCGCCACGCCCAAGAGCGCAGCCGTCAGCGCCTTTGTTGCGTCCAGTCTGGGGGGCCTGCTGGTGGTGCATGCCATGGGCGTGGCCGGGCTGGTCAGGCTTGCCAACCTGAGCTGGACCCAGGCCTTCTTCGGCACCCTGTTGTTTGTGCCGGGTGACCTGCTCAAGTGCGCCGTCTGCGCCATGGTGGTGCACACCGTGGCACGCGGCCTGCCGGACTGGAACTTTGGCGGCCACGCCCTGAAATGACGCCGGGCCAAGCCTCGGGCCTGGTCCATGCGCCGCTGGCGGACTGGGCGCAGTCCCGTGGCGAGGCACTGGCTATTCGCAGCCGCAACGAGTCGCTAACCTTTGCGCAATTGCACGCGGCCGTGACGCAACGCGCCGCAGCACACACGAAAAACCAAGCCCCGGCCACCGTGCTGCTCGACAGCGCTCTGCCGCTGGTGCAAAGGCTGGTGGACTTTATGGGAATCATTGCCAGCGGACGCTGCGCTGCAGTCGCAGACCCCGACTGGCCGGCCGCCGTGCTGCACAGCGTGCAAGGCGCTCTCCCGGTGGACCTCATGGACGCGCCAAGCGCGCAGCCCCTGTCGCCTTTTTACGTGGGCTACACCTCCGGCAGCACCGGCCTGCCCAAGGGCTTCCGGCGCCACCACCAGTCCTGGGTGGAGAGCTTTCGCGTGTGCCTGCAGGCCTTCGGGCCGGATGCAGCAGCGTGCGTGCTGGCGCCCGGGCGCGACGCGCATTCGCTCTTTCTGTTCGGCATGTTGCTGGGGCTGTGGAGCGGCGGCGGTGTGGTGGTGCAGGAGCGCTTTTCAGCCGTCGCCGCGCTGGACATCTTGCGTTCCGGTCAGACACCTGCCCTGATCACCGCCCCCAGCCAGCTGATCCTGATGCTCGATGTGGCACGCCACAAAGCCCTGGCGCCCATCGATGCGGTGCGCCTGATCATGATCAGCGGCGCGCGCTGGATGCGCAGGCGTACCGCCGAATTGCGTGCGCTGTTCCCCAAGGCCCGCATCGTCGAGTTTTATGGCGCCTCCGAAACCAGCTTTATCGCCTGGATGGACACCGACGGGAGCAGCCCCGCCGACGTGGTGGGGCGGCCCTTTGCCAATGTGGAGTTGCAAATCCGCGCAGTGCCGGGCGAACCCTCCCATGGCGGTGGCGCTGGCCTGATCTACGTGCGCAGCCCCATGCTGTTCATGGACTATGTGGGCGCCGCAGACGACGCCACTGCCGCGCTGCGCGATGGCGATTGGCTTTCGGTACGTGACCTGGGCACGCTGGACGCCCAAGGGCGCCTGTGCCTGGCCGGGCGGCAAAACCGCATGATCGTCACCGGCGGCAAGAACCTGTTTGCCGAAGAACTAGAGGCCGTGCTGGAGGCCCACCCGGCCATTGCGCTGGCCTCGGCACACGGTGTGGAAGACACGCGGCGTGGCGCGCAGGTGGTGGCCATCATCCAATGGGCGGATGCGGCCGATGGCGCCACGGCAACACCCCCGGATGCCTTGCAACTGGTGGCCTGGTGCCGGCAAAGCCTGGAAGCCTTCAAAGCACCCCGAAAATTCTATGTGTGCGCCAACTGGCCGCGCACTGCCAGCGGCAAGACCGATCACCCCCGATTGGCACGCAGCCTGCAGCACAGCACCTCTGCGACGGAGTCAACCGACTCGCCAGACCAGCGCGGCAGGGAACCAGCGGCTGTCCCCAACGCCACGGGCGCACCATGTCTGCATCCCCTGCCCTGATTGCCGCCTGGGCGCGCAGCGCGGTAGCCCCCGTAGGCGGCGCCTTTCGCGGCCTGCAGGCGCATGCCTTGGGCGCGCCCGTATTGAGGGGCCTGTTGCAACGTGCGGGGCTCAAACCGGAAGCGGTAAACGCCGTGGTCATCGGCAATGCGCTGGGCGCCGGCGGCAACCCGGCCCGCATGCTGGCGCTGGCTGCGGGGCTGCCGGACCGCTGCGCTGCGCTCTCGGTGGATACCCAATGCTGCTCCGGGCTGGATGCCGTTGCCCTGGCGGTGGGCCTGCTGGCCTCCGGCCAGGCCTCGGTAGTGATTGCCGGGGGCGTGGAGGCTTGGAGCCGCGCGCCCCTGCGCCACACCCGCCCCCTGCATGCAGGGGATGCGCCCGTGGCCTACGAACGCCCCGCCTTTGCGCCCGACCCGGCGCGCGACCCCGACCTGCTCGAGTCGGCCGCCGACTACGCGGCACAGCAGGGCCACACCCGCGTGCAACAGGACGCCTATGCCCTGGACAGCCACCAACGCGCGCTGAACAGTCCCTCGTTTCTCAGCGGCGAGATCGTCGCCATCAACGGTCTGCAGCATGACGCCTACCCGCGCGCCCTCACACCGGCGCGCGCGGCCCGTATGCCGGTGGCCGTGCAACGCACGGGCGTGGACGATTGTTCTGTCAGCACGCTGTCCATTTCCACCAAAGCCGATGGCGCAGCCCTGGTGCTGCTGGCCACACCCCGCGCCTGCAAGGAACTGGGCCTGACACCACACGCTGCGTGGCTGGCCTCGGCCTCGGTCGGCGCAGACCCCTGCACCCCGCTGCTGGCCGCGCAGGCGGCGGCACAAGCGGCCCTGCAGCGTGCCGGCCTTCTCTCTGCGCACGCGCTGCAAGCGATTGAATTGCACGACGCCTTTGCGGTGCAGGGCTTGGGTTTTTGCCGGGCACTGGGCCTGGCACCTGCCGCCATCAACCGGCACGGCGGCGGTCTGGCACGCAGCCACCCGATAGGCGCCTCAGGCGCCATCGCGCTGGTGCGCCTGTTGGCCGACCTGCACCACGGTGAAGCACCCGGCGCACGCGGACTGGCTGCTGTGGCCGGTGCCGGTGGAGTTGGAGCGGCTGCGATCGTGGAGCGGCTTTAGGCGGTGGGACACAGCGGCCTGGCAGCGACCCGCAGGCTGCGCGTGTGAGCAGGGCAGCGCGTCCGGGCCTACCGGAGGCATGCACCTCCCACGCCGATCCGGTCTGTCCTGACCCCGGGGTTCACTTCAATTCGGGCTTGGGCAAGCGCACGCGCTGTGGCGCAAAGCGAATGGAAAAGCAGGAACCTTTGCCCGGCGCGCTCTCAATCCCCAGCTCCGCACCGTGGCGCTGGGCCACATGTTTGACGATGGCCAGGCCCAGGCCGGTGCCGCCAGTCTCGCGCGACCGGCTGCGGTCCACCCGGTAAAAACGCTCGGTCAGACGCGGGATGTGTTCCGGTGCAATACCGGCACCCTGGTCTCGCACGCTGAACACTGCGCCACCCTCGGGCAAGGCGCTGCAACGCACCTCAATCGGCTTGTCGCGGGGCGAATAGCGAATGGCATTGCCGATCAGGTTGAACATGGCGCTGTGCAGCTCGGTGGCAGCACCCGCAATTTCCAGCCCGGCATCCATCTCAAAGCGCAACGCGCGCGCACCACCCCACAGCACGCTGGACAAGTCATGGGCGTCCTGCTCGCATTGCCCCATCAAGGACTGCACCGAAACCCAGTCCTGCGACGGCGGCGGGCTGCCCTCCAGGCGCGACAGCGTCAGCAGGTCCTGCACCAGGGTCTGCATGCGCTGGGCCTGCTGCGACATCAGGTCCAGGTAACGGCTGCGCTCCTCCTCGCTGAGCACCAGGGACTGCAGTGTTTCTACAAAGCCCCCCAGCACGGTGAGCGGTGTACGAATCTCGTGTGAGACGTTGGCTACGAAGTCGCGGCGCATGGCCTCGGCCTGCTCCACTGCGGTGATGTCGCGCGACAACAGCAGGCTGCGGTTGCCGTCGTAGGGGTGCAGATGCACCGAGAGTTTGACCGGCAGGCTGCTGGTACTTCCCCGCCCGGGCATCACCACATCCCCGCGGTAGTCCCTGGCGGCAAAGTAGGCCGCAAGGGCCGGTTCGCGCACCAGATTGCCCAGATGCTGCAGCATGTCCCGGCTGGCATCGAGCCCGAAGTGGCGACCCGCCGTCTGGTTGAACCACTCAATGCGGCCGTCCCCGTCCAACAACAGCACGCCATTGGGCGAAGCCTGCAGAGCCGCCAGAAATTCCTGCAAGCGGGCATCGCTCTCGGAGATGGCCCGGTCGCGGTTGCGCACCAGCTTGCGGATGCGATCCAGCGATTCACCCCAGAAACCGCTGCCCAGGGGAATGTGGGAGGTGTCACCTGCGCGCAGCCAGCGCAGCAGACGCCAGGCGCGCACGCTGTCGAACACCAACCAGGCATAACAGCCAGCCAGAGCGGCCAAAGCCAGGACATCCAGCCGCCCGGGGCCGTTCACGAAGAACCACACCATCGCCACGGCAAGTGCCTGAAACAAGGAAAAAGAGACAAGACGCCAGAACATGGAGCTAATGTAGACCGTTCACACGGCCTATTGCGAATCAGGCGCTGGTCTTTTCCGCAACCACCACGGGTTGCAGCGGCCTGGCTGTCAGGCGGTAGCCGGCACCGCGAACGGTCTCGACCATGGTGCCCGCAGCGCCCAGGGCCTCCCGCAGGCGCTTCACGTGCACATCGACCGTACGCTCTTCGATGTACACGTGGTCACCCCAGACCTTGTCGAGCAGGCTGGCGCGGCTGTGCACCCGCTCGGCGCTGCCCATCAAATACTGCAGCAGCTTGAACTCGGTCGGGCCGAGCTTGAGCAACTGCTCCTGGAAACTCACCCGGTAGGTGGAGGGGTCCAGGCTCAGACCGGCAATGCTGATGGCCTCACCCACCGGCTCGGGCGCCTTGCGCCGCAGCACCGCACGCACACGGGCCAGGAGTTCGCGCGTCGAGAAGGGCTTGCTGATGTAGTCGTCGGCTCCGGCATCCAGTCCCGCCACGCGATCCGCCTCATCACCCCTTGCGGTCAGCATGATGATGGGGACCTCTTTGGTGCGCGGATTCGCACGCCAGCGCTTGGCCAGCACCAGGCCGCTCTCACCCGGCAGCATCCAGTCCAGCAGGATGAGATCCGGCACAGCCGCATCGATTTCCCGCTGGGCACTGGCACTGTCAATCGCCCAGGTGGTGCGAAAGCCGTTGTGGCGCAGGTTCACGGCAATCAGCTCGGCGATGGAGGGTTCGTCCTCCACCACCAGCACGGCAGGCATGTGTCTCATAGAACTACTTTCTGGCAAGCCCGGGTGAGGCTCATCTCACAACCGACTCAATTTTTTCCATGGTGGCGTGGCGCACATCTTCGCCCTTGACCACATAGATGATGAACTCGGCAATGTTCTTGGCGTGGTCCCCGATGCGCTCGATCGCCTTGGCCAGGAACAACAGGTCCAGGCTGGGCGAGATGGTGCGCGGGTCTTCCATCATGTAGGTCACGAGCTTGCGCACAAAGCCATCGAACTCCTGGTCAATCAGGTCGTCCTCTTTCAGGATGGCCACCGCAGCGGTCACGTCCAGACGGGCAAAGGCGTCCAGTGCCTTGTTCAAGAGGCCCGATGCCAGGTCTGCCGCCACGCGCAGTTCCAGCGAAGGCAGCGAGCGCGGTGCGCCGCTTTGGATGATGGAGCGCACCATGCGGGCAATCTTTTCAGCCTCGTCGCCCACGCGCTCCAGATTGGCGGTGGTCTTGGAGATGGCAATCAGCAAACGCAGATCGCGTGCGGTGGGCTGGCGCCGCGCAATGATGCTGGAGAGCGCATGGTCGATGTCGATTTCCATGCTGTTGACGCGTGGCTCATTGGCCGAAACCTGTTCGGCGGCTTCCATATTGAACTGCGCCAGCGAGTAGATGGCCTGGCGGATCTGGGATTCGACCAGACCGCCCATTTCCATCACCTGGCTGGAGAGGGAAGTCAGTTCGTTGTCGAATTGGGTGGATAAATGTTTGTCGGGCATGGTGCTTCCTGGTTTCAACGCGGGATCAGCCGAAACGGCCGGTGATGTAGTCTTCGGTTTCTTTGCGTGTGGGTTTGAAGAACATCTGCTCGGTGGAGCCGAATTCCATCAAATCGCCCAGGTACATATAGGCCGTGTAGTCGCTGCAGCGCGCAGCCTGCTGCATATTGTGGGTCACGATGACCACGGTGTAGTCTGCCTTCAGTTCCACAATCAGCTCTTCCACCTTGGCGGTAGAAATAGGGTCCAGCGCCGAGCAGGGCTCGTCAAGCAACAGCACTTCGGGCTTGATGGCAATGCCGCGTGCAATGCACAGGCGCTGCTGCTGACCACCGGAGAGACTGCTGCCGCTTTGGTGCAGCTTGTCTTTCACCTCGCCCCACAGGGCCGATTTGCGCAGCGCCCATTCGACACGTTCTTCCATGTCGGTGGTGTTGAGCTTCTCGAACAGCTTCACACCAAAGGCGATGTTGTCGTAGATGGACATGGGGAACGGCGTGGGCTTCTGAAACACCATGCCGACCTTGGCGCGCAAGAGCGCCACATCTTCCTTGCTGGTGAGCAGGTTCTCGCCGTCCAACAGGATCTGGCCTTCGGCGCGCTGCTCGGGGTAGAGCTCAAACATGCGGTTGAACACGCGCAACAGCGTGGACTTGCCGCAGCCCGACGGGCCGATGAAGGCGGTGACCTTGTTCTCGGGGATTTCGAGGTTGATGCCCTTCAAGGCGTGGAACTTGCCGTAAAAGAAGTTGAGGTCTTTGACGGAAATCTTGGTTTTTTCGACAACAGGTGTGACTGGCATGGCGATTTGTATTCTTTAAAAAAGCTTAGTGTTTGGCGCGGGTCAAAACCCGGGCTGCGACATTGAGTGCCAGCACTGCCAGCGTGATCAGGAAGACGCCGGCCCAGGCCAGCTTTTGCCAGTTTTCGTACGGGCTCATGGCGAACTTGAAGATGGTGACCGGCAGGCTGGCCATCGGCTGGTTCAGGCTGGAGGTCCAGAACTGGTTGGAGAGCGCCGTAAACAGCAGGGGTGCGGTCTCGCCCGAGATGCGCGCCACAGCCAGCAAAATGCCAGTGATGACACCGGTGCGTGCGGCCTTGAGCGTGATGCTCAGAATCACCTTCCACTTCGGCGCACCGAGGGCGTAGGCGGCTTCGCGCAGGCCGGCAGGCACCAATTGCAGCATGTTCTCGGTGGTGCGGATGACCACCGGAATCACGATCAGCGCCAATGCCACCACACCGGCAATGGCCGAGAAGGAGTGCAAGGGGTGCACCACCACGGCATAGACAAACAGGCCGATCACGATGGAGGGCGCCGACAACAGGATGTCGTTGACAAAGCGCGTGACGCTGGCCAACCAGCCCTTGGGTTCGAACTCGGCCAGGTAAATGCCGGCCATGACGCCGATGGGGGTACCGACGAAGGTGGCCAACAGCACCATCAGGATGGAGCCGTAAATCGCATTGGCCAGACCACCATCTTCATTGGGGCCGGGGGTCATTTGCGTGAGCGTGGCAATCGTCAGGCCGGCAAAGCCCTGGCGAATCGTTTCAAACAGAATCCAGGCCAGCCAGAACAGGCCGAAGGCCATGGCAGACAGGGCCAGGGTGGTGGCCAGGATGTTGATGCGGTTGCGCTTGGCAAACATGGCCGCGCGCATGGCTTGCAGTTCAGGGGTAATCATGATTTGGCGCCCTCACCCTTGCGCAACTGCGCCAACAGGAGTTTGGACAGGGACAGGATGACGAAAGTAATAAAGAACAACACCAGACCCAGGTACATCAAGGCTGCCTGGTGCAGGCCTTCACCGGCCTCAGCAAACTCATTGGCCAGAGCCGAGGTGATGCTGTTGGCAGCCTGGAACAGGCTGAGCGAATCGAGCTGGTTGAAGTTACCGATCACAAAGGTCACGGCCATGGTCTCGCCAATGGCACGGCCCAGGCCCAGCATGATGCCGCCGATGACGCCGGTCTTGGTGAACGGCAACACGATCTTGTAGACCACTTCCCAGGTGGTGGCACCCAGTCCGTAGGCCGATTCTTTCAACATCGGGGGCGTGACTTCAAACACATCGCGCATCACGGCCGAGATGAACGGGATGATCATGATGGCCAGGATGATGCCGGCCGACAAAATGCCGATACCCACCGGCGGGCCGGAGACAAAGGCGCCCAGGTAGGGCACGCCGGTGAAGGCGGCTTGCAGCGGGGTTTGCACATACTCGGCCAGCACCGGGCCGAACACCAGCAGGCCCCACATGCCGTACACGATGGAAGGAATGGCTGCCAGCAATTCAATGGCCGTGCCCAGCGGGCGTTTCAGCCAGGACGGAGACAGCTCGGTCAGAAACAACGCAATGCCAAAGCTCACCGGCACGGCGATCAGCAGCGCAATGATGGAGGTGGCCAGCGTGCCGTAAATCATCACCAGGCCGCCAAACTCTTCCTGCACCGGGTCCCAGGCTGTGCTGGTGAGAAAGCCCAGGCCGTATTTGGCAATGGCTGGCCAGGCGCTGATGGTGAGCGAGGTCAATATCGCCAGCAGCAGACCCAAGGTAAAGATGGCCGCACCCTTGGCAGCAAGCCCAAAGAGTCGGTCGGCCAGGGGCCCGGAACGGGCTCTTGGTGCAGGAGTAGGTGTCATGGCACGCGCCTTTGGTGTCGAAGTGGCCGGGGATTCCCCATGCGCAAGAGTGGTAGACATGGGGAAGCCCTGTTTGCTCAATTACTTGAACGCGATGGATTTACCGCCGGTGTCCTTGATCTCGCCCCAGGACTTCTGGATCAAAGCAACCACCGATGCGGGCAGGGGCACGTAGTCCAGGTCAGCTGCGGTCTTGGCGCCATTGGTGTAGGCCCAGTTGAAGAACTTCAGCACTTCGGTGCCGTTGGCGGGCTTGTCCTGCTTGGCGTGCATCAGGATGAAGGTGGCGCCGCTGATGGGCCATGCGTCCTTGCCGGACTGGTTGGTCAGGATCTGGAAGAAGGTCTTGTTCCAGTCAGCACCGGCCGCTGCAGCCTTGAAGGCGTCGTCTTCCGGCTTGACGAACACACCGGCTGCGTTTTGCATGATGGCGAAGTTCATCTTGTTTTGCTTGACGTAGGAATATTCCACGTAGCCAATCGAATTGGGCAAACGGTTCACAAAGGCGGACACGCCTTCGTTGCCCTTGCCGCCAGCGCCCACGGGCCAGTTCACCGCCGTGCCCTCGCCCACTTTGGACTTCCACTCGGCGTTTACCTTGCTCAGGTAGTTGGTGAAGATGAAGGTGGTACCCGAACCATCGGCGCGGCGCACAGGCGCGATTGCCGTATCAGGCAGTGCCAGGGTGGGGTTCAGGGCCTTGATGGCGGGATCATTCCACTTGGCAATCTTGCCCAGGAAGATGTCGCCCAGCAGCTGGCCGGTCAATTTCAGTTGTCCGGGCTCAATGCCCTTGACGTTGATCACCGGCACCACGCCGCCAATCACGGTGGGGAACTGCACTTCGCCCTTGGACTTGAGCACGTCGTCAGTCAGGGGCATGTCGGAAGCACCAAAGTCCACGGTCTTGGAGTCGATCTGCTTGATGCCGCCACCGGAGCCGATGGACTGGTAGTTGACCTTGACGCCCGTGGCCTTGTTGTAGTCGGAAGCCCACTTGGCGTAGATGGGTGCGGGGAAGCTGGCGCCGGCGCCGGTGATTTCCTGGGCGCTGACCGCACCCGTGAAACTGAATGTGGCGGCAGCAAGGGCCAGCAGGGAAAGACGGAACGACGTTTTCATGGATAAGCCTCTATGGGTATGAAGTAACCCCTGAACTCTAAGAACTTTTTGTGACAGCGATATGACAAAGCTGACCTTAGCAGCTTGGCGCCAAGATTTTTCTTTTGTCATGAAAAATCCAGCCAATTGACACAACTTTGTCACATAAGCTTTTTACGCTCTAGGCTTTTAACTGGAGTCACTTCGATGTCGAACCCCTCATTCGCCCTGAACCGCCGCAGCCTGATGGCCAGCGCCGCCCTGTCTGTTGCCGCACTGATCTCCGGTTGCGCCACCGTGTCCGCACCGGTTACTGTGACCGCCACGATTGCCAAAACGCCCACACTCAGCACCCTGAGCGGCCTGATCACCAGCGTCGGCTTGAACGATGCGCTCAACGCAGCCGGCCCTTTCACCGTGTTCGCCCCCAGCAATGAAGCCTTCAAGGCAGTGCCCGCCAAGACCCTGGAAGACCTGGCCAAGCACCCCGAAAAGCTCAAGGAAGTGCTGACCTACCACGTGGTAGCCGGCAAATCCATGGCAGCTGATGTCAAGAACTCCAAGGTGACCAGCCTGAACGGCGCCCACCTGGAACTCTCCAAGGCCGGTGAGTTTGTGACCGTTGAAAGCGCCTTTGTGACCACCGCCGACATCGCGGCCAGCAACGGTGTGGTGCACATCATTGACACCGTGCTGATCCCCCCGGCCAAGAAGTAATCGCCAAGCGCCGCGCGCTGTCGCCATGCCAACGGTCATAGGCGCTACGCGCCGCTCCAGGCTGGTCAAACTGACGGGCATCGCCCTGCAGTTCGGCCGTGGTGCCTGGACCGTCTCGCTGCGTTTTCCGGGATGGAACAAGGCGCAAAGGCTGCAGGCGATCCAGCGCTGGGCCCGCCAACTGCTGGCCATTCTGGAGATCGAAGTCCAGAGCAACCAACTGCCGCAGGCCGACTTTGCCGGGCTGGTGGTGTCCAACCACTTGTCCTGGCTGGATATCCTGGTCCTGCAGTCGCTCATGCCGGGCAGCTTTGTGGCCAAGACCGAGGTACGGCGCTGGCCGGTGGTGGGCTACCTGGCCCAGGCCTGCGCCACCATTTTTGTAGACCGCGCCTCACCGCGCTCGGCGCGCTCCATGGTGGAAGACACCGCCGCTGCGATTGCGCAGGGCTATGCCGTGGTGGTGTTTCCCGAGGGCACCAGCAGCAATGGCAGCAGCTTGGGCGACTTTCACGCCAATATTTTCGAGAGCGCCATCCGGGCGCAGGCACCGGTGCAGTTGCTCAGCCTGCAGTACATCGACACCGTCACCGGCCAGGCCGCTGCGGCCGCGCATTTCATTGATGACATGACGCTGATGGCGTCGCTCAAAGACGTCATGGCCACTTCCACCATCCAGGCCAGGGTGCATATCGGCGACTGCCTTTCGGTGCAGGGCCACACGCGCAAATCGCTGGCACTGCATGCGCACCAGAAAATTCACGCACACCTTTTTACACCTGCCCATGAAACCTGATTTTGCACAGGCCCTGCGGCCCGCCGCCCTCTGGCTTTGCGCCCTGCTGTGGGTCGCGACGGCCTGGCCCGCGCTGGCGCAGGATGCACCCGCCACACCTTTGCCAGCCACCAGCGTGCCTGCTGTGCCCCTGCTGCGCTTTGCAGACTTTTTCAAACTCCCCATGGGCAGCAAAGGCGCCGAGATGACGCCCGCGCTGCTGCAGGCCGACGGCCGGACCGTGCGCCTGACCGGCTACATGGTGCAGCAGGAGCGCCCCCTGCTGGGCCACTTCCTGTTCACACCCCGCCCGGTGCGCATGAGCGAGCACGCCGATGGCGACGCCGACGACCTGCCCGCAGCCTGGGCCATGGTCTACCTGGACCCCGAACAACAGGACTTCGCTGTGCCCTACCAGCGCGGCCTGATGGAGCTGACCGGCGTGCTGCATGTCGGCCGCCTGGAAGAGAACGACGGCCGCGTCTCCTGGGTGCGGCTGCAACTGCAACCTGAAGCCACGCGCGGCATGAATGCCTTTGAAGTCACCAATTACCTGCACTCCCTGCAACACGTTCACTGATCTGTTTTCCCCAACCGGCAACACCATGACACACCCCACCTCTTTGAAACGCCACCAGCTTTCGCTGGTCGCAACGGCCGCCCTGCTGGGCCTGGCCTCTGCCAGCGCGATCGCCGCACCCACGGTCAGCCGTCTGACACCGCCTAGCGAACTGTTCGCCAGCGGCAACGCCGCGCCGGTGATTGCCCGCTTTCTGCCGGGCCAGCGTTTTGACCTGCAGGCCACCGTGCGTGCAGACGACGCCGCCAAAACCATTACCGGAGCCCGCTTTGCCATCGACGGCAAAACCGTGGACGCCACCGTGGCCCTGCGCAGCTGCGCCACGGGCTGCCTGAGCACCGTGCCGGTCAATGCCAGCATTGCCACCGTGCGCGCCGTCAGTGCCGCCCAGCCCGGCATTCACACCATGACCGTGACGGCCACACAAAGCGACGGCCAGACCGTAAGCGCCACCGGCAATTTCGAAGTCGTGCCGCTGCTGGCCGGCGGCCAGAAGGTCAAGAACATCATCATCATGCTGGGCGACGGCATGGGCGCGGCACAGCGCACCGGCGCGCGCATCGTGGCCGGTGGCTATGCCCAGGGCAAGACCATCACACCACTGGCCATGGACACCTTCCCCGTCACCGGCATGGTGAAGACCGCCTCGCTCAACTCCGTGGTGACCGACTCGGCCCCCGGCATGACCAGCTATGTCTCGGGCAACAAGAACAACAACAATGAAGAAGGCGTGTTCCCCGACGACACCACCGAGCCCTTTGACAACCCCCGCATCGAGTACCTGAGCGAATACCTGCACCGCACCCAGGGCAAGGCCCTGGGCCTGGTGACCACCGCCGATGTGTTTGACGCCACCCCTGCGGGCAACGCCGTGCACACCAGCAGCCGCGGTGCCGGCACCGGCATCGTCGACCAGTTTCTGGACGACCGCACACTCACCGGCCTGACGGTGCTGATGGGTGGCGGGCGCAAATGGTTTGTGCCGGCCACCACCCCCGGCTCTGCGCGTGGCGACAAAACCGACTACGCCTTCTCTGCCACCGACTTGCACACCAGCGAGATCGTGAAACGCTGGGGCGCAGCCCCCGGTGCCATGGACAAGGAGCGTGATCTGCTGGCTGAGTTTCAGAGTGCCGGCTTCAGCTACACCGCCGACAAAACCACGCTAGACAGCCTCAACCCGGCCAAGACCGACAAACTGCTGGGCCTGTTTGCCCATTCGAACATGAACGTGGCGCTGGACAAGATTGATGGCCGGCGCAACAAGGCCCGTGGCATCACCGGCCGCGTGGTCGACGACTACGGCCTGCCCGACCAGCCCATGCTCGACGAGATGACCGACAAAGCCCTGGCCGTGCTGAACAAGCAGCCCAAGGGTTTTGTGCTGATGGTCGAAGGTGCATCGATTGACAAGCAGGCGCACAACATGGACACCGAGCGCTGGTTGCTCGACACCATCGAGTTTGACCGCGCCATTGCCCGTGTGCAGGAATTTGCCCGCAAGCGCGGCGACACGCTGGTGATCGTCACCGCCGACCACGAATGTTCGGGTGCGGCGTTGATCGGCGGCTCGCGCGTGACCGACGCACGCCTGCAGGAACTGGTGCGCGAAGGCGGCAGTGCCAACATCCGCGACAAGGTGGTGGGCATTTACGAGCAGGCCGGCTTTCCCAAATACAAAATGACAGCCGACGGCTACCCCGAAACCACCGACATTGATTACCGCATCCTGGTGGGCTACGGCGCCAATTCCGACCGCTATGAAGATTGGCGCACCAACGAGCGCCCCCTGCAAGACAGCCAGCAGCCCTTCGTGAAGAAGGAGCCGCTGTCCGTCTACCCGGCAGGCCCCATGGCGCGTGATGCCGAAGGCAAGTTCCTGGTGACCGGCCAGGTGCCGGGCGACAGCGCCGTGCACACGGCCACCGACATCCCCCTGTCGGCCTTCGGCCCCGGTGCCTGGAGCTTTACCGGTGTGCAGGACAACACCGACGTGTTCTTCAAGCTGGCACAGGCCGCCAATGGCGTGGTGCTGCCGGCAGACATCTTCGCCAGCAAGCGCCCGGCAAAGAAGTAACCCCGGCTGCACCACTGCAAGAGGGCCGGCGGTGACAGCGTTCACCACCGGCCCTCTTGCATGGTCATTTGCTTTTTACGACACCTGATTTAAAAAACGATATAAACTATACAAATCGTTTAACAACAGGAACACCTCTATGCAAGACAGCGCCATTACCACCGAAGCCCCCGCCAGCGCCGCACCTGCTGCAGCACCTGCCGCTGTGCCAGTGGCTGTGAGCAAGGCTGCGGCCAAACCGGCCGCGAAAGCTTCGGCCAAGCCCGCAGCAAAGAAAGAGGCTGCGCCTGCCAAGAAGCCCGCCGCCGTAGCGGAAAAGAAGGCCGTGCCTGCAACACCCGACGCCAAGGCCAGTGCAAAGCCCGCAGCCAAACCAAGCGTCAAGGCCAGTGCCAAACCAGCCGTCAAGAACGCAGCAAAAGTAGCAGCCAAGCCAGCGGCTGAAGCTGCAACAAAGCCTGCCAAAGAAAAGAAGATCAAGATGGTGCGCGACAGCATCTCCATTCCCAAGACCGAGTACATGGTTCTGGATGACATGAAGCTGCGCGCCGGCAAGCTCGCCGCACACGTCAAGAAAACCGAACTGATCCGCGCAGGCATCAAAGCCCTGGCCGCCCTGAGCGATGCGGGCTTTCTGGCTGCCTTGCGTGCCGTGCCCAGCCTGAAGACGGGACGCCCGGCTAAATCCGAGTAGGTACCAACGCCGGTACGAGTTGGGCTTGCCGCGCAGAGTGCTCGGCCAGCAGGTCATCCCAGAACACAATCTCCAGACGTCCGTCCATGTGCTCCACCAGGGCGCTGCGGCTTTCCACCCAGTCGCCGTCGTTGCAGTACAGCGTGCCGTTGATGTCGCGCATTTCGGCGCGGTGGATGTGGCCGCACACCACACCGGCGTGGCCGCGGTGCCGGGCTTCCTTGGCCACGGCCACTTCGAAGTCCGTCACGTAATTCAACGCGCTCTTGACCTTGCCCTTGAGGTACTGCGAGAGCGACCAGTAAGGCAGACCCATGCGTGCGCGCAGGCTGTTGAGGCTGCGGTTGAGCTTGAGGGTGAATTCATAGGCGTTGTCGCCCACATAGGCCAGCCATTTGGCGCACTGGATGACGCCGTCAAAGTAGTCCCCATGGGTGACCCACAGCGAAACGCCCAGCGCGGTCACGTGCACGGTATCGCGCTGCACGGTGATGTCGCCAAATTTGTGGCCGACAAAGCCGCGTGCAAACTCATCGTGGTTACCCGGTACAAACACCACATGGCAGCCCTTGCGGGCGCGGCGCAGCAGTTTTTGCACCACGTCGTTATGGGCCTGTGGCCAGAACCAGCGGCGGCGCAACTGCCAGCCATCCACAATGTCTCCCACCAGATACAGGTAGTCGCTGGAGTGGTGCTTCAAAAAATCCAGCAGGGCGTCGGCCTGACAGCCCACCGTGCCCAGGTGGATGTCGGAGATGAACACTGCCCGGTAGCGGATCTTGGGCGCGTCGTCCTCAGAGTCCGGAGTCGAATCCCCGACAGAGCCCTGCCACCCACTGACGAATGCGTCGGCGACGGCCCGCATTCAAGCCCCCAGAAAGTGTTTGCGGTAGCGCGAGGGCAAGTCGGCAATACGCATCAGCATGGGCAAATCGGCGGTGTTGAAGTCCGGGTCCCAGGCCGGTGCGCCCAGCACCTTGGCACCCAGGCGCAAATAACCCTTGATCAGTGCCGGCGCTTCCACCGCCAGTGTGTTGTCGAGCCTATCCACCGGCAGCGGCAGGCGCGGGCGCACATGGAAGTCGATCGGTGCCAGGTGGGTGGCCTTCAACTGGCGCCAGATGCTGGCCGCCACATCGCCGCTGACCACACCGTTGTGCAGCATGGGGATGCTGGCGCAACCGATCATGGTGTCGAGCTGGTTGCGTGTCATGAACTCGGCCAGCGCCCCCCACAGCGCCATGATGACGCCGCCGTGGCGGTGCTCCGGGTGCACGCAGCTACGGCCCAGCTCCACCATGCGCGCGCGCAGCATGCGCAGGCGGGTCAGGTCAAACTCGATGTCGCTGTAGGTGCTGCCCACGCGCTTGGCCTGCACCGGCGTCAACACGCGGTAGGTGCCTATCACCTGTTGCGTGGCCTGGTCGCGCACCAGCAGGTGCTCGCAGAAGTTGTCGAACAGGTCCACATCGTGTCCAGGGACCGGCGTGTTCAGGCGTGCGCCCATTTCGCCGACAAACACGTCAAAGCGCAATTTCTGTGCGGCACGCACTTCGTCCTGGTGCTTGGCCCAGGACACTTCGATACCGCCGGGCTGCGCTTTGGGCACTGCAGGACGGATGGCAATAGGGGGCTGCGCGACAACGCTGTCGCACATGGTCAAGGTGTGTTCGTTCATAGTGTTCATGACCGAAATTGTCCAAACCCGGCGTGACCCGTTCGTGGCAACTGCGTGAATAATTGATGACAAAGGTGCCCCCCCCCTTTGCCAGGACGGCGCGCCCTCAAAAGTCAGCATGTCCTGGAAATGGACCTCACCCCGGGTGGGTAAACCTTTGCCGCCTTCGCCGTGCGAGAGTATGGCCTTGCACCACAGCAACGCAGATTGGAATGCAAGGGCAGCAACCCATCGATGCTTCGTGACGCGCAGTTCTTTTTACGTTGATGAAAAAATAAAACCCCAGCCTCATTAAAGCTGACAAGAATCCTCATTGAGAAAGAGGGAGTGCGGAATGTGTTTGCAATTGGGTCTTTCAATGCGTGGGAACGAACGGCAGCAACTATGTGCATGCCCGGTGATGCAAAAGGCCAAGGCCGATCGGTTTGCGCTGTTCAACAGCCCCGGGGCGTAAAAGCGCAGTCGGAGCCGCCTAAACAAGGTGCTCCATTGAACAAAAAACCGAACCACCACGGAGGTCTCCAGCGGCCTGGCAGGGGGCCCGATAGATCGAGACACGCGTACGAAGTTCACGACCTCACTGTCCTTCAGGCTCATAGCCGGATTGGAAAATACTGACTGTAAAGTGCCGCCCACAGATGAAGACTTATGCACGATGACTTCACCCGCAGCAGACGGCACAATACGTTTTTCTATGAAAATTCCCTATTTTTTACTACTGCTGACATGGCCCTTTCTGTGTGGGACAGTCCGGGCTGAACACAAGCCTGTCGAGATCCACGATCGCATCGTATCGGTATCGGGCTCAACCAACCGGCTGGCGCTCACGCTCGACGCCTGCTCAGGACAATTCGACGACGACTTGATTGCGTTCCTGATACGCAACCAGATTCCTGCAACCTTGTTCGCAACCAAAAAATGGTTATTGGCCAACCCTGTTGGGGTCGCCATTATCAAAGCCCATCTGGATCTATTCGATGTGGAGGACCATGGAGAAAATCATATTCCAGCAGTGATTGGTGTTGGCAAAAAAGTTTACGGTATTGCAGGCGAGCCGGATGTTTTGCATTTAAGGCGCGAGGTTGCGGAAGGCGCTCGTGCGATCACCGAGATGATTGGTGTGCCCCCCCATTGGTACCGCGGGGCGACGGCCGAGTACGATTCCCAGTCCGTCACCGAGATCGAAAAAATGGGCTATGGCATCGCCGGCTTTTCAGTGAACGCAGACTCGGGCGCAACACTCGATCGCTTGGCCATCGCAGAGCGACTAAGGCATGTCAAAGGCGGCGACATCATCATTGCGCACATGAACAAACCCGCATCGGATTCTGCTGAAGGCATGTCCGTGGGGCTTATTCAGCTTCTCAAGGCTGGCTTCATTTTTGTTCGACTGGACCAAGTCCATCTCGTTCAAGTGCCCTAGCAAAAGTCAGGCACTGGGCCCAATTTTTTCCAGATTGACGGCGCAGACCGCTTAGTCATTTTTCTTCTCTCAAGCTGTCACGGCCAGGCCCTGATTTCCTGGCAGCAAACATTCGCTAGCCTGCCACCGTCATCCAACTTGTCCAATATCCAGTGCATGCAGAAGCCTGATGCTGAGGTCCTGTGGGGTACGTGAAATGACGTCTTCTGGTAAATTGAATTTTTTGGTCAAACGCGTGTGGTCTTCAAAACCATACGACCCGATAAAGGGGTGCATACCAGCCGCTATGGCGGAGTGGAAGTCCTTGTGCTCATCTCCACAGGCATAGGAACGCGCTGGATTGATTGTGAAGGCTTTTCTGGCCGATACAAACGCGCTGGTTTTTTCCTCTTTCAAGGAAACATGAGCCGCGAAGTCAAACGCATCCAGATCGATATCATGCCGGGACAACACTTTGCGAATCGTCAACATGGGCTCGTTGGTAATGTTGCGGGTGACCAGACCGACCCGAATGCCAGGTGTCGCAAAGAGAGTGCGGATCAGCGCGGCCATACCCGGAAAGAGTTTGGCCTCTTCACGGTATGCCTCGGTGAGCGTGGACAGAAGATTTTTGCGGCTTTGCTTGCCGAGTTGCTTGCCCAAGTTGAATGGAAAATCCTTGACGCCACCCAAATATTTGAAGAGGTTGTGGCGTTTTTGGAAGCGCTCGAGATCTCCCAATTTCATGCCGTGCCGTGTAAAGGTATCGACGATGACAGGATAGGCGTCAATGGTCGTGCCATCGGCATCAAAAACAATGAGTCGTTCGTTATTGCTGTACATGGTGCTTGGACGGTAGCTGAAAACAATGAAGCGCCTGTGACACGCGAACCACTGGAACGGTGTCTGCGGCCCCCGCAACTGGCGTGGCCACCAAGCGGTCCGAAGGTGCCATGCCGGTTGCCGATCATCTGATCGGCAAGGGTTCGGAGACTTGGGCGTCGTTCTGGTTGCTAGCCGTGTGAAGGCGAATCGGAATGACCGCCGATACCGTGTAACTAGGGCAGGCGTAGCGTTCAATATCCCATTGGTTGAGGGGGAAGGAACCGCAGTTGGACAACTTGCGAAATGGCGAGTGATAAATGCCGCATTGGTAGGTCACCTCGTCCGCCGTTTCAAGAAACACGCATCTGCGGTCCATGCAGCAATTTCCACATTGCACACACTGGCCGTGAACTTCTTGTGGAACCACAGAGGCGCGTCCCATCACGTCATGGAAGTAGTGCTGCGCCGGGCCTTCCCTGAGTGCTGCAATGTGAACCCGCATTTTTTTAAGTGTTCCCTGGTATTCGCGCAAGTACTTGACGCGCCGGAACAGGATGGATGCAAACAAGGGCATCAAGGGAAGGAACAACCAGAGGGTGGCCAGGTAAACCTGTGCCACTGCGGGTGCGACGAATTTCCTCAACTGGATATCTCCAAAAAGTACTTCATAAAACTGACGGTTTCCAGGCGAACGGTAGGTGCACCGTGTGACAGTTTTATTGCAGCCACCGCCATCCATGGCAAGCCTATGAAGCATTCGTGACAGCGTTGTCACCGAAGCTTCACACAACCGAACTACATTTTTAACTTGACCCAGCCTACGGGCTGGCACGCCCGCCCCCAGGCCTTTGCCGGCTCACCACCCATGCCCCTCCCGTTTGCGCCGTCCCGCTTGTTCGCCTTGACATTGCCGCTGCTGCGCGCGCTGGGCCTGTGCCTGTTGCTGGCCACTTTGGGTGCCTGCTCTGCGCGGCACCTGATTGTGCAAAGCATGGCCAACGAACTGGCCTCACAAGGCCAGGCGCCGGAGGACGATCTGGTGCTGGCGCGCGAAGCCAGTGCGTTCTACCTCAAGCTGAGCGAATCGCTGCTGCGCGAAGTGCCCGACAACGCCGCCTTGTCCGAGGCCGTGGCCACCGGCTTTACCCAATACGCCTATGCCTTTGTGGCCTTCGATGCCGAGCGCCTGGACACACGCGATGCCAAAACCGCACAGCTGCTGCGCGAACGGGCGGCGCGCCTGTACGCACGTGCGCACCGCCACGCCATGGCGGCACTCGAACGCGCACAGCCCGGTTTTCGCAAGGCACTGGAGAGCAGCCGCGCCAGCGACTGGCCGCCACTCAAAAATGAGCAAGTCGGCCTGGCCTACTGGGCCGCTGCGAGTTGGGGTGGCCTCATCTCCCTGTCCAAAGACAACCCGGACACCGTGGCCGATTTGCCGCTGGCCGTACGCCTGGCCCAGCTGGCCTACGCCAGGCAGCCCGCGTATGGCGAGGGTGCGCTCACCGGCCTGATGGCCAGCTTTGAAGGAGCCCGCCCCGGCGGCTCCAGCACACAAGCCCTGTCCTACTTTGACCAGGCCATTGCCCTGGGGGGCCAACACCATGCCGGCCCGCTGGTGGCCAAGGCCGAGGGCGTAGCCTTACCCGCCGGAGACCGCGCCGCCTTCGACGCCCTCTTGCGCCAGGCCCTGGCCGTATGCGCCGCACACCCCGGCATGCAAAACGCCGTGATGCGCGAACGCGCGCTCTGGCTACTCGCCACCGCCGACGATTTGTTTTAACCCGCCCCTACCTCTTGCTGATCACACCATGTCCAAACTGACTGCCGCCCTCCTGCTCGCCCTGACCGTGTTGACCAGCCCGCTGCTCCATGCGGCCGATCTGCAATTGCGGGTGGGCACGCTGGCACCCAAGAATTCGCTCTACCACCGCCAGCTGCTGGAGGTGGGTGAAGCCTGGCGCGAAGCCCAGGGCGGCGGCGCCAAGACCATGGTCTACCCCGACGGCAGCCAGGGTGGCGAGGCCGAGATGGCGCGGCGCATGCGCATAGGCCAGTTGCAGGGCGCCCTGCTATCGGTGGTGGGCCTGCGCGAGATTGAGCCTTCGATTACCGCGCTGCAAAACCTGCCCCTGCTGTTTCGCAGCTGGGAAGAGCTGGACTATGTGCGCGAAAAAATGCGCCCGGCCATGGAGAAGAAATTTCTGGACAAGGGCTTTGTGGTGCTGGGCTGGGGCGACGCCGGCTGGGTGCGCTTTTTCTCCAAGGACGCTGCCGTGCGACCGGACGACTACAAGCGCATGAAGTTTTTTGCCTGGGGCTCGGAGCAGGAGCAGCAGTCCATCATGAAGAGCCTGGGCTATACGCCGGTGCCACTGGAGACGGCCGACATCCTGCCCTCCATACAGACCGGCATGATCAACGTGGTGCCCTCCACGCCCTACTTCGCCCTGGCCAGCCAGATCTACAACACCGCGCCGCACATGCTGGAGATCAACTGGTCGCCCATCGTCGGTGCGCTGGTGGTGACCACCAAGGCCTGGGACGCGATGAGCCCGGCAGGGCAGGCCAGCTTGCGCGCCGCCGGTGACAAGGCCGGCCTGCAGATGCGCACGCAGGCCCGCAAGGAAGTGGACGAAGCGGTGGACGCGATGAAAAAGCGCGGGCTGATCGTGCACAAACCCAATGCGGCCGAGATGCAGGAATGGAACACCCTGGCGGAAACGCTGTACCCGCGCATACGCGGCACCATGGTGCCGGCTGACACCTTTGACGAGGTGTTCAAGCACGTGAAGGCCTACCGCGCGCAGACCGGCAAATGAACAGGCTGCTGCAAAGCCTGCGCCTGTGCCGCCTGGACGAAGTGCTGGCTGCGCTGGCGCTGGTGCTGATGGGGCTGATTCCCCTGATCGAGATTCTGGTGCGCCCCTGGGCCGGCAGCGGCGTGCAAAACGCGCCCGTCATCGTGCAGCACCTGGGCCTGGTGATGGCCATGCTGGGCTCGGTGGCAGCCCTGCGCCACGGCCACCTGAGCAGCTTTGGCAAGGGCTTTGCATCGACCCGGCATCCGCGCTTGGCGGCCGCCAGCCAGTGGTACGGCACGCTGTTTGCCGCCCTGGTCTGCGGCCTGCTGTGCAGGGCCAGCTGGCAGCTGGTGGACAGCGAACGCCAGGTGGCGCAAACCCTGGCCTACGGCATTCCGGTGTGGTGGCTGCAGGCTGCCATGCCACTGGGCTTTGCACTGCTGGGCCTGCAACTGGGCGCACAAGGTTTGAACTCCCCGGTTCAGAAACTTGCCGGCGCCCTGCTGCCCATGCTGGCGGGCTTGCTGTTGGCCTGGCAGTGGGATGGCAGCGCCTTGCCCGTCTGGCCTGCCGTCATCGCGCTGGTGGCTGCGCTGGTGTTCGGCGCACCGATCTTTGCCGTGCTGGGCGCGCTGGCGCTGGCGCTGTTCTGGCAGGACGCACTGCCCCTGGCCTCGATTGCGCTTTCGCATTACCAGATCACCGTCAACCCCTCGCTGCCCGCCCTGCCCCTGTTTACGCTGGCCGGTCTGGTGTTTGCGCGCACCGGTGCAGCACAGCGTCTGGGTGCCGTGTTTGTCGCGCTGTTTGGCGGCGGTGCCACCGGCACGGTGGTAGCCAGTGCGGTGCTGTGCTCGGCCTTCACGGCCTTTACCGGCGGCAGCGGTGTCACCATTCTGGCGCTGGGCGGCCTGCTGCTGCCGCTGCTGCGCAACGCGGGTTTCCCGGAGCAGCGCGGCATCAGCCTGGTGACCAGCGCCAGCGCGCTGGGCGTGCTGCTGGCACCCTCGGTGCCGCTCATCATGTACGCCATCATTGCGCGCGTACCCATCAACACCATGTTTCTGGCCGGGCTGTTGCCGGCCGCCATCATGGTGGTGTTCCTGCTGGTGTTGGGTGGCTACCTCAGGCGCCCGGCGACGGTGGCAATCGCAGGCACCGCTTCCGCCAACGCGCCTGTGCAACCGGCAAAGACGCCCGCACACCCCGGCGTGGCAAGCGCCTTGTGGGCTGCAAAGTGGGAGGTGCTGGCACCCTTCGTTGCCATTGGCGCGCTGGTCAGCGGGCTGGCCACTCCCACCGAGAGTGCGGCCATCGCTGCGGCCTACGCCATCCTGACCCAGGTGCTGGCGCACCGCGAACTGGGCTGGCGCAAACTGGCCCAGGCCTTGAGCGACTGCACCCAGATCATCGGCGGCGTGATGCTGATTCTGGGCATGGCGCTGGGCCTGACCAACTACCTGATTGACGCCGGCATTCCGGACGCGGCCATCACCTGGGTGCAGGGCGTGATACCCAACAAATGGGTGTTCCTGCTGGTGCTCAATGGGTTCCTGTTTGCGGCCGGTGCGCTGATGGAAATCTTTGCCGCGCTGGTGGTGCTGGTTCCCCTGCTGCTGCCGGTGGCCCTGAGCTATGGCATAGACCCGGTGCACTTCGGCATCATCTTTCTTGCCAATATGGAGTTGGGCTTTTTGTGCCCGCCGGCCGGCATGAACATCTACTTTGCCTCGGCCATGTTTGACAAGCCGGTGCGATACGTGGCGGCGTCCGTGCTGCCAGCCCTGCTGGCGATCTTTCTGGGCACCATGGCGATTGCGCTGGTGCCGGCCACCGCCACCTGGCTGCCCACGCTGCTGCTGGGTGCAGCACACCCGTAAGGCCCGGCGCTACTTCGGCAACTTGGCGGGCCGGCACTCGAAGCAGAAAAACATCAGGCCATTGAGGAACCGGTGAATCGCACCGTTGCTTCTGGGCTTGTGCTTGCCGCATTTAAGGCAGCTTCTGAGTTCGCCATGGGTGCCCATTCCCGTGAAGGGAGACCCGGCCTCTTTCAGGGTGTAGCGCAGCCCCGTGGCTGCAATTTCGTTGGTCTCGTAAGGGTGCACGCTGGGCCTGTTCACGTAGTGGATGGGCCCATTCTGTTTCGGCTCCGTTTCAGTTGTGTGACATTGTCTTGCACCGCACTTTCACGCATTGCAAAACGATATATATCGTATATATTAATAGCCTGATCAACCCAACAGTGCGAGAGTCCCGCTTATGTCAACCGAGGTTTTTGTGTGGTGGTTCGCGCTCTGCGTGGTGAGCGCCGTCAATGTCCTGGCGTTGAGCTACTCGGCGCGTGTGCTGTGGCAAAAGCAGGGCGTCATTCCTGCCGAGGTCTATGCGTCGCGCCGTCTGCAACTGATGCTGTCGGCCGGTTATGTGCTGGGCTGCGCCTACCGCTCGGCCCTGCCGGTTTTTGATGTGCAGCGCATCTGCCTGTTTGATTCCTGGCTATCCAGTGTGATTGTGGGGCGCTCGGTGGCCACCGTGGCCGAACTGTGTTTTGTGACCCAATGGGCCCTCTTGATGCGCGAGATTTCCCAATTGACCCGGAGCAAGCCGGGGCACCTGGCGGCTCTCGCCGTATTGCCCCTGATTGCTTTGGCCGAGGTCTGCTCCTGGTACTCGGTGCTCACCACCTCCAATATCGGGCATGTGATTGAAGAGTCGCTCTGGGGCATTTCGGCCGCACTGCTGGTGGCCAGCCTGCTGTCCCTCTGGCCGCGCAGCAGCAACCGTCTGCGCCCGCTGCTTCTGGCCATGTGCCTGACCGGTATTGCTTACGTCGCGTTCATGTTTCTGGTGGATGTACCCATGTACTGGTCGCGCTGGGTGGCCGATGAAGCCAGCGGCCGCCACTACCTGAGCCTGTCGCAGGGTGTGCTCGATACCTCAGGCCGCTGGGTCGTCTCGCAACAGTGGAAAGCATGGAAGAGCGAAGTGATCTGGATGTCACTCTATTTCAGCATTGCGGTGTGGCTCAGCATTGCATTCATCCACACGCCCGCCCTCAGGCGCCAGAAAAACGGCGATGTCAGCATACTTTAATCAACCGTGCATTGCGCTTCAAATTTCTATAACAACAACATGCAAAACATGAACACCACAGCCAATGTCTCCCGCCGCTGGCGCATCACCCTCGCCGTGCTGAGCCTGCTGGCCTTGGCAACCAAGCACTACTCCCTGCACGAGCCGGAGCATGTCGGCATGTTTGCAGGCTCTCTGCTGCAGCGCGGAGACTGGGACCACTGAAAGGCCACTTTTTGGCAAAGTGCCATTGATATCCTGGCTTGCAAGTTGTTAGCAAGTCACCAACGCGGGGTTCACCATGGATGACAGAGTCTTCAACGTTCTTTTCTTGTGCACTTGCAACTCGGCACGCAGCCTGATTGCCGAGTCTCAGCTCAATGCCCTGGGCAAGGGCCGCTTCAAGGCCTATTCGGCGGGCAGCTTTCCTACCGGTGAAGTCAATCCGCTGGCGCTGGAATTTTTGCAGGCCAATGACCTGCCGACAGACGGCCTGCGCAGCAAGCCCTGGGACGAATTCGCCGTGCCCGGCGCGCCGGTCATGGACTATGTTTTGACGGTATGCGACGATGCCGCAGAAAACATGAGCCCGGTGTGGCCCGGCCAGCCGATTTCCGCCCACTGGCATGTGGACAACCCCGCCCTTGTGCAGGGCGACGAGCCAGCCAGGCACCACGCCATGGTGGCCGCCGCCGCCAACCTGCGCCGGCGTATTGAACTGTTGGTGGCACTGCCCACTGCAGCGCTGGACCGCATGAGCATCCAGCACGCGCTGGGAGACATCGGCAAAAAAGCAGCGGCTTAGGGCCGCGCTTCAGTCCTCCGCAACCGGGGACACCGTTGCCGCTGTCTTGCGGAAAATGACGTTCCCCGTTGCGCAGTGCACGACGCGTATTTCCTGGCCGTAAGGCACGGTGACGCTCTTGGCCGCAATGGCAATGGCCAATGCATGGTCATTCAGGCGCAGACTGAACAGGCCACCATCCGGCAGCAAAGGACCCATCATGGTGTATGCGCTCTCGATTTGGTATTTCAAAATGGGCCTCGTAACCGCAGCGCCGTTCACATTGAACAGCAGGGTTGCAGCATAGGTCTGCGGCATGAAGGTTTGATGTCAGCGGGTTCCTTGGCCGTGTTTGATCTGGCGCAAGAGCCATGCAGGCAACACACCGTGATTCACCGCGCTGTCACAAGTGCTTCTTACATTGGTTTGTGTGTGCCTCAGCACATCTGTTCAACCCTGGGCCCAAGGAGCAAATCAGGCCCGAAGCGCGCGGCCTTGACACCATCCACCACACCAGCAGCGCAACAACAAGGGCACGCGGGTGCTCTACGCTTTCAGGTCCTGCAACGCCAACGCAATGGCGCGCACGGCCTGGTTGATTTCGTTTTCACCGATGGCACCAATGCAACCCACGCGGAAGGTTTCGATCTGGGTGAGCTTGCCGGGGTAGAGCAGAAAACCACGGGCCCGCACCGCAGCATAGAAATCCTGAAAGTTGTAACCAGGCACATCGGGCGCGAGAAAGGTGACGATGATGGGGGCTTGCACTGCGGGCTCCAGAAACGGCTTGAAGCCCAAGGCCTGCATGCCCGCTAGCAACGCCTGGCAATTGCCTGTGTAGCGCGCCAGACGCGCAGCCTGGCCACCCTCCTCCACAAACTGGGCAATGGCCTCGGCCAGTGCCACCACCACATGGGTGGGGGGCGTAAAGCGCCACTGGCCGGTCTTTTCCATGTACAGGTATTGGTCATACAGGTCCATCGAGAGCGACTGGCTGCGCCCCTCACAGGCCGCCAGCACTTCCTTGCGGATAAATACAAAGCCTATGCCCGGCACCCCTTCCAGGCATTTGCCGCTGGCCGCTACCAGCGCATCAAAACGGGTGTGGCGGGCGTCGATTTCCAGCGCCGCAAAGGAACTCATCGCATCCACAATCAGGCCCACCCCGAAACGCTCACACACATCGGCCACAGCCTGCAGGGGATTGAGCACGCCGGCACCGGTCTCGCAGTGCACCAGCACCACATGGGTGACCGACGGGTCGTCCTGCAAAAATTCCTCCAACGCCTGCGGATCCACCGGCTGCGCTTCGTCAACACGCAGACTGCTGACCCAGCGCCCCATCATCCTGGTCAGCCTGGCGGCCCGTTTGCAATACGCGCCGTTGTCCAGCACCAGCACATGGCCGCTGTGCGGCACCAGCGTTGCCACAGCGGCTTCGACGCTGAAGGTGCCACTGCCCTGCAACGGCACCACCACATGGCTTTCGGCACCATGAATAATCTGCAGCAGGCTGTGGCGCACGCTGGCGGTCACCGCGTTGAAGTCGGCATCCCAGGAGCCCCAGTCCTTGAGCATGGCCAACTTGGTGCGCAGGGTGGTGGTGAGCGGGCCGGGGGTGAGCAGAATTTTGTCGCGGTCCATAGGTCTCTTTCGTTCGTTACTTTCGTTCGGTTGGCATGCAGGTGATGAAAGCAGCGTATCGCGCCACTGTTTCATGGCAATGACACGATTCCGCCATATGCGCGTCCTACCATAGAGAAAATGCATACAGTCGCCACCGCACCCCTGCTGGTCAACCATCGCAGCTACAAGCGTCCCGCCCAACCCACTGTCGTGGTCTGCGTGGACGGATGCGAGCCCGACTACCTGGCGCAGGCTGTGGCGGCAGGCCGTATGCCCTGGCTCAGACGCACCCTGATGCAGGGCGTGGCGATGTACGCGGAGTGCGCGTTACCCAGCTTTACCAACCCCAACAACATGTCCATTGTTACCGGCGTTTCGCCCGCCGTGCATGGGATTTGCGGGAACTACTTCCTGGACAGCGCCAGTGCACAGGCGGTGATGATGAATGAGGCACGCTGGCTGCGCTGCCCCACGTTACTGGCCGAGTTCGCCAAGGCAGGGCTGTCGGTGGCCGTGGTCACGGCCAAGGAAAAGTTGCGCGCACTTCTGGGCCATGACCTGCGGGGCATCTGCTTTTCGGCCGAATGCGCCGCCGCTGCCACGCTGGCCACCCATGGCATAGAGCAGGTGCTGAAACTGGTGGGGCGGCCCCATCCCACGGTGTACAGCACGGCGCTTTCGGAATTTGTCCTTGCCGCCGGTGTGCGCCTCATGCAAACGCGCAGGCCGGATCTGATGTACCTCTCCACCACCGATTACGTGCAGCACAAGCACGCTCCCGGCACCCTGGCCGCCAATGACTTTTACGCCATGCTGGACGGCTATATGGCACAGCTGGAAGCGCTGGGCTGTGTCATCGCCATCACGGCCGACCACGGCATGCGGTCCAAGACCCAGCTGGACGGCACACCCAAGGTGATTTACCTGGGCGACTGGCTGCGGGAGTTCCTCCAGCGCGAGGACGTGCGCGTGATCCTGCCCATCACCGACCCTTATGTGGTGCACCACGGCGCACTGGGCTCGTTTGCCACCCTGTATCTACCGGCAGATGTGCGTGCCGATGCGTTGTGCAAAGCACTGGCGCAATTGCAGGGCATAGAGAGCGCCCTGCCGCGCGAGCAGGCCGCCCGCACGCTGGAACTACCGGCCGACCGCATCGGTGACGTGGTGGTGGTGGCCGACCGCTTTACCGTCCTGGGCACCACGCCGGCTGGGCATGACCTGTCCGGCCTGGACGTGCCCCTGCGTTCGCACGGCGGGCGTGGGGAGCAAACGGTTCCACTGATCGTGAACCGCCCTGCGCCGCTGCTGGACCGCAAGCGCCGCCTGCGCAACTTTGATGTGTTTGATATAGCGCTGAATTACGCGCAGTAGCGCAGCCCCTGAATCAGCGTCTGCACGGCATCCACGGTGAAGGCGCCGGACAATGCCTGGGCCAGCACCTGGTGCGGGCTCAGGCACATGAACGCGGCCACCTCGCCGTCCTGGTTGGCGGGCTCAAAATCGGGGGCCAGCGTGAGGTTGAAGACATGCACGATCTCATCGTGCCAACCCTGGGGCTCCAGGCGCGACGTGCGCACGCAGCCTGCGGCCTGCAACGCTTGGCCTTCCAGGCTGAACAGCCCTGCTTCTTCAGCCAGTTCGCGCTGCAGGCAGCCTTCCACCGTCTCGCCCGTCGGCAGTCCACCCGCAGTGACGTTGTCCAGCATGCCGGGGTCGGTGGCCTTGCTGAAAGATCGCCTGGCGCACCAGAGCCTGCCGTCCGGCAAAAAGCCGTTCACATGCACCGCGTGGCTGAGCATGCCCAGCCAGCGAAAGCCGCTGCGCTCCACGCTCAGAAAGGCCGGGCGTTGCGGCTCGGGTGTGATGCAGTCGGCATGCCAGAAGCTGAAGCGCTCGTTGCGCCAGCCGCTTAGCAGACCTTGACCACGGGCGGCCAGCAGGATGGTTTGCAATTGCTCGCTGCGCTGCACCGCACCGGATGGCCCGGCGTGCCAGACCAAGGCATTCGGCTGCAGGCTGCAAGTGCCAAGCTGCGGCGCCAGCCAGGCGGCACGTTCCGGGGAGATCAGGCCCAGCGGCAACGCGTCGCAGTGCCAGGGCAACCAGGCTTCGGGCACAGGCTGGCGGGCCTGCGCGTTCAGCGCAAAAAGACAGGCCTGGTCCGTGGCGCTGAGGGAAGTCAGGAAATTTTTCGCTCCGGCGTGTTGCATCGGGCCGATCATAAAACGGGTATCCGGATTTTCCGGCGGATATCCGTTGTATCGGGGGGCGATGACCGCGAGAAACCAGGCGACCGGGCCGAAGCGATTGTTTTGGGCTGCGCCGGCATAACAGACTGGGCCGATTCCATGGCGCAACACTTTGTCCTCCTGTGTTGGACGGTGTGCCTTTGCCCTGAGTGAAAGCATGGTGCAATTGGGCCTGCGCGATGACGGCCATGGAGCGGCTGCCAATCACTTTAAAATGAAGACAGCAGCGTGCGGACCCACGGTCGTCGATGGCGTCTCATGCATCGCAACAACATACATATGCTTCAAGTTCCAACACTTGCACCCTCTGCCGCTGACTGCCTCGTCCACCTGGGCCAGGACAGCTACCGGCTGGCACGCTCAGCCCTGGTGTCGGTGGACCACTGGGAAGCAGCGCACCCATTGCCCTGGTGTACACAGGCCATAGCGGGTCTGGTTGCCACCCAATGGGGCCCCTTGCCTCTGGTGCACTACGGGGGCTGGGACCAGGCGTCCGACCCGGCCCCGAAACTGTTGCTGGTTCTGCAAACAGCCAAAGGGCGGATGGCCGTGGCTGCGCACACGCTCCAAGACCTGGGTGCGGGCACGGCACTGACCGCTGCACACCCTGACCTGTGCCAGACGGTGGCGGCTCACCTGGTCGAATGGCAGGCTGCCACCCCAAGCAACCCGGCGCGCCAGAGCGCTGCCGCCGCAAGCCATCCAGACATGCACTTCTTAAAGGTGCGCAGCGGCAGCAGGCATGTGCTGTTGCGCGCCACCGAGGTGCAGCGCGTGGGCAAGCCTAGCCAGGCCCAGAGGCTGCATCCTGGCCAGGACCTGCATTGGGTGGTTCACATGGACGACGAATTGCTTGCAGCCCGCTCACTGGGTGCCAGCCACCCAACCGGATGTCACGGAACGGACGAAGCCTGGTGCCTGGTGCCCACCAAGCCCGGCTGCCAGGCCCTGCTGGTGCAGGAAGTGCAGGGTCTGGTGCAAGCGCCGGCGCACCGGCTGAGAACCTTGCGACACGGCGACCATTTCAGCACCTGGCTGCCGGGCGAACACGATGCGCCGCTGGAGCTGCTCACATTGGAGTCGCCGGCCACGGCGCAAGCCATTGCGGGCGCCCTGCCACCACCGGCACAGCCCGCGCCAGCAGGTTTGCCAACACCCGCCGCCGAAGTCACGGCCTGGCGTGCGCCCGTGCAGGACGCGTTGCAACTGCGTGTGGGGCCGTGGAACCTGTTGCTCGCCGCAACGGCGGTGCAAGCGGTGCTGGGCCGGACCCACACGCTGGCGTTGTCTGCCGTGCGCACAGCGCAGGCCCTGCCGGTGCTGGACTTGCGGCTTCTGATGGATGCGCCACCAGGGTCCTCAGACACACCCGACACCGCCCATGCCGTGGCCGTGCGCGTGACCCTGGGCCGCAGGCCCTGCGTGCTGCTCTGTGACAGTGCCGCCGCCGCACAAGATCCCGGCAACAGCCATGCCGGTGCCGGCTGGCACAGCCCGCCCGCCCTGCCCCAGACACTGCATGCGCTGGTGCGCGCTGTGCGGCTGGGGCCGGACGGCTGCGAACTGCTGATTCAAACACCCATTGCCCGCGCTGCACACCATGCCGTCACGCGCGCACGCCTTCAACACGCCTTGGTCGGCTGGACCAGCGCCCCCGCGCCAGCCGACTGGCAATCCGATACCCCCACAGAATAAGCACAGGCCCTAGGAAACAACATGCTCAACAACCTGAAAATCCGCTCCAAACTCATTCTTCTGGTCGGCTCCCTGATTCTGTTCATATTGGCCGTGGGTGCCATTGGTGAACAGGCCTTTACGACCGGGCGCGCGGCGCTGTCCACCATTTTTGAGGACCGGGTGGTTCCCTTGCGTGACCTCAAGGTCATTGCTGACATGTATGCGGTCAATGTGGTGGACACAGCGCACAAGGCACGTTCGGGCGCCCTCACGCGAGACGAAGCCCTCAAGAACATCCAAAAAGCGCGTGAAACCGTCAAGCAGCGCTGGCAAGCCTACCTGGCGACCTATCTGGTGGACAAGGAGCGCGCCCTGGTGGAAGACATCAAGCCCCGGCTGATCACCGCAGACCTGGCCGTGGACCGTCTGGTGCAGCTGCTGCAGTCCGGCCGCGACGCCGACTTGGTCGATTTTGTGGCAACCAAGTTGTATCCGGCCATAGACCCGGTGTCCGACAAGCTTTCCAGCCTGATTGACCTGCAAATCGAAGTGGCCGAGGAAAGCACGGTGAGCACCGTGGCGCACTTTGAAACATCGCGTCACCGGATCATCGGGCTGATCGTGGCCTCGGTACTGCTGGGCCTGCTGGCCAGTTGGTGGGTGATTCGCTCCATCACCCAGCCGATTGCCCAGGTCTGCAACGCGATCTCGCGCATGGCTTTGGGCGATCTGTCGGTCACTGTGGTGGACACGGGTTACCGCGACGAGCCGGGCCAGATGTTGCGTGCCACAGCCGAAATTGCGCAAACGCTGCGGGCGGTGTCGCACGACCTGGGCGAGCTGATCGAAGCCGCGCGAGCGGGTACGCTGTCGGTGCGTGCCGACCCGGCGCGCCACAAGGGCGAGTTTGCCAAGTTGATCAGCGGTGCCAACGCCCTGCTGGGCACTTTGGCAGAGCCGCTGCACGAGGTGGCTGCGGTGATGGCCAAGCTGGCCGCCGGCGACGTGCGCGGGCGCATGACCGGTGAATACGCCGGCGAACTGCGCGCCCTCAAGGGCAATGTCAATCGCAGCCTGGATGTGCTGGTGTCCATGCTGGACGCCATCTCCGCTTATGCCAGCGCGCTGGCCGAAGGCAACCTGGCCCATACGATTGACAGCAGCTTCCAGGGGGAATTCGCCGCCATGAAGCTCAACCTCAACAAGGCGGTAACGCAATTGCGCAATGTGTTGGTGGAGGTGCGCCAGGCCACGGTGCAGGTCAGCGTCAGCGCCGGCGAGACCACGGCCGCAGCAGTGGAAGTGTCGCGCCACGCCTCGGGCCAGATGACCACGCTGGTGGATATCTCCGGTGCCATTGAACAGACGGCGTCCGCCATTGGCGAGATTGCCAGCCATGCCGACCGCGCCCGCGTGCTGGCGCGCCAGGCCGTGGAGTCGGCCCAGGGCGGCCAGACGACCCTGAGTGCCCTGGGCACCGCCGTGAACGGCATTGCCGAAAAGAACGCCCGCATTACCCAGATCAGCGAGCTCATTGCCAGCGTGGCTGACAAAACCTATGTGCTGGCCCTGAACGCCGGGCTGGAAGCGGCGCGCGCCGGTGAGCATGGCGGTGGCTTCGGCCTGATCGCCCACAAGATCAGCGCCCTGGCTGAAGAAGTGGCCGGCGCCACGCGCGAGATTCGCGCGCTGGTGCAGGAAGCGACCACGGCGGTGGGTTCCGGTGTCAGCACGGCAAGTGAGGCGCGTACGTCCATGGGGCAGATCGTTCACATGTCGCAGCAAAGCGGTGACACCATACAGTCGATTGCCGCCTCCATCGAAGAGCAAAGTGCCATGATGCAGCTGCTCAAAGACCGGGTGGTGCGCCTGCAAACCGTGGCCCAGACCACGGCCAGCGCGTCGGAAGAAATTTCGGCCACCATGCAGTCGCTCACCGCCATGGCGCAGCATCTCAACGCAGAGACCAACCGCATCCGCACGGCCTGATTGCACCATGGCCCATCTTGATCAATCGCGCCAGATCGTCAGCAAGACTCTTGGGCCGCTGCTGATATCCATCGCCATCCTGCTGGTTTTCCTGTTCGGGGGCGAGACCTACCAGCGCTTCGGCATAGAGGCCATGGACAGCACCGGCGCCATGATGAAAAACGCGCTCGGTGCGGTGGGCTTTATGTCCCTGGCCGTGCTGGTCAACCGCATCATCCGCTACGTCATTTTTGAAGGCTTCATCGTCTCAGCCACCGGCACGCCGGCGCCACGCCTGCTGCTGCAGATCTCCAGCCTGGTGATTTACGCCATTGCCATCTCGGCCTGCGCGCGCATTGTCTTCAACCAGGACTTGACCTTTCTGTGGGCCGCATCCGGCGTGGCCGGACTGGTGCTGGGCATGGCCTTGCGCGAGTTGCTGCAGGACGTGTTTGCCGGCATCGCCCTGAACATCGACCGTGCCACGCGGATTGGCGACTGGATTCAGATCCACCGCTCAGGCGACAAGGAAATCATCGGCCAGCTCACCGAAATCAGCTGGCGCACCACGCGCATCAAAAATTTGCTGGACGACATCATCAGCTTCCCCAATAGCAAGTTCAGCTCCTACACCATCAGCAACTTCAGCCTGCCTCAAGAATTGAGCAGCCGCAGTGTGCACATCATTCTGGATTGCAGCGTGCCGGCCGACCAGGCCATTCGCATCTTGCAAGCGGCCACGCTGGACGCCCTGACCGAGCTGATTGGCCCGCAGAAGGATCTGCCCACGGTGGCTGTCAACGGCATCAAGATCGAGGGCGTGGATTACATGATCGGTTTCAGCGCGCCCTGGAAATTCCTGCTGCCCGGAACCAGGGCGATTTACAAGGCGGTGCTGGTGCATCTGGCGCGCGCCGGCCTGCGTCCGGCCGGGCGCAGCGTGTCGGTCACGGAGCGGCAGGTGTCGCAGGCACAAGACGCGCCCGAGTCCGCGCGCCTGCTGGAACTGGTGGAACGCGCACCGGTGTTCGAGGGCCTGCCCGAGGCCGGCTTGCGCTTGCTGGCCAGCCAGGCCCGCACCCTGCGTTTTTCCGCCGGGAGGGTGGTGATACAGGCGGGTGAGGCAGGCGGCGAGCTCTACATCCTGCGCGAAGGCATGATGGAAGCGCATGGCGCCATCAAGCTGGCCGGACAGGCATCTGTGGGGCACATGCTGCGCCCCGGCGACAGCTTCGGCGCTGCCACCGCCCTGCTGGGCTCACCGCATCGGCAGACCGTGCGCTCGCGCACCGAGGTACTGATGCTTGAAATTGGCGCCCCCGCCCTGCAACAGCTGTTTGAAAAACTGCCCGAAAGCTTGGCCACGGTCACCGCCAACCTGGCCGCCATGGGCACCACCGCCCATGCGCTCGATGACGAAGACCCGCACCAGGCGCTGCTCCGCCACATCCGCCACATGTTCCCCGGCGTGGGCATGGCAGACGCGCTCGAACCGACCGAGCGTGCGGCCAGCCTGGCGCACTGAAGCGGCTGTGATGCGGGTGCTGTTGGCCCCCATGCCCGCCGCTTTGCGGCTGCAACTGCGCCGGCTGCTGCGTGACGTGCCGGGCGTGGATGTCGTCGGGCAGATGCTGAGCAGCAGCTCACTGCCTGAAGCCGTGGGCACAAGCGGTGCGCAGTGTCTGCTGCTGGATGCCGGGCAGCTGACCCTTGCCCTGCTGCAGGATGCACTCAAGCACGCTGCCATCAGCCAATGCCTTTTGCTGCATACCGGCACTTACACCGCCATACCCGGCCTGCCCGTTGACCGCAAGCTGACACTGCTGCAACGCCCCGTGACGCTGGACGACGAGGCCGCGCAAGGCGGCTTCGCGAAGGGGCTGCGCCAACAACTGGGTGCGCAGGCAGAGGTGCTGCCCCAACGGCAGGCGCCCAGGCCTTCTGAACCCCCGGCAACGCGCGGCTTCGACGTTCTGGCCATCGGATCTTCCACCGGCGGGCCACAGGCCCTGCAACTGCTGTTCGCCGGACTGGCAGGCGCAGGCCTGCCACTGGCCTTCCCGATTGTGGTTACCCAGCATATGACTGCCGGCTTTGTGGGCGCGCTTGCACAGAGCCTGCAGGACAACAGCGGCATACCTAGCCATGAAGCCGCCGACGGCCTGGTGCTGCAGCCCGGCCATGCTTACCTGGCAGCCGGCGGCCGCCACCTGCGGCTGGAAACGCAAGGCCTGCAGCTGGTTTGTCGCCTGGACGACGGCCCGCCTGAAAATTATTGCAAGCCCGCCGTGGATGTGATGCTGCGCTCGCTGGCGCAAAAAGTATCGCTGCGCACCTTGGTGGTCATACTCACCGGCATGGGGCAGGATGGCTTGCTGGGCTGCCGGCAACTGCATGCAGGCGGCTCCACCATTCTGGCGCAGGACCAGGCCAGCTCAGTGGTCTGGGGCATGCCAGGGGCTGTGGCACAGGCCGGCATTTGCCACGCGGTGTTGGCGCCGGAGCAAATCGCCCTTCGTGTGCGGGAAAGTGCAGGCGCCTGATGGATACGGCCCTGCACGCCCTGCGCCAGTTCATGCATGCGCGCGCCGGCGTTCAGCTCGGGCCGGACAAGGACTACCTGATTCACTCCCGCCTGCATGCCGTGCTGCAAGCCGCTGGCCTGGCGGACATCTCTGCGTTGGTGCAGGCGCTGCAGGCCAACGACAGAGGGCCGCTCGCGCAAACCGTGATATCCGCGCTCACCACCCATGAAACCTACTGGTTCCGCGACCGTCGCCCTTTCGAGCGACTGCGCACCGAAGTACTGCCACTGTGGCGAAAGCGCATGCCGCGCGAACTGCGGATATGGTCGGCCGCCTGCTCCAGCGGGCAGGAGCCCTACTCCATCGCCATGCTGCTGCGCGACGAGGGCCTGCAGGCGCCGGACTGGCAGATCCACTTGTTGGCCTCCGACATCTGCGAGACCGTGCTGACCCAGGCCCGCGCCGGTCGCTATGGGGCGTTTGAGTTGGAGCGCGGCTTGCCGGAAGGTTTGCGACAGCGTTACTTCCGTGCGGAAGGCGCACAGTGGCAAGTGGACGCGGCAGTGGCCAGCATGGTGCGCTTTCAGTCCATCAATCTGGTGCAACTGGGCGCAGCGACCGACACCTATGACCTGATTTTTTGCCGCAATGTGCTGATCTACTTTGACCGCCCTACCCAGTACAAAGTGCTGCATGCCTTGCAGCAGCGGCTGGCGCCGGGCGGTCTGCTGTTTCTGGGCCCCAGTGAAAGCCCCTTGGGCCTGTGCGATGCCCTGGTGCCTTGGGGCGAAGGCAGTGGCGTCTATGGCAGCCGGGCCATGGTGAACAGGCGCAGTGCGACGGAACCCCACCTGCAAACCTGAGGGTCCCAGGACACCCAACCACGAGGGCGAGGCGGCGATCGGCATCACCCTGTTGGGGCACCGTGACAATTTTCCCATCGCGTGGGATTCACCACTTGCACGCCGACTCAAACAAGTCGTCACGGAGATTTCCAGCCGTCTCGGTTGGCAGGGTGCGATCCCTGCGGCAACGTAGAAATTACCTATTTTGACTAAGCGCTTGGTGCGGGTCAGCTAGCCCTGCCGCCACCCGCACTTCAATGGCCGCCAGCGCGGCACGCAGATCGGCCACGCTGTCGATCACCGCATGGGCACCCGCATCCTTCAACCTGCGCCGCGCATCCACCAAAGCATGTTCACGCTCGTCCTCGCTGGCATGCACCCACTGGTCCCACGACCAGCCCAGCGCGTTGCCACTGGCGGCCACGCCCACCGTCCAGCAGCCGGCATTCAGGCCTTCCTGCAGGCCGGGCGCGGTGTCGTCCACTTTGACCACGCACGCGCTCTGCCCCTCCAGGCCCAGGCTTTTCATGCATTCCTGCATGCCCAGCGGACTGGGGCGGCTGTGCGCCACATCGTCGCAACAGATCGTTCGCGCCGGCGTGAATCCTGCCTCTGCTGCCTTGGCAATCAGCGGCTCCATGATGAAACGGGTGTAGCCGGTGGTGGTGGCCACACCCATGCCCTGCTGCTGCAGCCAGGCATAGCTATCCAGGAAACCAGGGATGAAGTCGCTGTGTTCCATGGCGCTGGCCGCACTCATGGGCACGAATTCCTGCAGCAGGGCTGCGGCATCTTCTGCCGCGAAACTGCGGCCTTTCACCAGCTGCCACTGCGCGGCAATTTCGGGCATGGCGCCCAAGGCCTCGATATGCGCCAACTTCGGCAGTCCCATGGGCACGCGGGCCTGGGCAATGCTGAGGGTGATGCCGTGCTTGGCAAACAGGCGCACAAAAGCGCCCATGGGTGCCAGGCTGCCAAAGTCCACGATGGTGCCGGCCCAGTCAAACACCACCGCCCGAATCGTTGTCGTTGTCGTTGTCATGTCGCAATCCTTTCGCCCATCAGGCATTCTTCCGCCAATGCAAACGCCGTGCTCATGCCGGTGCCGCTGATCACGCTGAGCAACTGCACCTGCGGCAAAACCGTCTCAAAAAACGCATCCTGGTTGCCGCTGGGGTAGATGCCGGTCCAGCGCTCTTCCACCTGGTAATGGCCCAGGCACAGCATGCGCTGCATCTCGGACAGGATCAGTTCTTCGGCCTCGGCCGGTACAAAGGGCGGCATGGCGGCGCCGTATTGGTGGGAGTCGCCCACCACCAGGCTGCCGTCTGCGCTTTGCACCACGATCAGATGGATGCCGTGTTGCAGGGCGCGGGGCACCTCCTGGCGCAGGCGGTCTTCCAGGCGTGCCGCGGCGGGAAGCTCATTAAAACCCCGGTAGCGCACCAGGCTCAGGTCACTCATCACGGCGGCATCCAGGTGGTAGCCGCGCGGCGGGCGGATGCGCAGCATCTGCAACTGGCAGAGCCGGGTTTGGTAGGGGGCGAAGGCCTGGGGAAACAGGCTCTTCAGGTCCGCTCCCGGGCAGACCACGATGCGCTCGGCCCGCAGCGCCAGACCCTCCATCTGTACGCACCCCGTCTCCACCTGCTGCACGGCCCGTCCCATGTGAAAGCGCACACCGCGCGAGGCCAGCCAAAGGCGCAGGCGCTCGATCGCAAAACGGGCTTCCACGCGCAACTCATGCGGGCTGTACAAAGCCCCCTGCACATGGGCATGGGCCAGATGCGGCGCCTGCTTGCGCAACCTGTCGGGCGCCAGCCAGGACAGGGCCGAACCCTCTTCGGTCAGCAGCAATTCGCGCAGCACGGCTTCGGCCTCGCTGCGTTGGGCCAGCACATACAGCCCCGTGTGCTCCACCGGAATGCCGGCCTGCGGCGCAATATGCGCCCAGATGTCACGCGAGCGGCGTGCACGGCGCCAGGTGGCACCGCTGCCCTGGCCGGTGACGGTCACGAAACCGAAGTTGCGGATCGAGGCGCCGGTGCAAAAAGCCTCGCGCTCCACCACCTGCACGCGCAGGCCCTGCTCCACAGCCACCAGGGCACAGGCCAGGCCGACGATGCCGGCACCCACCACAATCACATCGGTCTTGCTGTCGGCTTTGTTAGGGGCTTGCAATGAAATTCCTTCCGCGGGCACACCGCATTTCCTGGTCCAGGGTTCGGCGTCCGGCTGCCTGCACCGCAAACACGCGAGCCAGCGCAGCGTCAGACGCGGGCGTTGCGCCCAGGGCCAGTTCCCACACCCCGGGAAGGCAGACGGCACAGGCATCGCCGTGCGGCAGTTGTTCATTCAATCTGTGGCTGCGCACCGGGTTGGCCCAGGCTAGATGAAGCGCTGGCGCAGCCATGCCGAGAACACATCGATCAACGTGACCGTGGCCACCAGCATCAGCAACACGGCGCAGGTCTGGGCATATTGGAAGCTGCGGATCACCTCGTACAGCACCACGCCGATGCCACCGGCACCGACCATGCCGACCACGGAGGCCGAGCGCACATTGGATTCAAAGCGGTACAGCGAATACGACAGCCACAGCGGCATGACCTGCGGAATCACGCCATAGGCAATTTCGGCCAGCTTGTGGGCCCCGGTGGCGCGTATGCCTTCCACCGGGCGCGGATCAATCGCTTCCACGGCCTCGGCAAACAGCTTGGCCAACGTGCCCGTGGTGTGGATAAAAAGGGCCAGCACACCGGCAAACGGCCCCAGGCCCACGGCCACAATGAAGAGCATGGCAAACACCATCTCGTTGATGGCCCGGCAGGCGTCCATCAGGCGGCGCACCGGTTGGTAGACCCAGACGGGCGCCACGTTGTGCGCGCTCAGCAGGCCCAGCGGCACGGCCGCCACAATGGCCAGCACCGTGCCCCAGACGGCGATGTGCAGGGTGACCAGCATCTCCTTGAGGTAGATGCGCCAGTCATGAAAATCCGGCGGAAAAAAGTCGCGGGCAAAGGTGCCCATATTGCCCGCGTCCTTGATCAAATCCAGCGGGCGCATCTCGGCGCCCTGCCAGGCCCATGCCAGCACGGCCAGCACCAGCACCCAACCCACTTGCGTGCGCCAGCCACTGCGACTCGCAGCGGCCTGGTTCAGCAAGCTTTGTAATTGGGGGGAGGCAACCGGGGCTGACATGGGCTTGGGTACTGTGTGACAGCAGTAAATTTATTTGACCAGAGCGGCCAGCTTCTTGTCGATGTCGGCAATGCGCTGGGCTTTTTCTTCGGCGCTGTATTGCTCGTCGTTCTCCACCTTGCGGCGGTCCTTGAACAGTTCGAGCTGGCGAATCGGCACCAGTTGCTCGTTAGTCGATTCCTTGAAGCCGCTGTAGTTGTAGATGTTTTTCAGCACAGCCTTGTCAGCGTCGCTCTTGCCGTAGGCCAGCAAAAAGCCCTTGAGCTTGGCCTTGACGCCGGCGTCCAGGTCCTTGCGCCACACCAGCGGGTCGTTGGGGATCAGCGGGCTCTTCCAGATGATCTTGAGTTCCTTGAGCACTTCGGGCTTGTTGGCCGCCAGCTTTTCAGTCTCTTCGGTATTGTTGGTGGCTACATCGAGTTGCTTGGCCAGCACGGCCTGGATGTTGGCGCCGTGGCTGGCGTTGCGGATGGTCTTGAAGGCGGTGCGCGGGTCCACCTTGTTCTGGGCAAACACGTAGTAGCTGGGCACCAGAAAGCCGGAGGTGGAGCCGGGGTCGCCGATGCCGAAGTTGATGGACTTGCTGTTTTTCAGCACATCGTTCAGGTTGTTGTAGGGGCTGTCTTTTTGCGTGATCAGCAGCGAGTTGTAGCCCAGCGAGCCATCGGCCTTTTGCACCTGGGCAAATACTTCGCCGTTGGAACGGTCTACCGCGTCAATGGCGGCCTTGTTGCCGTACCAGGCCACTTGCACCTTGTTGAAGCGCATGGCTTCGACCACACCGGCGTAGTCGGGCGCGTAGAAGGCCTTGATGGTCAGGCCGGTCTGCTTTTCCATGTCGCGAAACAGAGGCTCCCAGCGCTCACGCTCAACGCTTGCCGAGTCGGTTGCGATGATGCCGAAATTGATTTCCTGCGCCGTGGCAGCAAGGCTGGCCAGGGCCAGTACGGAGGCGGTAAATACGTGAACGGGTTTCATGAGAAGGCTCCATCAAAAAATGCAAGGATCAGGCTGCCGCTTGCAGGGCGTGCAAGAGCGGTGTCTGCGGCGGGGTTTCAAAGGGGTTGTGGTCGGTCAGCAGTTCTTCGGTGCTGCTGCCGTACAGGTGGCGCAAGCGGCTGTCGTCGAGCTCCATGGGCGAGCCGTCAAACACCAGTTCTCCGGCACGCAAAGCGATGATGCGGTCGCAGTAGCGCCGCGCCATGGCCACGTTGTGCAGGCTCACCACCAGGGTCATACCCTGGGTGCGGTTGAGGTGGTGCATCAGGTCCATTACACGGCGGGCGGTCTCCGGGTCCAGCGAGGACACCGGCTCATCGGCCAGCAAAATACGGGCACCCTGCAGCAGGGCACGGGCCACCGCAGCGCGCTGCTGTTGCCCGCCCGAAAGCGTGGAGGCGCGTTGAAACGCATAGTCAGCAAGACCCACCGATTCCAGGGCCTGCAGCGCCTGCAGCTGTTCGGCCGGGCTGAAGCGGCCGCTTAAGGACCGCCACAAGGGCATGCGCGGCAGCAACCCGGTGAGCACATTGGAGAGCACATTCATGCGCCCCACCAGATTGAATTGCTGGAAGATGATGCCTGTCTGGCGGCGCAACGCGCGGATGTCCGGGCTCAAGGTGCCGCCGCTCTGCAGGGACTGTCCGAACACTTCAACGGCGCTGTGGGCACCGTCGAGCCGCTCCAGCCCGCAGATGCTGCGCAGCAGGGTGGATTTGCCCGAACCGGATGCGCCCAGCAGGCCCACGCACTCACCCGCATGGATGGTTGCGCTGACGTTGTCCAGCGCCCTGGCACGCCGGTTGAACGACTTGCTGGCGCAGACAATGCGGATCGCGGGAACAGGCAACAAACTCATGCTGCGGATCTTCGCTGCGGACTGTGAAACATTCGTGACAAGCCCGTGGCACCCCTGCACGCCAGGCCAGCGCCCACGTCAGCTGTCATCTGTCATCTGTTTGACATACCCTGCGCCCACCATGTTGTGATGAATAACCCGCACACCATTCTGGAATTGTTTGCCCGCAAGGGTTCCCTTGCGTATGAGGGCGAAGGCATTTCACAGATCGCGCATGCCTGGCAATGCGGGCAGCTGGCGCGGGCAGCGGGCGCCTCGCAATCCCTGCAACTGGCCAGCTGGCTGCACGATCTGGGCCACCTGCTGACCGACCTCAGCGGCTCGCCCACCGTGCAGGGCATTGATGACCAGCATGAGCACCGGGCTGCGCGCATGCTGGACGCGATCTGGGGCCCGGCCGTAGCCGAGCCGGTGCGCCTGCATGTGGCAGCCAAGCGCTATCTGGTGGCAGCCCATCCGGAATACTGCGAACGGCTCTCACCCGACTCGGTGCGCAGCCTGGCGCTGCAGGGTGGCCCCATGAACCTCAGCGAGTGCGTCCGGTTCCAAGCCAGCCGGTACGCGCTGGACGCACAGCAGTTGCGCGCCTGGGACGACAGCAGCAAACATGTGGGCTGGTTTGCGAGTGACGCGCAGCACGCGCTGGACGAGCTGCGCGGCTTGATGGACCGCGTGCGCTATCTGCCCGCGTGACACCCGGCGCAGGGGCGGCGACCTGCTCAGCGCTTGCGCGCAGGCAGCATGCGCTGCAACAAACCATCCTTGCGCACGAATTGGTGCCACAGCGCCGTCAGCGCATGCAGTGACGCACCGATCAACAGGCCATTGGCAAGCCAGCCGTGAACTTCCTTGGCGTTGTGCCGCAGTTCCTTGTTGCCCGGATCGAAGGCCGGCACGGAGAACACGTTGAACAGGTTATCGCCACGGATCCAGACCAGCGCGATGCCGGTAACAACCATCAGTGCGATCGCCCCGTAGAGCACCTGGTGCGCGATGTGGGCCTGCTTGGCGTACTTGAAGCCTGCCGGGGCCGGCAATTGAACACCCCCGGCGTTGCGCCACCAGACGCGGTACGCCAGCAGGCCACCGAGCAGGAGCCCGCAACAAATATGCAGGCTGCGCACCGTAATGCGCGGGGTGCCTTTGGGAAAGACGTCGAGAAACTCGCCCGCCAACCACAGAGCGGCCACCAGCGCTGCGCTGGCCCAATGCAGGGCGATGGTTTTGGGATCGTAGGCGGGGGACGGTGTGCTTGTCATATGCAAAAAAAATGGATGTGGTGCGCATCCTAGCCACAGCACATGACAGCGGCATGAAGGAACCGTCACAAAACTGAAACCTGACTGAAGCAAGATGTTTGTTTTTATTTTCCCAGCCACAAAGGGACCCCGCCATGAGCACCGAAAACACCCAGCAAGAAGAAATGATGCGGCGTCTGCGCGAAGACATGCTCGACAGCTTTGACGAAGAGTTGGAGATGGAGCTCGAAGAGCGCAACATGGAAGAGCTCGAAGCCACCGGCAAGCCGCGCAACGAGGAAGAGCGCCTGGCCCGTCGCAACTACTTCCGCGAGCTGTTCCGCCTGCAGGGCGAACTGGTCAAGCTGCAGGACTGGGTGGTCGCCAGCCGCCACAAGGTGGTGATCCTGTTTGAAGGGCGCGACGCTGCCGGCAAGGGGGGCGTGATCAAGCGCATCACCCAGCGCCTGAACCCGCGTGTGGCCCGCGTGGCCGCCCTGCCCGCCCCCAATGACCGCGAACGCACGCAGTGGTATTTCCAGCGTTACGTGTCGCACCTGCCAGCCGCCGGCGAGATGGTGTTGTTTGACCGCAGCTGGTACAACCGCGCCGGTGTGGAGCGCGTGATGGGTTTTTGCAGCGACGATGAGTACGAAGAGTTCTTCCGCACCGTGCCCGAGTTTGAAAAGATGCTGGCGCGCAGCGGCGTGCAGGTCATCAAGTACTGGTTCTCGATTACCGACGAGGAGCAGCACTCGCGCTTCCTGGGCCGTATCCACGACCCGCTCAAGCAGTGGAAGCTCAGCCCCATGGACCTGGAGTCCCGCGTGCGCTGGGAGGAATACACCAAGGCCAAGGAAATCATGCTGGAGCGCACCCACATCCCCGAGGCACCCTGGTGGATCGTGCAGGCGGTGGACAAGAAGACCGCGCGCCTGAACTGTATCCAGCATTTGCTGGACCAGATCCCCTATACCGAAGTGGAACAAAAGGCCGTGGTGCTGCCGGAGCGGGTGCGCAATGCGGACTACATCCGCCACCCCGTGCCGGACGAGATGGTCGTGCCGGAACGCTTCTGAATTCCTGGCTAAGGAGCCTGCGCGCCTTCTGTTTGCTGCAGCAGGGCCAGGGCCCCAAAAACCAGGGCGCCCAAGGCCGCAGACACCCACAGGGCCCCCGGGCCCAGCCGCTCCATGCACAGGCCGAACAGCCAGGGGGCTAAAGCCTGCGCCAGCCGCGCGGGAACCATCAGCAGCCCCTGCCGCTCGCCATAACCCTGCGGCCCGAACAGCGCCAGTGGCAGTGTGCCCTTGGCAATGGTCAGCACGCCGTTGCCTGCGCCATGCAGGACGGCAAACAGCATGGCTGCCGGTGCGCCCCACACCGCCAGAGCGACGGCGCCCAGCGGATGCATGACGGACGCGATACGCGCACTCAGCAGCGGGTGCGCGCGGCGCAGCACGCCAAACTCCAGCAGACGCCCCGCCACCTGTGCCGGGCCGATCAGGGCCCCGGCCGTGACCGCCATGGACAGGCTGACCCCTGTTGCGGCGAGCAGTGTCGGCAAGTGCGCAGCCATGGCGGTGCTGATGAACCAGGTCAAGGCAAATACCAGCGACAGCAGGACGGCGCTGCGCAAGGGGACTGCGGGCGCATCGACAGCGGCAACATGGCCAGGGGCCGCAGCAGGCACCGCAATGGACCCGGGGCTGGCCTGTGGTGCGCGTTCGGGCTGGCGCCCCGGCAGGGACAAATTCAAAGGCAGGCCCAGCAGCAGATGCAAGCCAGCCCAGACGAAACAGGTGTCGCGCCAGCCGATCCAGTGCTCCAGCACGGTGGACAGCGGCCAGCCCACGGTGCTGGCAAAGCCCGCGATCAGGGTAATGCCGGTAATGACGTTGCGGGAGTCCCGACCGTACAGCCGCACCAGGGTGGCAAAGGCGGCCTCGTACAGCCCGCCGGCCATGCCCATGCCGATCAGCATCCAGGCCGCAAACAGGCTCCAGCGGCCGCCGGCACAACCCAGCCCCGCCAGACCCATGGCGAACACGATATTGCTGAGCGCCAGCACCCGCCGGCCGCCGGAGGCGTCAATCGCGCGCCCGGCGCGCGGCCCCAGAAAGGCAGAGATCACCAGCCCCACCGAAAACGCCGCAAACACCGTAGCCACACTGACACCCAGGTCCCGCGCCATGGGCGCGGCCAGGATGGCAGGCAGGTAGTAAGTGGAGCCCCAGGCCAGCGTTTGCGCGGTCCCCAGGGTCAGCACCGTGCGGGTGCGGTGGGTGCTTGGCATGGGGCGATTGTCCACCGCCCTGCGCCCTAAAGCGAGCGCTGGTTCACCCGTTTGCTCAGTTCCCCGGCGCTTTCCCTGCGCTCGCTGTAGCGGTCTACCAGGTAGGGCGCCACATCGCGTGTCAGCAGGGTGAACTTCACCAGCTCTTCCATCACGTCGACCACGCGGTCGTAATAGGCGGAGGGCTTCATGCGCCCTGCTTCGTCAAACTCCAGGAAGGCCTTGGCCACCGAGCTCTGGTTGGGGATGGTGAGCATGCGCATCCAGCGCCCCAGAATGCGCATCTGGTTCACGGCGTTGAAGGACTGCGAGCCGCCACTGACCTCCATCACCGCCAGCGTCTTGCCCTGCGTCGGGCGCACGGCCCCCAGAGCGAGTGGAATCCAGTCGATCTGGCTTTTCAAAATGCCGGTCATGGCACCGTGGCGCTCGGGCGAGGTCCAGACCATGCCCTCGGACCAGGCCGCCAGGGTGCGCAGTTCCTGTACCTTGGGGTGGCTGTCAGGGGCGCTATCGGGCTGGGGCACATCCTGCGGATCAAACACCTTCACTTCGGCGCCCATGGCAGTGAGCAGGCGGGCCGCTTCGAGTGTCAGCAGCTTGCTGTACGAGCGCTCGCGCAGCGACCCGTAGAGCATCAGGATGCGCGGGGCGTGGGTGGACGGCGTGGATGCCATGAGCCGAGCGGGTTCGGGCCGTTGGAAGCAGGCGGCGTCGAGGTTGCTGATGGGCAGCACGGAGTCAGACCTTGTAACTTCAGGCGTACTGCTTACCGACATGGTGACCTCAGACACGCTTGCCTTCGGCGTTGACCACGGCCTCGCCGTCTTCCTTGCTGAAGGCGGCGCGTTGCGCATCGGGCAGGATGTCCAGCACCGCTTCGCTGGGGCGGCACAGCCGGGTGCCCAACGGGGTAACCACCACCGGGCGGTTCATCAGGATGGGGTGCTGCACCACATGGTCCAGCAGTTCGTCGTCCGTCCACTTCGGATCCGCCAGACCCAGCTCGGCGTAAGGCGTTCCCTTCTCGCGCAGCAGCGCACGCGTGCCAATACCCATAGCGGCCAGCAGTTGCTGCAGCTGCGCTTTGGTCGGCGGTGTCTTCAGGTACTCAATCACTTCGGGCTCTGCACCGCTGTTGCGGATCAGGGCCAGGGTGTTGCGCGAGGTGCCGCAGGCGGGGTTGTGGTAGATGGTGATGCTTGCCATGTTCAGGCTCCTTTGACAGTTTGTTGTACGGCTGCGCCGCGCTCGTACCAGCCTTTGCTGTGGTTGACGGTATAAACAACCAACAGCATCACCGGCACCTCTATCAGCACGCCCACCACGGTGGCCAGCGCGGCACCGGAGTGGAAGCCGAACAGGCTGATGGCGGCGGCCACGGCCAGCTCGAAAAAGTTGGAGGCGCCGATCAGCGCCGACGGACAGGCGATGTGGTGCTTCTCGCCCACTGCGCGGTTGAGCCAATAGGCCAGCGCCGAGTTGAAAAACACCTGGATCAGGATGGGCACCGCCAACAGGGCGATCACCAGCGGCTGCTTGAGGATGGCCTCGCCCTGGAAGGCGAACAGCAGCACCAGCGTGAGCAGCAGCGCGCCAATCGACCAGGGGCCTATTCTTGCCATGGTGGCCTCGAAAGCCCCCTCGCCATTCTTCAGCAAGGCTTTGCGCAACAGCTGCGCCAGGATCACGGGGATGACGATATACAGCACAACGGAGGTCAGCAGCGTGTCCCAGGGCACAACGATGGCGGAGATGCCCAGCAGAAAGCCCACCAGCGGCGCAAAGGCAATCACCATGATGCTGTCGTTCAGCGCCACCTGCGACAGCGTGAACAGCGGGTCGCCGCCGGTGAGCCGGCTCCAGACAAACACCATGGCGGTGCAGGGTGCCGCGGCCAGCAAAATCAGGCCGGCAATGTAGCTGTCCAACTGGTCGGGCGGCAGCAGCGGCGCAAACCAGTGGCGGATAAAAAGCCAGCCCAGAAAGGCCATGGAAAACGGCTTGACCAGCCAATTCACAAACAGCGTCACACCAATGCCCTTGACGTGCTTGCGCACCTCGCCCAAAGCAGCAAAGTCCACCTTCACCAGCATGGGGATCACCATCACCCAGATCAGCAGGCCCACCGGCAGATTGACCTTTGCAAACTCCATACCGCCAATGGCCTGGAACGCAGCCGGAAAGAACTGGCCTAGCGCAATGCCGGCCACGATGCACAACAGCACCCAAACGGTGAGGTAGCGCTCGAACACGCTCATGGGGGCAGCTGCGGCCTGCTTGGCCTTGGAGTCACATTGAATAGACATGGTTTCTTTCCGGGGTTTGTTGACGGCTTTGTTGGCGATTTTTTTGGCGATGTAACGCGCCAGAATTCAGCAGGCGCATCGCGTTGCAGCCGGGTCCAGGCAGGGCGCGCCCTGGCAGCAGTTTTGGGTGAGGTAGGCCAGCACCGCGTTCATGCGGTCGAACTGCGCGCGGTAGATCAGGTTGCGCCCGACGCGCTCCTGCGTGATCAGGTCGGCGTGCAGCAATTCCTTGAGGTGAAAGGACAGCGTGTTGGCCGCCACCCCCAGGCTCCCGGACAGGGCGCCGGGCGTCAGGCCCGGCTCACCCGCCACCACCAGGGAGCGGAAAACCTCCAAGCGCGAGGCCTGGGCCAGGGCCGCAAGGGCTTTGACAACAGCGGTAGATTCCATACTTCGATACTACTTGAACTATGTGACAACGGAAGGTGACGATGTCACCCTGTCCGTAGACACGCGGCTGTCACGATCGCTGCCTACCATCCAGCGGGATGAATATCCTGATCGTCAAGATGTCCTCGCTGGGGGATGTGATACAGACCATGCCGGTGGTGCAGGACCTGCACCGGCAGTTTCCCGGCGCCCATATCGACTGGGTGGTGGAGGAAGCCTTTGCGCCGCTGGTGCAGCGGGTTGCAGGCCTGCGGCGCGTGTTGCCGGTGGCGCAGCGGCGCTGGCGCAAGTCGCGCTGGAGCGAAGCCACCAGGCGCGAACGCCAGCACTTTGACCAGCATTTGAAACAACAGTCTTACGACGCCGTGATCGACTTTCAGGGGCTTATCAAATCGGCCCTGGAGGCACGCTGCGCCCGGCTGCGTCCGGGGGGATTCAGTGCGACCTATGGCAACCGCAGCGAAGCTTGCGGGTATGAGTGGCTGGTGCAATGGCTGCTCAAACGCACGCTGCCCATGCCCGCACGCATTCATGCGGTGGCGCGCTACCGGCTCCTGGCCGGCCTGGCCATGGGCTACGCGCCGCAGGGTCTGGCTGCCTACCCCTTGTCGCGCCCGGAGCCTGCCAAGCAGACCACCGTGGTGTTGGCCCATGGCACAACCCGTGCCGACAACGAATGGAAAGAGTCCGACTGGGTGGAACTGGGCCGCCGCCTGATCGACTCGGGTCAGCGCATTGCCCTGCCGCACGCCAATGCGCGCGAGCAGGCCCTGGTCAGCCGCCTGGCGCAGGCGCTCGGTGACCAGGCGGACATCTGGCCGCGCGCTGGTCTGCCCGAGGTGATGGATCGCATGGCGCTGTCCAGCGGCGTGATCGGTGTGGACTCCGGCCTGAGCCATATGGCCGTGGCACTGGACCTGCCCCATGTGCAGATCTTCAGCCAGCCCCGCGCCTGGCGGGCCGGGCCGGTCGGCCGCAGCCACCAGGTGGCAGTTGGCGGTGAAGCCGCACCGGACGTGGACAGCGTCTGGAATGCCTGGCAAGCCGTGCGCCATTGAACCGGCCGGGGTGTCGTTCAATGGACGGGCCGTTTGCATGGACGCAGACGCGCAAATGACACGCGAAAGTCATCAGGGTTTCACGGATCTGTCAGAGCATCGCAGCTTTTGAAAGCTGGCACACCTTTATGAAAATCACAGTTATTGGTACAGGCTATGTAGGCCTGGTGACAGGCACCTGCCTGTCTGAAGTAGGCAACGATGTCATTTGCTTTGACACCGATTCCAAAAAAATTGCCGCCCTGCAGGAGGGTGCGCTTCCAATCTGGGAGCCGGGCCTGGACGACAGGGTGGCGCGCAATGTGAAGGCCGGGCGCCTGCACTTTACCGACGACATCGAAGCCGCCACCCGCTTCGGCACCATCCAGTTCATTGCCGTGGGCACGCCCCCGGGCGAGGACGGTGGCGCAGACCTGCAATACGTGCTCAAAGCCGCCAGCCAGATCGGCAAGCACATGACCGACTACAAGGTGGTGGTGGACAAGAGCACGGTGCCGGTGGGTACGGCCGACCAGGTGCGCGCCACCATTGCGGCTGAACTGGCCGCACGCGGTGTGGAAACGCCCTTTAGCGTGGTGAGCAACCCCGAGTTCCTGAAAGAAGGCGCAGCGATTGAAGACTTCATGCGCCCGGGCCGCATTGTGCTGGGCTGCGATGACGAGCAGGCCGCACTCAATATGCGCGCGCTCTACGCGCCGTTCCAGCGGCACCACGACCGTCTGGTACTGATGGACATCCGCAGCGCCGAACTCACCAAGTACGCCGCCAACGCCATGCTGGCCACCCGCATCAGCTTCATGAACGAGTTGGCCAATCTGGCGGAGAAGCTGGGTGCCGACATCGAACATGTGCGCAAGGGCATCGGCAGCGACCCGCGCATCGGCTACGACTTTTTGTACGCGGGTGCCGGCTACGGCGGCTCCTGCTTTCCCAAGGATGTGAAGGCACTGATCAAGACGGCCGCGATCGACGGTGGCATGGACCTCAAGGTGCTGGCAGCGGTGGAAGCGGCCAACCAGCAGCAAAAGCATGTGCTTGCAACCAAAGTGAAGGCGCGCTTCGGGCAGGACCTGAGCGGGCGGCACTTCGCCATCTGGGGCCTGGCCTTCAAAGCCAATACCGACGACATGCGCGAAGCCAGCAGCCTGACCGTGATTGCCGACCTGGTGGCGGCAGGCGCTACCGTGTCGGCCTACGACCCGGTGGCGATCGACCATGCGCGCCCGCTGCTGCAACAGCACCAGGGCGTGGCCTTTGCCGATTCGCCCATGGCCGCGCTGAACGGCGCAGACGCGCTGCTGATCGTGACCGAGTGGAAAGAATTCCGCAGCCCCGATTTCGACAGCATCAAGGCCAGCCTGAAGAGCCCGGTGATCTTTGACGGCCGCAATCTGTACGACCCGGTGTGGGTGCGCGGCATGGGCTTTGAGTACCTGGCGATAGGTCGCTAATCAGGGGCGCCCATCCACAACGTGAAGCAGGGGTGTTGATTCACCCAAACGTCACACGCCTTGTCACGCGATTGCAATCAAACCCTTTTAGCATTCCACCATCTCAACATAAAGCGCGCACTCCATGAACGAATTTTTCCGTCAGCTCAAGATTCAGCGTTGGGACGACCACCGCTATTACCACCACAGCCGCATCAACCAGACGCTGCACCTGATCAGCGCCATCAGCTTTCTGGTGGCCTACGCCCTGCTTTTCACCGACCCGGCCCTGGCCGCCCTGGTGGCCTGGCTGGTGTCCATGACCACGCGCCAGTCGGGCCACTTCTTCTTCGAGCCCCTGGGCTACGACGAAGTCAACCAGGCCACACAAGAAACCAAGGAAGAAATCAAGGTCGGCTACAACCTGCGCCGCAAGATCGTGCTGCTGGGCATCTGGGCTGCAGCGCCGCTGTTGCTGTGGCTGCAGCCCACGGCCTTCGGTCTGTTTGAAGCCGCAACGACCTTCGAAGGCTTTGCACGCCACGTGGGCCTGCTGTGGCTGGCCATCGGTGTGGGCGGGCTGCTGTTCCGCACGGTGCATCTGTTCTTCATCAAGGGTGTGTTGGATGGTCTGGTGTGGATGACCAAGATTCTGACCGACCCGTTTCACGACATTTGCCTCTACCACAAGGCACCTTTGGCCTTGTTGCGTGGTGAGTTGATCGAGCAGCGCGGCACCTTGGGACCTGTGGCCTGATTGCTGTCACTCCGGGACGCAGACCGGGTTGTTACCTGGTCTGTGTTGCAGTCGCTTGCGGGTTCAGGCCGTCGTGGCACACCTGGCTGGGGCCAAGTCACTTCGGGACTCGGGCCGCCATGGCATTCAACTCCGTTCGTGTCCCCCGCCCGCTTAAGCGGGCTCCTCCTTTACCTCACTGCGTTAAACGCCATGCCGTCCCGAGTCTGCCAACCTGTTTGGAGCGCAGATGCTTGAAGCCATTGCGTGCCAACCAGGCTGGTTGCAGAGGGCAGTGGGGTGGATGCTTCCGGTAGGTAAAGGAGGAGCCCGCAGGGCGGGGGACACGGACGGAAGCATCCACCCCGCTGCCCTCTGCGTACAAAACACCCCGGATTTCCTGAGCCTACCCAACAACCTGCGCAAACAAAAAGGGGCGCATCGCTAGCGCCCCTTTCCTTATGGTCTACACCGAACTACTTCCCCGCTCTCCCGAACTTGACCGCCAGCATCTCGCGCAACACGCGGCGCTTGATGGTCTTGTTGGTGCTGATGCCATCGGTCCACCACCAGCCGTCCGCCTGCATGGCCAGGGCTGCGCGTTCAAAGCACTGCACCACCTGCTCGAACTCGGCATCGCTGAAATTCAGCGTCCAGATCATGCGCGCACTCCCCACCCAGCTCAGAGCCACACCCTCGAAACGCAGGTAATGCTGGAACAACCAGTTGAAGCTGGCAGGCTGCGTGTACAGCACCGTCCAGACCGACGACATATTGGCCACCTGCACCGGCACACCGGCAGCCTGCAGGCGCGCGTTCATCAGATCGGCACGGCGGTTCCAAGTGGCATCGACATCGGCGTACAGCGCGGCGATGTCGGCATCTTCCAGACGGTTCAAAAACACATTCATGGCACCCATCACATACGGGTGCGAATTGAAGGTGCCGCGGGCGAAACAAATATCGGCCGGGCTGCCTTCGCGGAAACGCCGCATCCAGGCGCGCTTGCCGCACAGCACACCGATGGGCAGGCCGCCGCCCAGGGTCTTGCCGTAGGTCACCAGATCGGCGCGCACACCAAAGTATTCCTGTGCGCCGCCCTTGGCCAGTCGGAAACCCAGGAACACCTCGTCAAAAATCAGCGCAATGCCACGGTCGGTGCAAATCTTGCGCAACGCCTGCAGCCAGGCGGTGTAGGCCGGACGGTCGAAGTGGGCTTTGCGCGAGCTGTCCAGCATGGCGCCGTCACTCGGTGCCGCCGCATTCGGGTGCAGGGCCTGCAACGGGTTGATCAGCACGCAGGCAATGTCTTTGCGGGTGCGCAACACCTTCAGGGTGGCGTCACACATCTCGGTCAGGTTCAAGGTGTCACGTGCATGGATGGGGTTGCCGATGCCCGGCTGCACATCGCCCCACCAGCCATGGTACGAGCCGCAGAAGCGCACCAGCTTGTTGCGCCCGCTGTGGTAACGCGCCAGGCGCACAGCCTGCATCACCGCTTCGGTGCCGGACATGTGGAAGGACACCTCCTCCATGCCGCTGATCTGCTTGACGCGCTGCAAGTTGTCCAGCATGACGGGGTGGTAAGCGCCCAGCACCGGACCCAGGTCGCCGACCATGCGGGCACCACGGTCCATGCACTCTTTGTAGAAGTCGTTGCCGAACAGGTTGACGCCGTAAGAGCCGGTCAGGTCAAAAAACACGTTGCCGTCCAGATCGGTCACCGTCACGCCGGACGTGCTCTGCACAAACGAGCCCACCTTCAAGCCCTGCGCAGCCACCTTGCGAAACTGGAAGGGCACGCGGTAGGCACTGACGAACTGCAGGTCCGACAGGCTCTCGGCGGCTTGCGCGCTGGCCTTCAGGCTCTTGGGGTAACGCTGCTGGCAGCGTTCAATCAGCGAAGCAAAGGCCGCACGGCGCTTCGCCACGACATCGGCCGGTGCGCCGTCCACAGCAAAGGCCTGGTCCTCGTCATAGCTGTAACTGGGCAACAGGCCGCCAATGCGGCGTGCCCAACGCGGGTGCCCGGCCAGCGAGCGGTGCTTGGCAAACGACAGGTCCATGCGGGCCTGTGCCTTGCGCACCGCAAGGAACAGCGCTGCGCTGCCCACGGCGTAAAGCGCCAAAGTATTCAAACCAAACGATTCATTCACGGGGTATTGCCTTCCATGCAAAACAAACTAAAGGAACTTAAAAAATGACTTTGAGAAAAACGATTCACAGCCTGCTGGCCCATGAAGACTTGAACTTCTTGCTGACCAACCGCTTGCCGCGGCGCTGGCTGACGCAGATGGTGGGACGGCTTAGCAAAATAGAAAATCCGCTGATCGCCCAGACGTCCATCGCCATCTGGAAATTTTTCAGTGCGCTGGATGTGAGTGAGGCCAAACAGCAGCACTTCAAAAGCATGCACGACTGCTTTACCCGCCAGCTCAAAGACGGCGCGCGCACCATTGACCAGAGTGCGGACGTGATGAGCAGTCCGGTGGACGCCATCATCGGCGCGCACGGGCCGATTGAAGGCACCCGGGTGTTTCAGGCCAAGGGCTTTCCGTACACACTGGAAGACCTGCTGGGCCACGAGGAAGATCTGGAGCCCTGGCGCAACGGCTGCTTTGTCACCCTGCGCCTCACCTCCAGCATGTACCACCGCTTTCACGCGCCCTATGACTGCACGGTCGACAAGGTGCGTTACTTTTCGGGCGACACCTGGAACGTGAACCCGATTGCCCTGAAGCGCGTGGAAAAACTGTTTTGCAAAAACGAGCGTGCGTTTATCAGCACGCGGCTGATCGGTGCCGGAGCCATGAACGGGCAGCGCATTGCGCTCGTTCCCGTGGCCGCCATTCTGGTGGCCAGCATACGGCTGCACTTTCTGGATGTGCTGTTTCACATGGGCTACCAAGGTGCCAAGACGATGGCCTGCGACGCGGCCTTCGGCAAGGGGCAAGAGATGGGTTGGTTCCAGCATGGGTCTACGGTCATCGTTCTGGCGCCGTCCGGCTTCTCGCTGTGCCAGGGGCTAGAGCAAGGGACCCACGTGCGGATGGGCCAGGCGCTCTTGCGTTTGTAGGCCGCCAAGCCGTTGAACGCCGTGACCGGCGTTGAACGGCTGGCCGTGGCGCGACAGCACATCGCGCAACACGGCCTCGAAGCTGTCGCTCACTGCGCTCCACTCCAGATAGGCCACGCTGCCAGGGGCTAGCGCACGCAGCAGTTGCTGGCGCGCCGGGTCGGTGGCCAGGGCCACAGAGGCATTGACAAAGGCCAGTTCGTCGCCGTTGGGCACCAGCACGCCGTTGTGTTGGTTGACGATCAGCTCCTGCGCCGCCGCGTTGGCATAGGACAGCACCGCCAGGCCGCTGGCCAGGGCTTCGGGCACCACGTTGCCAAAGGTCTCGGTCATGCTGGGAAACAGGAACAAATCAGCGGATGCGTAATGCGTGGCCAGGTCTTCGCGCTGGCGGATACCGGCAAAGTGCGCCTCGGGCACGGCCTGCTCCAGGTCCTTGCGCAAGGGTCCGTCGCCCACAAACACCAGCTTGGCGCGGGGCAGCTGGGCCTGGATGGCCCGAAAGGCCGAGACCACAAGACCGACATTCTTTTCCTTGGCCAGACGGCCCACCAGGATGACCACCGGATCATCCGGCTGCACGCCCCAGCTGGCGCGCAACTCCGCAGAGCGGCGCGAGGGTTTGAACAGTTCAATGGCCACGCCGCGCGACACCAGGGTCACGTTGTCGTAGCCACGGCCTTTGAGTTCTTGCTGCATGGCACGCGTGGGCACCATGGTGGCCTGGGTGCGGTTGTGCAGCTTGCGCAAATAGCTCTCGATGGGGGACTTCAGCAAGCCCATGCCGTAGTGCTGCGAGTAGCTGTGAAAGTTGGTGTGAAACGAGCTGGTGATGGGCAGGTGCAGCTTGCGCGCCGCCGCCACGGCCGACCAGCCCAGCGGGCCCTCGGTCACCACATGCACGATGTCGGGGCGCTGCTCGCCCCAGAGTTTGATCATGCGACCCTTGGCCGGCAAGCCGAAGCGCAGCTCGCCATAGGTGGGAACCGGTATGCCTTTGGAGAGCACCTGGTCCAGCCCCTCGCGGGGCGCGTAGTCCTCGCGGGTTTGCCGGGGGCGCACCACTTGGACGGCGTGCCCGCGTTGCAGCAGCCCCTCCACAATGCGCCCCAGCGTCATGGCGACACCGTTGACTTCGGGTGGAAAGGTTTCCGTCACGACCGCAATGCGCAGGCTGGCTGGCTTGGCGGCGTAGGATTCGATGAGGAGGTCGTCTGAGGTTTTCACCCCGCTAGGCTAAATTCGAAAAATAACATCTTGATGATGCTTTTTTGACAATTAGAAGTCAGCCAGACATTCACGCAACAGAGGCCGCAGGTACGGCAATTTGGATGTTTTTAGCCTGGCGCACCATCCTGCCCAGTACCGATTTGATCGAATTTCAAAAGACACTTGTTCCGCACCGGAGCAGTCAGAAAAAAGACAAGCAACCGCAGGAACTAGTGCTTATGATGGTCGCAAAACCGGAGTTGGAATATGACCAAACAAGTACAAAATCTGGAACGCTTGTGCCTGAAAATGCAGGCCCGCTATGGCGCACAAGACGCCATCGTGACCGAGCTGGCGGAAGAACTGGCCCAGCTCAAATTGCAGCTGAAGCAGCGTGAGCAACCACTGCCCGGCTACCAGCACAGCCGCACAGTCCGCCCGAAGGCGGAACTCGAACTGCACTGAATTCCCACGCGCGGTTTTAGCGCGGCAGCACCACCTGCTGGACCATTTTGGTAGGACCAAACGTGTCACTGAAACCGTAGGCGTCGATGGCCACCTTGCCACTCTGGTGAATCGACACCGTGGCCCAAGCGTAGCTGCGGTCAGTGGCCGGGTTCTTGGTCACTTCACCCGGCTGCGCATCCCAGGGCGAACCGCCGCTGCCCACCAGCACCTGCCATGCCGCACCGCGCGGCTGCGACATATTGAACTCGTGCTCGTGGCCGCAGAAATAGGTGGCGCCAAACTTCTCGATCACATCCCACAGCGCATCGCGCTCCTTGTCTGATTTATCCAGACCATTAATGCCCGGTGCGGGCTTGTCACCCATGCCGTAATAGTAGGTAAACGCCGGCTTGTGGCCGAACACAAACAGGTGCTTGGCGCCGCGCGCCCGGGCTTCAGCCATGTCCTTGGCCAGCCAGACCACAGGCGCAGAATTGTCTTTGCCCACCGGGTCGGTGTTGATGATGGCAAAGTGCGAATCCTTTGCATCAAAACTATAGGAGAGCTGGCTTTGGTCGGTGCTCAGACCATCCAGGGCGCCATTGTTTTGCACATTGATATGGCTGGCCTCGGTGCCCACTATTTTCTGAAAGCGATCGGCGTCCACAATCAGGTCGCCCATGTTGGCGCGCCAGGCGGCCTCGTTCTCGGGCTGGGCTTTCTTGCCCAGGGGCTTGGACTGCACCTCGTGGTTACCGGGCACAGGCACCACATAGGTTCCGGTTTCCATCAGCGGCGCCACCATGCCGCGCCAGAAACCGTATTGCCGGTAAAAGGCCATCAGGTCCGAGCCCACCACATCCGCCACGCTATTGGTGGGCGTGGGGCCTGCCAGGCCGTAGCCCATGATCATGTCGCCGTTGAAAAACAGCAGCTTGGATTTCTGGCCTTCTATGTCCCGCATGATGCGTGACCAGGCCTTGGTGTTTTGCAACCAGATCTTGTCTTGTGCGCTCAGGGGCTTCATGGTCGCATCGGCCTCTTTCGGGTCCTGGCGCGAATCGCCCACGGTGGAGAAACGCAGCAGCACCGGATCGGATGCATCGTTGGCGGTTTGTGCCTGTGCGGCCAAGTTGGTAGACAGCAAGGCACAGAGCGCGAGCAGGGGCAGGAGAATTTTGGGCATAAAAAAAGCGCGGTTTGGAAGTCGTAAAGGATCGTAGTGGACCCGTTTTTTGTGACGCGATCAAGACAATTGCGGGAATGTCACCGCATCTTCATATGCGCATGGCAAGCTGTTCGTTTTACTTCGCCACACCATGAAACCCATTGCCCTGACCACCCTCTGCCTTTGCCTCGGATTGCCTTTTTCGGTGCATGCCAAGGACCCCTCGTTTGTGTCTGCCGAAGAGACGCGCGCTTTTCAAATTCTGCCCGCTCCTGCTGCTGCGCAGTCGGACAAAACCAAAGTGGAACTGGCCGAACTGCACCGCCTGGAAGGCACACGCAGTGACGCGCAAAAGACGGCCGCCATGGCCGATGACAAGGAAGAAACCATCTTCATTTTCAAGCAGCAACTGGGCGACTGGTTTAACGCGCAGACGCTGCCCCAAACGGCCGCCTTTGGCCTGCGCGTGAAAAATGATGAAGGCATCAACACCACACCCGCCAAGACCGGCTTTGCGCGCGTGCGCCCCTACAACCTGGATACCACGCTGCATCCTGTGTGCGTGACAAAAACGAAGGACGACTCGTACCCCAGCGGACATGCCACCACCGGCTACCTGATGGCGCTGACCCTGATCGACATGGTGCCGGAAAAGCGCGATGCCATCCTGAACCGCGCAGACGACTACGCCAACAACCGGCTGGTCTGCGGCGTGCACTATCGCAGCGACATTGAGGCCAGCAAACTCCTGGCCTACACCATCCATGCGGTGATGGCCAACAAGCCACAGTACCAGCAGGAAATGGTTGTGGCCCGTGCGGAAGTGCAGCGCTTGCAGGCTGCAGCCGTGGCTGCAAAGTAATGTAGAAAGGCCTGCCGCAGGGCGTCGTACCCTGCGGCAGGCCCCTTCCCCGGAAGCCGAACAGGCTCAGGGCTGCAGCTTGAAGTTGAAGTCCTGGGTGGCCACCACTTCACTGCCCTGCCGTGTGCACTTGTATTGCAGCATGGCGGCGCGCACCGCGGGATAAAAAATACGGGGACCCGACAAGAAGGTCACTTCGCGCACCACGCCCTCTGCAATGCGCACCTGCGCCTTGACCAGGCCCTGCGCGCCATCGATCAGCGCACGGCGTGGCATTTCCGGGGGCACCTGGGTGGGGCACACAATGGCCATGTCCAGCTTGGCTGCAGGCGCCGGTGCGGGAGGCGCAGCAGCCACGATTACCGGTGCGGGAGCAGGCGGCGGTGCCTCATGCACAACGGGCGTGGACTCTACGGCGAAGGTGGCGGGCGCTGCCACGGGCACTTCGGCCACCGGTATAAAAGGCGGGGGTTGGGTGGGCACCGTCTGCGCCTTGGGTAGCGCCACCAGCTTGCGCGGTGGCGGTGGTGGTGGTGCAACCACCACATCCTGAATCACCACGGCTTGCAAGGGCTTGTTGAGCAACTCCATCCCTTTGCGCGCCGTTCCGGAAATCAGCAGCCAGGCCAGAAACACATGCACCGCCAGTGCGACGGCAATGCCACGGTAGCGGCGCGAAGGATCCGCAGTGCGGTAGTCAGCGGCCCTCATTTACTGCACAAACTGTTCGCTGCCGACCACGGCAATGCGGTTCAAGCCAATGCGCCGTGAACTGGCCAGCACGTTGGCAAATACGGCATAGCTGGCGTCCTTGTCGGTGCGCAGGTGGACTTCGGGCTGCGGGGCTGCCAGCGCGCTTTTGCGCATCTTCTCTTCCAGTTGCTCCAAGGCAATGGTCTGCCCCTGCCAATGCAGGCCGCTCTTGGCATCGATATCAATTTGAATGACTTCGGGCTTGACCTGGCTCACCGGCGGGCGGCCCACTGGCAGTTCCAGCTTGACCGCATGCAACTGCACAGGAATCGTGATGATCATCATCACCAGCAGCACCAGCATCACATCAATCAGGGGCGTGGTGTTGATGTCCATGATCACGTCCATCTCGTCGGACTGACCCATAGGGGAACTCATAGCCATGCGTGTCATCCGCCCAGGGCGGGAGGCTCCGTAATAAAGGTTACTTTGGCAATGCCGGCAAGCTGGCAGGCATACATGATGCGACCCACGCTGTCGTAGCGCGCATCGCCGTCACCGCGAATCTGCACTTCGGGTTGCGGCTGCATGCTGGATATTTTTTTCAAGCGGTTGACCAGGTCCTCACGGCCGGCCAACTGCGTGTCGTACCAAAAGGTGTGACCAGCCTTGTCGACCGAAATAATGATATTTTCCGGCTTGGTCTCACGCACTTCTACGCGCTGCTTGGGCAGGCTCAGCTTGACCGAGGTGGTCACGGCCGGAATCGTAATCAGAAAAATAATCAGCAGCACCAACATCACATCCACCAGCGGTGTGGTGTTGATGGCGCTCATCACGGCGTCATCGCCCTCGTCGGAGCCCAGGTTCATTGCCATATGCAGAACACTTCAGCGTAGCGCTTGCGTGGGAGCTCAGGACTTGCCGGCCGTGGCCAACAACACCGCATGCAGGTCGTTACCGAAGGCATGCACGTCTTCCATGGCCAGCTTGTTACGGCGCACCAGCCAGTTGTAGCCCAGCACCGCAGGCACCGCCACCGCCAGGCCGATGGCCGTCATGATGAGCGACTCGCCCACGGGTCCTGCGACCTTGTCGATGCTGGCCTGGCCCGACATGCCGATGCTGACCAGTGCGTTGTAAATGCCCCATACCGTGCCGAACAAGCCGACAAAAGGCGCGGTGGAGCCGACCGTCGCCAGCAAGGCCAAGCCCTCCTGCAGGCGGCTTTGCACGTTGGTCATGGCGCGTTGAATGCCCATGGTGACCCAGGTATTGAAATCGATCGCACCCAGCATGCCATCGTGCTTGCTGGCACTCTCCAGGCCCTTGTCGGCAATGAAGCGGTAGGGGCTGGTGGCTTCCAGTGCGTCCGCGCTCTGGCGGATGGAGGCGCCGTTCCAGAAGTCACCTTCCACAGCACGCGACTGCTTGTTCACGCGCGCTTGCTCAATGTATTTCGAAACAATCACATACCAGCTGGCCATGCTCATCAACACCAGAATCAGCAAGGTGCCACGCGCCACCAAGTCGCCCTGTGCCCACACGGCTTGTATGCCATAAGGGTTTGCAAGCGCCTCCACAGGAGCCACTGTTGCAGCGGTCTGCGCGAGCACGGAGGCCGACAGGGTGGACAGAATAAATGCTGTCAAAGACAGCACACCAGAACGTACCCGATTGATTTGCATAGTCACTTCACATTCCTCACCAATATAAAAAAATAGCACGGCCGCCTCGTGTGGACCGCCTCGAATTTTGAGGAGTGTAGAAGCCGAATATTTCAGTTCAGCGACAAGCGCATGAAGATCCGCTGAATCACTGCATGACCTTGTGTTGTTCAAAAGTTACATCGGCTTGCAATTCACAGCAATGTCACATGTGCAACGCAACATTAAACCCGAATCGGTTTTTTGCCGTTCTTAACTACATCCATTTTTTGACACCATGAACACCACAACCGCTCCCTACCAACTGCGCAAAAGCGTAGTCAACCTGTCGCGCGCAGTGGCCCTGCTCTGCGTTGCAGCGCCCGGCTTTGCGCAAGCCCAGGTCGAATTGAAACCTGTTGAAATTTCCGGTGCAAAGCAAACGCTGCAGGCTACCGATACGGCACCTTCGCAGGGTTCGCTGGAAGCACGTTCGGCCCAGTCCATCGTGAGCGATGAGTTCATCCGCAACTACACATCGCCCGTGGCCGACTACACCCAGGCCTTGACGATGACCCCTGGCGTCTTCAGCTACACCGCCAACGGCGTGGGCCTGGGTGATTCGAAAATCACCATGCGTGGTTTGTCCGACAGCAACATGGTCATCAGCTTTGATGGCATTCCTTTCAATGACACCAACGGTGTCAGCCACCATTCCTGGGCCTGGTTCCCCAGCCAGACACTGGGTGGTGCAGTCGTGGATCGCAGCCCCGGTTCTGCAGCGACACTGGGACAAGCCACCTTTGGCGGCAACGTGGATTTGCGTTCACGCGCCGTGGAAGCCGACAAGCGCACCAGCCTGATGGCCTCCATGGGCACCTGGAACACCAACGTGCTGGGCTTCGAGCAGCAGACCGGCCAGTTTGGCGCGGATGGCAAATCCAGCCTGATGTTCAACGTGGAAAAGACCGACTCCAACGGCTACCAGACCTTCAACGACCAGCACCGCAAAGCCTATTCCGGCAAGTACCAGTACGTAGCGGACAGCACGACGACCTACACCCTGTTCACGTCGTACCTGGATATGACGAACCACACCGGATCTGTCAAGGGGATTACGCGCAAGCGCTTTGATGCGGGCGACTACACCTACATGAACAGCGACAACCCTGTGCGCGGTGACTTCTACGGCTACAACTTCTACAACCTGACTACCGACTTCAGTTACGCCGGTGTCGAGATGGCACTGGGCAATGGCTGGAAGATGGAAGACAAGCTGTACCGCTACAGCTATACCAACCACCAGAAATACGATGGCACCACACCTGAAACGGCCACCATCACCCTTACCAGCGGCGCCGACAAGCTGAACGCTTACAAGACCTACGGGAACGTGCTGCGTTTTACCAAAGAGTCTGACTCCGCCATATTGCGCACCGGTCTGTGGTTGGACAATTCCGACAGCTACCGCTTCACCTACAAGTCCAACCCCTTGACATGGGTGAACGTTGCCATCCCCGACTACTCCGAAACGTACACCACCACGACGGTGCAGCCTTACGTGGAATATGAGTACAAGGTGTCGGACAAACTGTCTGTGACCCCTGGTATCAAGTACGCTTCCTACAGCCAGAAATTCAACCACCTGGCCGACAACGGCGGTGCGGTGGGTGCATTGGGCGGAGCTGCGAGCATCAGCAATGCGGTGGAATACAGCGACACCCTGCCGTCCCTGGATGTGCGCTACAAGCTGGCACCCAACTGGTCGGTGTACGGCCAATACACCGTGGGCGACCAGATTCCAAGTACCGGCGTGTTTGACGTAGTCAACGCCAATGTGTCCGTGCCACCCAAGCCGACCAAAGCGTCGACCACCCAGTTTGGCACCGTGTACAACACACCGGGCTACACCCTGTCGGCCAACGTGTACTACACCGAACTGGACAGCACCTATACATCCAGCACCGATGCCATCACCAACATCACCACCTGGATGGCAAGTGGCACGCAATACAACCAGGGCATCGAAGCGGAAGCCAACTTCGTACTGGGTGGCGGCTTTAGCGTCTACGCGAATGCCACCATCGGTAGCCTGAAGTACTCCGACGGCAAGTGGGTGCAGGGTGCTCCGATGGACACTGAAACCATTGGCCTGAACTACGCGCGTGATGGCTGGGCCATTGGTTTGAACGCCAACCGCATCGGCAAAATGTATTACGACGGCAAGGACTCCGCATCCAACATCGTGCACGAAGCTTACGCGGTCGAGCCAGTGGTCTTGTCCAACCTGTTTGTCAACTACACCCTCAAGAACCAGGGTGCGTTTGCCAAGCAGACCAAGGTGCAATTTGGTGTGAACAACCTGATGGACAGCCATTCCATCACCGGCATTGCCACCGCGACCAAAGGCTTTACCAGCGCGAACAGCAGCCCTTCCGACGTGCTGAACGTGTTGCCCGGCCGCAGCATCAACCTGACGCTGACCGTCGACTTCTGATCCCTGTAGTCGCATATCCACACAGGCTGAAAAGCCTGCTGTGGATACCTTTTTTTCAGAGGAAATTTTTCCATGCCGGGTTATGCGTCGTATCGCAATTTTGGAAGCTCACGCCGCTATGTCGGTCTGGGCTGGGCCGTGGGCATGCATGCCTTGCTGCTGGTTCTGATTGTTAGCGGTGTATTCCAAACCAGCGTAGACAGAATCCTCAAGAAACCATTAGAGGCTGTTGTCCTGCAAGAGGTGATGGTGACACCACCACCTCCGCCTGCGCTGCCGACCCCGAAGCCCGTGGTCCAAGAGCCCAAGCCCAGTACACCCGTGGAGCAACGGCCTGTGCAGGCTGTGCCCACGCCGGCTCCCGCGCAGGTGGAAGCACCTGCAAAAGCCGAGCGTGTGGCGGAGCCCGCACCGGCGCCTGCGCCGACGGTCAACACCCCACAGACACACGCACCCGCCGTTGCCGCACCCGTGGAGCCGGCCCACAAGGCGCACAACACGGCGTCTGCCGAGGCGGAGTACGCGGCACGCCTCAGGGCCATGCTCAACGCCAGCAAGCGCTATCCCACAGGGCGCCAGGCCAGCCAGCAAAGGCCGCAGGGCGTTGTGAAACTTTGGTTCACGCTGAATCGCGCCGGCAATTTGCTGGAGCTTGGTGTGCTGGAAGCGGCCGACTCCAACCTGCTGAATGACGCGGCACTGGCCACGGTGCGCCGCGTGAGCTATCCCCCGTTCACCGCCGAGCTGTGGCCTGGTCAGGACCAGCACAAGTTCACGGTAGACATTGATTTTCTTCCTCCCGCCTAGTTCTCCTTTTTTTTCAACTGCATCCAACGACTGAAAGACACTCAGATGACCACCTTCACCCGACGCACGCAACTGGCATTGGCCGTTGCTACTATTTGCGCCTCCCCCATGCTCTGGGCCCAAAGCAATGCAGCCACCGATGTGGGCCGTATTGCCGTAGAGGGTGCCCAAGGCGGCACCGCCACCGGCCTGCTGGTGCAGGAAGACACCCCCAAGGCCCGCAGTTCGGTGAGCCGTGCCCACATGGACACACTCAACCCCACCGCCAACCCCTTCCAGGCGATTGAACTGCTGCCCGGCGTGAACACCTTCAGCCAGGACGCCACCGGCCTGTTTGGCGGCGGCATGCGCGTGCGCGGTGCCAACAGCGACCAGATGGGCTTCACCATCAACGGCGCTCCGGTCAATGACTCGGGTAACTTTGCGGTGTACCCCATGGAATACGCAGACACTGAAAACTTGTGCGAAGTTTTCGTGACCCAGGGCTCCACCGACACCGAAGCCCCGCACGTAGGCGCATCGGGCGGCAACGTGGGCATGACCACCTGCGCACCCAAAGACAAGGCCGGCATGACGCTGACCCAGACCCTGGGCGCCCTGCGCACCAACCGCACCTTCGTCCGTCTGGATACGGGCAAGTTTGCCGACGACAGCACCAAGGCCTTTATTTCCTACTCCAAGGCCACGGCCGACAAGTTCAAGGGACAGGGCGGCGCACAGAAAGAGCACGTGGACATGGGCCTGGAGTTGAAGGTCAATGACAGCTGGCTGGCTTCCACCAGCCTGTTGTGGAACAAGATGTACAACAACAATATCCGTGCATTGACCAAGACCCAGATTGCGGCCACGCCCACCCTGGACTTCGGTACGGTGGCACCCAATGTCCTCACGGCAACGGCTGCACCCACGGATGGTTACTACGTGGACAACATCAATCCCTTCCTGAACCTGCTGTGGACCGGCAAGGTGGAATACAAGGCCAGCAAGGACACCAGCATCTCGGTGGAGCCCTACTACTGGTATGGCCACGGCACCGGTGGCGGCCAATTGCAAACCCTGAACGAAAACGCCCTCAGCACCCTGATCGGAGGCGGTATCGGTAAGGACCTCAATGGCAATGGCAATGCCACCGACGCAACGGCATTGGTTTACGGCAGCAGCGTGACCGAAACCAACCGTCCCGGCGTGACCCTGAAGGCCAACACCCGCTGGCAAAACCACGACATCCTGGCCGGCTACTGGTATGAGCAGGCACGCCACGTGCAAACCGGCCCGCGCGAGGTCATGAACAGCGGTGCAATACCCGCCGACCCATGGCAGTTCAACACCGACAGTTACATCCTGCAGCAGAACGGCCAACCGGTCATGGCGCGCAACGAGATCACCATCAGCACGGCATCCTCGCTGTTCCTGCAGGACAGCGTCAACCTGATGGATGACAAGCTGAACGTGCAGGCTGGCCTGCGCAACGCCGAGATCAAGCGCGACTTCAAGAGCTTTGCCAACATCGGCACCGGCATGGGCGCAGACTACGCTGTCAACAAGACGTACAGCAAGCTGCTACCCAGCCTGGGCATGCGTTACCGCCTGGATGGCGAGCAACAGGTGTTTGCCAATATCGCGCAAAACATGAAGGCACCGGGCAACTTCAGCTACGAAGGTCTTTTGGTGGGTGGCACCGTTACCAATGGCGTGCTGACCAACTTCACCCAGCGCAACCCTGCGATGGACATGGAGACCTCCACCAATCTGGACGTGGGCTACCGCATCGCCCGTGACGCATGGACATTCTCCGGCTCGCTGTACATGATTGACTTCAACAACCGCATTGCCAAAGCCTATGTGCCTGAAGCGAACGCATCCGTCGACTACAACGTCGGCAATGTGACCACGCAGGGCTTTGAAATGGAATCGGGCTACAAGCTCAGCAGCAACTGGTCGGTGTACGGCTCGCTGTCCTACACCAGCAGCAAGATGCAAAGCAATTTGCGCACGGCAGTGGGTACCACTGAAGCCACCAGCGGCAAGCAAATGCCTGACACCCCGGAGTGGATGAGCGGCCTGCGCGTGTCCTACAACAGTGCCGACTGGTACGGCAATGTCGACCTCAAGTACACGGGCGCGGCCTACTCCACGCTGGTGAACGACGAGACCATGGGCGACTATGCGGTGGTGAATGTCACGGCTGGCTACCGCTTTGCGGACTCCAAGTTCTTCAAAAAGCCGTCCATTCAAATGAACGTCATGAACCTGTTTGACACGCAATACCTGCGTATCAATTCACCCAGCGGCAGCAACTTCACGACCAAGGCCACCAGCAGCGGCCCCACTTACTACGTGAGCGCACCGCTGTACGTGTCCGTCACCCTGCGTTCGGACTTCTAAGATGCGCGCCTTCTCCGCCCCCCTGCTGCTGGCAGCACTTTTCTTCGGTGCTGCGGGTAGCAGCCTGGCGGCGGCGAAGGCGCCATCGGGCAAGCCCATCACGCTGTCGCTGATTGCCCTGAATGACTTCCACGGCAACATCCTGCCGCCTTCGGGCAGCGTGCTGGTGCCGGACCCGGACAAGCCGGAGGGCAGCCGGGTCTCGGCCGGCGGTGCGGCCTATCTGGCCAGCCTGGTACACCAGCTCAAAAGCCAGAACCCGCGCAACACGCTGGTGGTGGCTGCGGGCGATATGCTGGGTGCCTCACCGCTGACTTCGGGGTTGTTTCATGACGAACCCACGATTGAGGTGCTGGATGCCATCGGACTGGATATTGCCAGCGTAGGCAACCATGAATTTGACAAGGGCCGCCTGGAGTTGCTGCGTTTGCAGCACGGCGGCTGCTTTCCCAAAACACCGGACGGCAGCGCCGGTGTGGTCGGTACGGATACCTGCATGAACCAGGGCCGCTTTACCGGCGCACGCTTCCAATACCTCGCCGCCAATGTGATCGACCAGCAGAGCGCCAAGCCGCTGCTGTCGGCCTATGCCATCAAAACCTTAGGGGGTGTAAAGGTGGCCTTTATCGGCCTCACACTCAAAGACACGCCCACCGTGGTGACGCCTGCGGGCGTGGCGGGCCTGGACTTCAAGGACGAGGTGGAGACGGTGAATGCGCTGATGCCGGCGTTGCGCCGCCAAGGTGCCACGGTGATCGTGGTGCTGATTCACCAGGGTGGGCAAACCACCGCACGCAAGGTGCTGGACAAATCGTGTCCGGGCTTCAGTGGCGAGATTGTGAACCTCGTAGACCGCTTGGATGCGGCCGTGGATGTGGTGGTGTCCGGCCACACGCACCAGGAATACGTGTGCTTCCGGCCCGACGGCAAGCTGGTGACGCAAACCGGTTTTTACGGCCGCCTGGTAACGAAGATTGATTTGACCGTGGATGCCCGCAGCAAACGCGTAATCGCCAAGGACGCCAACAACCAGTTGGTGATCAACGATGTGGGTGTGAAAGACGCGCAAGGCAACGCCCTGCCCTTGCCCCGCGGATACCAGGCCTTGCCCAAGGATCCGAAGATTGCCAAGATTGTGCAGCGCTACGGCGATCTGACGGCCAGCGTGTCGGACCTGGTGGTGGGCCGCGTGACCGAGCCGCTGGACCGCAGGCCCAACGCAGCCGGCGAGAGCCGTCTGGGCGACTTTGTCGCCGATGTGTTTCTGGCCGGCTCTTCAGACCCCAGCTATGGCGAGCGGGCCGCGCAGATGGCCTTTACCAACCCCGGCGGTTTGCGCAGCGATCTGGCTGGCGGCGCCGTGAGTTTTGGCCAGCTGTTCAGCGTGCTGCCCTTCAACAACAACCTGGTCACCCTGACGCTGACCGGCGACCAGATACGCCGTTTGCTGGAGCAACAATGGGAACAGCCGCAGCCCCCGGGCGGGCGCATTTTGTCCGTATCGCAAGGCTTTAGCTACCAATGGAACGCCCAGGCACCCCAGGGCGCCGCGCCGGGCACCGGAGCACGCATCGTGCCGGGCTCAATCCAACTCAACGGCGTGCCGCTGGAGCTGCAACAGAACTACCGCGTCACCGTCAACAACTTCATGGCCAGTGGCGGTGACAACTTCCCGGTACTGCGCGAGGGCCAGGACGTGCAGACCGGCGAGATTGATTTGGTGGTGGCCAAGCTCTACCTGCGCACCCGGGGCGTGGTGCAGGCGCCTGCGGGGCAGCGCATCCAGCGCATGGAATAGGGGCGGCTGAAGGGGCCCAGGTGGGATTGCGCGCACGGGCAATGCATCGGCGTGCATCTTCAGCAAATGAGCGGTACCTTGTGCCGCGATTTCATACAAAGTGGCACCCGGTATCGACCATCGGCTGTTGGTCAGCACCACGCTCCCTACCAGCCACAGAACAGACAGATTGCCCAGTAGCAGTCAGGCAGTTCGGAGTGGGACGGATGCCCGGCTATTCCACGGAAGCGATCACCCGCTTTACCGCCACGGCGGTGACTTCTTCAAGCAGGCCCTCCTCGGCGAGGAAGTCATCAAAGTCGCTTCCCATGTTTTGTTGTGTCATTTGGCCCTCTTCAATTGTTTGAGTCGATCTTTCGCCAAATCCAGTTCCTGCCTCGGCGTCTTTTGTTCTTTCTTGATGAAGCCATGCAATAACACCATGGTGTCACCATCGAGCGCAGTTGGTACGCGAGCGATGTGGGCGCCAAGCCTGCTGCGAACCTCCTAGATCCACTTTCCAGATGGTCAACCAACGGCATCCCCAATGGCCATCCGAATTGAACAGTCTTGATGTCCTCACCGATAGCCTTGCCAAGACCCGATCTCCCGCAGCCTTGTTTACTGCGGTGGCTTGTGCGGCGTGGCAGCCACCGGTTGACGCAGTTGCCAGAGCCAGATCAGCACCATGCCACCGCTGACCAGCACCGCAAAGCCAAGCACCAGCAGGGACAGCGGCACGTCCAGCGCAATTGCGCCGGCGTAAAAGCCCAGCATCAGCAACATGCCGCCGTTTTCATTGAACCCTTGCACGGCAATGGAGCGCCCTGCCGTCAGCAGCGTACAGCCGCGGTGTTGCAGTAACGCGTTCATGGGCACCACAAAAAAGCCAGCCAGGGCACCCACCAGCATCAGCAGCGCGGCAGCCGTCCACGGGCTGGAGATGCAGAGCAGCAGCGGCACCAAGAGGCCCATCACAATGCCTACGGGCATCAGGCGCTCGGCCTGCGCCAGGCCGACAAAGCGGCTGGCCAGCACGGCACCGGCCACCACGCCCACGGCGGTGACGCCCTGCAGGTAAGCAGCCTGCGCCAGGGGCAAACCCAGGGACTCATGCGCCCAGCGCAGCACAATCAATTGCAAGGTGGCACCCACGCCCCACAGCAAGGTGGTGACCGACATGGACAGGCCGCCCAGCGCATCGCGCCAGAGCACGCCGTTCTCCCGCACAAAACGCTGGATCAGGGCCTTGGGATGGATGGAGTGCGGGTCGTAACGCGCGCCGCTGTCGGTCACCGCCAGGCTCAAGGCCATGGCCACGGCATTCATCAGCAACAGCACCAGCATGCCGGCTACCAGGGCGGTGGGCTGCGGGTTGTCCACAAGGGAGGCAAAGGGCAGGCCCATGCGCGGCATCCACGGGCTGACCAGCAGGCCGCCGAGCACGGTGCCAAAGATCACGGCGCACACGGTGGCGCTTTCAAAAAAGCCGTTGGCGCGGACCAGGTCGCGCGGCGGCAGGAGTTCGGTAATCAGCCCGTATTTGGCGGGGGCGTAAATGGCCGAACCGAAGCCCGCCAGCCCGATGGCCAGCACGGGGTTGCAGCCGGAGAGCAGCAGCAGCATGGCCGCCACCTTGAGCGCATTGGCCAGCAGCATGACGCGGCCCTTGGGAAAGGCGTCGGCCAGGGGCCCCACAAAGGGGGCCAGCAGCACATAAAACAGGGTGAAGCTGATTTTCAGCAGGGGGATCAACCAGCCGGGGCCGGACAGTTCCATCACCCGGGCGATGGCCACAATCAGGAAGGCGTTGTCGGCCAGCGTGGAGAGGAACTGGACGCCCAGCACCAGAAAGAAGGCGCGCGGCATGCGTCTATTCCCGTGGGCGTTTGAAGGCGAACCAGGCTGCCACCAGGGTGAAGGTGGCGATGATGGCCACCACGATCCAGAAGCCGTGCGGGTGATCGGCCAGCGGAATGCCGCCCACGTTCATGCCGAGCAGGCCGGCAATGATGTTGATGGGCAGCGCCAGCACCGTGACGATGGTCAGCACAAAAAGGCTGCGGTTATTGGCCTCTGCCACGCGGCCGGCAATTTCTTCCTGCAGCAACTTGATGCGCTCTTGCAGGGCAGCCATGTCGCTCAGGGCCAGATTGAACTCTTCGGTGGACTGGCGCAGTTCCTGCAAGTCGTCTTCCACAATCCATGCGGGCGGCTTCTTCAACAAGCGGAACAGAGCGGCCGGCTCGGGCGCCAACAGACGCTGCAGTCGCACCAGCAGCCGCCGCAAGGAACCCAGATCGGCGCGCTTTTTTTCCAGGCGCCCGGCCAGCAGGGTGTCTTCAATGCCATCCACGCGGGTGGTGGTGCCGCGCACGATGTTCACCAGCACGTCGCCCTGGTCGTGCATCAGATGCACCAGCAGTTCCACCGAGGAGTTGAGCGACGCGCCACGTTTGACGGCATCGCGCAAGCGGTCGATCGAGCGCAGCGGTTGCAGCCGCGCGCTGACCACCAGGCGTGGACCCACCGAGAGCCACAGCGTGGAGATGTCAGAGGGTTCAAAGGCAAAGTCGTAATGCACGTCGTTGACGACGGCCACCAGCATGTCATCGTCCAGTTCCACACGGGTGGAGCGCGAGCTGTCGCGCAGTGACTCGTAAAACTGGTCGGATAAGGTGACGTTTTCCCGCATCCACTTTTCTGCGGCAGCGTGCGCGAGGTTGAAGTGCAACCAGACAAAGCCCTGTTCTGCGGTACCACCCGGGGGGTCCTGGTTCAACCAGAGCAGCGCCTCGGCCGCACTCAGCGCCGTGCCATGGCCACCGGCGCCGAACCGGAAGCCGCAAATCAGGCCGGAGGCATCGGCACCATAGCTGGAGGAGGTGCGGGTGCTCATGGCCCTGGCCTGGATTTCTGACGCAACACAAGGGAAAAACGCATTTGCTGAATTTTCGTCAGCACCCGTGACATCTTGATGACACAGGCATGCATCACGCCCTGAATAAATTTGTCATAAATATGAAATATCACTGCCGCATGCTCGGGTGTTTGACTGCATCGACTAGAAAACCAAGAACCGGGTCGTTGCAACGTTCCCTCCCGCCGAGAAATGCAACCCGTACCAACATATGCCATCTGAAAGCCGCCTTGCCGCTGTGGACCTGGGATCCAACAGCTTCCGTCTCGAAATAGGCCATATCGACCACGGCGAGTTCCGCCGAACCGAATACATCAAAGAAACTGTGCGCCAAGGTGCCGGTCTGGATGAAGACCGCAACCTCACGCCGCTGGCCATGCAGGCCGGCTGGGATTGCCTGGCCCGTTTTGGCGAGCGCCTGGCGGGGTTCCACCCCTCCGAGGTGCGGGCCGTGGCCACCCAAACCCTGCGCGAGGCGCGCAACCGCACGGAATTCCTGCAGCGTGCCAACCAGATTCTGGGGTTTCCCATTGAAGTCATCTCCGGCCGGGAGGAGGCCCGCCTGATTTACCAGGGCGTTGCGCATTTGTTGCCTGCTTCGCAAGAGCGCCGTTTGGTGATTGACATTGGCGGACGCTCGACCGAGATGATCTTGGGGCAGGGGCTCAACCCCGGCACGATGGAGTCTTTCCGGGTGGGCAGCATTGCCTGGTCCAAGCGTTACTTCCCGGAGGGCCAGTTCACCCGCAAGGCGTTCGAAATGGCAGAGGTAGCGGCCACTGCGGTATTGGATGAAGCATTCGATGCGTACAACCCGGGGCAATGGGACACCGCCTACGGTTCAGCCGGTACGGTGGGGGCCATTGGCGATGTGCTGGTCGCAGCCGGTTGGCCCGGCGGACACATTAGCAAGGAAGGCTTGCATTGGCTCATGGACCGCTTGGTTGCCTCCCAGTCGGCCGACAATTTGCGTCTTCCCGGCATGCGGGAAGACCGCAAGCCGGTGATTGGCGGCGGCGTGAGCGTGATGCTGGCCATCTTCAATTTGCTGCGCATCGAGTCCATGGAAATGGCGTCCGGCGGGTTGCGCCATGGACTTATTTGCGACCTTTTGGGCCATACCGGCATGGCGGGTGATTTTCGGGTCAACAGCGTCAACCGGCTGGCGAGCAAATTCAGCGTGGATGCAGTGCATGCACAACGTGTCGGGCGGGTGGCTGGCACCTTGCACCGGCAGCTGCTGGGTTCTTCCGACAGCGCCGCAGACGTCCACAACGAGCGGGCCTTGCGCAAGTTGCAGTGGGCATCCGAGTTGCACGAAATCGGGAGCCGTATCTCGCACAGCGATTACCACAAACACGGTGCCTACATACTGGACAACGCGGATGCGATGGGCTTCTCCTTGCCCGAGATGCACCGCCTGAGCCTTCTGGTGCTGGGCCATCGCGGCAAGCTGCGCAAGTTGGGCACGGCGTTGGAGAACCGGGAATTGGTCTGTCAACTCATCTGCCTGCGTCTCGCGGTCATTCTGTGCCATGCGCGCAGGGACCCGGACATGGAGAACGTCGCCATGCTGCCTCTGGATGCCAAGGCCTCGACCCTGAACCTGCGCTGCCGGGAAGATTGGGTAGCCGCCTATCCCCAATCGGCCCACCTGCTTCGGGAGGAAGTGCTGGCCTGGGAGAAAACCCCCTGGAAGCTGCATATCGCAGGCGTATAGCGGTTTTCAGCTCCGGGTTGCGCGGGTGCCCGTGCATCCCTGCGTGCGAAGGCCTCAGGGCCCACACGGCACGCCCCGGCTACTCGATCACCCGAAAGTACGCGTCCCGTTCACAGCGGCTGGTCACTGTCCGGTTCACCGGCGCGCTTGCATCGGCGTAGCCCATGGCCATGCCACACACGATGGTGGCCTGGTCGTCCATGCCCAGGCTGCGCCGTATCAGGCCTGGGTAGGAGGCCATGGCACCGATGGCACAGGTGGCCAACCCCTGCGCCTGGGCTGCCAGCATCAAGCCGTAGATGGCCATGCCCAGGTCCATGTAGCCGCCGCTGCCGAAATCGCGGTCCAGAGTGACCAGCAGGGCAACGGGCGCATCGAAGAAACGGAAGTTGCGTTCAAACTGCCCGTCGCGCCCGGCCCGGTCTTCGCGCGCCAGGCCCAGCGCGCCATACAGCGCGCGGGCAGCAGCCACCTGGCGGCGGCGCAGCAGCGAGGGCAAGGGCTTGGGGAAGTAGGCGTAATCCTCCACCTCCTGCGTGCCGGCACGAAACGCGGCGATCAACCCGCCACTCAGGCGCTCCCGGGCCGGGCCGCGCACCTGCACAAACGCGCCGGGCTGCAGGTTGGCCCCACTGGGCGCACGGCGTGCACTCTGCAGCACACCATGCAGCAGTTCCTCACCCACCGGGTCGGGCAAAAACGCGCGCACCGAGCGGCGACTGTTCACGACGCGGGCGAAGGCTTCCGACAGGACGGCCCCATCAGCCCCGGCAACCACAGCAGCCATCCCTCAGTCCAACTCCGCCAGGGCCAGCGTTTGCACACCCCGTGCGCGGGCACGCTGCAAGAAGGCCTGCGGCAGATGGCCCATGAGCCAGTCGGCCAGGCGCTGCATGTCGGCGTTGGCACCAGAGACCGGCAGCGCGGCGCCGGGTATATCCAGAAAATCGTTTTGCGGGTCTATCACCAGCAGGTCGTAAGCAGACATCTCAGGCCTCGGTTTCAGGTTGTTGTTCCAGCGCCCAGAGCACCTGCTCGCGCACCACCGCGCTGTCGTGCGTAAGCCTGCGTTGCAGGGCCGCTTCCATAGGCTGGCGTTGGGAGGCATCGTGCGTGAGCCGCAGGGCATTGCCCAGAGCCAGTGCCACATTGCGCAGCCAGCGGGCATGGCCTATGCGGCGTATGGGGCCGCCTTCGGTGCGCTGCAAAAAGTGTTCCTCGCTCCAATCCAGCAAGGCGCACAGGTCCTGCCCGGCCAGGCCCCGGCGGGCATCAAAGTCCGGCAAGGTGCTGCGCCGGGCGTATTTGTTCCAGGGGCAGACCAGCTGGCAGTCGTCGCAGCCGTAGATGCGGTTGCCGATCAGGGGCCGCAATTCCAGCGGAATACTGCCGGCATGCTCAATCGTCAGATACGAGATGCAGCGCCGCGCGTCCAGCCGCTGGGGCCCGAGAATGGCCTGCGTCGGGCAGACATCGATACAAGCCATGCAACTACCGCAGTGGCCTTGCACGGCCGGGGTCGCGGGCAACGCCAGGTCCACATAAATTTCACCCAGGAAGAACAGGGAGCCCGCCTCCCGGTTCAGCACCAGCGTGTGCTTGCCGCGCCAGCCGTGGCCGCTGCGCTGGGCCAATTCAGCCTCCAGCACCGGCGCGGAGTCGGTGAACACGCGGTGGCCCAGCGGCCCGGCCACTTCCGCAATCGTGTCGGCGAGTTTTTGCAGGCGGCTGCGCAGCACCTTGTGGTAATCACGCCCCCGGGCATACAGCGACACAACACCCTCGCCCGGGCGCTGCAGGCGCTGCCATTCCTGCGTCTGCCAGTCGGCCGGGGTGTCCCGGGGCAGGTAGTCCATGCGCGCGGTGATCACGCTCACCGTGCCCGGCACCAACTCGGCCGGGCGGGCGCGTTTGAGGCCGTGGCTGGCCATGTAGTGCATCTCGCCATGGAAACCCTGGTCCAGCCAGGCCAGCAATCCGGGCTCTGCCGACGACAAATCCACACCGGTCACGCCAATTTGGGAGAATCCAAGCTTGTGCGCGCTGGCACGGATGTGTGCGAGCAATGCGTTATCGATTGGAGTGCTGTGGATCATCAACTGCCTATTGTAGAAACCGGGGGGCACCCAAACCCTGCCAAAGGTGAACTGCGCCTGCTGTGGCGCGATGAAGCCGCTACCCAGGCCTTTGCCGCGCGCCTGGCCGCCGAGGCGGCCCTGGACTGTGCCTTTATCACCCTGCATGGCGACCTGGGCGCCGGCAAAACCACGTTCACGCGGCACCTGCTGCAAGCGCTGGGCATCACCGGGCGCATCAAAAGCCCGACCTACGCGATCGTCGAGTCGTATGACACCGACGCCTTCCCGGTCTGGCACTTTGACTTCTACCGCTTCAACGACCCGCAGGAGTGGGAGGACGCAGGCTTTCGGGACATCTTTGCCAGCCCCGGCCTGAAGCTGGCCGAATGGCCGCAAAAGGCCGAAGGGCTGTTGCCTGCGGCCGATCTGGATATCGCGCTGCAGACACAGGGCGAAACCGCCCGCAGCGTGACGCTGACGGCCCACACGCCGCGTGGCACGGCCCTGCTGAACGTGCTGGCCGCACCGCAAGCGCCAGGGGCTGCGCCATGAGGCGCCGCACCGCGCTGGTACGCGGCGGCAGCGTGGTGCTGACGCTGGCCCTGCCGCAACTGGTGCGCGGCGCATCGATCGTCAGCGTGCGCGTCTGGCCGGCGCCCGAATATTCGCGCGTGACGATTGAGTCCGACAGCGCGCTCACCGCGCAGCAAAGCTTTGTGGGCAACCCGCCGCGGCTGGCCGTGGACATTGAAGGCCTGGAGCTCAACCCCACGCTCAAGGAACTGGTGGCCAAGGTCCAATCGGACGACCCCAATATTGCCGGCATCCGCGTCGGCCAGTTCAGCCCAGGCGTGGTGCGGCTGGTGGTGGACCTGAAAAAACAGATCCGCCCGCAGGTGTTCACGCTCAAGCCGGTGGGTGCCTACCAGCACCGCTTGGTATTTGACCTGTACCCCGAACAGGCCATCGACCCGCTGGATGCGCTGATCAGCGAGAGGTTCCAGCAGACAACGCCGGCAAGCGCCTTGCCCGACAGTGGGCCTGCCGCGTCACACAGTGACCCGCTGGGCGAGCTGATGGCGCGCCAAAGCCTGAAGGAACCCAGGCACCCGGTAACCGCAACGGCCCCCGGCATTCCAGCCCCGCCCGACGCCACACCCTGGCCCGCACCGCACGCCGCTGTGCCGCACTGGAAGCTGCCCGACCGCAGCGACGACCCGCGTGCGCCATCCGCCGGCGGTGGCGCCACCGACCGCCTCATCATCATTGCACTGGACCCCGGCCACGGCGGCGAAGACCCCGGCGCCATTGGCCCGGGCGGCACGCGCGAGAAAGACGTGGTACTGCGTCTGGCCCACATGCTGCGCGAGCGCATCGACGCCACGGCGGTCAAAGACAACACCATGCGCGCCTACCTGACCCGCGATGCCGACTTCTTCGTCCCGCTGGACGTGCGCGTGCAAAAGGCGCGCCGCGTGCAGGCCGACCTGTTCGTCAGCCTGCATGCCGACGCCTTCTTCACACCCGACCCGCAAGGCGCCAGCGTCTTTGCGCTCAGCCAGGGCGGCGCGTCCAGCAGCGCGGCACGCTGGATGGCGGCCAAGGAAAACAAGGCCGACTTGATCGGTGGGCTGAATGTGAAAGCCAAAGACGCCACCGTGCAGCGCGCCCTGCTGGACATGAGCACCACCGCGCAAATCAACGACAGCCTCAAGCTGGGCAACCGCCTGCTGGGCGAAATCAAACGGGTGGGCAAGCTGCACAAGGGTGCGGTGGAGCAGGCATCATTTGCCGTGCTCAAAGCGCCGGACATTCCCAGCGTGCTGGTGGAGGCCGCCTTCATCAGCAACCCGACGGAAGAGGCCAAGCTCAACAGCGATGACTTTTTGAACAAGCTGGCCGATGCGCTAATGCGCGGCATTGAAGGCTACTTTGCAAAGAATCCGCCGCTCTCCAGGGTGCGCGTCAGCAGCTAGCTGAAAAATCTGTGGCTCCAGGGCAGTGGACACTCCCGGTGGAAATAGTTGGTTTAGCTACAAGTCAGGGCCACGTGCGGACTTTGTTGAAGGGCTGCTTGGGACCTGCTCGCGGTAGGTGCGAATCCACAGCTGCGGCACTGCGTTGAATGTCCCAATCCTGGCCCTCGATGCGGTAGTCAATGTTTCCAGTCAACGGTTAGTCCGATACGAAGGGGTCCTTCAAGTGGCTCTCTCATTACCCAAGCTGCGCCACCAGACCGCATAGGGCCAGAACAACCACCATTTCCATGGGACACGACCGTGATACCTGCGAACCACCGCCACTGCCTCTCGGTAGTGACTAAGACGATTCAACCGTGTTTTAGTGTGCGGGTGCTCTCGGTTGCAGGCGATATCCCGGTCAACGAACAGGAGCGGGCCGTGGCAGCGGAGTATGCGCCACCACAGGTCGTAATCGAAAGCCATTTCCAGATGCGTGTCCAATCCCCCCAGCGACTCCCACACCTCACGCCTGATCAGGCTCGCAGGCTGCGAGACGATGCACCGCACCGCCAAGCGTGACTCATCAAACCGCTGAGTCCAAACTTTTCCGAGCTTGACTCCCGCCGCATCGACATTCCACGCGGCACCATAGGCTGCGGGACTGGCCGCTTCAACCTCCAAACCCTGTAGGAGCGAAGCCAAACCATCATTGAGATACAAGTCGTCACTATTGAGCCAGGTCGCATAGGGAGCGCTTCCTTGGGCGATGCATTCATTGATGGCAGCTGCCTGCCCTGCATCGGGATGGCTACGCCAGCCGGCAAGTCTGGACTCGAATCGAGCCAAAACCTCCAACGTGGAGTCGGTGGATCCGCCATCGGCCACAAACACTTCGACAGGCACAGACTGGGAAAAAATGGAGGCGAGCGCAGCCTCTAGGAATCGTCCTTGGTTGAGACATGGCACGGCAATGGTGATGCGTGGTCCGTGGATCTCTCGCCTTTTCCAGGGTTGACGAACGGGGTCTAAATACATGCTTTTATGGGCGGCGTACAACCGCTGGCGGGTGAAAGCGGGCCGGACGGATTCGTCTAAAATCTGCTCCGATCCAAAGAGGAATAGACGCCACGGCCACTGGCCACCATTTGGTTTGACCACTGTGACCAAGTTCGATTCCTTAAGACGAAAAATTTTATGCATTCTAGAGCTACCAGCGACAGCCGAAGCACTCCGCTGGATGCTATCCTGGACAGCATATTGGGGCCCTCTCACCGCGGTCATTATGTCGATATCGGGGCCGCGCATCCCACAGTCTTGTCTCACACTCATGCCTTGTATCAGTCGGGTTGGCGGGGAGTAAACGTCGAGCCCAGGCACAAGAGATTTCGGCTTTTCCAGGAGCTGCGGCCCGAAGACACCAACCTGCACAGCGCCGTGGGCTCAAAGCGCGGAAAGCTGGAGTTTCGGGAGCACAGCCTGGCTGAATTACCCGAGGGCGAAGCCGCGGCCGAGCAGCGTCTGGTTGAGGTCCTCACTGGCGATGACGTGTTGGCAAAGGCAACGGGGCCAGTCGATCTGCTGGTGGTTCATGCCGGTGGCGCAGAAGAGGACGTGCTGCGGTCCATGGACCTGCGCCGCCATGCGCCCAGAGTGGTGATCGTTGACGCGATGCGGTCAATCAGGATGGGAACGCCGGGGCCATGGGCGACTCCGGGACATGAGCGATGGGATTCCTTGCTGCTGACAAGCGGCTATCGCCTGGCTTACTCAAACGGTATCGATCGCTTCTATGTTCGAGAGGATCTACATGGCCTGCTGCCGGGAGAGCCGGTTGATACAGGCATGGCCCTTCACCCCGCGCTCCATATCCGCAAGCTGATGCTCGCGCAGGCTGAACGGATGGAGCAGGCCCATGCAGAGGAAATAAGCCGGCTGTGCCTTGCACACCAGAGGGGGCTTGAACGGTTCGATGCAGAGCTTGTCGAGAAGGAACGCACCATCGTCGAGCAAGGACGCGCTCTGGCCGCATACCGGCTAGCTCAGTACCCGTTACGCCTGATGCTTCCCCCGTTGCGCCGCGGGATCGCCTGGCATCAACGTGCCAAAGAACTCCTTCGGCCACGGCTGGGCAACCTGCGCCAGTACCAGCCTCGTGACCTGTGGGTACCGCCGCACTACCTCAAGGGCTCGCTGTCGGCATCCCTTCCTCGCATCAGCTTGGTAACACCCAGCTTCCAGCAGGGCCACTTCATTGAGGCGACGCTGCGAAGCGTACTGGATCAGGGGTACCCCGCGCTCAGTTACTTCGTTCAAGACGGCGGCTCCAAAGATGACACCTTGGATATCCTGCGCGCGTATGAAAAGAGGCTGGCGGGATGGATGTCGTCGCCTGACCGCGGTCAGGCGCATGCCATCAACTTGGGCTTTAAACGTGCCGATGGCGAGATCATGGGCTGGCTGAACTCAGACGATCTGCTCCTGTCGGGATCGCTCGCATTCGTCGGCGACTACTTTACCCGCCACCCGGACGTGGATGTGGTGTACGGCAACCGCTTGCTGATTGACGAGAATGGCCAGGAGATCGGGCGTTGGATTCTGCCCGGGCACGACGGCCGGGCGCTTTGCTGGGCGGACTACATTCCACAGGAGACGCTGTTCTGGCGACGTGAACTCTGGAACAAGGTCGGTGGGCAGGTGGATGAATCTTTTCAGTTCGCAATGGACTGGGACCTTCTGGTCAGATTCCAAGAGGCGGGCGCGAAGTTCGCGCATCTGCCCCGCTTCCTGGGAGCGTTCCGGGTACATGCTGAGCAAAAGACTTCTGGCTCGATCGATGTGATCGGCTTCAAAGAAATGACCCAAATCAGAAAGCGACTGCATGGACGCCAGCCGGGTTACGCTGAGATTCGCGCTGCGCTCGCTCGCTTCATGCTGCGCCACATCCTGCACGATCTTCTGTACCGACTGAGAACCCGACTAGGACTTAAACCATGAATAAACTCGCCCTCGTTCTGTGCTTGGTGGCACTGCCCCTTGCCGGCTGCAAAGGAAGGGAGCAGACCTCCGAAACCGTGCGCACCTATTATGTGCTGGGCCAACTGCGCAGCGAAGCAAAGATCAAGGACGGCCTACTTGATGGCCCATCCGTCGAGCTTTATCAGAATGGCAACCGCAAAGGCGAGGCAATCTACAAATCGGGGCTGCTCGACGGAAAAAGTGTTTCTTATTTTGAGAATGGCCAACCAAAATCCGAGGCGAGTTACACCTCAGGCGTTCTCAACGGCGTCAGCACCAACTGGTACCCCAACAACAAAAAAATGAGTGAGGCCACGTTCGTGATGGGCGGGCTGGTAGGCAATGTCACCGAATGGCAGTCGAGCGGAACCCCCAAGTAATTCTCTCGACGACATTTAGTGATCGCATTTTCTCTTTCTCTGGCGCTCCTGCTGTATTGGAGCCTGCTCGGTTTTGCGGCCTCCAGCGGCCTAGGCCTGGGCCGTGCGGGCCTGCAACGCGCCCTACTAAGTCCCTCCTTGGGACTTGCTGCACTGCTGCTGCCCGTTTTTTTTCTCAGTCGAATGGGCTTGCCTGTGGGCACGTTCGCCCTGCCCCTCGCAGGGGGTCTTGCGCTGCTCGCTGCGGCCTTCCTGGCGTGGCGCCTACCCCGGGTGCCGTGGCGCGGATTGCGGGTGCCGGGGATTCTGCTACTCGGCGCCCTGGTGCTCACCGGTTGGCCGATGGGACGCTTCGGCCTCGACTGGATCAGTTTTGGCAACGACGACATGGCGAACTACGCCCTGGCTGCCCAGAGATTTCTGCAGAACGGCTATACCGAGCTGCCTGACCTGCCGACCTACCTGTCCGGCAAGAACTACTCGCTGGCCTATTGGTACATGCACGTGGCGGCGGGCGCCCGTCCAGGATCGGAGTTGATGCTAGCCACAGTGTGGGGGGTCACCGGCCTCAACGGTCACCAGATTTTCATGCCGACCATCCTGGCGCTGCATCTGGCACTGATCGCGTCATCAGCTGCTGCGGTTGCCGGCGTAACGGGGTTGCTGGGCGTGACAGGGTCGCAGGTGCGCCGCAGGCGCCGGTTGGCCGTCTACCTCACGATGGGATGGATGGTTTTCTCCCCCTTGTCCACGCTGGGCACGCTCTACCAATTGATCGCACAGGTGGGCGGGGTGGGGATGATGATGGCCGCGCTGGCGCTACTGTGCCAACCGGCCAGCACCCGCTGGCACCGCGAAACGGCCCAGCACGTCGGGATCGGGCTATTGGTGGCGGGCTTGCTTATTTGGTACCCTGAAGTTCTGCCTTTTCTGCTTCTGAGCTGGCTCGGCTGGTGCGGGGCCGCCGCTTGGCGAGCCCGACGTGCGGGCAAGCCTGCTACCACGTTACAGCGCGTGTGGCTGACCGCTCTGGCTCTCGCGTGTCTTATCTTGGTGTTCAACCGCTACCTGCTAATCGTCCTGCGCTTCATGCTGGGACAGTCTGTCCAGGGCCTGGAAACGAACGACCCGAGTGCCCTGTATTTTCCGTTCTACCTGATACCCAGTGGCATTGGCTATTTCTGGGGCTTGCTGCCGATCGGCTTTCTGGTGCCCGAGCCCTGGTTGTCTGCTGCTATCGTCGCGGGCATAGCGCTTTGCACCTGGCTGCTCGTGTGCATCTTCCGCCAACTGCGGCACGCGTCGCCGGTGGGGTTCATGGCAATGGCCATGTTGCTCCTGGGCGGGATACTATTTTTCCGCGGCAACGATTTCGGCCTCTACAAACTGGCGATGTACATGCAGCCGGCCGTCGCTGGGGTCATCGCCTGCGCGCTAGCCAGCGCGCAGGTACGCACCATCGTGGCGGTCGTCAGCCTGGTTGGCTTGGCGCAGCTACCCAGCCAATTTGCATATGTGCTCCGAAGCACGGGCAACGCCGAGGGCACACTGACCGAGATTCCCTACGCCTCGCAGAAAGCGCTGGCCAGACAGTTCGATGCTTTCATGAAGGACCATAGGGGCGCGCACCCAGAGGGGTTCTACTCCGACTCGTCAAACGTGGTGCTGGCCAAGATCCAGTCGCTCTATTCCCAGAACACCAGCCTCATTTTTCCGTCCAAGGATTACTACTGGGGTGGCGACCGGCTGGGGGCGTTCGCGCGGGCCAATGGATACGGTGATTTCTGGAACAAAAGTCTGGAGGCGCATGCCACGCATGCTGCCCAACGCGAGATCGCGCTGGCCGACGGCCTGACCAACCAATTCATTGTGCCGCAGGCGGCCGCGTCGCTCCAAGGCCGGGCCCTGCTGGCCAATTCGCCCGAATTCAGCCTCTTCAACCGCTTCGAACAACCTGTCTCGTCCGGGTCTTTTCGCATCGATACGCAGCCCAGGAACCACCTAATCTTCGTGGACTCCTTGCTAGGGGCTCACTATTACCAAGCGAGAAAGCGCAAGAACGCGATTGCCTTTTATCAAATGGAAGCCGACCCGATGTTCCCGGGCCGCCAAATGGCAGGTGTCGGCCGCCACATGCTCTTGCTCGCAATGGGAGTAACCGAAAGACCCCGACTGTTGATCGAACTCACCGACAGCGTGCTCCGGCAGAATGACTCGGTGCTGCCAGAGCCGATAGTCTATGGACGGGGCCAGCAGGCAGTGCGCTTCGTGGGGCGGGGCAGCGGACGGATCCTGACCGAACCGCTAGTTCCAGTAATGGTCGATGGCTTGGCCTTTTTTCATCTGGATATGGGGCGCGACGGTCTCCAGTTTGCGCACCCGCCTACCAACCTGATCACCGGGCTCTATGGCAGGGACGTGGCCCTGGACAGCCGCTACCTCACCGCCTTCGCGCGCGATGTCTCATTGGTCTCCAAGGAGCAAGCGGCAGCGATGGTGCCGCCGGCGGCCCTGTCCAAGTTCCCCACCGATCTTGCCCACAAGGGATTGCAGTACTCCGGCATATATGAGGACGGTTGGGTCTCGGAGCAAGCCTTTGCGATCCTCGCCCCCGCCGACGCCACGGTCGCGAACACGCTCAACCTCCGTGGTACGATTCCTTTGGTAGATAACCCCGGCTTCCAGTGCGAACTGACGCTCCGGGTAGATGGGCAGATCGTGGCCCGCAGGAAACTCGGCTTGGGCGACTATGAGGTGAAAGCTAAGATCAACGCGGTTAGCGGGGGCCGCAGGATTGAATTGGCTTTTGATCGCTGGCAGATCCTGCCTGGCGGCGACAGCCGTCCCACAAGTGGGCTGATCAAGTACATCGGATTGACAAAGGACTGATCCCCATGCGGCAGGCAGACATCGATATTTCCATTGTGGTTCCGGTATACGCTGAAGAGGCAAGTATCCTGCCCTTCCTTCAACGGACAGAGGCGGTGCTGGAAAAAATGAGGGTGCGCTATGAGATCGTCTTCTCACTCGACCCTAGCCCGGACCGGACGGAGGAAGTCATCAGCCGTGAAATGGATCGCAATCCGCGGATCAAGCTGATCACCTATTCACGTCGATTCGGGCAGCCAGCAGCGACACTCGGAGGAATCCTTCATTGTTTGGGACGCTACTGCGTGGTGATCGACGTCGACCTGCAAGACCCTCCCGAGACGATTGAGCCGATGTATGCCAAGCTCGCCGAGGGCTACGAAGTGGTCTACGCGGTGAGGCGTTCGCGCGCAGGGGAGACCCTTATAAAACGACTGATCGCGCATTGGGGTTACCTGGCGATCAACAGACTGAGCGAAGTCCGGATTCCACGCAACGCGGGCGACTTTCGCATCATGACGCGCAGAGTGATTGAACAGCTCCGCATGATGCCGGAGTCACACGGGTTCCTGCGTGGCTTGGTGGCGCATATCGGCTTCCGGCAGGCCTCAGTTGACTACGATCGCGATGAGCGCTTCAGCGGGCAGGGCAAGTACAACCGGCTAACGGGCTCGGTGAAGATCGGCCTCAACGGAATCATCAGCTTCAGCAGCAGACCCTTGCAGTTGATGTCGGTGGCGGGCTTCATCCTGGCAGGCTTCAGTTTTCTGCTTGGCGCATGGTACGCGCTCCAGCACTTCATCGGCGTACCCCTGACCGCCGGACTTTCCACCACCGTTTTGGTGGTGACATTCTTCTCTGGCGTCCAGCTTCTTTCGCTGGGCCTGATGGGCGAGTACATAGGCCGCATCTATGACGAGGTCAAGCGCAGGCCGATGTATATCGTGGACAAGAAACTTAACTTTGGCCCGGAGGCCGGCAGCGATGAAACGGTCACATGACACATCCCGTAGCCTTCCTCAAGCAGCATGCAAGGGGGCAGTTAGTGCGCTTTCTATGCGTCGGCGGCGCGGCGGCGGGAGTTTACTTCGCTGTGGTCCATGCGCTGGCCATGTGGGCAGGGCTTCCCGTTACGCTGTCGGTTTCGGTTGGCTACACCTGCTCGGTAGCCTTCCACTTTTTCGCCAATCGCCGCTACACCTTCAGGTGCACAGGCCACTGGTCGGCGGCCCAACTTCTTCGCTACACAGCGGTCGCTGCGGTCAATTACGCCCTCACCATGGTGGTCGTGACGCTGCTGACCCGGAGTGCTGCAATCGGCCTGTACCTGGCGGTGGCCTGCGCGATTGTCACTACAACGGGCTTCGGATTCGTGGCTTCGCGTCGCTGGGTTTTCAGATCCCAAGGGCCGATCGATGAGTGAGCACTACATCGTCACCGGTTGCGCAGGCTTCATCGGCAGCCAACTGGTTGACCGCCTGCTTGCGTCCGGCCAGCGGGTTACCGGCATCGACAACTTCTCCACCGGCCAGCGCCGCTTCCTGCAGGGGGCCTTGGGCCATCCGGGATTCAGTTTGCACGAAATCGACCTCCTGGACCCTGCGGCCGCGCAAGCGGCCATGGAGGGGGGAGACTGCGTCGTTCACCTTGCAGCCAATGCCGACGTCCGATTCGGGCCCGAGCGCCCGGGCCTCGATCTTCAGCAAAACACGGTTGCCACCTTCAATGTGCTGGAAGCAATGCGGGCCCAAAAAATTCGGCGAATCGCTTTCTCATCGACAGGTTCGGTATACGGGGAGAGCCAGATCATTCCGACGCCGGAGGATGCTCCTTTCCCCGTTCAGACCTCGCTGTATGGTGCGTCCAAGCTGGCCTGCGAAGGAATGATCGCCGCCTACTGCGAGGCATATGGATTCCAGTCCTGGATTTTTCGTTTCGTTTCCATCCTCGGAGAGCGGTATACGCACGGTCATGTATTCGACTTTTACCGGCAACTCCAGACTGACCCCACTAACCTGCAGATCCTGGGGGATGGCCGTCAGCGCAAAAGTTACCTGTACGTGCAGGACTGCATCGACGCCATGCTCATGGCGATGAACAAGGCCAGCGAAAAGGTCAACATCTTCAATTTGGGAGTCGACGGCTATTGCGAGGTCAACGACTCAATTGGCTGGATTTGCGAGGCGTTGGGGGTCCGGCCAGCCCTGCACTACAGCGGCGGTTCGCGCGGCTGGGTCGGTGACAACCCTTTCATTTACCTCGACACGCGGCGCATCCGAGCCCTGGGCTGGTCGCCCTCGATCAACATCGGCTTAGGCGTGATCCGCACTGTCGAATTTCTGCGTGCCAACGAATGGTTGCTGGAGTCCCGGTCATGACAGGCCAGCCCCTGCTCGGGAGCATCGCCCTGGTGACTGGCGGCAGCCGCGGGCTAGGGCTGGAAATCGCGCGCCAGTACCTCGCAGCTGGTGCTTCGGTGGCGCTGTGCGCGCGAACAACTGACCCGACGGATGCAGCGGATAAGGCCGAAACCGTAGCCGCCGAACTGCGGTCCGGTCTGACCGAACGCCAAGAAGTGATAGGCCTCACCGCAGATGTGGCGCAGCAGGAGGACGTGGCACGCCTCCACGCCGAAGTCCTGCGCCATTTCGGCCGTATCGATGTGCTGGTGAACAATGCCGCCGTCCAGGGTCCTATGGGGCCCATCGAATCGATAGACTGGCATGCGTGGGTCCGCACCGTGGAGATCAATCTAATGGGGTCGGTGCTAATGACGAGAGCGGTTCTACCCGCCATGAAAATGCAGGGTCGGGGCAGGATCGTTCAATTGTCTGGAGGGGGCGCCACCAGCCCGATGCCCGGCATTAGCGCATATGCCGTGTCCAAGGCTGCCATCGTGCGGTTCGTGGAGACCCTCGCCAGGGAACTGGAAGGGACCGGGGTAGAAATCAACGCCTTGGCGCCCGGAGCCTTGAACACCCGCATGCTCGATGAAGTGCTGGCCGCAGGACCAGAAAAAGTCGGGCAGGCCTATTTCGCCCGTGCGATACAGCAAAAGGACACAGGCGGTGCCGGCCTGCAAGAGGCGGCTGAACTAGCCGTCTTCCTTGGGTCGGAAGCCAGCCGGGGGATCTCGGGTCGCCTGATCAGCGCCGTCTGGGATAACTGGCGCAACTTGCCCGAGCATGCTGCAACGCTCGCTGATAGCGATGTGTATACCCTTCGGCGAATCACTGGCAAAGACCGTGGGCTCGATTGGGGGGACCGATGACATTCGGCGTAGCCATCGTCGGATGCGGTCTGATCGGAGCCAAGCGGGCGGCAGTTCTCGGGCCGGAAGGCAGACTGGTCGCCTGCGCCGACCTGGACCTGGCGCGGGCCCGGCAGCTTGGCGCGCCACATGGCGCACTGGCGGTCGATGACTGGCGTCAAGTCCTTGCATTGTCCGCGGTGGACCTGGTCATCGTCGCGACACGGCACGACGCGCTCAGCGACATCACACAAGCTGCGATCGCCGCCGGCAAGCATGTCCTGGTGGAAAAGCCGGCTGCGCGTTCGGTCCTGGAACTTGAGTCGGTTCTGGCAGCAGTAAAGAATACGCAGGTCAAGGTTCGCGTGGGCTTTAATCACCGGTATCACCGCGCAATGCGAAAAGCGCGCGAACTCGTCGATTGCGACGCCATTGGCGAGCTGATGTTCATTCGTGCCCGCTATGGTCATGGCGGCCGGCCTGGCTACGAAAAGGAATGGCGGGCGGACCCTTGCTTGTCGGGAGGGGGGGAACTGATCGACCAGGGGCCGCACCTGATCGACCTGTCACGCTATTTCTTGGGTGACTTCACACGCGTGAGCGGTTTCGCCCACACCTACTTCTGGGATATGCCAGTGGATGACAACGCATTCCTGCTGTTGCGCACCGACACTGACAGGACAGCCTTCTTACACGCTTCCTGCACTGAATGGAAGAATCTTTTCTCGATGGAAATCTACGGTCGCCTAGGCAAGCTCGACCTGTCCGGACTGGGCGGCAGCTACGGCGTCGAGCGCATCACCTGGTACCGCATGCTGGCGGAGATGGGGCCGCCAGAAACGACCGCTTGGGAGTACCCGATGCAGGACGACTCCTGGGCCGTTGAAATGCGCGAGTTCTACGAAGACATCCGGACCGGACGACAGCCCGCTGCCTCCCTGCGCGACGCGCATGCCTGCCTTTCCATCATCGAATCCATCTACCGAGAGTCCGGGCGTGATTATTGCCCGTAGCCCATTGCGAATTACCCTGGGGGGCGGCGGTACCGACTTGCCCTCCTATTACAGCGAGCACGGCGGATTTGTCATTTCTGCTGCGATCGACAAGTATGTCTATGCCACGGTCATGCGTCCATTCCAGCCAGGGATTTATCTGAAGTACTCGCAGATGGAGCAGGTCGAGCGTATCAGCGAAGTGCGCCACCCCATCATCCGCGAGGCCCTGGCGGTGGCCGGCATGGACACTCGGCAAATCGAGATCACCACACTGGCCGATATCCCTGCAGGCACCGGCCTGGGGTCTTCGGGAAGCTTCACAACTGCCATGCTGAAGGCGCTATACGCGCACCGCAAGCACCACATCCACCCGCTCGATCTGGCGGAGCAGGCCTGCCATATTGAGATAGAGCGCCTGGGAGAGCCGGTGGGCAAACAGGACCAGTACATTGCTGCCTTGGGTGGCATCGTCTGCATGGAATTCAACCGTCAGGGCAAAGTCCGCGCCACGCCGCTGGGTATCAGCGAGGCTACCGTACATGAACTGGAGGACCGACTTCTCCTGTTCTTCACTGGCTTTTCCCGCCGCGCCGGCACGATACTGAACGACCAGCTTGGGCGGACGCTGCAGAAGGATTCCCAGATGCTGGACAATCTTCACTTCACCAAAGCACTCGGGCTACGCTGCAGGGACGCGCTCGAGTCGGGAGACGTTCTGCAGTTTGGAAAGTTGATGAATGCGCACTGGGAGCACAAGAAGAAACGCTCCGGGGGAATGAGCAATCCGCAGATCGATGCCTGGTACGAACTGGGTCGTGCACATGGGGCCGTCGGCGGCAAGCTGGTAGGCGCCGGCGGCGGCGGTTTCCTGATGTTCTACGCCGAGGACACTGCACGGCTTCGGCTGGCGATGCAGGGCGCAGGGCTTGAGGAGGTCCGCTTTCGATTCGACTTCGAGGGCACGAAGATCGTGCTGTCCTGAATCCCATGTTCACCTTGGCATTATTAGCGGGAGGCCTAGCCACCCGCATGGCCCCGCTAACCGACCGGTGCCCCAAGTCTCTTCTGGAAGTTGCTGGGCGGCCGTTCATCCTGCACCAGCTTGACTATTTTCGGAACCAGGGTATCCAACGGGTGGTGTTGTGCGTCGGCCATCTGGGCGAGCAAGTTCGCGAGGTGGTGGGCGATGGCAGCGCCTTCGGCCTCGAGATCCAGTACGCATGGGATGGCAATCACCCCCTCGGGACCGGTGGCGCGCTGACCCAGGCCCTGCCGCTATTGGGGGAGCGCTTCTTTGTTCAGTATGGCGACTCGTTCCTGCCGATCGACTACACCGAGGTGGCACGGGCATTCATACACGGCGGGCAGCCCGCGCTCATGACTGTGCTGGAAAACGCTGGGCGCTGGGACTGCAGCAACGTCGAATTTTCCGGTGGTGTGCTCGCCGCCTACCGCAAAACCGCTGCCACGCCTGGCATGCGCCATATCGACTACGGGCTGTCCGTGCTATCCAACCAGCTATTCAGGTGCAGGACCCCGGGCGAGCCGTTCGACCTTGCCGATCTGTTTCATACATTGTCGCTGCAGGGGAAGCTGGCTGGCCACGAGGTACATACCCGGTTTTACGAGATCGGCTCACCGGCAGGGCTGCAAGATACAATCGATTTCCTCAAGCCCCCGTACGCACCATGACCTATGCTCAACAGCACCTCGACGAGGCTCTGGCCATCACCCGCCAGCTTGATGTGCAGTCCATCGAGGCAACGGCGCGGCTGCTACGCGTGGTACGTGACCAGGGCGGGAGAGTCTTTTTCATTGGCGTGGGAGGCAGTGCTGCGAACTGCTCGCACGCGGTCAACGACTTCCGAAAAATTGCCGGAATCGAAGCCTATGCGCCGACCGACAACGTTGCTGAACTGACCGCGCGCACCAACGACGATGGCTGGGCCAGCGTGTTTGTCGAGTGGCTCAAGATCAGCCGTCTAGGGCCGAGGGACGCGATCTTCGTGATGTCGGTGGGCGGCGGAAGTCTGGAGCACAACATCAGTCCAAACCTGGTGCTGGCACTGCAATACGCGAAAGCCGTAAATGCCCGTATAACCGGCGTGCTTGGCCGCGACGGCGGCTTTACCGCCACCGTCGCTGATGTCTGCGTGATCATCCCGACAGTCAACCCAGACACGGTCACGGCCCACGCGGAGGCCTTCCAGGCGGTGGTATGGCACCTCTTGGTGTCTCACCCCGCTTTGAAGTTGAGTGCAGGCAAGTGGGAGAGCGCAAATGCAACTCCCAAGACGGACACGACCCCTACGAAGCCAGAAGTGACGAACCTAACCGCAGCGCCCAAATCAACGTCCCCACAAGGGGCCGCGCATTGACGATTGCGCTGCAAACGACCTTCCCAAGTGCGCCTGGTGGCGCAGGCCGCAGGGCAGTTTTTCTGGACCGGGACGGAGTGATCAACCAGGCATTCGTACGCCAACGCAAACCCTACCCGCCGAGAACCCTGGAGGAGGTCTCCGTGCTTCCCGGCGTCGCCGAAGCGCTCTCGCAGCTTAAGGCCGCCAGTTTCCTGTTGGTGGTCGTGACCAACCAGCCGGATGTGGCGCGGGGTACTCTCTCCCGGTCCATGGTCGACGCTATTCACGACCACCTGGGTAGGCAATTGCCGCTCGATGACTTTCGCACCTGCTTTCACGATACCTCTGACGGCTGCGATTGCCGCAAGCCCGGCTGCGGCCTGCTGCGTCAGGCCGCCCTGGACTATGGCATCGACCTGGGGCGCAGCTTCATGGTGGGCGACCGCTGGCGGGATACGGCAGCAGGGCAGGCTGCAGGATGCCGCACTATTTTTATTGACTATGGCTACGACGAACAGCAGCCGGAATCCTGGGACCTTCGGGCCACGTCTCTGCTGGACGCCGTGCACTACATCTTGAACCACTGATGATTGACCTGATCCCGAAAATCGACGTTAAGCTGTTTGCCGATGGGGCGGATAAGGAACAGATGCTCGCGATGTACGCCAAGCCCTCAATCCAGGGCCTGACCACCAATCCGACACTGATGAAAAAAGCGGGCGTCACGGACTACCAAGCGTTTTGTCAGGATATTCTGGTCACGGTCCGGGACAAGCCTCTCTCCATCGAAGTCTTTGCCGACGACTTCAGTGCCATGAAACGGCAGGCGCTCCAAATTGCCAGTTGGGGGGCAAACGTTTACGTCAAGATCCCAGTCACCAACACCCGACGCGAGTCAACGGGCACCTTGGTGCGGGAACTGTCTGGAGCGGGAATTAGGCTGAACGTCACTGCGGTCATGACGCTGGCCCAGGTCAGCGATATCGTGGCGGCGCTTAGTCCCGGCGTGCCGAGCTTCATCTCCATCTTTGCGGGGCGGATCGCAGACACCGGTCGGGACCCGGTTCCCCTGATGCAGCAGGCGCTGGAGATCATGCGTGTGCGCCCCGCCTGCGAACTGATTTGGGCGAGCCCCCGCGAACTGCTCAATATCTTCCAGGCAGGTGCGATCGGCTGCCACGCCATCACCGCCACCCACGACATCCTCCAGAAGCTCCATCTGCTGGGACGCGACCTGGAGGATTACTCCCTGGAGACCGTGCAAATGTTCTACCAGGACGCTGTAGCTGCCGGCTACTCGATATGACCGCGACCGCAAGCTTGCGCCAGATGGATGAAGCACCGGGCAGGGATAAATTGCGCCCTTGCAAAGTGCTGATCGGGACCGACTTCTGGGGCGCTGGCAATCTGGGCGACGACTTCATGCTGGCGGGTTTCGCCCTGTGGGTCCGGGCGCATGCGCCGCACTGGATCGTCTCTATTCTGTGCGCCCATGGTATGGAGGCGATGCGCCATCGCTTCCCACAGTTTTCGTGGGTTGCCGCCGACGAAACCAGTCGCCTCGCGGCGCACGCCCAGGCTGACCTGTGGTTGGGTCTGGGAGGCTCGGTGTTTCAAAGTGATGGCGGTCCCTGGATCCTAGACCGGGTCGCCGCCGATCTGGCATTCTCGCGCTCGCGCGGCATCCCCTCTTTTCTCGTGGGCGTGGGGCTCAACGACGACGAAGCACTCGAGACCTCGCAGGCACGTGAGATCCACCGGCTGGCAGGGGCAATCTGGACTCGCGATGCACGCTGCCGCAGGGCCATGCTCGAGGCCGGCTTTGAGGCCGCTAAGGTGCACCCCGGCGCCGACCTGGCGCACCTTGCCTTCTGGGGACGGCCAGCCCTGACCGGCGTGCGCCGGCTCTCTGGCGTCGCGGCCTGCCTGATCGCAGCCCCCTGGCAGGTCGATTGCGAGGCTTTAGTGCAGGCCCTGCGAACCGTGGATGAGAGACCCACTTGGCTTTGCCAGGAGGTGAGATCGTTGCCGGGCAGTGAAATCAATCTGTATGACTCCATGCCCCCTCTGCTGAGGGAGCAGCTTACGCTGTGCTGCCCTGACTACCTGCACGCCTCGCTTGCGGACCTTGAGGTTGAGCTGCGGCGATTCAGGGTAGTGCTTACATCCCGCTACCACATGACCCTTGCCAGCGCCTGGGCTGGTGCACAGCTGGCCGTCTTCGACCGTAACCGGAAGCTGACCGGTATCCGTGAAGAGCTGGGCATTGCCGAGTGCACGAGCCTGAGCTCCCGAGAACAGATCATGCAAAGTCTGCAATCGGCACGCTCCGTCGAACGCCACCGCCTCGACGCATGCGCGCAACGCGCGCTCGCTATGCTCGAGCACCTGAAGGCATTGGCCACAACGGCGACGGAGACAGCACAATGACCGGGTTTGCAGTTCTTGTTGATGACATAAGCAAACGCTTTCCACCGCGCCCTTCCTTCGCCTCCCTCATTTCCCGCCGTGAACCTACCGTAGATCCCGATGCAACCGAAAATTGGGCACTACGCAACATCTCACTTGAGATACCAACGGGCTCCTGTGTGGGGATCATCGGACTCAACGGAAGCGGAAAAAGCACGCTGCTGGAGATCATCGCCGGGACGCTGTCGCCTTCCACTGGCAAGGTGCATCGGCAAGGCCGCGTTGCCGCGCTTCTGGAGTTGAGCAGCGGATTCAACCCGGAGAGGACAGGCACGGAAAACGTGCTGCTAAATGGCATGGTGGCTGGTCTTACGCGCTCTGCGATTGAACACCGCTTCGACGAAATCGCCCAATTCGCAGATATTGGCCCCGTACTGGACCAGCTCGTCAAAACCTACTCTTCCGGGATGCTGGCAAGGCTCGCCTTCGCATTGCACACGGTCTTCACGCCGGACATCCTGATCATTGATGAGATCCTGGCAGTAGGCGACTACTTCTTCCAACAGAAGTGCTACCGCCGCCTTGCTGAAATGCGCGAGTCCGGGGTGACTCAACTCTTCGTATCGCACGACCTGGCTCTGGTGCGTGATCTGTGCGACCACACGGCCTACCTCCGGGGCGGACGTCTGGCCCATTGGGGCAGCAGCGCAGCATCCATACACCGGCTAATCACTGACGGGCCTGCAGGCGGGCCGCAGGCCCGGGCCAAAGTCGGAGGGGATCTGCCGCCGGCTAGCCAAAATGGTCTCGCGGATGCGGTCTGGCAGCCCGGCGAGGGAAAGCCATCGCGATTGGTCGGGGTTCGAATTTGCAATAAGGACGGTGAATCCACGCTTGTCCATACACTGGGGAGTCACATCACGATTGAGACTTGGTTTCGCACAAGTCCGCAAGACCAAAATATGGTCATCGGTCTAGCCATCAAGAATCGATACGACCAGACCGTGACGAGCATCAACTCGACCATGCTGGGCTGCACCGGCATTTCCCATGCAGGCACTACGCTGCGGTGCTTCGCATTTGACCTTGATCTCTGCCTGGAAGGTGGTGAGTACAGCCTGCGGCTCGGGCTCAATCGCCCACCTGAATCAGGTGAAACCGGCAACCAGCCGGTAGACAGCACTGACTGGTTCGGGCCAATCACGGTGCGCTGGGACTACCAGAATGATGGTGCGCCATTTTTCGGGATGTTTGGTTTGCCGATGACTGGCAAACTGCACGCAGAGCCCGTGAGACCTGTGTTGGTACGCAGGGAGCCCGCATGATCGTGCGCACATGGAGGCATCGCGAGTTGATCGCAGAGATGGTGCGGCACGATTTCGCGCAACGGTATCGGGGGACCTATGGCGGCATTGTCTGGTCCTTCGCCCATCCTGCCGCCATGCTGGCCGTCTTCACGCTGGCATTTGGAGGGCTGTTTTCCAGAGGCGCTCCCGAACCGGCAGGCGGGGCAATTGGATACGCCCTCAACGTATTTCCCGGCCTGCTCCTCTTTCAGGCACTAGCAGAAGTCATCAACAAATCTCCGACTTTGATAACCGGAAATCCCGCCTACGTAAAGAAGATCGTCTTCCCGCTAGAGGCTCTGCCTGTTACAGCCACCCTGGCTTCACTGATTCATGCATTGATCGGACTGACGGTCTGGGGTGTGATCTACGGACTGTTTCTGAATCAGGTTCCCGTAGGCGCCTTGTATTTGCCATTGCTGCTGTTGGTATTCGCGCCGGTACTTCTCTTTTTCGCCTTGCTTTTTTCAGCTGTGGGCGTATTCGTCAGGGACCTCAGCCAGATCGCCGCCCCCCTCGGACAAGCCCTGCTTTTTCTTTCGCCAGTTTTTTTTCGAACCGAGAACATTCCCCGGCAGTGGCAACTGCTATTGCTGCTCAATCCTATGACGCTCATCGTGGAACAGATCCGGATCGTCGTGGAACAGGGCCAAATCGCCGACAGGGCTGGCTTGGCCTTGTACTTCACCGTGACCAGCCTTCTGTGCGCATTGGCTTGGCGCGTTTTTGAATATTGCAGAGGCCGTTTTGCAGATCTCGTCTGATCTGCACCCGTTCGCGCAGGGTGATCTGCAAAGCGTGCTGCCGACCTGCCGGTCGGTGGTGGTCGTTCGGCTGGACAACATTGGTGACCACATACTGGGTAGCGGATTTTTTCGCGGACTGCGGGAGCAACTGCCGCAGGCGGAGATCACCGCGATGGTGAGCCAGCGCACGGCGCAGCTTTATGCTGCCTGTCCTCACATCGACCGCTGCATTCATGTGGAGAATGCAACTGCCACCGGGCAGGTCAACCCAAGGCTCCGGCAGGCGTATGCGAAGGCACTCGCACCCCTGGTTGGCACCTTCGACCTCCTTGTTAATCCCCGGGCCGATCGCGATTACTACCACGCGGGTGCAATCGCCGAGATCCTGGGCGCCCCGCGTTCCATAACATTTCGGCAAGGCGAGGAATCCTTTGACGCCTGCCACACGGATTTGCTGGACCGACCCCAGGGTCTTCATATGGCCGAATATGCCGGCCTGCTACTCCGGAAAATGTTCGGGTCGGCAGGGCTTTTTCCACCCGAAACTTGGAGCCATGCCCTTGATCGCGCTGTCGTTCATGACAAGCTATCAAAAATGGGATGGAACGGATGCACTCCGCTGATCATCCTTGCGCCAGGCGCCTCTCAGCACTGTCGCCGGTGGCCCCAAGTCCGGGTGATGGCCTTGATTGAAGGGCTGGCCCAATCGCACAGAGTGCAGGTGGTGGTGGTCGGTGCTCGGGCGGAGCGCCGGCGATACCCTTTGCCGAGACAAAGGGCCCAAACGCCGTTTATCGACTTGCGCGGCGCTCTCACCTTGTCGCAATTGGCGCAATGCTGCCGATTGGCCACTGTCTTCATCGGGACCGACTCCGGGCCCAAGCATATTGCTGCCGCATCTGGCCTGCCAGCGATTGAAATCAACCACTTGCCCGCGTGCCCGACACCGCCGCTGCGCCAGTCTTGGCCGACAGGCCCGCTCTGGGCGGCCTATGGCGTACCTACGGTCCAACTCCAGCCCGTCGGAGATTTTTCGGAAAGTCAGATCCAGGACGGCGCCTCGATCGCAGCGGTTACCGAAAGGCAGGTCCTTCAAGCAGTCGGCGAGCGGTTGCCGCGACGGTAGCGAGCAAACCATGCGCTGGAAGATCTTTAACAACCGGAGCCTGGTGCCCGCACCCTGGCGGCATCTAGCTGGTGGGCCGGAACTCTGGTGCTTCAATCCGGCATTGCTCAGAATCACCGGGGGATGGTTGCTTGTCTACCGCATCGTCTTTGCTGACCAGCGCCGCCGATTGGCCGCCTGCCTACTCGACGAAGACCAGGAGGTGATCGAGGGCAGCCAGGTGGCGCTGTCGGACCACATACGCTTCCCGCAAGGGCCGAGCCTCTCCGACCGTGCCACTAATTGGTTCGCGGACCCCCGAATCTATGCGGTGGGCGGCCGATGGGTCGTGCACTTCAACAGTGGATGGCACGTGCCACGCAATCACCAATTTCTAGTTCCGATCAACCCGGCAACTTTGCTTCCCCTTGAAGTCGCCCGCGAAATCAAGCTAGTGACACCCCGGCAAAACCTTGAGAAAAACTGGGTGTTCCTGGGCAGCGACTTCGACAGGGTGGTGTACGCCCCCGACCCACACACTATCGCCATGCGAGTCCGCGAAGACCAATGCAGCCTCCTGTACGCAGTAGCCGACGAAGTCGAGACAGGCGCGGTCTCGCGGACTGGTCCTGGCCAACTTCGAGGCGGTGCCCCTCCAGTCAGGCGGGGAGACACTTACTATTCTTTTTGCCACTTCATCTCGGATATTAAAGGGGCAATCGACTATCAAGCCGCTGTCTATCGCTTCCAGGCCACGCCACCATTCAATCCCCTGCCGGAGGGCGCGGCAATCCTGGATCTGTTGCCACCGGCTGGGATGCAGCGGTTATTGCCCAAACTCAATCCAGCGGTAGGCCAAGTCATTTATCCCAGCGCGGCGGTTTTCTTGGATTCCCACTGGCATTTGGCCTGCGGCTTAAACGACGAATACTGCGCTGTTGTGAGCCTCACAGAAAGCTATGTAGACCAGGTACTGGCGCGGCGCGGCCCGTGAGCAGTTCACCGAACAGATCCTCATAAGACCGAACCATCTGAGCTGCGGTGAAATGGCTCTTGTATCTTGGCTCGGCTCGACTTCCCAGCTGCGCAGCGATGTCTGGTTGGCTCCACAACCGACCCATCGCCTGGCATCCCCGAACACCACTCCAAACTGCTCGACTGATGGCCACCCAAAATGCCCCAGGAAGGACGGTCAGCTTTTCGGTGTTGGCACCGGCACGATTTTGCCCCAGGTTGCCGATTTCTGGTGACCCACCCTGCGATCAGGAAACTAGCCCGACGCAAAGGTTTCAGCCAAATTGCGTCGTGTCAGTGAGTGCCGGCATGTGGGGTCAAAAAGTCCTCCGCCACAAGAACTCGCCGTTGAAGATCCGTTTTGCGTTATCTTCCCCTCTTCTCATTCCTACTTTGCGAACCGCAAGCGGCGATTTCTTGGTACAAGTCTACATATGAGCGCACCATTTTCTCCGCCGTGAAATGGCTCCAGTACCTCTTGGCAGCCCGCTCTCCCATTGCCGCCGACTCTTGTGGATGCTCCCAGAGGTAGCGCATGGCCAGTCTCAAAGCGAGGGGATCGCTGGGGGGGATGACCAAACCTGTGTCATTGGCGATATTGATGTAGGTTGTACCGGTTCCAATCTCGCTGGAAATCATTGGCTTGCCATACATGGCGCCTTCTAGCAGCGCAATACCAAAAGCTTCAGAGCGCAAGTGGGATGGAAACAGAACGCTAAAGCACAACATCAACAATGCGACTTTGTCTGTATCGGGCAAATACCCTAAAAAATAAATATTTGAAAGTGACAGTGCTCTAGCCTGGTTTTTTAGCGCTTGTTCTATCGGGCCAGCTCCAACGATAACAATCGGATAATCTAAGCCTTGCGCTGCCTCAAGCAAGATATGAAGTCCTTTGTAATATCGCAGGACGCCAACAAATAAAAAAAACTTATTACCTAACTTCTGCCGCCAGTAGTTCAGTTTTTCCTTTCCTGGTTCTGGATAGGTGGATTTGTCCAGACCGATCGGAATAACGCTGACCTTGCTTTCATATTGACCCAGCACTTTGCTCGACTCAACATAATTGGAGGATGTGGCGACGATTTTGTCAACGCTGGCAAGAAATCGCTGTTGCAAGGGGCGATAGAGCACCAATAAACTGGCTTGTCGGATGATGTCCGAGTGGTAGGTCACTACCGTTGGCTTCTTAACTCCAGTTGCAAAGTGGACCACATCCATAAATGGCCAGGGGTAGTGGTAGTGAATGACATCGGCTTTCTTGGCCAGCTCGGCAAAACGCGGAAAGGCGGACAACGAAAACCCGGTAGATGCGATCTCAAAATTCAGTCTGACACGGTGGGCCTGGTAACCGTCAATTTCGATCGTCGCGGCGCTGCCGTTAGACGTGAGCGATAAAACATCGGTATCCACCCCCAAAAGATTCGCTCCGCGTGCTATCTGGTTGATGACTTGCTCAGTGCCGCCCATAGAATCAGGGAAGGAAGTCTTGAAAAAGTGAAGAATTCGCATGCGCTCTTTGTCTCAGTGAACTGAGGCTATCGATCGATAGACGGCCATGGTCTTTTCTACACAACGCGTCCAGGTCAGTGAAGCAGCCCGTTCAATGGCAAGGCAAGCCAGTCCTGCTCTCCAGTGTCTATCTTCGGACATACGCACCATGGCATTGGCAAGTGCTTGATCGTCATGGGGGTCAATCAATACACCGCTTTCTCCAACTACTTCCGGCAGCGAAGACGAATTGGCGCAAATGACTGGCGTGGCACAGGCCATGGCTTCCAGTGGCGGCAAGCCGAACCCTTCATATACAGAGGGATACACCAGTGCCAAAGCGCCTGCCATCAATACCGCAAGGTCGGCACGTGCCAAGTAACCGAGTTGGCGTACCTGCCCATTGCGCACCAGTGACTCAATCAATTGTTCCAGTGCAGTTGTGTGCCACCCCTTCATGCCAATCAGCACCAGCGGATTTCGCTCTCGAATAGCAGTTGGCAACTGCAGGTAGGCTTTGAGTGCCAGTGAAAGATTCTTACGTGGCTCAAGCGTCCCAACGGCCAGAAAATAGTTGCCATGCAACAGTTGGTGGCGACTTAGGACTTCTTGAGTTTGCGTGGGGGACAACGGTTTGAATTGTGCATCTACACCCAGCGCGATAGGAAAAATAAGGTTAGGTTTTATTCCAAAAACCTCGATTAACTCCTGCTTTACGAAAGCAGAATCAGTGATAAGTGCTGCCGCCCGACGCAGGCCACTTTCAAAATAGCGATTCATTGCCTTGACACGCTCCACCGGGTGAGCCTCCGGATGTCGAATCCATGATAAGTCGTGCACAGTGATAACGGTGGGGCCATCAAAGCCAAGTGCCAGGATATTGGGTTCATGGTAGAGGTCAAATTTCCTGAGTTTGACCCCATGATGAAACCGCGAATTCTGAAGCCATCGCCGGAGTTCGTAGGAATAGGGCACGTGACGGCGCAGCCAAGGCAGCGAGGCCGCGAGGGCACCTGAGGGTGAGTCGCGCAGTTGCTTGTCCCAAAATGCACCGTAAAAGTAGTCAACCTCAAGACCTTCCTGCGCCATCAGCCCAGTTGCGAGCTGATAGCCGTACCGGGGTGACTCGTGATTGAACAGTATTCCACTGCTGGCGTGCAATTTGTAAACTTCTCGATGATTGGCTACTTGCCAAAAAGCGGTGGCCTTGGCAACAGCATAGGGGCTACGTGGTCTGAAAGCAGGGTTTTCATCGGCAAGCGCATTGCCCATGTCGCCATAGCACTCGCGTTGTAGAAGCGAATGGCGGGGTTCAGAAAGCGGATGGCCTCCAGTAAGTTGAGAGTGCCAATGGCAATGCTTTCCATGGTTTCAACGGGCTGTTCAAAGGACAAACCAACCGAACTTTGGCCGGCTAGGTTATAGACCTCGTCAGGCTGTACTTCGGCGAGCACCGTGAGCACACTTCGAAAATCATTAATCGCCATCGAACGCAATACAACTTGGTCTGCAATGTTCAGAGCATGTAGCCCACGATCCGACATAAGGTGGATATCGCGTGACGTGCCATACAACGCATATCCCTTGTCGAGAAGAAACTTGGCCAAGTAGCCACCATCCTGACCGCCGATTCCGCAAATCAAAGCTCGCATTGATCAACCTATTTACGACTCATATATTCGCTCATTTTGGCAGTAGCGGCGCCTAGCATAGCATTCGTTGGACTCAAAATTGGCGTAGAAAACACACTGATTCAAGCCTATCTGGATTGGGGACAGGGCGTGGTCGCTCAGGAAGCTAGAAATGCAACCACGGTCTCCATTTTTTGTAGCTCTGGATAGCAGAAATCGCAAAGCGTTTAGCGCAATGGATGCAAAGTTCAGGTCTCAAAGATCGAGGTGTTCCGAATTTTGCACGTTGAGTCCCACCACAGACGGTTATAAAGGCCAATGAATTAGCCATCCAGGGAACGGCTAGCGTGATCGGTAGTTGTCAATCAACCGGGGCTCAGATCCCATGACCGCAGTGGGTCGGATCCTGACCAAAGTTCTTTACTTTCGATGACCGCTGTGGAGCAAACCGTCGCTGCCAAAGCAAAAAAACACTAAGCACCGACATGGATGCGCCCAAGCCCCCGTTTGCATAGCCGTCCCCTAAGCCGCAGCGCGCGCGCGAACGGCCGACGCCCCCACCACCCGCGCCAGCCACAGGCTGGCAATCACCAGCGGCAGCGCAATGCCGAAGGACCAGCGGATGCCGAAGCTCTGCGCCACAAAGCCCAGCAGGGGTGGCGCCAGCAGGAAGGAGACGAAGGCGGTTTGCGCCAGCGAAGCCACGTTCACCGTAGAAGGCCGGTCGGCGCGCTGCGCGGCGGCCGACATGGCCAGCGGGAAGATGGCGCTGCTGCCCACACCCAAGAGGGCAAAGCCCAGCAGGGAAACCCAGGGCGAAGGGGACACCGCCACCAGCACATCGCCCAGCGCCAGCACGCTGAGCAGTGCGCGCGCCACAAAGACCGGACTGTGGCGCTCGACAAAGCCATCGGCAAAGTAGCGCATCAGGGCCTGCGCGGCAGCGCCGCTGGCCACAGCCACGCCACCCCAAAATGCCGATACACCAAACACATCGCGCATGTAGATGGCAGACCAGTCAAAGCCCGCCCCTTCGAGCACCATGGCCGGCAGCGTCACCACCACCAGCACCAGAATCGCGGCCGAGGGTGTGGCAAAGCGCGGCGGCTGGGCATCGGCGTGGCTGTGGTCGGCCTCGCGCACAGGGGCTGCCTCGAACTTGCCCAGCAGCAGCACCGTGGCCGCCATGCACAAGAGCACGACACCGCCCAGATGCAATTGCGGGCTGACACCCAGGTAGGCCATGAGCGCACCCATGGCCGAGGCGCTGAAGAAGCCGATGCTCCAGAAGGCATGCGAACGGTTCATGATGCGCCGCCCGCTGAGGTGCTCCACGCGGTCGGCCTCCAGATTCACCACCACCTCCACCGCACCCACCAGAATGCCGGCGGGGAACAGACAGGCAAACATCACCAGCGGCGTGGGCGCATGCGCGGCGGCGGCATAAAACAGCGGCAAGGCGGGCAGCAGCCCCAGCAGCGTGCGGCGGTGGCCCATGCGCTCGATGACATGCGCGCCAAAGGTTAGCGAAATCAAGGTACCGGCGGCCACGCCAATCAGCGCCAGGCCGAGCGCACCCTCGCCCACCCCCATGGCGCGCTGGATCTCGGCCAGGCGCGGAAAGAAGCCGCCCATGCAAAACGCATACAGAAAAAAGCAGGCAAACACGCGACGGTGCTGCGGCATGCGCAGGCCCAAAGGCTGCACAACAGCGGTAGAAAAGCTCATGCGGCGGCTTTGTTGCGCGACTTCCAGGCACCCAGAAGGATCACCACGCCGGGGATCAGAATCATGGCCCAGATGATCTTGTCCAGATGCAGCTTGACCCAGGGAATGTTGCCAAAGAAGTAGCCGATGCTGACGATGCCCACCACCCACAGCGTGCCACCCAGCACATCAAACAGCACAAAGCGGGCGCGCGTCATCTGCGCCACACCGGCCACAAAGGGCGCGAAGGTGCGCAAAAAAGGCATGAAGCGCGCCGCCACCAGGGTGATGCCGCCGTATTTTTCATAAAAAGCGTGGGCCTGGTTAAAGGCCTTTTTGTTGAACCAGCGCGAGTCCTCCCACTGGAACACCTTGGGACCAATGAAGCGGCCAATCGTGTAATTGCTCTGGTTGCCCAGAATGGCCGCCGCCAGCAGCAGGCCCACAGCCCAGCCGTAATGCATCAGCCCGGTGCCGCACATGGCGCCCACCACGAACAGCAGCGAGTCGCCCGGCAAAAAGGGCATGACGACCACGCCGGTTTCCACAAAAATGACCAGGAACAACAGCGCATAGACCCACAGGCCGTAGTTCTGGATAAACAGCTCCAGGTGCTTGTCTACATGCAGAACGAAATCGAGAAGTTGGGGAAGAAAGTCCATAGGCACGGATTATCCCTGTGCGGCGTGACAGCTACGGGGCGCCCTAAAATGCCCTGGTGAACGACGCCCAACACCCCTCCCCCCGCCGCCCCATCCGTGACCTGCCCGACGAACTGATCAGCCAAATTGCAGCGGGCGAGGTGGTGGAACGCCCGGCCTCCGTGGTGCGCGAGCTGGTGGACAACGCACTGGACGCCGGTGCCACCCAGGTGACGGTGCGCCTGCTGGCCGGTGGTGTGCGCCTGATCAGCGTGGAGGACGACGGCCTGGGCATTCCGCGCGAGGAGTTGCCCATTGCATTGCGCCGCCACGCCACCAGCAAGATCGGCAGCCTGCAAGACCTGGAGTCGGTGGCCACCATGGGCTTTAGAGGCGAGGCGCTGGCCGCCATCAACGCCATTGCCGACTGCGCCATCCTGTCGCGCGCGCAAGGAATCAGCGAAGCCTTTCTGCTCGACGGCCGCACCGGTGAACTCAGCCCCGTAGCGCGCAGCACCGGCACCACGGTCGAGGTGAAGGAGCTGTTTTACAGCACCCCGGCACGCCGCAAGTTTTTGAAAACCGACGCCACCGAGCTGGCGCATTGCATTGAGTCCGTGCGCCGCCACGCCCTGGCCCGCCCGGATGTGGGCTTTGCGATCTGGCACGAAGGCAAGCTGGTGGAGCAGTGGCGCAAATGTGCAGGCTTCGGCGCAGGTGCCGACCTGGACAGCGTGACCACCAACCACCTGGACGCCTTGGATCAGCGCCTGCGCGATGTCATGGGTGAGGACTTTGTGGCCCAAAGCATTCGCGTCAACTGGTCGGGCCGCAAGGCCTCGCAACTGCCGGGCAGCGATACGCCCGCCAACTTTCGCGTCTGGGGCCGCGCCGGCATTCCGGACGCTGCACGCTCACGCGCCGACCAGCAGTTCGCCTATGTAAATGGCCGCTTTGTGCGCGACAAGGTGCTCACGCACGCCGCACGCAGCGCCTATGAAGACGTGCTGCACGGCCACCGCCAACCGGTCTACGCGCTCTACCTGGCCATGGACCCGACGCGGGTAGACGTGAACGTACACCCGACCAAAATCGAAGTACGCTTTCGCGACAGCCGCGAGGTCCACCAAGCCATTCGCCATGCGGTGGAAGATGCACTGGCGGTGCCCAGGGCGCAGGCGGCGGCTGACGCAGCGGCTGCAGCGGCAGCGGGGAGCGGCGATAGCGCTGATGCGCAGGCGCCAGGCACAGGCAATGCCAGCAGTTCGGCGTTCGACAGCCGAGGCGGCGCCACGCCAACTGCCAGCGCCTTCGGACTCACACCCTCCCGCGCACCGGCCACCCCCATGTACTCCGCGCAACCCGGCATGCAGTTCAGCAGGCAGCCCGAAGGCGGCCACCGCGTCAGTGAACTCGGCGCGTTGTGGCAGCGCAGTGGCGATACCGCCTTACCGAACGCATCAACAGCCCCCTGGAGCACGCCTGCAACAGACACAGGAGTCCGGGCGGCAGAGCGCTTTGCGCAGGTAAAGGAGGAGCCTGCGCAGCAGGCGGGGGACACGGAGCAAAGCGCTCTGCCGCCCGGACTCCGGCCCGGAGAAGGTGAAAGTGCCAGCGCAGACACGGTTGCCTCCAATGCAGTGGCCCAGCCGCAAGACCACTGGCCCCTGGGCCGCGCCCTCGCGCAATTGCAAGGCGTCTACATCCTAGCGGAAAACGCCCAGGGCCTCATCGTGGTGGACATGCATGCCGCGCACGAACGCATCGTCTACGAACGGCTCAAAAACCAGCTGGGCAGTGCCAGCACCGCCCAGGGCCTGCTGCAAGGCCTCGCCAGCCAACCCCTACTCATCCCCATGACCTTTGCCGCCACCCCCATCGAGGTGGCCACCGCCGAGGCCCACACCGAAACCCTGCACCGCCTGGGCCTGGAAATCACCCCCTTCTCGCCCAAAACCCTGGCCGTGCGCGCCGTACCTAGCGCCCTGGCGCAAGGCGATGCCATCGAACTGGCGCGCAGCGTGCTGGCTGAACTCGGCCAACACGAAGCCAGCACCGTCATCCAGCGCGCGCAAAACGAACTGCTCGCCACCATGGCCTGCCACGGCGCGGTGCGCGCCAACCGGCGCCTCACCATCGAAGAAATGAACGGCTTGCTGCGCGACATGGAAGCCACCGAGCGCAGCGACCAGTGCAACCACGGCCGCCCCACCTGGCGCCAGATCAGTCTGCGCGAGCTCGATACGCTGTTTATGCGGGGCCGGTAGCCTCAGCGTCCATCCCGTCTTTGGCCTGCTGGAGCAGTCATTGCGGCCGGTCAGGCTGCAGCGCGCACTGGTAGTCCAGCCAGCTCGGGCTGCAGCTGCAAACGGTCCATGCCGCTGAAACACACAAAGCGTTTGTTGGTAGCGCGGCCAATGGCGCACAGGCCCAGCTTCTGCGCCACGGCATGGCCCATTTGCGTCATACCACTGCGTGACACCGCCACCGCGATGCCCATTTGCGCGGCCTTGACCACCATCTCGCTGGTCAGACGCCCGGTGGTGTAGAGCACCTTGCCCGCACTGTGCTGCCCGTTCAGGGCCATCCAGCCGGCAATGGTGTCGATGGCGTTGTGGCGCCCCACGTCTTCCACAAACAGCAGCAGCTCTTCACCCGCAAACAGGGCGCAGCCGTGCACCGAGCCGGCCGTTTTGTAGACGCTTTGCTGCAGGCGGATGGCGTTGACGATGGCATACAGCTCAGCTTGCGTGATGTGGGTATCCGGCAGCGTGAGCTGGTCCACGCCTTCCATCATGTCGCCGAACACACTGCCCTGGCCGCAGCCGGTGGTGACCACACGGCGTGCCGTCTTCTGCGCCAGATCGGCAATACCGCTGCGCGTCTTGACGGCGGCGGCACCCACCTCCCAGTCGACCGTGATGGACTCGATGTCGTCAAAGCCACTCACCAGCCGCTGGTTGAGCAGATAGCCCAGCACCAGCCACTCAGGACGCGCACCCAGGGTCATCAGCGTGATGAGCTCGCGTTTGTCCACGTAGACGGTGAGCGCGCGCTCGGAAGGGATGGCGAGTTCGTATTGCTCGCCGAACTCGTTCATCACCTGCACCACATGGGTGAGTGCTGCGCTGGCCTGGGTCAGATAAAGCGCTGTGCTGGCCATGGACTTGCCCGGGGCGTGCTCCATGGCGCTATGCCGCCAGCGCAGCCGTGCCGTAACCCGGCGCGGCGGCCGGTGTGCCACCACGGCGAATCGCCACGGCGCAGTACTTGAACTCGGGAATCTTGCCGACCGGGTCCAGCGCCGCATTGGTCATCAGATTGGCCGCCGCTTCGTAGTAGGCGAAGGGAATGAACACCGCACCGCGCGGCGTGCCGTCATCACGTCGCACATGGATGGCGACCTGGCCGCGGCGCGATTGCACCGTCACCACATCGCCCGCCTCCAGCCCCAGGGCTGCCAGGTCTTCTCCGCACAGCGAGGCCGTGGCCATGGGCTCAATCGCATCGAGCACCACGGCACGGCGCGTCATGCTGCCGGTATGCCAATGCTCCAGCTGGCGGCCGGTGATCAGCACAAAGGGGAACTCGGCATCGGGCCGCTCGTTGGCCGGAATGATGTCGGCCGGCACCAGATTGACGCGGCCGTCGATGGTATCGAAGCGGTTGATAAACACCGTGGGGGCGCCCGGGTCTTCCGCGCTTAGGCAAGGATACGTCACGCTGGACTCGCGCTGCAGCCGCTCCCAGGTGATCCCGGAAATAGCCGTGTGCATGGCCTGGCGCATTTCGTCGTAGACAGCGGCCACGCCGTCGAACTCGCCTTCGTAATTCCAGTTCAAACCCATGCGATTGGCGATCTGCTGAATGATCCACAGGTCCGGCTTGGCCTGGCCCGGCGCATCCAACGCCTGCTTGCCGAGCTGCACCATGCGGTCGGTGTTGCTGACCGTGCCGTTCTTCTCCGGCCAGGCCGTAGCGGGCAGCACCACATCGGCCAGCCAGGCGGTTTCGGTCATGAAGATGTCCTGCACCACCATGTGTTCGAGGGACGCCAGCGCATGGCGCGCGTGGTTCAGGTCGGGGTCGCTCATGGCCGGGTTCTCGCCCATGATGTACATGCCGCGCACCTTGTGCGGGTCGCTGTCCGGTGCCAGGGCCTTGTGCATGATTTCCACCACGGTGTAGCCGGGCTGGTCGTCGAGCTGGGTGTCCCAGAATTTTTCAAACCAACTGTGCGCCGCCTTGTTGGTCACGCGCTGGTAGTTGGGGAACATCATGGGGATCAGGCCGGCATCGGACGCACCCTGCACATTGTTCTGGCCGCGCAGCGGATGCAGGCCGGAGCCCGGTTTACCGATCTGGCCGGTGACCGTCACCAGCGCGATCAGGCAGCGTGCGTTGTCCGTGCCGTGCACGTGCTGGCTCACACCCATGCCCCACAAAATCATGGCGCTCTTGGCCTTGGCAAAGGCACGCGCCACCTCGCGCAGCTTTTGTGCGGGAACACCGCAGATCGGTTCCATGGCCTCGGGGCTGTAGCCTTTGACGTTCTCGCGCAGCGCCTCGAAATTGTTGGCCCGTTTGCTGATGAAATCCTGGTCGGCCAGGCCTTCTTCAATCACGGTATGGATCAGCGCATTGAGCATGGCCACATCGGTGTCGGGCTTGAACTGCAGCGTGCGCCAGGCGTGTTTGCCGATGTCGGTGATACGCGGGTCGGCCAGCACAATTTTGGCGCCCAGCTTGGAGGCGTTCTTCATCCAGGTGGCAGCCACCGGGTGGTTCGCCGTAGGGTTGGAGCCGATGACAAATATCAGCTCCGAGTGCTGCACATCGTTGACCTGGTTGCTCACCGCACCCGAGCCCACGCCTTCGAGCAGGGCCGCCACGCTGGAGGCATGGCACAGGCGGGTGCAGTGGTCGACGTTGTTGCTGCCAAAGCCGGTGCGCACCAGCTTCTGGAACAGATAGGCTTCTTCGTTGCTGCCCTTGGCCGAGCCAAAGCCGGCCAGCGACTTCTTGCCGTGGGTATCGCGCAGGTTTTTGAGCGTGCCGGCGGAATAGGCCAGCGCCTCTTCCCAGGTGGCTTCGCGGAATACCTCCGACCAGTCGGCGCTGTCACGGTTGAGTTTGCTGAGCGACTCCGGGTCCTTGGCGACACCGGCCTTGCGGATCAGCGGCACGGTCAGGCGTTGCGGACTGGCCGCGTAGTCAAAACCGAAGCGGCCTTTGACGCACAGGCGGTTGTGGTTGGCCGGGCCGTCGCGGCCATCGACGCTGACGATTTTGTTGTCTTTGACGTTGTAGGTAACGAGGCAACCGACGCCGCAGAAGGGGCAAACGGAGTCGACTTTTTTGTCGACGATTTGCGAGCCGATTTGGGTCTTGGGCATGAGCGCGCCGGTCGGGCAGGCCTGCACACATTCACCACAGGCCACACACGTGCTGTCGCCCATGGGGTCGTTGAGATCGAACACGATTTCGCTGTGCGAGCCGCGCATGGCGTAGCCGATGACGTCGTTCACCTGTTCTTCGCGGCAGGCCCTTACGCAACGGTTGCACTGGATGCAGGCGTCGAGGTTGACGGCCATGGCGGGGTGGGAAATGTCTTGTTTGGGTTGCTCTCTTCTGAGTGCTTTGAGTTGGGGTCGAACGGTCACGTCCATGCGGTCGGCCCAGTAGCTGAGTTCGCCGTGTTGGCCTAATGCTTTAGTTGCGTTGTTGGCGCTCGCCTCTGCCCCAACGGCGCCAGGGGGCAGACCGGGCTCCTCATGGCGCGAGCGCAAATCGTCACCCGGCCCGCCCCCTGTCACCGCCGTGTCAGAGGAACCTGGGTGCGCCGCTGTGTGCGGGTCAGCGTCATTCCACTTGTAGCCCACATCCGGCATATCCGACAGCAGCATCTCCAGAACCATCTTCTGGCTCTTCTCAACACGGGGCGTCTTCAACAACACTTCCATGCCAGCAGTCGCGTTACGACAGCAACTCGGCGCCAGTGTGCGCTCACCCTTGATCTCGACAACACAAGCGCGGCAGTTTCCATCCGCCCGCAAACCGTCCTTGAAACACAGGTGCGGAATATCAATGCCGTGGCGCTTTGCCGCTTTGAGAATGCTTTCGCCTTCAAAGGCAATCACCGTCTGCTGGTCCAGCTTGAACTCCACCATCACGGGAGTCACTTCATTCATCTTGGTAGGCGCGTTCATGCTGTTACTCCTGCGCCATTTACTTCGTGCGCAAAATACTTCACCACACAGCGCACCGGATTGGGCGCTGCCTGACCGAGGCCGCAAATCGAGGCATCGGTCATCACAATGTTCAGGTCTTCCAGCGTCTCGATGTCCCACACCGGCGCTTCCAATAGCGTGGCCGACTTGGCCGTACCCACACGACAGGGCGTGCACTGGCCGCAGCTCTCGTGGGCAAAGAAACGCATCATGTTCAGGGCCGCATCGCGCGCGCTGTCATGCTGGCTCAGCACGATGACGGCGGCAGAGCCGATAAAGCCGCCGTGCGGCTGCAGGGTGTCAAAGTCCAGGGGCACATCGGCCAGGCTTTCGGGGAAGATGCCCCCCGACGCACCACCGGGCAGATAGGCGTACAGGTTGTGGCCATCCAACATGCCGCCGCAGTATTCAGCAACCAACTCACGCAGCGTGATGCCGGCTGGGGCCAGCTTGACGCCGGGGTGCTTGACGCGACCGCTCACGCTAAAGCTGCGCAGGCCCTTGCGGCCGTTGCGGCCGAAGCTGCTGAACCAGCCCGGGCCGCGCTCGACAATGTCGCGCACCCAGTACAGGGTCTCGAAGTTGTGTTCCAGCGTGGGCCGGCCGAACAGGCCGACCTGTGCAATGTAAGGGGGGCGCATGCGCGGCTCGCCACGCTTGCCCTCAATGCTCTCGATCATGGCGGACTCTTCTCCGCAGATATAGGCGCCGGCGCCACGCCGCAGTTCAATCACCGGCAGCGGGCAAGGCGGGTTGGCCTGCAGTTTGGCCAGCTCGGTCTCCAGAATGGCGCGGCAGCCGTGGTATTCATCGCGCAGGTAGATGTAGCAGTGGTCTATGCCGACCACCTGGGCTGCAATCAACAGACCTTCGAGAAAACGGTGCGGGTCGCGCTCCAGGTAGGTGCGGTCTTTGAAGGTGCCGGGTTCGCCCTCGTCAATATTCACGGCCATGAGCTTGGGTGCAGGCTGGTCGCGCACGATGCGCCACTTGCGCCCTGCGGGAAAACCGGCACCCCCCAAGCCGCGCAGGCCCGAGTCTTCCATGGCCTTGATCACGGCCTCTGTGTCGTGTTCGCCGTTCACCAAGGCTGCAGCCAAGCCGTAGCCACCGTGGGCACGGTAAGACTCGTAACCGGTGTAGCCGGGAGAGACCTCCATTTCATGCGGCACGGGCGAAACGCTGCGCTCTGCCTGCTCTGACGCTACAAACACGCGGTCGGTTGGGGCTTCGGGGTGGTGGGCATTGGCCGATTCCACCAGCGCAGCCACTGCCTCTGGCGTTGCGTGCGGCACCGGGTGCTGGTGCACTACGGCCACCGGTGCCTGCTCGCAGCGGCCCAGACAGGGCGCGGGGATCACACGCACGTCCTGGCTGCCCAGCAGGGCGGGCAGGCGCTTCAACAAATCCTGCGCACCAGCCAGCTCGCAGCTCAGGCCGTCGCACACGCGCACGGTCAGTCCGGGTGCGGTGGCATCGCCCTTCACCACCTCGAAGTGGTGATAAAAAGTGGCTACTTCAAACACCTCGGCCATGGGGATGTTCATCTCCCGGGCCAGGGCCACCAGATGCCGGTCGTGCAGGCAGCGGTAGGCGTCGTTGAGTGTGTGCAGCAGTTCGATCAGCAAATCGCGCCGGTGCGGTGCGGCGCCGATCAGCGCGCGCACCTCGGCGAGCGATATGTCATCCGCCTGTCGCCCCTTCAATTTGCTTTTGCGGCGAATGCGCTCGCGCATATCGTCCACCGTGCCCAGGGACACGGTTTGCACATCAGGAGAAGAGGCTACAGATAAAGACATATTCACTCACAGTCACCAGCAACGATTCAATTCAATCAGGCAAAGAACTTGGCCACGCTGAGCGTAGTGCGGTACACACCCCAGCACAGCGGCAGACCCACTGCTACCCAGGCCAGCACCACCACGAAGGTTGGCACCGTATCGGCACCGCCACCATCGGCACGGTGCACTTCGTTGGACACGGCCTTGTCATGGGCCAGGCGCTTTTCTTCGGCCAGTTCCTCTGCATTCATGAACCACTTGTCATCCAGCGGGCGAACCAGCAAGTTGCAAATGAGACCGACCACCAGCATGCCCACCAGGATGTACATGGTCTGGTTGTAAACCTGCTCGCGCGGGATGCCCAGGCCCAGCTGGTACTCACGCATGTAGTTCACCACCACCGGGCCCAGCACGCCGGCCGTAGCCCAGGCGGTAAGCAGACGGCCATGGATGGCGCCCACCATTTGCGTACCAAAGATGTCAGCCAGGTAAGCCGGCACGGTGGCGAAACCGCCGCCGTACATACTCAGAATGACGCAGAAGGCGCCTACAAACAGCACCGTGCTGCCGGCAGCGGCGCTACCGGGCACGCTGAAATACATCGCGCCACCCAACACAAAGAACACCACATAGGTCAGCTTGCGACCCAGTTTGTCCGAAAGGCTGGCCCAGAAGAAACGTCCGCCGATGTTGAACAGGCTCAGGAGCGCAGTAAAGCCGGCCGCCACGCTGGCAATCGCTGCCAATTGCGCCTTGTCGAGTTCACCAAACTTCTTGGCCACGCCGATCAGCGAGCCGCCGAATACTTCCTGCAGCATGGGAGAGGCCATGCCGATCACGCCGATACCGGCGCTCACGTTCATGCACAGCACCATCCAGATCAGCCAGAACTGGGGAATGCCCCAGACCTTCTTCACATGCACATGGTGCTTGGTGATCATGACGTTGGAGGACATGCCGGTGGGCGCCGTCCAGCCCTTGGGCATCCAGCCGGTCTCGGGCACGCGGTAGCCCAGGGCACCGGCCATCATGAAGACAAAGTAGATCAGCGCCATGACCACAAAGGTCTGCATCACACCCACGCTGGTGGGGCTGGCAAAGTACTTCATCAGGTCAGCTGCCAGGGGCGAGCCGATCATTGCGCCGCCGCCAAAACCCATGATGGCCATGCCGGTAGCCATGCCGCGACGGTCCGGAAACCACTTGATCAGCGTGGACACGGGCGAGATGTAACCCAGCCCCAGGCCGATACCGCCAATCACACCCGAGCCCAGAATCATCATCCAGAACTGGTGCAGGTAAACGCCCAGCGCCGAAAACAACATGCCGCCACACCAGCACAGGGCCGACACCACACCGGCCTTGCGCGGGCCGGCCCGCTCCAACCAGCCGCCCCAGGTGGCCGCACTGGAGCCCAGCAGGACAAAGAACAGGGTGTACATCCAGCCCAGGGTAGAAATCTGCCAGTCGCATGTGGTCGTGAAGAGCTGGCCGAAAAAGCCCACGTCGGGGCCGCATTTGATGGCCTCCTTGATGCCCAGCGCCTTGCTCAAAGGCAGCCAGAACACGGAAAAGCCATAGGCCATACCAATGCACAGGTGAATGGCCAAAGCGGCCGGTGGTACCAGCCAGCGGTTGAAGCCGGGGCCGGCAATGATGCGCTCCTTATCGAGCCATCCAGGGGAAGCAGTTGTCATGTTGTCTCCGAACGTTTATGTTTTGAATGCCACACCCACCCTCGGCGGCCAGGCGACTCCTTGTCAGAGTGGGCGCAGTATGCAGGCCCTCATGGCATGCGTCCAATTGAATCGCGGCATGGGCTGATACAAGTCTTGAATGTGGCAACGCAACAAACGCATGGCCATGGCAGCCATAGCAGCCCAAGGCAGCCTGGCCTGCGCTACGAACCGGAAGGGGCGCCGCGCGAATGGTCTACGGAATTGGATGGGATGCTGCTGCCACTGCAAGCATCGCTGCGCCGCCCCGGCGCGGGCCAGGAGCGCAAAGGGCAGGTGCTGCCGGGCAATTGCCTGCAGCACCTGCCCGGCCTGAAAACCAGCGGAGTTACGGAAAACTGCCGCTGTTCACACTATGGCGAAACAGTAATCAGGAAGTCGGTGCCCAGGGTAATAAAGGGGCCGTTGGGGTCGCTGTATGCCGTCTTGCTGACGTCTTCGATCACAGGCAGCAAAATCCTGGCTGCACCATTGCTGACGCTACCGTCATTCAGTCTCACCGGCAAACCCGTCGATGCAAACAACCCCAAGCTGAACTTGTACTGACCACTGCCGTTGAATTGACTGAGAACGGCCGGATTAAGCGCCAGCAGGCTGGCCATATCGATGTTCACGACGCTCGGGTTAATCACATCCATCGAAATGATCGGGCTGATGGTCGGATAGGCAGCCGCCTTAGGCACCAGAACACCCTGATTGACATAGGTATAAATCGTCGCTCCGGCAGGAGGAATAGCAAGAACCGGGTTACCTCCTGGAACCAAGGAGTACTCGATGTTGTCGATCACGATTTGCAACTGGGTGCCTGTGGCGACATTCGTGAGAACTATGCCGGCAGACACGAAAGTATCAAATGCTGTCGCGGTGGTTGCTGTTGGCGAGGGGTGTATGGCGATGGATGCACTAGTCCAACCAGTGGGTGACTTCACCGTATACATGTTTGCACTGGTCGTTGGCGCATTCACGTGAACACCGCCCACTGCAAGGGTAGAGGTATCCAGAACCACGGTATTTACCGGAAGAGGCGTGACATTCAGTGTATTCAACAGGTTTGTCGCCTTCGTAGCGACAGTAGCCAGCTGCGTCGAACACGTTGTGCAACTGGCGCTTAGCGAGCTGCGGTTGGCATCGACCAGATTCATCAGAGAACTCGATGCCGCCGCGACACCGTTCGCCAGATCAGCTGCCCCGCCGACAATTGCAAAGTTGGTTGTTTGAGCCGCTCCGACGATGACGCCCAAGCCGCTGAGTGACTCACTTGTCAACGCCTTCACGTTCGTTGAAGACAGGCTGAGCGCTGGAAGGGAATTAATGACGCCATCGATCGTACCGTTTACCAGCGGGCTGACGGTTGCTTGAATCGAAAAATCCAGTACGGGGGAAGGCGGCAGTGCACGCAGCGTGGCACTGAGGCTGTTGACAGCGGCAGCATACAAAACGGGGTCCACGCCGGTTTTTCCACTTGCCATGCCCACCGTAGCAGCGATCTGCTCCAGTAAAACTTCAATCGCAGCCGCTTTGGGAAGTAATCCCGGGTTGGTGAGTACACCCGCAGTGCTTGCAGCCGGATCGGTGGTCAGCAAATTGACGCCCGTAAGTGCCATCGCATTCGCTACGGCTGTATTCGCCGTAGCAATATCCAAGGGCGGTGAAATACCCGCTACTGGGGTAGCTGCCATGGGCGAATACACGTTGTAGGCCGGCGCGGACATACTGGCATTCACTGCCGCCACCAGCAGCGTGGTCAGAGGGGTTATTTGCGTGGCCCCCGCCGGTGCAGTCAAATACCCTTGGAATGGCTTGAGTGTTGCCATGTCCGTACCACCGGAAGCACACAACATATGAATTCCCAGTGCCGGATCAAAGGAAAAACCACCGGTGCTGTCAGTGGTGACAGAAGGCTCCGATGCATCACATATGCGATCGTCATTGGTATCCAACGTGACCTTTGCACCCCACACACGCCCGTCAGTCACCCGTCCAGTGGCGAGACCGGTGCCATTGCAAACATATACCGTATTGGTTATTTCAGCAGGGTCCAGAATTTGATTGGCGTTGGTATCAATTCCGGAAACAATTTTGGATCCGCCGGCACCGCAATTTGTACCTATGGGCTCGGGAATTACGTTTAACAAGGAACTGAGGCCGTTGGTTCCAATCACTCCGTTGCAAACATAGCTCGTTGATGAGGGTTCGCCCGCATCGAATATTTTGTTCGCATTCATGTCAAACCAGGCGGTGACTTTATTGCCGCCATACGTGCAATTCGGACCTGCAGGCTCGGCAATCGAAGAAACCAACAAGGTGGTTCCTGCGGTACCACCGCAAACAAACTGGGTGTTGGTGACTTCCACTGCATCCAGAACACCATTGCCATTGGTGTCAATACCGGACATCACGGTAACGCCACCGATTGGACATGCAGTGGTGGGTGCAGACGCCAGGGTTTGGAATACCACCGGACGCTTGATGGAAACTGCGGGTTTCAGCGGTGTAAGGCCACCACCACAAGAGGCCAAGCCCAAACTGACAAAAATGATTACCAAGGCAACGGCCCGTCGAAGCAATCCGCCTCCATGCATTTGCGACATTTGTGGGTCCTTTATTTTCGAGCAACGTTTATTTCACAGCGCATTGAAATGCACCCGCCATTACTACATTATCACTGCTCAGCGACCGCTTTCAGATCTCGCCCGGATATCGCTATGCCGCAAGCAAGCCGCTGTGCGCTGCCGCGTGGCGCAACCAGGCACCGTCCTGCGCCAGGGCCAGGCCGGCTTCCAGCGCGCGAGAAGGGCGCGCCTGTGCGTGGGAGATAAAGCCGATGCGGGTTTTGACCTCGGGCCCTGTGAGGGGTGAGGCTTCGAGTTCGCGGTAGCCCCGTACCGTGTCCACCAGCGCACCGGGGAGCACGCTGCACACATTGCCATCCACCACACTGAGCATCATGGTCATGATGGAATTGGTCTCCATGGCGGGGGTAACGCGCACACCGGCCGTCGTGAAGGCGGCATCCACGATGGTGCGGTTGTGCATCGCGGGCGTGAGCAGGCACAGCGGAAGCGTGGCTGCGTCTTTCCAGGCCATGGACTTGGTGAGTTGCAGGCCACGGGCGTCAGGCACGGCGGCACGGCGCAGCAGAAAGTAATGCTCGGTGTATTGCTGCCAGACACGCAACTTGCGCTCCTGCACCCGCATGCGGTCGCTATAGCCCAGCGCCAGGTCCAGGGTCAGGTCTTCCAGGCCGCGTTCCAGTTCACTGGAACTCATCGACAGCACCACCGGCTGAATCCCGTTGTGGCGGCTGTGCAGCATAGCGGCAAAACGTGCCGCAATCGGTACCGCCGTGGGCACCGCGCCTATGCGGATGGGTCCGCGCGGAACCAGGGTCTCGCTTTGCAGGTCTTGCTGCAGCGTAGCGTGCTCGTGCAGCATCAGCTTGGCCGAGGCCAGCACCCGCTCGCCCTGCGGTGTGAGGCCGGCAAAGTTGCGGTCACGTTTGACGATTTCGACATTGAACTCGCGCTCCAAAGCGCGAATGGCGTTGCTCAGTGCCGGTTGCGTAATGTGGCAGGCCTGGGCAGCCCGCCCGAAGTGCTTGTGCTCTTGCAGCGCCACCAGGTAGCGCAAGGAGGGCAAAAGGTTCATGGCACGGTCGGGCCGGTCACAGCTGCTGCATCAGGTGTTCTTGCTGATGGTGATGCTGGGGAACTTGCTGGAGAAGTCCTTGTTCTTGGCGGCAATGGCCAGGGCCACCTTGCGCGCCACGGCCTTGTAAAGGCCCGCCAACTCACCCTCGGGCTCGGCCACCACGGTGGGTTTGCCGCCGTCGGCCTGCACGCGGATCTGCATGGCCAGGGGCAAGGCACCCAGGTAGTCCATGCCGTACTGCGCAGCCATGGTCTTGCCGCCGTCCACGCCGAAGATGTGTTCGGTGTGGCCGCAGTTGCTGCACACATGCACCGCCATGTTTTCCACAATGCCCAGAATCGGCACGCCGACCTTCTCGAACATCTTGATGCCCTTCTTTGCATCGAGCAGGGCGATGTCCTGCGGCGTGGTCACCACCACGGCGCCGGTCAGGGGCACGCGCTGGCTCAGCGTCAACTGGATGTCGCCGGTGCCGGGGGGCATATCGACGATCAGGTAGTCCAGGTCCTTCCATGCGGTCTGGCGCAGCAGCTGCTCCAGCGCCTGGGTGGCCATGGGGCCGCGCCAGATCATGGCTTCGTCCTGCGCCACCAGAAAGCCGATGGACATGACCTGGATGCCGTAGTTCTCCATGGGCTCCATGGTCTTGCCGTCCGACGAATCGGGGCGGCCTTCGATACCCATCATCATGGGCTGGCTGGGGCCGTAGATGTCGGCGTCCAGCAAGCCCACGCGGGCACCCTCGGCGGCCAGTGCCAGCGCCAGGTTGGCGGCGGTGGTGCTCTTGCCCACGCCGCCCTTGCCGGAGGCCACGGCCACGATGTTCTTCACGCCCGGCAGCAGTTGCACGCCGCGCTGCACCGCGTGGGCGCTGATGTTCAAGGTAGGGGTGACTTGCACGTCCTGCACGCCGGCCACGGTCTGGGCGGCGGCGGCCAACGCCTCGGCAAAAGCCTGGTGCTGGCTCTGCGCGGGGTAGCCCAGTTCGAGTGTGAAAGCGACCTTGCCGCCCTCCACTGTGAGGCCCTTGATGCACTTGCTGGAGACAAAGTCTTTGCCGGTGTTGGGGTCGATCACGCCCTGCAGGGCGCCCATGATCGCTTGTTCTGTAATTGCCATGAATTGTTCCTTTTGTGTGCCGAGTCTATCCAACCTCGCCTTCCCTTCTGCAGCGCCGGGAGATTGGCGACAGCGGCCTCAGGAAGGCCTTGCCCCGGCCGGGCGCCCTGCTTGCCGGGCAAGCCGGCGCGCAAGGGTGTGGCGCGCCAAGGCCTTCCACAGCGTATCCATCACGACCAGGGCCACGGCCCAGGGCAGCAGATAGAGCCACGTGTCCCAGGGCAGCGGCTGAGTTCCCAGCAATGCGTTGCCCCACGGGGTGTAGGCAATCAGCAGGATCAGGGTCAGCTCCGCGCCCAGACCCCAGAGCAGCAGGGGGTTTGCGCCAAAGCCATCGCGATAGGCCGGGCGCACGGTGCTGCGGCACAACAGCACATTGACCATTTGCAGGAGCACGATGGCCGCCAGGCTGGCGGTGGTGGCCTGACGGTACAGGGCGTCTGAGGCCGCCAGATCCGTGCCAAAGTGCCAGCCGCCCGCTTGCAGCGTGTGCACAAACACGGCCAGCACTGCTGCCGCCTCCACCAGACCCAAAAAAAGGTAGGCACGCACAGCCAGCGCGACAGTGAGCAGGCGCTCGCTGCGCGCACGCGGAGCGCGCCGCATGTTGTTGGGGTTGCCCGCCTCCACCCCGAGCGCGAGGGCCGTCAGCGAATCGGTACCCATGTCCACGGCCAGCGCCTGCACGGCCGTCAGCGGCAGGGGAATGCCCAGCAGGGCATACGCCAGCGTGGGCACCAACTCGGCGGTGTTGTGTACCAGCACATAGGTTAAAAATTTGCGGATATTCAGAAAAATGGCGCGCCCTTCTTCGATTCCGGCAACGATGCTGGCAAAGTTGTCGTCCAGCAGCACCATGTCGGAGGCCTCGCGCGCCACGTCGGTGCCGCCTTTTCCCATGCTGATTCCGATGTGCGCGGCACGCAGGGCCGGTGCGTCATTCACACCATCGCCCGTGGCGGCCACGATATGCCCTTTGGCTTGAAGCGCCTGCACAATGCGCAGCTTCTGGTCCGCAGCGACACGGGCAAAAATGAGTTCCGGAGCCTCCAGCGCCGTTTGCAGTTCGGCGGCGGAAAGCGCCTGCAATTGCGCGCCCGTCAGGGCCCTGGCCAGGTCGCTGCGCACCAGCCCGATTTGCCGGGCAACGGCCAGGGCGGTTTTAGGGTGGTCGCCTGTCACCATGATCACCCGAATACCGGCGCCATGGCAGGCGGCTATGGCATCTTTCACCTCGGGGCGCGGCGGGTCGGCAATCCCCACCAAACCGCAGAAGGTCAGCTGTTCCTCACATGTCTGGTGCGCGCAGCCCGGCGGAACATGCCGTGCGGCCAGCGCAATGACGCGCAAGCCCCGGTCGGCCATGGCTTCCTGCGCCTGCTCCACCGCGTGGCAGATGGCAGGGGTCAGCGCCAGGCACTGCCCTTGGTACAGATAGTCCGTGCACAGGGGCAGCACGGTTTGCAAGGCCCCTTTGCAAAGCAGCAAGTCCTGCGCGCCACCGGCACTGCGCAGGGCCACCGACTGGCGCATACGCTCGGAATCGAAAGGCCACTCATCGCAACGCGGCAGGTTCAAAGGCCGGGTACCAAAACGCTGCGCCAGACGAACCAGCACAATCTCCAGCGGGTCCCCCTCCAAGGCGGGGCGTTCGCCCTTGCGCGTTTCGGTCAGGTTGTGGCAATCGCGAGCCACCTGGAAAAACAGGCGGTTGCGCGCCACCTGCTGCTGCGGCTGCTGGGCCAGCGCCTCCAGCGACACCATTTGCAAATCCAGAAACACGGCATCGGCACGCATGCTGTTTTCGGTCAACGTGCCGGTTTTGTCGGTGCAGATGACGGTGACCGAGCCCAGCGTCTCCACACTGGGCAAATGGCGTATGAGCACCTGGCGGCGCGTCAGCCGCCGGGCGGCCAGCACCAAGGCCAGGGTCAGCGTGGGCAGCAAGCCTTCCGGCACCATGGCGATGATGATGCCCAGTCCCAGCACCACGTCACGCCACAGGGGCCAGCCCTTGTAGATGCCGATCGCCAGCAACAAGGCTCCCATGCCCAGCGCCAGTGCGGCAATGGTGCGGCTCAGGTACGCCACCTCCCGGCGCAGCGGCGACTCCCCCGCGTCGCCCTCCTGGGTCAGTTGCGCAATGCGGCCGAATTCGGTGTTGCGGCCGGTGGCAAAAACCAGGGCCCTGCCCCGTCCGGCCACCAACGAGGTGCCTGCCAGCAGAATGTTGCGGCTGGCGGCCGGGCGGCTTTCGGTGGAGGGCTCGGCATCACAGCTTTGGGGCAGTGACTCGCCGGTGATGGTGGACCGGTTGACGCGTATGCCAAACGCCTCGATCAGGCGGCAGTCAGCGGGCACGTTGTCACCCTGGTTCAGCACGACAAGGTCGCCCGGTACCAGAAATTGCGCATCCATCATGTGCGCCACGCCATCGCGCAGCACCAGCACCTGTTGCGGCAACATGCGCTGCAGGGCGGCCAGGGTGTGCTCCACGCGTCCTTCCTGCCAGAACGAGAAAAACCCGCTGACCAGGATCACCACGATCACCGCCACACCGACATGCGCCATGTCCTGGGCGGGGTCCACCGCCTGTGCCAGAAACGCCAGACCGGCCGCGACCCACAAAATGACGGAAAACAGCTGCGTAAACTCCCGGAGCAGTCGCAGCAGCCAGTGCTGCCGCGGCCTGGGTGTTACCCGGTTGGGGCCGTATTCGCGCAGTCTGCTGCGCGCAAGCTCCGCCGTCAGTCCCTGCGCCGTCGTGGCCAGGCGAGCCAGCGCCTCATCGACAGGCAGTTGCTGAATCTGCATGAAAGGCGCCATTGCCAGGCGCAGACCAGGGTGGGCGCTGGGTGCTGCCCGAATCCAGCACCACCAGATAGCGGCCCGACCAAGGCGTGGGCTGGCGCTGCGGGTCCAGCACCCAGAAGCGCGCACCCTGGCGCATGGCCTGCTCGTAGTCGGCATCGAGCAGACCGTAGTGGTCGATGAATTTATTCAGCGTGGCGGGTATGCGCACGCAGCCCTTGGACTGCACGCTGCCCAGACGCGGCTCCAGGAAGCTCGGGTCGGTGGCGTGCATTTGCAGGCGCATGGTGGACGGTCGGCGGTCGCCCCAGCCCTTGGGCGACAGTTGCCAGCCAAAGTCAAACACCCGCAGGCCTTTCTCTCCATAGCCCTTGATGCCATTTTCGTTTTTGGTGCCTTGGGCGCGGAAGTCCAGGTTGGCAACCGCGTGCGCGAAGACGCCCAAAGGGGTCGCAAAGTGGTCAAACTGCCCGGGCCGGCCGGTGGAGACGGGCGATGCGCCAATCAGTTGCGCCGCCGCACCCGGCGCCATCCAGAACAGCATCAGGGCCTGCACCAGCGGATTGCTGTCCACCACTACCACCACCTGCGCCGGCAGGTCTACCAAGCCGGCTGCTGCCAGCACCCCGGAGGCCTGTTGCGCATAGCCCTGCTGTGTCTCGGCGGGTACGACCAGGCACCTATCCACGCTTTGTGCGAACAAACTGGCAAGTTCTACCGGCGAAGACAGCTCCTGCCCCATTGCGGCACCCGGCCCCAGCGCACAGAACATCAACACACTGCGCCACATACCCATAAACCCCCAAAAACACAATGCACCCATGGTGCCCCTGTGTATGCCTTTGGAATTTGAGAATCCGCAAGCCGCCTTCCACTTTTGCGGCGCAACATTCCCGCTCCCCTTTGAGGTACAGACAGAAAGCGGACCAGGATCGGGAGTGAACATTGACTGAAAGGAGAAACCCCTATGCACACTTCTGAGGCCCACGAAGCAATAAGCCAGCAACTCATCAACGCGGAGAGGCTGGCCCTCAGCCGCTGGTGCCATGGCGATCCCTCCGGATTTTTGGAGCTTTCCGCCGGCGATGTTGTGTACCTGGACCCCTTCATCCCCACACGGCTGGATGGCCTGCCCGCCCTGCGCGACTATTACGAAAGCCTGCGCGGCAAGGTCTACACCTCACGCTTTGAACTGCACAACCCCTTTGTGCAGGTGCTGGAGAACGCCGCCGTGCTGACCTACCACTTTGTCGCCTACGGGGATGACGGGGATACCTTTCCTTGGAACTGCACGGAGGTCTTTCGCCTGACCCACGGCGAGTGGAAGATCGTTCACACGCATTGGTCATTCACCGCGACCGCGCATGGCAACGGCGCAGCGCACTGACCCTGTGGTCGGCGGGCCCAACCCCCGGACTAAAATGGCGTTCTGTCCCCGAAAGCCAAAGCCCCCTTCATGTCCGCACACCGCCAGCTCTTCGTCACCACCGCCCTGCCCTACGCCAACGGCAACTTCCACATCGGCCACATCATGGAGTACATCCAGGCAGATATCTGGGTGCGTTACCAACGCATGCAGGGCCACGCGGTGAACTTCGTGGGCGCGGACGATACGCATGGCGCGCCCATCATGATTGCCGCCGAGAAGGCAGGCAAGACGCCGCAGCAGTTTGTGGCCGACATCGCAGCCGGGCGCAAGCAATACCTGGACGGTTTCCACATAGCCTTTGACAACTGGCACAGCACCGACGCGCCCGAGAACCACGAACTGGCGCGTCAGATCTACCGGGACCTGCGCGACCTGCCCGAATCGCAAGGCGGCACGCTGATAGCCCGCAAGACCATCGAGCAGTTCTTCGACCCCGAGAAGAACATGTTCCTGCCCGACCGCTACATCAAGGGCGAGTGCCCCAAGTGCCACGCCAAGGACCAGTACGGCGACAACTGCGAGGTCTGCGGTAGCGTGTACGCGCCGACCGACCTGATCAACCCCTTCTCGGTATTGAGCGGCGCGCGCCCCGAGTTGAAGCATTCCGAGCACTTCTTTTTCAAGCTCTCTGACCCGCGCTGCGTGGCCTATCTGGAGCAATGGACGCAGGACGGCCGCTTGCAGCCCGAGGTGGCGAACAAGATCAAGGAATGGTTTTCCGTGCGCACGAATCCGGACGGAACGACAAGCGAAGGCCTGGGCGACTGGGACATCAGCCGCGATGCACCCTACTTCGGCATCGAGATTCCGGATGCGCCGGGCAAATACTTTTATGTCTGGCTGGACGCGCCCATCGGTTACCTGGCCTCTTTGAAAAACCTGCTGGGCAAACGCGGGCAGGACTACGAGGCCTACATGGCCAACCCCAAACTGGAGCAGTACCACTTCATCGGCAAGGACATCGTCACCTTCCACACCCTGTTCTGGCCCGCCATCCTGCATTTCAGCGGCCGCAAGGCGCCGGACAACGTGTTTGTGCACGGCTTCCTAACCGTGAACAACGGCGAGAAGATGAGCAAGAGCCGTGGCACCGGCCTGGACCCGCTGAAGTACCTGAGCCTGGGCATGAACCCCGAGTGGCTACGCTACTACCTGGCGGCTAAGCTCAGCGCCCGCAACGAGGACATCGACTTCAACGCCGACGACTTCATGGCCCGCGTCAACAGCGATTTGATCGGCAAGTTCGTCAACATCGCCTCGCGCGCCGCCGGTTTCCTGAGCAAGCGCTTTGAAGGCCGGCTCAGCACCGACTTTGGCGCCGTGGGCGCTGCGCTGCTGGCGGATATCCGCTCCGAGTCAGATGCGATTGCCAAGCTCTATGACACCCGCGAATTCGGCAAAGCCACCCGCGAAATCATGCTGCTGGCCGACCGGGTGAATTCCTATGTAGACCAGCACAAGCCCTGGGACTTGGCCAAGGACCCGGCCAACAACGAGGCGCTGCACCAGGTCTGCTCGGTGCTGATCAACTGCTTTGCGGTACTGACGCGCTACATGGCGCCCATACTGCCTTCACTGGCCGAGTCGGTGCAGGGCTTTATCGGCCTGGACATGTCCCAGTGGAACGTGGACACCAACGTGGCCGCCATCCAGCCCTACCAGCATCTGATGCAGCGTGTGGATGTGAAGCAACTTGACGCCCTGTTTGAAATACCCGAGCCCGCCGCGCCTGTGGTGGAGATCGTGCCGCCCGGCGGTAAAGTGCCTGGGGCCCCCACGCTCCCGGCTGCGCCTGGTTCGCTGCCCCCCAAGGGGCCTGACCTCGCCTTGGGGCGGCCCGGCGGCGAGGAGATTGCCCCGACCATCACCATCGACGACTTCGCCAAGATCGACCTGCGCATTGCTCGCATCGTGGCCTGCGCCGCAGTCGAAGGCTCCACCAAGCTCTTGCGCCTGACGCTGGACGCCGGCGAGCAGGACGCCACCGGTGCGCCACGCCTGCGCAACGTCTTCAGCGGCATTGCCAGCATGTACCAGCCTGAGCAGCTGGTAGATCAGCTCACCGTGCTGGTGGCCAACCTGGCGCCGCGCAAGATGAAGTTTGGCGTGAGTGAGGGCATGGTGATGGCCGCCAGCCATGGCGACGAGAAGGCAAACCCGGGTATCTACATCCTGAACCCCTGGCCTGGTGCAACCCCCGGCATGCGGATTCACTAAGCCGCAATTTCATGATCCCCCTGCTGCGCGGTTGGACCACGGTTCAGCGCACTGCCCAAAACAATCTCCGCCTGGGGATGACCTTGTGTTTTGTGGCGGGCGCCACCAATGCCGGCGGCTTTCTGGCCGTGGGGCAATACACCTCGCATATGACCGGCGTGCTGTCTTCGGTGGCGGACAACCTGGTGCTGGGTCAGTTCACGCTGGCATTCGCCGGCCTGGCGGCATTCGCAGCGTTTGTGGGTGGCGCCATGACCACCGCCTGGATGGTGAACTGGGGTTTGCGGCGCAAATTGCAAAGTGCCTACGGCAGACCCTTGTTGCTGGAAGCTGCGCTGTTGCTGGTATTCGGTCTGTTTGGCACCGGCATCAATGTCTGGGCGGGCCTGTTTGCACCGTTGACCGTGCTGCTGCTGTGCTACCTGATGGGTTTGCAAAACGCCGTCATCACCAAAATCTCGCACGCCGAAATACGCACCACCCACATCACCGGACTGGCCACGGACATGGGAATCGAGTTGGGCAAACTCGTGTACATCAACCGCCTGAGCCGCGACAATCGCGTGGTGGCTGACCGGCACAAACTAGGCATCCACATCCAACTGATAGGCAGTTTTTTTGTGGGCGGTATGGCGGGTGCGATCGGCTTCAAAACCCTGGGCTTTATCGCCACCATCCCCTTGTCCCTGTTTCTCCTGATTCTGGTAATGCGTCCCGTGCTGAACGACGCAAAGAACTGGATTGACCCCCACTGAGCGCCATGTCCAACGCAGCCAACAACAAATCTTCCCGTTTTTTTCAGCCCCGCATACTGGAAGCACTGAAAGGCTATAACCAGGCCCGATTGATTAAAGACGTGGGCGCCGGCCTGACGGTCGGTGTGGTGGCGCTGCCCCTGGCCATGGCCTTTGCCATTGCAAGCGGCCTCAAACCGGAGGCGGGGCTGTTCACCGCCATCATTGCCGGTTTTCTGGTGTCGGTCCTGGGCGGCAGCCGGGTGCAGATTGGCGGGCCGGCCGGGGCCTTTATCGTCATCGTCTACGGCATCGTGGAGCGCTACGGGCTGGCCAATCTGGTGATTGCAACGGCCATGTCAGGCGTGATGCTGTTTGCCATGGGCGTGTTCAAGATGGGTACGCTCGTGCGATTCATCCCCATCTCGGTGATCATCGGTTTTACCAATGGCATTGCGGTGCTGATTGCGCTTTCCCAGGTCAAGGAGTTTCTGGGGCTGCACATCGCCAACCTGCCAGCCAACTTCTTTGGCATGGGTTCCGCCCTGATCCATGCCCTGCCCACCACCAACCCGGCTGCGGCAGCACTGGCGTTGGGCTCGCTCTTGCTGATCATCGGCTGGCAATTCGGCCTGCCGCGACTGATCAAGCACACGCTGCTGGCAGAGCGTTTGCGCCTTGTGCCCGGTTCGGTGCTGGCGTTGGTGATTGCCACGGCCCTGGTGGCGGTACTGAAACTGCCGGTGGAAACCATTGGCAGCAAGTTCGGTGGTATTCCGTCCTCCCTGCCGGGACTGGTCTGGCCTGACTTCTCTTGGGAAACCGCGCGCTTTCTGTTCATGCCGGCGACCACCCTGGCCATGCTGGGCGCCATCGAGTCGCTCCTGTGCGCCCGCGTGGCCGACGGCATGATTGGCGACCGGCACAACCCGAACCAGGAGTTGATGGCCCAGGGCATTGCCAACTTCGTTACCCCGTTCTTCGGCGGCATGCCGGCTACCGGCACGATTGCCCGCACCGTCACCAACGTCAAAGGGGGTGGCAATTCGCCGGTTGCTGGCATGGTGCACGCGCTCACCCTGCTACTGGTCATGCTGGTGGCAGCGCCCCTGGCGCAGAACATTCCCCTGGCTGCCATGGCAGCGATCCTGATGTTTGTGGCCTGGAACATGGGCGAGTGGCGCGAGTTTGTACACCTGCGCAATTACCGCATGCCTTACCGGATCACGCTGCTGGCGGTCTTCTTTTTAACCGTGGTGTTTGACCTGACCGTGGCCGTGGAGGTGGGGTTGGTGGCGGCCTGCATCACCTTTATCTACCGCATCTCCAGCCTGTCGCGCACCGAAGAGTTGACCGCTGCAGACTACCCCGCACTGGGTGGCTTGCAGGGGCAGGTGGCGGCCCACCGCCTATACGGCGCGCTGTTTTTCGGCGCCGTCAAACTGATTGAAGAGTTGCAGGACAACCTGCCCGGGCGCACCCTGTTGCTGGATCTGAAAAACGTGATCTATGTGGACTCCAGCGGTGCCGACAGCCTCAACGACCTGGTGCAGGCCTGCGATAAGAGCCGGGTGCGCCTGGTGGTTTGCGGGCTGATGCACCAACCGCTGGATATCGCCCGGCGTTGCGGCTTTGTCGCCAGTGTGGGCTCCGACAATATTTACCCGGATGTCGCCACTGCCATCCAGGCCAGCGCTGGTCTGGCCCATCTGGATGCAGCCAAGCCTTAAAATACCGCAAAGAGGTCACCCATGAACATATTCCGCCGCCCCGATTACAAGTCCGATGCCACCCAGTTTCTGGACCGTCTCAAAACCGAGAAGCCCACACTGGAAGCTGAACAGCTCAAGGGCCGCTCGCTCTTGTGGGACAAGGTCATCGACCGCCTGGCCCTCAAAGGCTTTCGCACCGCCAAAGTTGCGCAAAAGCCCTACGTCTACCAGACCAACAACAAGTAATCCTTTTGTCAGTCCTTACGTCCGCCGGTAGCCCTGAGGTGGTGGACCAGGTCGCGCTGGCACGCCTGTATGGCGAACCCCTGTTCGCCCTGCCGACCGACCTGTACATCCCGCCGGATGCACTGGAGGTGTTTCTGGAGGCCTTTGAAGGGCCGCTGGACTTGCTGCTCTACCTGATCCGCAAGCAGAACTTCAACATCCTCGACATCCCCATGCTGAGCGTGACCAAGCAGTACCTGGTCTACGTGGAGCAGATCCGCAAGCGCAATCTGGAATTGGCGGCCGAGTACCTGCTGATGGCGGCCATGTTGATTGAGATCAAGTCGCGCATGCTGTTGCCGCCCAAGAAGGCGGCCGAAGGCGAAGAAGCCGAAGACCCGCGTGCCGAACTGGTGCGCCGCCTGCTGGAATATGAGCAGATGAAGCTGGCCGCTGCCCGTCTGAATGCGGTGCCGCAATACGGGCGCGACTACCTCAAGGCCGGCATTTTCATCGAGCAAAGCCTGGTGCCCCGCTTTCCGGATGTGCACCTGGTCGACCTGCAGGACGCCTGGCGCGACATCCTCAAGCGCGCAAAGCTGGTTCAGCACCACAAGATCAGCCGCGCCGAGCTCTCCGTGCGCGAGCACATGAGCATCGTCTTGCGCAAGCTGCAGGGCAAGCGCTTTGTCGGCTTTGAAGACTTGTTCGACCCCGAGCTGGGCACGCCGGTGCTGGTGGTGACCTTCATTGCCATGCTGGAGCTGGCCAAGGAAACCTTGATTGAAATTACCCAGGCCGAGGCCTTTGCGCCGATATATGTGCGTCTGGCCTACTCGCCCACCTGAAGCACCGGTTTTCAGGGTTAGTATTCGGGCCAATTCGCTTTCCTCCTGGAGCAACCAGCCATGACCGAAGCTACTAAAGACACCGCAGCTGCACTGCACGCCACGCCCTACGGCACTTTGCCGCCAGCCTCACCCATGCCCAACCGCAGGCCCATGAGCCTACCGCGCCTGCAGGAGATGCGCACCCGCGGCGAAAAGATCACCATGCTCACCGCCTACGACGCCACCTTTGCCGCCGTGGCCGATGCTGCCGGTGTGGAAAGCATCCTGATCGGTGACTCCCTGGGCATGGTCTGCCAGGGCCTGGCCAGCACCGTCGGCGTGAGTCTGGAAACCATGCGCTACCACACCGAATCCGTCACGCGCGGCCTGTACCGCTCGCAGGCCACCGCCTGGGTGATTGGCGACCTGCCCTTTGGCAGTTACCACGAGTCCAAGGAGCAGGCGATCCGCAGTGCGTCGGTGCTGATGCAGGCCGGCGCCCATATGGTCAAGCTCGAAGGCGGCGGCTGGACCACCGAGACCGTGCGCTTCCTGGTGGAGCGCGGCATTCCGGTGTGTGCCCACCTGGGGCTGACACCGCAGACCGTACACGCGCTGGGCGGCTACCGCGTGCAGGGCAAGACCGAGGCCAGCGCCGAGCTGTTGCGCAAGCAATCCCACGAGCTCCAGGACGCGGGTGCCACCATGCTGGTCCTGGAAATGGTGCCGCACCAGATTGCCGCCGAACTGACGAATGAGCTGCTGCACTGCGCCACCATTGGCATCGGCGCGGGCAACGGCACGGCCGGCCAGGTACTGGTGTTGCACGACATGCTGGGCATGAACCTGGGCAAGATGCCCAAGTTCGTGCGCAACTTCATGCAGGACGCCGGTTCCGTGCGCGGCGCCATGGAGGCCTATGTGGCCGCGGTCAAAAACAGCAGCTTCCCGGACAACGCCGTTCACGCCTGGTGACATGACGAACACCCCCGTGCACCTGCGGTGCCCCCCCCCCTCGAGGGGGCGATACCAGCCGTCTGGCAAAGCCAGTCCGGCGGTATCCCTGAACAGAACTTCCCCTCACGCCCATGAAGCTCCTACACACGCTCGCTGATCTGCACTCCGCCCTGCGCGGCTTCCGCCACCCCGCCGTCGTGCCCACCATGGGCAATCTGCATGCCGGCCACATCGCGCTGGTGAAGGCCGCCAAACCGCTGGGCGATGTGACGCTGGCCACCGTTTTTGTGAACCGCCTGCAGTTCGGCCCCAAGGAAGATTTCGCCACCTACCCGCGCACCCTGGAAGCCGACTGCGCCCAGTTGGAGGCCGCCGGTTGCGACATCGTTTTTGCGCCGCTGGAAACCGAGCTGTATCCCGAGCCGCAGAGTTTTCTGATCCAGCCGCCCGCCGAGCTGGCCAACATTCTGGAAGGCGAATTCCGCCCCGGTTTTTTCACCGGCGTGGCCACCATCGTGATGAAGCTGCTGAGTTGCACGCAGGCACGCACCGCCGTGTTTGGCAAGAAGGACTACCAGCAACTGATGGTGATCCGCCAGATGGTCAAACAGTTCAGCATGCCGATCGACATCGTGGGTCTGGATACCCTGCGCGCCGACGACGGCTTGGCCCTGTCTTCGCGCAACGGCTATCTGAGCGCCAGCGAGCGGCAGCAAGCGGTGTTGCTGTCGCAGACCCTCGGGGCGCTGGCCAATGCGATTCGAGGCGGGCGCCAGGACTACGCAGCCTTGGAAGCCCAAGCCATGGCCTCGTTGAGCGCCGCCGGTTGGGCGCCAGACTATGTGGTGGCGCGCCGCCGCGTTGACCTGCAAGCCCCACAAGCAGGTGATGCCCTGGTGGTGCTGGCAGCTGCCAAGCTGGGGACGACTCGACTGATTGACAACCTGGAAGTGTGAAGCATGTCCCTCGACTTTTCTCCGCTGTCGCAAGCCATCGCGCAGCTGGAAAAAAGTCTGGGCTACGCCAACTCGCAGGCCGCACTGGCCGACCCGGGCTTGTGCGAACAGATGCGCAACTCCGTGATTCTGTACTTTAAACCTAAAAACCGCAGTTACCCAGTAGCCGTTACCGCAATTGGGTGGTGAAACGGCCCAATCACTGGCGCGATCTTGTCGCTCACATAGCGCACAAGCAAACCCCAGAGGTCCGTTGACTTGATCTGCTCCGCAGCTTCTTTCACATACCG